>CALLBO010000060.1 GCA_937998875.1 uncultured Granulosicoccaceae bacterium
TGCCCCAAGAGCCAGGGCATTACTGTTGCCCGTACCAACGGTATCTATTTCTGTCGAACCACCACATGAAAGCCAGTCAGTTCCACCATTCGTAAAATCACCGTTTGAAAGCAGATTGTCTGAGGGATCAACCGGTGCAACCGGCTCAGGAACCGCACTACTAGCAACAACACCACAGCTGTCAAACGATGCTGCTGCCTCGCCATAGAGAGTAACAGCGCCAAAGCGAGCGTTGTCTGATGCTGTAACCACTATCTCACTGATCTGGTAGAAGTTGCTGTTAACCACTTGCTGCTGCGAGTTTAGCTCGGTATACACACTATTATATTCGGTAAAGGAAACACTGGTGTAGTCGGATGTTGACTTCCCGACACATGCCAGCTCGTACACGGCACCCGGAGTCATTTCAAATTCCTGAAACAAACATCCCCCGCCACTCAGGTTCACTGCCTGTCCACCGTCAACCCCATCAGTTGCCAACGTCTGCTCACCTCCACACCCAAACCAACCATTGAGGTTGCTGCTGAATGTTGGATTTAACAACACATCATTTACAACAGGCGCTATCTCAACGGGTTCGACTCCGGTGGCAAGCTCTTCTTGCACGACGCAGTTGTCAAAGCTGGCCTGATTAGCGGCGTACAAGGTGATCACACCCTGTCTGCTGGCATCAGGCGCTGTTACTGTCGAAACAACAGGAGCCATCGAAGTACTGGTTATTGATTTTTGATCTGCAGTAAGTGATGTATAGCTCGCATCAGAGATATCTATTTTAGCGCTGGCAAAGCCTGCTGTTGCAGCAGCATCACAAATTAAAGTGTAGGTCGCCTGAGGCGTAACATTGAATTCCTGGTATAAACAACCATCTGAACTTAATGTTAGAGCACCACCGCTTGCGCTTACCTGACCACCACAGGTATTCCAGTCGGAAAGTTCACTTGAGAATCCGCCATTACTTAACAGGTTATCCGGGTTTGCCGGATTCGTGGGATTTGTCGGCTCTGTAACCGGTGAAACTGACGGTACTAACGTTTGTCTGGCAACCGATGCCGTCTGATACGTTACCTCAAAAGACTGCCCACCGGTCCGCTGGAATAACTCAACCACTATCTCGTGCTCTCCCTGAGCGAGGTTGATACTTCCCTGCCTTTCCTGGTTTCCATGTAGCCCGTCATTGTCTACCACTTTCTGTCCATTGACGTAAAGCGCACTGCCATCATCCGAAACGGTATAAAAAGTATATTCTTCCGCGACCGGAGCATAAAGCGTTGTGGTGTACTGAAAACCATAGTACTGCGCCTGTTGCTTTGGTTCAGTGCTAAACGATGTCAGCTCGCCTGACTTGACCGGCGTCAACGTACCAAAGTCAGGTAATGCGATCCAGTTGCCTTCATAGTAGTCATAGCTAATAACGGCATCGAGTGGTTGAGTCGGGTTAACCGGAGTTACCGGATCCACGGGAGTCAAAGGGTTTGTTACTTCGTCTAACGGCACCAGAAACGCCTGCAGAGTCTGCTTCGGAATAAAAGGCCCTTGCATATGTACTGCGAGACTATTGCCTCCTGTTTTTTCAAAGTAAGTTACTGTGATTTCATGCAAGCCGGCAGCCAGACCAATAGTTCCTTGCTTCTCAGTTGCAGCTTGCAGCCCGTCATTATTAACCACCAGGGTATCGTTGACGAATAGCTGGCTTCCATCATCCGATGTGGTAAAAAAAGTATAAGCCCCTTCTTCGGTTAACTCTATTGTAGCCCTATAGCGAAACCCGAATTTATCATCAAGCTGGGCTTCGCTAAGGCTGAATGCACCTGTTTCACCTGTCGCAACAGGCGTCAGGCTATCGAAATCCGGCAGCTCATTCCACGTACCTTCATAGTATTCGTAAGCAATGTAGGCAGATGGTTCGGGCACCTGTGTAGCAGTCGGGTTGATCAATACTGTGTGCCCCTCTGACGGAACACCGTTCGCATCCAGCGCAAATACCCAGTAATAACCGGGAATCAGCACATTGCTGTTGGACGGTAGCTGCACATTGTAGTTACCCGCGGAGGTCTCAACAAAACCCAGGGGAATATAGCGCTGATCGGTTGAGTGATGGTGTGTTAGGGCAATCAGCCGCACCATTGAGAAAGACTGAAGTCCCGAATCTGCCGAAAAGTTAAGTGCCTGCCCGGCAACAGCATCAGCGGGGCCTGCAGTGATAACCGGCTGTGTGGCGCGAGTACCATCATTATTAAACAGGTAAGGAGGTTCGTAAATCTCACCGTTCTGCTGATTAGTAGCACAGTTGCCACAGAGTCCACTACCCATTGCCGCAACACGACCATCCTTAAGGAGCATGGCAGTAGAGTGATAGTTGCGCGGCTTTGCGTGCGGTGCGAGAGTGTCCCACTGACCGGATTGCGGATCCCATATTTCAGGAAAGAGCTGCGTACCGTCATCAGAGAATTGAATACCACTGCTGTTACCACCAATCACCAGCACCTTACCGTTTGGCAAAACGATACTGTCCTGCATTGATCGCGCATACGTCATAGGCTCAGTTGGCGTAACAACAGGGGTACTACCATTGATGTCTATCGTCATTGCACTGTTTAACGCCGGCTTACCGCCACCTGCTACCAGCATCTTGCCAACGTCATACATAACGGTGGTATTGTAAAGACGGTGCGGGTCACCCGGTTCACGCTTGCCGTGCGGGATGATTGACGTACCATTGGTGTAAAGGTCCAGACTAAAAAGCTCACTGGTCGGCCCGGGGTGAAACAAGCTGCCATCAGGTGCAACGTTAAGTGCAGGAAACCAGTTGCGTTGGTTGGCAGGAGCAGATGCATCGTCGCGTACTGACTGCAGGTTTACATTTGAAAGTGTTCTCCAACCCAGCCCATCAGTCCAGAGTTCTGAGTAGCCGGTTGTCTGACTGCCAAGTGACGTCACCACCTGCCCGCTCGGCAATGTGACACTTTGTGGATACCAGCGTGATATGTTTAGCGAGTCTGTTTGTGTCCAGCTGTTGCCGTCAAATATACTGGTGGTTTTAATTGTCGCACCTCCACCGGCAGTAAATACACTGCCATCAGCAAGCATCGAAATACCAGCGCAGAACATATTCTGATTTTCATTCGGCATATCTGTGAAAGTTTCTGACACCGGATCAAAGATAGAGCCGTGCGTGTAAGCTGTGCTACCACCAAACCCGGCCTCCTGAGTCGATGACCAGGTTAGTAGGCGCCCATCCGGGAGATGGGCTGCACCGGTCGCAATCTGCGGCCAGTCAATTACGTCACCCCATCGACCCAGATTGATATTCTCAGACGCATCATGCGCGGCACCGATGCCGGGAGGTGTTACAAACACCGGATAGTCCTGTGCCAGCTCAGCCCAGTAAAAATCGTCTTCAATAATTCCACTGGCAGTGAGGTCGATAGTCGCAGGCTTCTCTGTCGTTCCGGCATCGCTGCCAGCCACACCGAGCGGTGTACCGTCACATGCTGATACCAGAACCGATAGAACGGCAATCGCGGTGCAGGATTTTGCAAAGGACATTGATGACTCCTGTTTCATTACCCACGCGAGGCGCAATAACCAGACCGATTCAGATGCCGTATGATCAGAGTCACAAAAGAAATTTTGCAAGTAGAGGTATAGTCGCTGTACTTTCGGAACCAGTACTCATAATTCAAATTATTGCGACATCAATACAACCACGGGACAAGGTGCCAGGCGAATGATCAATGCCAGATTCGATGGGATAGGGAGACCGATTTTCAACCACTGCACAACCGGAAAACGATTAGACAAATCACCGACCTTACACCGATGACATGACCAGCACGAATTCACAGAACACAGACCGTCGCGGCATCATATCTGCCGGCACATGGGCCATCGATCGCATCAAGATTATTGATCAGTGGCCACGTGAGGAACACCTGGCACGCATCACCGCAACAGATCAGCAAGGTGGCGGTTGCGGATACAACCTCGGTGTGGATATCCGCAAGCTTGATTGCACCATGCCGGTTGAAGCAATCGGGCTGGCTGGGAATGACACGGACGGTAAGTTTCTACTTGATTTGGCAACGAGTGTCGGCATCGATATTACGCAGCTCAGGCAAATCGAGGGCGTGCAAACATCATTCACCGATGTATTTGTTGCAGCCGACACTGCAAGACGCACATTCTTTCACCACACTGGATCAAGCGATCACATAACACCGGATCACTTTAACCTTGAAAAGTGTCGCGGCCGCATTCTTCACTTGGGCCTACTCG
Source organism: uncultured Granulosicoccaceae bacterium (assembly GCA_937998875.1). GTDB lineage: Bacteria > Pseudomonadota > Gammaproteobacteria > Granulosicoccales > Granulosicoccaceae. The sequence goes on from CALLBO010000060.1 coordinate 4,276, forward strand.
GTGTGCATGCGCTAATGGATAGTGCCTGGAAGACAGATCCCAATGGATGGGTTACCGTACTAAAAAGTGCACGGCTACAAGGTATTCATACCAACCTCGAACTCGTCTCTATTGCAAAAGATAGAATTCGTGAGATCGCGCTGCCTTGCATAGAACATATTGATAGCCTGATCGTCAATGAATATGAACTAAGCGCACTTGCAGATAGTGAACTATGCATGCTCGAAAATACAATTGATGAATCACTTTTTACTACTGCTGCAAAGAAGTTGTTTAAGACAAGTAAGAATACCAACGGAGCGCTGAAACTGATCGTCGCACACTGCCCTGCCGTTGCGTTTGCTATGACCGCTGACGGTACGGTTTTCTCAATGCCAAGTTTTGCTATAGATTCAGCTCACGTTATTAGTGCAGTCGGTGCAGGAGATGCGTTTGCAGCCGGCATGCTTTATAGCATTCACGAGAACCATGATATCAATAGCGCCCTGGAGCTCGCTCATGCAACCGCCGCCGCCAGTTTGCGATCTGCGACCACTGTTGGTGCTGTTGAAAGTGTGGAGCGGTGTCTGGCGTTTGCCAGGGGTTCTTCGACGACGGTGTAGATTGCTTTGTGTTATGTGATTTATCGATCTCACCTTCCCTGCGGAAGGCTTATCGTTCTAGCGTGCCCTGCCGGGGGCTATCGCTCTAACATGCCTGCCGGCGGCCTTCATTTTTGAAAGAAAACCAAAAACGGAAGCAAAAAGTCTTTCTTGCTGCCATTTTGCCCTTCGGGTGCCTACGGCATTTTGAATTTCATCGCTCCAACAGGCACGCTCAGATAGCGCATCCATGTGCAAACTTCGCTAACGCGGCGTCCTGCCGCCCTCGTCTATCTCCCCGATGGCCTGTCTCCGCGATGAATTTCAAAACAAAACAGAAACGCGGGCAATGCATAACAGAAACCCTTAATCTGAAGCCTCCTAGCCTGCATTATTCATGAGGATTCGGCGTTCAGAGGAAATTTGGCTAAACAGGTCGGCCAATCGTCCGAGAAACGTGGCTAGCCACGTGCCGAGGAGGATTGGTCGAGATGTGACGCCAGATTTTCTCCTGGCGTCGAATAGACACACTGCTAAATTCGCTGATGGTCTGGCAGGTGTATTTGGAGCTATATATAGACTTTCGTTCTGATCTATTGGTCGCCTCATGAATAATGCAGGCTAGATCTCCGGCCAAAGTCCGGTATCAGGGTGAAACTGCGACCACGCAAACCAGAATGCCTGATGACTGCCCAAGTCAGTGCCATCTGTATCAACAGCGCGAATTCCACCACCATCAAGCACCAGTTGTATATTCTCAACACCCACTTTTTTATTCTGTTTTAATTCAATGAAGGCTCGGCTTTGCTGAAAAGCATAAGGTTTGCCGGATTTCGTTATTACCCCAATAATGTCTTCATGAACCGGCAGTCGTGGATCGACATCACCAACTGGAAAGATGGGTCCGTTTGCATCGCGGTTGTTGCGAAAATCCGGATCGCGACCAAGTGCGAGCCTCTCTGCTAATACAGTAGTTGTCGGATGAGCGCGTTTCCACTCACCCCACTCTGCGGTGACCACACTCGCCTGTTTAAGCTTGATGTTCTTTGCCGCCAGCGGTCCGGTAAGCGCCTTACCGGTAAAGGTATCAAATACTGACCAGGTGGTAAGATCATACATCACCTTATTGGAACGGCTTAGTAATCCGGAAGTTCTCAATACAGGACGTTCCACACCAGCAGGTAATTGATCGGTAAAGTACACCTGCGCGGCACCACACAACGTGCAATACGGCATGCCTATGTCACGGCCACCAAGTGTGTCGTTAACCATTTCCCGAACTTCCATAATTTGACGGGGGTAAGCGCGGTATTCACCGTTAATCTCTACGCCGAATATAATATCGTCATCGTCAAGCCATCCCGCCTCATCAACAGTGATAACTTCGGGGTTGTCTGCCGCGGGAATACAATTACAACGATCATCGGTGGTGTCGAAGGGCCGACTGTCTATCAATACACCTCCCCACGACACCAGGGTCCAGTCAATATCACCTTCTACAATAATGTTCTTCCACTCGGACTCAACAGCGGTAAATAATGTTCTTTTAAACGACAGATAGCCGGGAGGTGCCGGAATTTTCCAGGCTATCAAGTGATCTGTGGTCGCCCCCCAGAAGTTGGCATTTTCGTATTTTATTCCAAGCAACTTACTAGCGGCGTCAGCCAGAGAGCGCATGATCCCGCCACTACCGGCAAAACGCATCAGATCACTGACAAACCAACCAAGCCTCGGATCTTTGGAGTCAGCGATCAGTGCAAGTGCCAGCTCCTGATCTCGACCCCAAGCTGCCGTGGTTGCAGGTACCAGAAATGCGTCAACCACCGCGTGTTGCAAATCATCAGACAACTCACCGGACGGCACTACCGGTCGCGAGCCGAATTGTTCAACCACCGTTTGCGACAGCACAGGTACGGTCACTTCCTGCACCATTGCTGCCCGGCTGAACAAACTCATTGAGATTGCCACAGTAAACAGCAACACGCGTCGCCACTTTTGATTACCAGTTTGCATCGGTAGCTCCATCAGGAAAGGTTAATGTTTGTTGGAGTACCAGTGGGCTGTAGAGTTCACTTTGGTGAGTCAATAACTGACGGGAGTTGCCGGAATCAAATTACCGGAACCGAACGGGCGATGCGATTTTTCCAGCACAGATCTGGTAAAATCGACCCTATGGATATTATATTTTTAACAGAGCTACAAGCTGATGCAATCATCGGCATCAATGACTGGGAGCGACAGGTAAAACAAAGAATCCTGGTCGATCTGGAAATGGCTACCGATATCAGGAAGGCCGCAGACACAGATGATATTCAACATGCTTTGAACTACAAATCAATCTCGGACCGAGTGGTCAGTTATATCGAACAATCAGAGTTTCAGCTTATAGAAGCACTAACCGAAAACATCGCCAGAATCGTACTGGATGAATTTTCTGTTAATTGGGTGCGAGTCTCATTGCACAAGACAGGCGCTATCAGAGCCTCCAAAGATGTTGGTATACGAATCGAGCGAGGCAGTAAAGAATAGTGGTCCCTGCCCACGTGTCTCAGTCTGAGTCGCTGGTACAGATCTATATAAGCCTCGGCAGCAACATTAATCCGTCTGAAAATATTGCTCAAGCGACTAATACACTTTGTTCAGCCCTTGAAGATTGGGAACTATCTCCACTCTACCAGTCACATGCGGTGGGCATGAATGGGGCCGATTTTCTCAACTCAGTGATTGGTGGAAAAACTACCAAAGAACTTAATGAAACCCAGTTATTCCTGAAAAAAATCGAGGAACAACAAGGCAGGGTTAAAACATACAACAAGTACAGCGACAGAACGCTGGATCTTGACCTGCTGTTATACGGCAACATCTCCAGCAATAAGTTGCCCCACAGGGAAATTGTGAGTGAAGCTTATGTTTTGCAACCGCTGTGCGATATTGCTCCTGACCTCATTCACCCTTCACTCGGCAAATCGATCTATGATTTACGCAACGAGCTACTGGCAAAAACACCGGAGAAATTTAGTAGTCTTAGTATTGTTGAAAAATACAACCAGCTATAAAGACCTGCCACCATCCAGCGTTAGAATTTGCCCGGTTATAAATCCGGCACTCTCGCCACATAAGTAAAGTACCGCTGAGGCTATTTGTTCCACACTGCCGGTTTTATCAAGCGGAATCAGTTTCAACCTTCGCTCCTTGCTCTCCTGTGACAATGCGCCCTCACCGTCTGGCCATAGGATCGCACCGGGTGCTATGCCATTGACCCGAACATCAGGAGCACATTCAATAGCCAACGACTTGGTGAGCATGGACAACGCCGCCTTTGAAGCACAGTACACCGGGTGTTCCGGATGCACAGTCGATGCATATATATCAACAATATTAATGACCGAGCCATTTTTCTTTTTGAGCTCCGACATCGCGGCTTGTGTCAGTAGTAATGGCGCATACACATTTGCCTGAAAGGTTCTTTCAATCTGACCAATCTCTATTGAACCCAGAGGTGTCGGAAAGAACTCAGATGCATTGTTAATGAGTACATCCAGCCTGCCCCACTTCTGCAAACAGGATTCCACCAGCTTGCTATATACCGTGTTATCTGCGAAGTCAGCCTGTGTTTTTATGGCAGAGTCAGGTCGCGCACTATTAAGCGAGTTCACCAGTGTTGTCGCGGCATGCTCGGACGATCTATAGTGTATCCCCACGCAATACCCGCGCTCATGAGCTTGTTTCGCAATAGCGGCACCAATGCGTTTTGATGCACCGGTGATCAACATTACTTTATTTGGATCGGGCTTTTGATTCACGAGGTGATGATACCACCCGCTGGCATGGCGGCACTCTATTCGACGGAAAGATTACGGATCCCAGTCGAAAATCTATTCTCCCCGGGGGCGGTTATTGCGACCATTCAGGCGGCAGTTATATCTAATTACCGATCCCGCTTGCAAGCAAAGCAACGATATGCCGAAAGACATACGTGTCAGCGCAGCAAACCACTCAGGATTCCGACACCCACTTCTTGAAGCCATCAGTGACGCCGGCTTTGCCATCATCGTATCCGGCATTGTAGTCTTCAGTAATGCGCTGTTCTTCAAGCGCGGGATTGCCCAACGCACCCGTAGCCCAGCCATGGCAATACTCGCTGGAGACTCCAGCGTCTTGCATTGTTTTTAATGTCGAGTGATAAAGAGACTTTTCCATTGCGATATACTAGCGTACCCGGACAGATCAATCATATATTTCCAATTATATAGGTGCGCTGGTGGCCTATCCAGCAGCCGCGACAGATCAAGTTTGTGAATACAGAAGCTAACCCGACAGTCACTTTATCGCCCAGCGGCAGAAGTTTTACCTCACACCCGCACAGCACGTTACTGGAATCCGGTCTTAGCGCGGGAATCGCGCTTCCGTATCGTTGTAGTAACGGCACCTGCGGTGACTGTCGCGCGATAGTGAAATCCGGTCACACAGAGCCAGTCAGATTTCATGACTACGTGCTAAGCGACTCCGAGAAACTCAATCACACCGTGTTGCTTTGCTCAAGCCGCGCTCTTAACGATCTTGAAATAGAAGTCATAGAAGCATCCCACCCACAGGATATTCCGGTACAACAACTCAATACGAAACTGTGCCATCGTGAAGTAACAGCAAACACGCTGATTGTTCGGCTGAGAATCATCAGGGGTAAGGTTCTGCGTTTTCTGGCTGGACAATACGCAAAGATAACCATCCCGCGGTGTGAACCGTTACTACTACCGATCGCCAGTTGCCCGTGTGAAACGGGTTATCTGGAGCTCCATCTGCCAATGCATCTTAGTGATCACTGTCGCACTCTGGAGTCACTGCGCAGATCTGACAAGATAGCGATTGAAGGACCGTACGGGGCTTTCGCCATACAGGACTCAACGCTTTACAAAGGCCACCATATATTCATTGCTGAAGGATCTGGATTCGCAGCGATTAAACCATTACTGGAACACGTTATTGCAACTGAGCTTGAGCCCCAATGCACGTTCTACCGGGTAGATGCAGAACCGTATAAAAATAATCTGTGTCGCAGCTGGGCTGATGCGTTTGACTGGTTTACTTACCACACAGTGCCAGACGTTGACACTCTACTCTTAGCACTTAACGAGAAGCAGTGCACTCCGCCTGCAACTTACTATGTAAGCGCACGGAACAAACATCTCACCAATTGCCTCCGGGAGACCACCAAAAGTACCGTTATAATCGATGAACTAGCTTTCGCCAAACAGTCTAAAAGTTGATTTTGAAACCTGCTCGGCTATTTCAGGGGCATCAATCTCAATGATCTGGTCAATCACCCATCGGTTTTCCTGATCATTACCCATGATCTCGAGCACCTCCCGGCCAAGGTATCGGAAGCTGGAGTAGCCAGGTTGCTCTTTCTCGTAGTTGAAACCGGAATACGTTTCAAACCGCTGATTCAGCAATTCAATAAATGGTGGAACATAATTACCCGGGCCGGCAATATCGGTGAGATTATCCTGCATATGCTCGGCAACTTTACTGCTCAGGGTATTCAGTAAATTCAGTCTCACTTCGGGCTCGACAATCTCGAACAATAGCCGATCAACATGCTGGATTTGAAATGCCAGCAATTCACTGATTACACCGATCCTTTGTTGATCACTGTCATAGCGAAAATCTTCAGCGTGAAGATTAATGGCCTTGTTCAATGCAAGACGCCAGATAATATATGAAAGCGCACTGGCCTGATCGTCAGTGGATTTTTCACTGATCACATCACGCGCATCCTGCTCGGGAGTGGAATTGTGCCAGCGGTCTTTTATGCGTCGAACTACCAAACTGTGTTCCTGAAGTTTCTGTGCAACTTATACTAAATTATTTGACACCCACTGCAACCTGCAAACGGTATATCCCATTAGATATATACCTATTCCGCTTACCACCGTGCATTTCTGCAACAATGCCGCTCATGCTAAGCTAACCGAATGATCTCGGTTTCAGAGCAATTGCGTGAAACAGTGCAATACAATTGCGATATTTCAGACGCAAGGTTTGCACGAGATTACTCTATGTGCATCTACCTGTTGCGCATGCAGGAGTTTTATCGTTGGAAAGAAGCCGTACCGCTGGACGAACCCTTAAACCCGGACATACTGGGGAGCTGGGTCAGGGATACTGAAGACTATTGGGATTCTATAGAACATAATAACTTCAGACCTGTGACCATCGATGGCAAAGACTACGACCCGTTTTACACCTCGGAAATTAACCAGGGCCTCGATCAATACAACCTCGTTTATTCAGCTGGAATCGGTCGCCTGGGTCAGCCTCATTTTGTGCTAGGTGAGTGCACTGAACGTACTGCGATTCCCTACCCGAAAATAGACTTCGGCAAGGAGCTGGCTCGGGACATAATCACCTTGCCGGCGATGACCTGCAACGGTACGATATTTATCCGACATGAAAGTATCGTTCGAATGCTCTGGCAAATGGTCAGTGAGTGGCGTCTAAAGATGCCTGTTGGGCCGATGGCTAATGTCGTTAATCACTTCCAGCTTGACGGCAATGCCAAAACCCCGCAAATCGAAACTGCTGCTAAGGAACTCAGCCCATTGCTTATTCATCATGAGTACGGCGAAATTGAAGCAACCAAGCTGCTTGGTGCGGGTTATTCACAGATGATTATCGATCTTCAGGGAAACCGGGGTGAGATATATGCCAGAGCGGTTGCAGATTTGCTGGCGGATTCACTCGGCACCTGGCCCTACCTCGTAAAAACCGGATCTACCGTTCATCTTGATTTTTGGCTTGCCAGCCTGTTCGGCGTTCGCGAAGAGCTATTCACATCAACTGACTTCCACACACACTTAACAAGTGCCGGAATCCCTCTAAAAGCCATGGCAGACCTAATAGAGCCTGAGCAAAACAAATGGCAACACGTAGCCACTGAACTGCTTGATGCATTTACCCGCGAAGGTAAAATGTGTGACTACAAAAAAGTCATCGAAAACGCATTGCGTAGCGAAACATAACGATGTGCCCATGAACAATTTTCAAGAAATAGCACCAGCAACGCAAATATACACTTTAGAAAATGCGCTGGATATCACTGCGTGTGAGGACATAATAAATCGATTTGAAGCCGCAACTGATGAACAGTATGAAGGCCGAATAGGCCAGACGGAGCAGCTTAACATGGACATTAAGCGTTCAACGGATCTGGTCATCAGCGGTAAGCCACACTGGAAAGACATCGATACCATGCTGTTTCAATCATTGGCCGGTGGCATACGATTTATGCAAGCTCACCATGTGTTTTTTCGTGGTAGGTTCAAAGACTTCGGTTACGCATTACAGCGCACCAATAAGGGCGAGTATTTTCACTGGCATGTAGATAGCGGCAGCCATTCTTTTAGCGATCGTCAGCTGGTTGCCATCTGGTATCTGAATGATGTACCCGGTCCAGGAGGCGAGACCGAGTTCCGCAATCAGAACATCAAAATTACACCGGAAGCAGGTAAGCTTGTGCTATTTCCTCCTTTCTGGACGCACGAGCATCGCGGTGTAACCCTGACTAAAGGCGTAAAGTACATTGCAACTACATGGGTCCTGTTCGCTTGAACCCGGTTCTTTGCTTATACCCGTTTAAGGAGTAGTCGTTGCTGACTGAAATTCCAGATTTGCTAGACGAGCAATCACTAAAAAACCTGTTCGAATTAATTGAACAGGCCAGCTGGGTATCAGGTAAATACAGCGCCGGTGACCATGCCGTAGATATAAAGCACAACGACGAGATGAATCAACAGTGTGATAGCTGGAAGGCGATAAATCAGCTTGTGGTAAACACACTCTATCAGCACCCGGGGTTCCAAAGTGCTGCGCTACCGAGCAAAGTCTCTGCAGCCTTTGTCTCACGATACACCACCGGCATGAAATACGCGTCACATATTGATGATCCGGTGATGGGCAACAGGTCTTCTCTTTACCGAAGCGATATTGCAGTAACAGTGTTTCTGAGTGATCCGGACACCTACGATGGTGGTGAACTGAACATTCATACCCGCTTCGGGCCAGTCCCGGTAAAACTGTCGGCTGGAAGTGCTGTTGTTTATCCTGCCTCCAGTCTGCATGAAGTCACTGAAGTGACTCGCGGTGAACGTCTCGCTTGTGTATTGTGGGCACAGAGCCTGGTCAGAGACACTGAAAGGCGGGAAATACTCAGTGATCTTGATGATGCCAGACAAGCATTACACCTCTCAGCGTCACAAGCTCAGGTTACCAAATCAATCGACCGGACTTACGCCAACTTACTGCGTATGTGGTCGGATGTTTAGTAGTTTCTCAAGAATCACCTGATGTACTACCAACAGCAATCGCAGTAGATTCGTGGTTTAACAGGCGCTAATTTCTTACTAATTATCCTGACGGCTTTTTAGAAGGATATCGCACCGACGCCAGCGGTACCAAGGGCATCCAGAAAGTCAGTCAGGAAAAAGTTACAACTAATATTTGATAGCTCTTTGACTTCGGTTTCGGCCATGGAAAGCTGTGCTGCAATTTCAGAATATTCTTTTTGCAAATACAATCTGGCCTCTTCCAGGTCTACTCTATACCCGACTATCTTTTCCTCTTTTTTATCACCTGGTGTGTCCAAGTCTACATGGCCTATATACAACACCTTTTTCGGAGGAACCTTAAATACCAGCGTTGGTTTACCTTTGCAGGGACGAAACTGTTCTTTACGCCATGGCGTACTGATTCGCAACACACCCAACCGCTCATCAAACAGCTGTGAACTCACTTTTCTGACCAGGTAACCGTCCTTCCAGCGATAATCCAGCAAAACTTCCCTGGTGCCACGAAACTTCCACTTTGAGCCATCATCTACTCCCTGGCCGATTTCAATACGATGGTTATCAGGAATACCCAATACAATTATCGTCTCGTCTGCACCGAGAGCAGAAGCTTCAGCTGGTGTGATATTCGAAAAGCGGGCGCAACCCGTAAGCGGAAATACACACAACGAAATTAAAAAAACGAAACATACTTTGATAAAACTCATCGTCGCCTCCGCTACAAGTCTATGGCAGACCCGTTACTATTTTAGTGATGAAGAGTAGTCAAAAAGTATAGGAATACTCTACCTCAGGGTCATAATATGTAAAAGCCAGTGTTTGATATGATCAGGAATGCCAGACAGAATGTCACGTAGGGGAGACAAGCTTGCGCATCCACCAATGTGCAGCACGTCAGATACCTGATTTCCCCGTCTGTTTGGCGATTTAATTCGCTGTAAATTTGTAGAGTTTGGTGCGGCAGTTTGGTGGATGCGCTGTCGCTTATGCCCCCCTACGAAAATATAGCAGCATCAGTTACGTGCACTCTGATAAACGGTTTGCAAGTTTTCTGTAGCTCGCATATCTTATCGGTACAGAGTGTGACGTAGGGGGGATAAGCTTGCGCATCCACCAATGTGCTGCACGTCAGATACCTAATTTCCCGTCATATTGGCGATTTAATTTGCTGTAAATTTGTAGAGTTTGGTGCGGCAGTTTGGTGGATGCGCTGTCGCTTATGCCCCCCTACGAAAATATAGCACTATCACTACGTGCACTCCGACAAACGGTTCGCAAGATTTCTGTAGCTCGCATATCTTATCGGTACAGAGTGTCACGTAGGGGGGATAAGCTTGCGCATCCACCAATGTGCTGCACGTCAGATACCTAATTTCCCTGTCTGTTTGGCGATTTAATTTGCTGTAAATCTGTAGAGTTTGGTGCGGCAGTTTACTGGATGCGCTGTCGCTTATGCCCCCCTACGAAAATATAGCATTGTCACTACGTGCACTCCGACAAACGGTTTGCAAGTTTTCTGTAGCTCGCATATCTTATCGGTACAGAGTGTGACGTAGGGGGGATAAGCTTGCGCATCCACCAATGTGCAGCACGTCCGTCCGCTTGGCAATTTAATTCTCTGTAAATCTGCAAAGTTTGGTGCGGCAGTTTGGTGGATGCGCTGTCGCTTATGCGCCCCTACGAGAATATAGCACTATCACTAAGTGCACTCAGATAAACGGTTTGCAAGTTTTCTGTAGCTCGCATATCTTATCGGTACAGAGTGTCACATAGAGGGTGTCGTAAAAACCCTAATTACCCAAAGCTATTAGCCGCTCACCACAGCTCTCATTGAGCACGAGAATCTGAGCCTTATAATCACAAAATAGCTTAACAAGCGTCTGATAAAGCTCAGTAAGAGCTGACGAAGAGCA
>CALLBO010000061.1 GCA_937998875.1 uncultured Granulosicoccaceae bacterium
ATAGTAACACCCGGATTTGAAGTGCACTCAAGCCTCGACAACATGCGTAACTCCGTGAACGATTCCAAATGGGGTGATGCACAGGCATTAGCTACCGCTACCACAAACTACCTTTACAACTACCCGCATGTGCTCGCAGGATTTCAGGGACCCGGTATCGACAGCATTGATGAAATACATGATTTCGCTGCACGTAAGGGTTTTACCGTGGAGAATATTGATAAGGTAAAGCACATGAATGCCGATCAGGCGACCTGCGGTTACGGATGCAGCGGTAATCCGTACGATGCCTACTGGTCATATGATCCGCTCGGCCATGGCGACCTGCATGAACTCGGTCATGGTCTTGAAAAAACACGACTTCGGTTTGAAGGCTGGCCTGGACACGCGTCCACCAATCATTATTCCTACTACACAAAATCACAGTACTTTAAAAATACCGGCGGTGATCCTGAGTGTCAGAGCCTGCCATTCGAGAATGTGTTTAATGTACTACAGGCAAGTCACTCAGCTGATGATCCGCAAGCCTACATGCAGGAGAATATGTGGGATAACAACGCCTGGTCTGATGGTGCCGCAATGATTATACAAATGATGATGGCCGCACAGGACAACGGCGCCCTGCTCGATGGCTGGCATTTGCTCGCAAGACTCCACATTATTGAACGGGAATTTTCACGTGCGCTGTCATCAGATGAACAATGGACTGCGGCTCAACAGACCCTGGGGATGAGCCGATACACATTGGCTCAGGCCAAAGAGATTTCCCGCAACGACTGGCTGCTTATAGCACTGAGTGTTGCCACTGACCTTGACTGGCGCCACTACCTGACACGGTGGGGTATTCCCTACTCTGTTGAAGCCGCGACTCAGGTCTTAATGTCTGGCTACGCAATCGTTCCTGCCGAATTCTATATCAGTAGCGCTGATGGATACTGTAAGGGTGAGGGATTCGATGGCCGGAAGCTCCCTGTGAACGGTACTAGCACCTGGCCGGAGGATTGAGAGGCACAGGTTCAGTTATCTGTAAAATCAGAGTCTATAAAGTCCAGGGTCGGCGTGGTATCGGCAACAGTGCGGGCATCACCAAGATCTGCAGCACGTGATATAACCCCCTTACCGAACTTCTTTATACAGTCATCAATGGCGTTTTCCAACGCTTTCGGTTTGGCGTCCGTTGCAAACATATCAACCTGCTGCGGGTCATCAGCACGAGACAACTCGTAGGCTGCAAGGCCAACCAATCTATATGGGCTATTGTCTTCAAACTGAGACAACAGATCTGCTGCTACCTTATATAAATGATCAGCACAATCACTCGGCTCCGTTAATCTGCTCTGCCTGCTGAGCAATTTAAATTTATTGGTTTTTAGCTTGACCCGCACACCACCACATCGATAGCCCTTATCACGCAATCTGCGTCCAATACGATCCGCAGAACGCTTTAGATACTGTTCAATCTCCCCACGATTAGATACATCATGTAACAGCGTTCTTTCCGAACCAATACTGCGGGCTTTTCTTCTACCTGCAACGCGCCTCGGGTCCTGTCCATTTGCCAGTGCCTGAAAGTGAGCAGCACCATTGCCAAAATTCTGCTTTAAGAAAAACGCATCAGCACGACGCACATCACCGATTGTTAGCAGGCCAAGCTTATGAAAACGCGGCACCGTTTTGGGCCCTGCTCCCCACAACCGCGATACCGGCAACGGGTTCAACCAGTCTATTGTTTCCTCCGGTGGCACCACAGTGATGCCATTGGGCTTGTTAAAATCGCTGGCTACTTTTGCTACATACTTGGTGGCAGCAACCCCTACAGAAGCCGTCAGCCCTCCGGTAGCTTCAGTTACCGCATTACGGATAAGCCGCGCGATGTTGGCAGGAGCGCCAAAAATACCTTCAGCACCGGTCATATCGATAAACGCTTCATCCAGTGAGATCGCTTCAACACTGGGAGAGAAATCCGCAAACGCGTCCATGATGGCTTTGGACTGTTCCTGATATCGATCGAAACGTGGAGGCACAACCAGTGCGTTCGGGCAGCGGCGCATCGCCTCAGCCATTGGCATGGCACTCTTCACCCCGGTCTTGCGCGCTTCATAACTGGCAGTCAGCACAACGCCGCGCAAACTGTTGGGCCCGACGATTAACGCCTTACCCCTGAGTGACGGATCATCCAGCTGCTCAACGGAGGCATAGAATGCGTCCATATCAGCATGTGCTATCACTCTGGGCCAGTTCGTCGTCATATTGAGAGTTTACTGTATATATTATCAGTAAAGAAGCGGATGACCCGTTGTGACGGTATCGTAAATGCACTCGAGTGCCGGAATGTGCTGATCAATTCCTAACAAACGGTGCTACAGTGCGCCGTCTTCAACATAAGCCAGCCGCAAAAATGCGATCTCACAGCGTTCAACATCAGCTTAACACCGGGCAAAAGCCAAAGTGACGGGCCATAAATGACAGGCCTTAAATGACAAGCCTTATCTGGGGCCTCATTGGTGCGGTTTTAATAGGCGCATCAGATTGCACAGCGCGGGTAACAAGCCAGCGAGTTTCATTGCTGCCATTGATCTTCTGCGTCATGGCAATCTCAACCGTGGTACTCACCGTTAGCTTGCTCGCTACCGACAGCATGCCACAATGGCATGCGCGCGCCTGGTTTGTATCAGCCTTAAGTGGCGCTCTGAATATTGCAGCACTTTTATTCTTATACAAAGCACTGGCCTATGGCCCGGTTTCAGTCGCCTCTCCTGCTGCGTCGAGTTTTGCGGTTTTCCTGGTGGTGTTAAATGCATTGGCAGGCGAACCCTGGACCGCGTATCAGGCAATATCTGTGGTGATGGTTTTTTTAGGCGTGGTGATGTTATCTGTCAAATCAGATAGCCAGAACACAACAACAAGACCCGAACATCAGTACTCAAAAACATGGCTGCGCAGAACCAGCCTGCTGGCAACCGGGGCGGCATTGACTATTGCATTCAGAATGTTCTTTGCACAGGAGGCCACTGCAGAACTGGGCTCCGTTTCGGCACTTTATCTCAACCGGTTATTTGCACTCATCAGCTGCAGCATCGCACTACTGTTCACACCTCTTATTGTGCGCTCTGCGGGTAAAGCATCAACGCCAAATCAATGGCCGGTTAGTGATATTAAATGGTTTGTGCTGTTGCAGGGTGTACTTGAAATGGCAGCCTTTGCAGCATTTTTATATGGCTCCGAAGGTGATGGCAGAGTTGCAGCCACCATCGGTTTCTCAACATTCGCTGCAGCCACCACACTTATCGCATGGATCGCCCTGAAAGAACCCATTGGGCTGTGGCGATTTGGCTGGATCGTTTTTATCAGTATCGGGGTAATGATTGCGAGCGTCGGTTAACCGCTGCGCGGAACCACCTGCCTCTGCTGAACCTGCAACCAAAGAGCCCACTGATTAGTAAGGCAATCCACATCAGTCCTATAGATCCACCACCACCTCTTGGTTGGCTATTAGAGTATCCAGTCAAAGAATCAGCTGCTGCCCAGACAAGCATGCCTTCAATAGCTTCAGCAGTCGCGGCCGCACTCGCCGGGCTTCCTGCCGCACACAGTTCATCAGAGATACACAAATCAAGCGTGTGCTCTCCTTCTGCAATAAGATGTAACTGACTGCCACGATCGTCGCAGTTAAAACTCCACGCGACAGTAGCAGTATTGACATCATACGGCACCGGTCCGTTTTCTACATCTCCAGACAAACCGTTACACATTCTGACTGACTGCCTTGCAGGCAACAGACTGTCTGATTCACCATGCAGTATATACATGGGTGGATAGCTTTCCGGCTGAGCCGCCACAATTGCCGGGAAGGTGTTGTCAATGACCGTCGCGCTCTGTAAATCAAACTCACCCGCTGGCAGGCCCGTCACCCGTTGCATAATTCTTATACCGGCTTCGTTGGTATATTCTTCACGGATTATCTGACCACCAAAATCAGTAAAGTCCGTTGGTGCATAGAACAACACAGCACGCTCTATTTCTGAAGGTTGTTGGACTGCAAGATACGCTGCCAGGTGCCCGCCGGCAGACTGACCAAACACCACAGGCTTGCCTGATGCCCCATAGCTCTCACTGTTTTGCTGTACCCACACAAGTGAGTCATGAACATCTGATAGTAGCTGATCAAAGTTTGCGTTATGACATTCAGCTGTGCCATCTGAGTCATGCAGGAGTCGATAAAACGGTGCAAATACCACAAAGCCCTGATCAACAAATTGCGTTGCCATATTTTCAACACCCAGAAAACCTGTACCCCGGTTCTGCCAGCTACCACCATGGAACGCGATTAGCGGCTTCAGATTTTCAGCGTTTGGATTAACTTTATAAACACGCATTTCCAGCGCGCAATTGCCGTTATCCGTTTGCGCGTTTTTATAATTTACCCGTTGCACATAAGGTTGGTTTTTAGCCTCCAGAGGCAATGCACTTAGATCAAAACGCGTACCCGGTGACAAACTCCAGCGCTGCAACTCAAAACTATTTGACTGCGCATTACCAAGCCGCTGCGAATCAAGGGCAGTGGCACAAAACTCTGAAAAACTGGTGGGGTAGTATTCAAAAGGCCGGGTACAACCGGCATCACCGAAATGCGTACCTTCTACGGTCTGGTCTGCTGACACGCAACTGCCGCCACGCCACTCATACGCAGTTGCTACCGGCAAGTCTGATCGCAACACTCTGGCTATTTCGCATAGTGCTGCACTCTCAAGAATCTCATCAATACGATCATCATCTTCAAAGATCAGTGCCGCTATGATCTCAAGACGGTTATCACGCAGAAACTCTGCTGTTAACGGAAATCTGGATTGCGGTGTGAGCAACTCATACAAGGCCTTTATCTGTTCATCGTCAGCCGGTGGCAGTTCAATATCAAGAACACCATCAGTCAACTCTGTCATTAGGCGGGCATTGAGTGAATCCTGCAAGCCGGTGAGTTCATCCTGCAGGCGATCAGCGCTGAAAAGATCATCAACTTCATCCTGGAAGAATGACTCAAGTATGCCGCGCAGCAAGCTATCATCAACATCGACAGTGATATTTGATTCAAACAACTCGCCGGTCACAGCAACTGTGGGAACAACCCGTAATGTTCCTTCGTCAAGCCACTGCGGATTTAGCGAAATAGACAGATCCAGCTGCACATCCAATGGCCCGATGGCGCTAAAATCAAAACTGTCACTGGCGACTTCAACACAGCTACCTAATCTGAAACCAAAGATCTGCTGTGCCCGTCCAATAGCATTAACGCTTGCCCCGACTCGCAGAGCCAACTCCACCGGATCAAACAGCGACTCCAGTCCAATAGAGATCCCGGTATCACCGGCAAGCGTCACATCAGTAGTGAGACTACGGATCAGGGTGCTGGTACAACCATCTTCAACGATCCGGTCGGTTACTACGTCCTGCAACAGCAACTCGTTATCAGTCAGCTGCAATTCGAGTTCATCAAACTTACGCTGTATTTCTTCGAGTATTAAACGTCGGACGGCATCCGGCTCAAAGCGGTTTGATTCCAGGGCTTCACCAAGATCCTGGAGGGTTACTACGACCGTCTCGGCCCGCGCGATTTTCGCACCCACCGGTGAAAGTAGAATCGCAACACACACAGCAACCCCACAGAAGAATGTTTGAATACGTAAAAACACGGCTGGCAGATTGATAATCCTGTCCTGATTCAAAAGCTCTATTATGCCTTTGACAAGCGTAACAAACAGAAAATAGTACCAGCGAATGGTTGATTTCGACTGTTGACGAACATACCTCACAAAAGTGGTTCCAAACTCCCTATAATGGCGGGCTGACGGCGCAACCCCGACAAACCGTCGCTGCCTGACCCTTGCGGCCGCACAACCCGCACGATCGCCGGCTGAAATAGCCAACACCAATAACAAATCGCTGCGGTAATACAATTGTGAATATAGACACGTTCGATCAACTCGCGCTGGGCAAACCCCTCATTCAAGCGCTGAACGACGTCGGTTACGAAAAGCCATCGCCGATTCAGGCGCAGACCATTCCACTGCTGCTTAACGGCACCGACGTGCTCGGTCAGGCGCAAACCGGTACCGGCAAAACCGCCGCGTTCGCCCTGCCCGCACTGGCTCAGATCGACCTTAGCAACAAAGCGCCCCAGGTATTGGTGCTGGCACCGACCCGCGAGCTGGCGATCCAGGTGGCCGAAGCGTTCAAAACCTATGCATCGCACATGAAAGGATTTCACGTGCTGCCGGTATATGGTGGTCAGGACTATCGAGTACAAACCCGTGCGCTTGACCGGGGTGTACATGTGATTGTCGGCACACCGGGCCGCATCATGGATCACATCAGACGGGGTAACATCAAGCTTACGCAGCTAAAAACTTTTATCCTTGATGAAGCAGATGAAATGCTGCGCATGGGATTTATTGATGATGTTGAATGGGTTCTTGAAAAGCTGCCTGAGAAACGCCAGATGGCGCTCTTCTCTGCCACTATGCCCAGACAAATTGCGCGCATTGCAGAAAAGTATCTGAACGAGCCCGAAATCGTAAAGATTGAAATCAAAACCCGCACAGCAGACACCATAAGACAACGCTTCTGGCCGGTAACCGGTCGTAACAAGCTCGATGCTCTGACGCGCATTCTGGAAGCAGAAGAAATAGACGCGATGTTAATATTCGTGCGCACCAAAACCAGTACTGTAGAAATCTCTGAAAAACTTGAAGCCAGAGGTTACGCCTCTGCACCTCTAAACGGAGACATACAACAAAAGCAACGTGAGCGCACAGTCGAGCAACTTAAAAAAGGCAAGCTCGACATCATCGTTGCCACTGACGTTGCAGCCCGCGGGCTTGATGTTGCACGGGTCAGTCACGTTTTAAACTACGATATCCCATCTGACACCGAAGCCTACATTCATAGAATTGGTCGTACCGGTCGCGCTGGCAGAAGTGGTGAAGCGATAATGTTTGTTGCACCCCGCGAAAAACGCATGAAGCAAACCATTGAACGTGCCACTGGCAAATCGATAGATCAGATGGAAATGCCAACCACAGATGAAATTAACAAGCAGCGCATTGGCAAATTCAAACTGCGTATCAATGAAACTATCAGTAACGAAAACCTCTCATTCTACGAATCACTGGTTAACGACTATACAAAAGAGTATCCGGAGCAAACCCCTGCACAGGTAGCAGCAGCGCTTGCGCACCTGCTACAAGGTGATGTGCCATTTCTGCAGCCTGTCAGCAGCAAACGCCATACTGAAAGGCAATCTGATCGGCATCACAATGGTGATCGGCATACTCATCGTTCATCAGATGATCGGTCATCAGGTAAGTCATTTAAGGAAAAATCAGAACGACATAGCAACCATGATCACGTTGATAAGCGCCACAAGGCAGACCAGTCCAGTCAGGATAAAGCAAAGCACGAAAAGTCAAAGCACGAAAAGTCGCACGGCAAGCCAAAGATACCGATGGAGCATTTCCGCATAGAAGTTGGACAAATGCATGATGTGAAAGCATCAAATATTGTCGGCGCAATTGCCAATGAGGCAGGCCTTGAAAGCCAGTTCATCGGTACTGTGGAAATTCACGACAAGTACAGCACAGTAGAACTGCCGGAAGGCATGCCGAAAGCAATATTCAAAGACCTCAAGAAAGTCTGGGTCTGTGGCCAGAAACTTCAGATCACCAAAATAAAAAGAGAACGTAAAACGTTCGAAAGCAGTAAGGATACTGATCAGCACGAGAGCCTGCCGCATAAAGGTAAACGTCACTCTGCGCGTCATTCAGAAGCCTCAGACGGTGAGCAAAAACGCGGACCCAAAGATGGCCGTCACTCGAAGTCAACGCCAGGCAGATTTACAAAAAAGAAGCGACGCGCTTCCAACAGCACCAAAGGTGACAGGTTTGGTAGCGACAAGCCCAAACGGGACAAAACCCGCAACGATAATAGCAGTGGTGATAAAACCGGCAGCGGCAAGCAAAAAAGCCACAAATCTGCCTCTGCCGTAGCAGGCAACGGCAAGCCGGGCGGCAAACGAAAGTCGAAAGAGAAAGGCCAGTCCCGGGACAAGATGCAAAACGGCGAAAAACTCACAGGCGGCAAATCTGTAAAGCGAAAAAAAGAAAGCTCCTGAGCTACCAACAACAGCGATTGCGAATGACGGCCATTGTGATCGCTATCCTTGGCCACGCAACAGCGGCATTGAATGCCACTTGCCGTTGACATTGGCTCACAGCATTAGCACTATCAATGCACCCGAATACTGACTTGTGACTGTGAACCCGGCCAATCCCCAATACAACCGACCTGCGCTCGTAGTGCGTGGCATACTGTTCTGGATCTGGATGATCCTCTGTACCCTGTTAATGGCGCTACCGGTGATGTTCGGTGCACTAATTTCACGTCGCACCGGTTTAAACCTCGCTATCGTGTGGGCGCGACTTAACCTATGGGGCATCAAGTTCTTCTGTGGCTTGAGTTGCACAGTCCATGGCATTGAGAACATACCGGCGCACGGTTGCATTGTTATGTCGAAGCATCAGTCTACGTTTGAAACCTTCTTCCTCGCCTCCGTTCTCGATGACTTTGTCTTTGTCGCAAAGCGCGCGCTAACATTGATACCGATCTTTGGCTGGTGCCTATTTCTGGTTCGGTTTATTTTGATTGATCGTAAGTCCGGTCGCTCGGCGATTAATCAAATGATCGACCAGTCCCGCCCTCACCTGGCTAACGGCACCCATGTTGTTGTATTTCCCGAAGGCACTAGAATGCCAGTCAACTCCGAACCCAACTATCGCGCCGGTGGTGCTATTGTGGCAACCAAGCTTGAAGCAGACATCCTGCCCATTGCACACAACGCAGGCGAATTCTGGCCACGGATGGGTTTTGTCAAATGGCCCGGTGAAATCACCATGCACATTGGCAAGCCTATCAACTGCAAAGGCAAAACACCCGATCAGGCACTGACAGAAACACAGACCTGGATAGAAGGCAAAATGCAGGAAATCACAGTACCGGACCGTTTTCCCTACAATGGCAGCTCGACCGCAGTAGCGTAAGTTCACTTAAGAGGAATTCACATGGCAGGCAATGCCGACATCGGAGTCATCGGGCTCGCTGTTATGGGTCAAAATCTGATCCTGAACATGAATGACAACGGCTACCGGGTAACAGCTTACAATCGCACGGCCATCAAAACCGAAGAGTTTCTGGCAGGCCCCGCTAATGGCACCAACATCACCGGTGCGTCCTCGTTAAAGGAGCTGGTCGACTCACTCACCAAACCACGCAAAGTGATGCTGATGGTAAGAGCTGGTGCGGCAGTTGATGCAGTAATTCAACAGTTAACTACTCTGCTGGAAAAAGGCGATCTGATCATCGACGGTGGCAACTCCAATTTCGCTGACACCGAACGCCGCGTAAAAACCGCTGAGGAACACGGGCTACTCTACATTGGCACCGGTGTTTCCGGTGGCGAAGAAGGAGCACGTCACGGCCCTTCAATTATGCCCGGCGGACACGTTGAAGCCTGGCCGTTGGTAAAAGACCTGTTCCAGTCAATCAGTGCCAAAACAGAAAGTGGCGACCCATGTTGTGATTGGGTCGGCGACGGTGGCGCCGGTCACTTCGTAAAGATGGTGCATAACGGCATTGAATACGGTGACATGCAGCTCATCTGTGAAGCTTATGATTTTATGCAACACGGCATGGGCATGAACAACGAAGAGATGCAGCAGGTATTTGCCGATTGGGACAAAGGGGATCTCGACAGCTACCTGATTGAGATCACCGCCAACATACTCGGCTTTAAAACCGATGAAGGCTATGTAGTCGACACTATCCTCGATAAAGCTGGTCAGAAAGGTACCGGCAAGTGGACTGGCATCAATGCACTGGAGCTCGGTATCCCGTTAACACTAATTGGTGAAGCGGTGTTCGCCCGGTGCCTGTCTGCGCTAAAAGAAGAACGCGTGAACGCCGAGAAAGTACTTTCCGGCCCTGCCATAGAAGTACTCACCGATAACAAAGAGCAATGGATAAAAGCCCTTGGCGACGCCTTACTTGCGGCAAAAATAATCTCCTATACACAAGGCTATATGTTGATGGCAGCTGCAGCCACTGAGTATCAGTGGAAACTACAATACGGCGCAATTGCCCAGATGTGGCGCGGCGGCTGTATTATTCGCTCCGCATTTCTTGATGACATAAAAAACGCCTTTGACAAAGACAGCGCCCTGCCTAACCTTCTGTTAGATGACTATTTTAAAAACAGTATCGATAAAACCCAGAGTAATTGGCGCAAGATCGTCGCAAAAGCCATTGAGCTCGGGCTGCCGATGCCTGCGATGAGTTCTGCTTTATCGTTTTACGATGGCTATAGAACCGCAAGGCTTCCCGCCAACCTGCTGCAGGCACAGCGTGACTACTTTGGCGCGCATACTTATGAGCGGCTGGATCAGCCGGGCAAACGGTTTCATACAGACTGGACTGGCGAAGGTGGTGATGTTTCGAGTACCAGTTA
>CALLBO010000062.1 GCA_937998875.1 uncultured Granulosicoccaceae bacterium
AGAGAATGGTGAGGAAGGCAATGTTGATGTTGAGAAAGCAGTCAAAGCCCGGGTGCTTGATTTGACGGGTAAGTTTCCGATTTACTCCTGATCTGGTTGGGGTAGCTGGGCGACACAACCCTCCCCAGCGCCCCTGCCCAATCACATTGGGGCGCTGTCCCTCCCGCGAGTGGGAGGGTGTCATATACAAACTAGCGACAACGAAACCCCAAATAGCCATTCTCCCTCGGGAGAATACAAAGCGTTTTTTGCTTTGCAAGAGGGGGCGATGTTTCAGTTGTCACTCAAGTCTATACCTAGGCGACATAACCTCCCCTGCACACCGGCGCTGACCCTCCCGCGGGAGGGTGTCATATGACAAACTAGCGACAACGAAGCCCCCGAATAGCCATTCTCCCTCGGGAGAATACAAAGCGTTTTTTGCTTTGCAAGAGGGGGCGATGTGTCCGGTGCCAGTGTCTATATTCGAGCATTGCATGTCCCAATCACATTAATCAGAGAACGTTGCCGAAACATTGCTTTTGATGTCAGTTCTATAGGCTATACTCCGCGAGGTAAAGATACCCTCTCCCTTAATAGTAAACCAAAGCATGTGGCCTCACGTATGGGTCACCACTGACAGGAAAGACCATGCCTTCCATTACTCTCCCAGACGGTAGTCAGCGCGACTACCCTAATGCTGTGTCTGTTGCAGATGTCGCAGCTGATATCGGCCCGGGACTTGCCAAAGCGACGCTGGCAGGTGTCGTCGACGGTACCCTGGTCGATTCCAGTACTCAGATCGCCAACGATGCGACGCTTTCGATTGTCACCGCCAAAGATGACGACGGGCTACATCTTATTCGTCACTCCACCGCACATCTGATGGCGCAGGCGGTTAAGCAGTTGTATCCGGAAGCGCAGGTAACTATCGGGCCGGTTATAGAAGATGGTTTTTACTACGACTTTTCGTATGAACGTCCCTTTACACCGGAAGATCTGGAAGCTATCGAGAAGCGCATGGCAGAACTCGCCAAACAAGCTATCCCCATTGTTCGCAGTGAGTTGCCACGTGATGCTGCGGTAGAATTTTTTGACAACCTGTCTGAAGATTATAAAGCTGAGATCATCCGCGATATACCGCAGGATGAAGTTTTGTCTTTGTACGAACAGGGCGACTTCACTGATCTTTGCCGTGGTCCGCACGTTCCGGATACCGGCAAGCTCGGTCACTTTAAACTAATGAAGCTTGCGGGTGCCTACTGGCGCGGTGACTCCGACAACGCCATGCTGCAGAGAATCTACGGTACTGCCTGGGCTAGCAAGAAAGACTTAAAAGGCTATTTACACAGGCTGGAAGAGGCCGAGAAGCGTGATCATCGCAAAATAGGAAAGCAGCTTGATCTGTTTCATTTACAGGAAGAAGCACCCGGTATGGTGTTCTGGCATCCGGCGGGCTGGTCAATCTATCAGTCGGTGCAGCAATACATGCGCAAGCGCCAGATTCAACAGGGTTATAAGGAGGTAAACACACCGCAGATTGTCGATATGTCTCTGTGGGAGAAATCCGGCCACGCAGATAAATTTGGCGACGATATGTTCGCGGTCAGCAGTGAAGAGCGCAAGTTTGCTATCAAACCGATGAACTGCCCGTGTCATGTGCAAGTGTATAACCAGGGCTTGAGAAGTTATCGCGAGTTGCCTTTGCGACTGGCAGAGTTTGGCTCTTGCCATCGCAATGAATTGTCCGGTGCGTTGCACGGCATTATGCGTGTGCGCGGTTTTGTACAGGATGACGGACATATCTTTTGCACCGAAGATCAGATCCCTTCGGAGTCGGCAGCCTTTATCGATTTTCTGCACGAGGTGTATGAAGATTTTGGCTTTACAGAAGTCATTTATCGCTTATCTACCCGACCCGAAAATCGCGTTGGCAGCGATGCAGATTGGGATAAGTCCGAAAAAGCACTTGCCGATGCGCTCGATGCCAAAGGTCTTGAGTGGAAGGAACTGCCGGGCGAGGGTGCATTCTATGGGCCGAAGATCGAGTTCTCTCTAAAAGACTGTATTGGCAGGGTCTGGCAGTGCGGCACCTTGCAGGTCGATTTTTCAATGCCTGGGCGCCTTGGTGCGGAGTACGTTGATGCCAACGGTGACCGTAAAACACCTATTATGCTGCATCGTGCGCTGCTCGGATCTTTCGAGAGATTTATTGGTATTTTGATCGAGCAGCACGAAGGCAAGATGCCTCTCTGGCTTGCGCCAAATCAGATTGAGATTATCAACATCACCGATAAACAGCTTGATTTTTGCAAGGATTTGGAAAAATCCCTGACAGATCAAGGGTTCAGGGCTCATACTGACTTGAGAAATGAGAAAATTGGACTTAAAATCAGGGAAGCGACTCTAAACAGAGTGCCCTACATGCTTGTCATAGGTGACAAGGAAATTGAATCCGGCAGGATTTCGGTTCGCACACGCGATGCGAAGGAACTCGGTCCGATGGACCTCGACACCCTGATTGCCGGTTTACACGAAGAAATTGCGAGCTGCGGTCGCAACCCTTTGAAAGAGGCTTAAATCATTGATTATGCTATATTTTCATAGGCAACTAAAGAGGATTATTCCATAGCTTCACCAAAAGCGAATAGGCGGAACCACGAAATTGAGGTCCCGCAAGTCAGACTCATAGCCCAGGACGGAGAGCAAGTCGGGGTTGTAGATATTGAAGCGGCAATTAAATCTGCCGAGGCAGCGGGGCTCGACCTGGTCGAAATCTCCCCGAACGTAGACCCGCCCGTCTGCAAGATAATGGATTACGGCAGGTACAAGTTTGAGGCGAGCAAAAAGCAGCACAGCGCCAAGAAAAAGCAAAAACAGGTACAACTGAAAGAAATAAAGTTCCGACCGGGTACCGAAGATGCGGATTATCAGGTTAAACTACGCAACTTGGTTAAATTCCTGGAAAACGGGGATAAGACCAAAATCACTCTGCGTTTCAGAGGCCGGGAGATGGCACACCGCGATCTCGGGCTGAAGCTGCTGCAGAGGGTCGAAGCAGATCTTGAAGAATACGGTGTGGTAGAACAGCACCCGAAGCTTGAAGGTCGACAAATGGTGATGGTGCTTGCACCGCACAAGACGCCGTAAGCGTCGAAGGTTCTATACTTAAGAATCAGGCTCTTTAATCAGGGCTGAAATAAAGGTACCGCGCCGCAGTACATACTCCGACTCGGCCGGGCCATAAATATAAATCTATCCTGCTATGCAGGTGGGCCATGTTGTTAGTGGCTTGAACAAATGAACGGGAGTTCACTGTGCCAAAAATTAAGAGTAACAGTGGAGCGGCTAAACGCTTCAAACGTACGGGTGGGGGCGGCTTTAAGCGCAAGCAAAGCCATCTGCGCCACATCCTGACCAAAAAGAGCACCAAGCGAAAGCGACATTTGCGTGGTAAATCCATGGTTCACGAGGCAGACAAAGGCCTTGTAACCCAAATGTTGCCATACACCTAGGAGCTTCTCAGGATGCCAAGAGTAAAACGTGGTGTGCAGGCGCACGCCAGACACAAAAAAGTTTTAAAGAAAGCCAAAGGCTATCAGGGTGCGCGTAGTCGTGTTTATCGCGTCGCCAAACAGGCCGTTACTAAAGCTGGCCAATATGCCTACCGTGACCGCCGCCAGAGAAAGCGTCAGTTCAGATCACTCTGGATAGCACGAATAAATGCGGCAGCACGCCAGTGCGACATGTCATACAGTCGATTTATGGACGGTCTGAATAAGGCTGGAATCGAAATCGATAGAAAAGTGCTCGCGGACATCGCAGTCCACGACTCTGCTGCCTTCGGTCAGTTGGCAGAAAAAGCAAAAGCAGGACTCCAGCAAGCCGCCGCATAAGCTGCTTGTTGATCCCCGAGTTGGTATTCGGGCCTGCAATTTGAAATCGACGGGAAAAGACAGCCTTATGTCTTTTCCCGTTTTTGTTTGCTTTGCATGAAATAAAACAACCGAAAACCATTCACCGAAATTAACGACTGGAATCACCATGTCACTCGAAGACTTGATCCATAGCGCACAGACAGAGATAGAGCAGGCCACTGACCTTGCCACGCTGGATTCGGTGCGTGTTGAGTTTTTAGGCAAGAAGGGCCAGCTCACAGCGCTACTCAAAAGCCTGGGCTCACTGCCTGTAGAAGAGAAGAAAACCCAAGGGCAGAAGATCAATGAAGGTAAGCGACAGGTGCAACAAGCGCTTGAAACAAAGCGTACTTCGCTGGAAACGGCTGCTATTGATGAGCAACTTAAAAATGAAGCGATTGATGTAACGCTGCCAGGGCGTGGCCGCACGGAAGGTGGACTGCATCCCGTTACCCGAACCATTAGACGAATTACATCGTTATTCGCGCAGCTTGGCTTCAGCGTTTCAGAAGGGCCGGAAGTTGAGAGTGAGTACTACAACTTTGAAGCGTTGAATATTCCTGAGTATCATCCGGCGCGAGCCATGCACGACACGTTTTACTTTGGTGATGGCAGATTGCTGCGAACCCATACGTCTTCTGTGCAGATTCGCTACATGGAAAACAACCCGCCGCCGATTAGAATTATTGCACCCGGCAGGGTGTATCGCTGTGATTCAGACATGACCCATACCCCGATGTTTCATCAGGTGGAAGGGTTGCTTGTGGATACCGATATCGCGTTCTCTGATTTGATGGGGCACCTTGAGATGTTTCTCAAGCTGTTCTTTGAGCGTGATGATGTTGAGATCCGTTTCAGGCCTTCCTACTTTCCGTTTACTGAGCCTTCCGCGGAAGTTGATATTCGCATGCCGGATGGACCCAATGCAGGCAAGTGGCTTGAAGTGCTGGGTTCCGGCATGGTGCATCCGGAAGTATTTAAGAGTGTCGGTTTCGATAGCCAGAAGTTCACGGGCTATGCGTTTGGTATGGGTGTCGAACGACTGGCGATGTTGCGCTACGGTGTTTCTGATTTGCGTTCGTTTTTTGAAAATGATTTGCGTTTTCTCAAGCAGTTTAACGAGGCGATATAGAGATGAACGTCGAAAAACCCAAACTGCTGTCAGCTAGTTGTTGCTCAATTGACCTCACTGCCGGGGGTGTAAAATGAAATTCAGTGAATCGTGGTTGCGTGAGTGGGTCAATGTTGATATCAGTTCTGAAGAGCTGTGTGAACAGTTGACACTTCTGGGTCTTGAAGTTGATGACTATGCTTCTGCCGGAGGAGACTTTTCCGGTGTTGTGGTTGGTGAGATCGCCGAAGCAGAACAACACCCGGATGCTGATCGACTGCGCGTCTGCAAAGTTAATGACGGCAGTGGTGAACTGCATAATGTTGTCTGCGGTGCACCCAATGCCAGAGTTGGAATCAAAGTGCCTTTTGCTCGAGTGGGTGCGGTATTACCCGGCAACTTCAAAATAAAGCCTGCCAAGCTACGCGGCGTTGAGTCGTTTGGCATGTTGTGCTCTGCAAAGGAGCTTGAACTTTCTGAGGAATCAGACGGCTTGCATGAATTGCCGTCTGATGCCCCTGCAGGTACCACGCTAAATGAGTATCTCGGGCTTGATGATCACATCATTGAGATTGATCTGACCCCTAATCGTGGAGATTGTTTAAGTCTGCGTGGCATTGCCAGAGAGATCAGCACTCGCAACAGTACTGCCATGATAGAGCCGATGGTCTCTGCTGCTGCCACTTCTCATCAGGATACCTTCCCGGTAGAGATTGCATCAGACAGCTGCTGCGCACGTTTTTGCGGGCGTGTGATAAAGGGGATTGATGCGACTGCTACAACGCCACTTTGGATGGTTGAAAAGCTTCGCCGCTGTGGTGTGCGATCAATATCGCCTTCAGTAGATGTTACCAACTACGTGATGCTTGAGATGGGGCAACCCATGCATGCGTTTGATCTGAACAAGCTCAGTGGTGGTATTAAAGTCAGATTGGCGACTCAGGGTGAGAAATTAAAACTGCTTGATGGCCGCGAACTGGAACTGGATTCGGATACAACCGTTATCGCTGATCACGGCAAAGCGGTTGCCATCGCAGGTATTATGGGTGGCGACGAAACCGGCGTCTCGTCAGAGTCTAAAGACATCCTGCTTGAAGCTGCGCTATTCATGCCGCGCGGTATTGCCGGCAAGCCACGCCGATACAACGCCTACACAGATTCAGCACAACGATTTGAGCGCGGTATCGACAGCGAATTGCAACCGTTCGGTATTGAGCGCGCGACGAAATTGCTGGTGGATATTGTTGGTGGTGAAGTCGGACCGGTGTTTGAAGTCCGCAACGATGCTCATCAACGCACATTCGAGCAGGTTTCACTGAAGCGCGAACGGCTTGATCGTTTTCTCGGTGTATCGGTGGCGGACGACAAGGTTGCCGATATATTCGACCGCCTCGGTATAGAAGCCAGCAAGACGGAAGAGGGCTGGCAGGCAAAGTCACCGTCGTGGCGATGGGATATTGCCATTGAGGAAGACCTGATCGAGGAGGTTGCACGGGTGCATGGTTTCAACCATATTCCGCGCACCAATCCCGCCTGGGTGCCAAAGATCGCACAGAGTTCGGAGTCTGTAATGCCTGCCTCTACCTTGCCGCAATTGCTGGTTGATCGCGGTTATCAGGAAGCCGTTTGCTACAGCTTTGTCGATGAACGGCAGAGGGGGTTTGGTCCGGATATCAAGGCGCTGCCACTTGCCAATCCACTCACTGCAGAACTGGCCGAAATGCGTCACACGCTGTGGCTTGGTCTGTGTGATGTCATGCAGAGTAATTTCAATCGCCAGCAAAACGACATTCGTATCTTCGAGTGCGGTCTTAAGTTTGTTCCACAAGATGCTGAATTAATTCAGGAAAAAGTAATTGCTGGGCTGGTAGCAGGTAACCGTCACAGGGAGCACTGGAGTGAAGCGCCAACGGCTGCAGATTTCTATGACGTAAAATCCGATGTTGAAGCCTTACTTGGCGCTGCCAGCGGTAAATCATTTTCTATCGTGCCGGGTGAGCATCCTGCGTTACATCCCGGCATCTCTGCCGTCATCAAATCTGCTGACCGAACGGTCGGATGGCTGGGCAGTTTGCACCCGAAGTTACAGAAAACATTAGATTTATCAACCGCCCCGATTGTGTTTGAGATCGAGATGGCAGCGCTTGAAGAAGTGCGGGTTCCGGTCTATACAGAGGTTTCGAAGTTTCCGTCTGTGCGACGGGATCTGGCTGTCACCCTGGATCAGGACATCCCGTTTTCGACAATAAAGGAATGCGTGGAAAAGCACGCTACCGAGGTTGTACGAGACGTTCGATTGCTGGATGTGTACTCTGGAAAAGGCATTACAGTTGGTCTAAGAAGCGTCGCTTTAGGGTTGATTTTGCAGGATTTTTCCAGCACCCTTGGCGATAATGAAATTGAAACAGCGACGTCGCGGATTCTTGACGGTCTGAGCAAAGACCTCGGCGCGACACTCAGGACATAACATGGCACTGACCAAAGCATCGTTGGCTGAAATGCTGTTTGACGAGATAGGCTTGAACAAACGCGAGGCGAAGGAATTCGTTGAGCAGTTTTTTGAGGAAGTCAGAGTTGCACTCGAAAACGGCGAAGATGTAAAGCTCTCCGGATTCGGTAACTTCATCCTCCGATCAAAAAGTGAAAGACCCGGTCGTAACCCCAAGACCGGTGAAGAAATCCCCATCTCGGCCAGGCGTGTAGTGACGTTCAGGCCGGGACAAAAATTAAAAGCTCGAGTCGAAGCCTATGCTGGAAACCAGCAACAATAACGAATTGCCTGCAATTCCCAACAAGCGCTATTTCACCATAGGTGAGGTGAGCGACTTGTGTGATGTGAAGCCTCATGTGCTTCGCTATTGGGAGCAGGAATTTCCGGATCTAAAGCCGGTGAAGCGCCGCGGTAACAGACGCTACTACCAGCGTCATGATGTCATGCTTATTCGTACCATCCGTGATCTGCTTTATCAGCAGGGATACACGATAGGCGGTGCTCGATTACAGCTGTCGGGTGAAACTGCCAAAGAAGATGGCTCGCAGACTCAGCAGGTGGTGAGGCAACTCACGGACGAGCTCGAAGACGTACTCAAGATCCTCAAGGCTTAATCGCACACCAGTTCATAATGTGCACTGATATATGCAGGCACTGATATACTCTGGTTTCGGTCGGGGCGTGGCGCAGTCTGGTAGCGCACCACACTGGGGGTGTGGGGGTCGTGGGTTCGAATCCCGCCGCCCCGACCAATTTAAATAGGCCAATTTAAATAGACCAATTTAAATAGGCCAATTCAATCAGTTCGTAGGGTGGATAAGCTTGCGCATCCACCAAATTGCAGCGACGAACGCTCCAAAATTTATAGCGAAATAAATCGGCAAAGACCGAACGGGTAATTACGGATCTGACATGCTGCGCGTAGGCGGATGCGCAAGCTTACCCCCTACGGTCAGCTCTGCGCGGATAACTTTTAGTACCAGGTATAGTTGAACGTGACCTGGAAGGATCTGGCCGTACTATCTTCGAAGTCAGATCTTTCGGCATCAACAAACAGCGCGCTTGCTTCGACGGATTTGTGTGTTGAGAATTCATAGCCAGCTCCCAGCATATAGGCACTGCCGACGTCGGCATCTGCGCCATCCTCAAACGGTGCGGAATAGTCACCGAATCCGATAGCCGCCATCAGATAGGCAGAAGGAGAGGTTGGCTGCAGATAATACGTACCACCGAGTCCGCTAATACCCGCTAAAAATGTGTTGGTATCGCCGAAGCTATCTTCTGCTCTGAACCATGATGCGTTTCTGATGTAGTACATAGAAAACTGGTTTGATATGCCACCGCCAATTTTAAAGGAAGTTGCGATACCTCCTGATGAATCCGAGCTTGTTGCGCCAATTGATACGTCTGTTTCAACATTAACGGTTTGCAGCCCTGCACCGACACTAAAAAAGAAGCCCTGACGGTTGTCATCAAAGGCGAAGGTGTTTGCTGAAAAAAGTGTTGCTGCGACTGCTGTCGTTACTCTTGTTGATATTGCGATCATTGCTTATTTCTCCAACTGCGTTAGACGAGCCAACTTTTTATACAAACGATATGGCAACTAAATACTGGTGACATACAGGCAGTTCGTGCAGGCTTAACCTGGTTTGTCCACCATATCGTTATAACTTGGTCTGAATAGACTAGCAAAAAACTACAGCGTTGCGGTTGCTATTGTCTGGCGTGTCAACTGTGGTTAGCATGCTGCTTGATTGATGCAGTCACTGGTTTTAACCGGTGATGCGTGTGACAGGCTGTCTCGAGCGAGACCAATGTACTCATAGATTACGTTTGCCGACCTTTGTAGTCCAAGTGCTCCGGGTACCCAGTGTCTCCAGTCGCCGATGCCTACCTTCCTTGGAAGCACGGTTGGTGCAGGGATTACGGTGAAACCCGCTTTTTCAAAAGACTTTACCGTTCTGTTCATGTGGTACGAGTGAGTTACTAATAGAATTTTTTTGCGGCTCAGCGGGAAAAGTATTTCAGCGCTGAATTTTGCATTCTCATAAGTTGTCCGGCTTTTGGTCTCACGCCATCGAGTGTTGCTTTTAAATTCGTTTAAAAAGCTCTGCGCGAGAATTTCAGAATGAATCTGGTTCTTTTTTGTCATGCCTCCGGTTATCAATACCGGATAACCGGTTTTTCTGTGCAGATAGGAGGCATAGTGCAATCGTTCCAGAGAGACTGATGTAGGCGTTGGATAACCGTATTCATCGGCTCTTTCGTGATGCGAACTTCCGGCAACGACAATGGTTAGCGGTTCGTTGTCTGGTAAATCTTCAACTGACAATTCATCATGTTTCTGGATTGAGTTTTCAAGCGCAGAAGCAATGTAGTCGGTCGATAGAAGGATCAGGCTTCCGATTGAAAATACGATTAACAGTCGCCCAGCTGTTTTGTGCCACCTTGCAATCAGCAATCCGCCAATTATCAGAACACAATTTAGTGCCGGTGGGATCACCCACGCTTTGATTATTTCCTGAAGCATTGTTGTTCTTGTCGCGATCTGGTCCGGGTGCCGGGCGATATCTTACAGTACTCGACTGGACTTATCGGAAGGTCCGGTAATCGCCAGCGCATTACTGCCTGTTTGCAGATTCCACACCGGACACTGATGGAATTAACGAAACGTGTCTGTCGGACGGCGGTGAGCAGCTGATTATCCTATAATAGGTGTAGACAAGACTTTGCAGAAAATACCGTGGACCTGATTCAGTTATACAGTGCGACCCAGCGAGTGATGAAATCACTCAAGACCAGCGGTTTGATGCCGGCTCTGAAGCAATACCGTTCGTCGTTGCGTGGTCAGGCCAAGGGCGAGCGTGCCAGGATTGAATCGGTGCTGATGCAGGCGTCGGAAGCCTATATCGAAAAAACGACAATGTACGGCGAGTGCGAGGTTGCTGTAGTGAATCTGCTGCATCTGGCGGATCTGGGCAAGTCATCCTACTGGCAGGAATTGACCTCGAACGTCAGGTCTGTGGAAGTGAGACTGGCACATGCGGTTTCGGCCTACAGCAAGATAATGTTTGCAACCAGTCATCTGCCGGGATTGTTGGCATTGGTCAGGGAGACGAGTGCTGTTGAAGGTCTGCGCACAGACGAACCCGATTCCGCAACACTGGTGTTGCGTCTTTATGATTCGATTGAGACTGCTGCGAGCCCTGACAGAATGTCACGCCTTATCGACTCGGTAGACATGCTTTACTCGGCATGCGCTGCGATGTCCGACGCAGCACCTGATTCGATTCGATTAATGTCAGTAAGTGGTGTTGCAGTGAGGTCGGTTGTGTTTCATGGTGAGTTGCAAACGGTTAACGCGCTGCACTCAACTATTGCCGATTTAAACAATGTTTCTGTGCAGCCACCGGAAACAGAGAACTATTCGGTCGAGGCGATAGCTTCTGCGATGCCACTGTTAGGGTCAATAAACGAACTGGAAAAGCTTGATGCCATGAGTCCGGAGATTGCAGCCGACGCGCGGCGCGAAGCGCTGGAAGGTGCAATCATGTTGCTTGAATGTGGCGCACAGCTTGTTGATCATGATGGCGCTTCGGATGCCAGTTATATGTCTTCTTCGGTCATCGCCCGTTTGGATGCTGACGGTGAGTCGTTTGACCGCATAGACTCTAGAATAGGTGATTCAATTGATCAACGGTATAACGAAGTTTATGAACGCGAAAAACAACGGCTTATGAATGAACCTGCTGCCGTTGCAGACGACTACTCCGGAACCGCGAAGAACGACCATGAGGCAGGTGCGATCAGCTCGCGCGGTGAGCGTA
This sequence comes from uncultured Granulosicoccaceae bacterium, assembly GCA_937998875.1. Taxonomy (GTDB): domain Bacteria; phylum Pseudomonadota; class Gammaproteobacteria; order Granulosicoccales; family Granulosicoccaceae. Next base: position 11,326 of record CALLBO010000062.1, read on the forward strand.
CTGCGAACAAAACACCCCAGTCTCCAAAGACAGATGATGCACGAAAAGACAGCATTGACGAACTGATCATTGATTTGAACCGGCTGTACGGTGAGCAGCGCAACTAAAAGATATAGCTCTAATGACAGCAAGTCTCGAAGCATTGGTAGCCCAGTTCGATTCACGCGGTAAGCCACCCGTGGAAAACTTTCATCCTGATAAGACGGGCGCTATCGATATTAGAATTGATAGTCGGGGTGAGTGGTTTTATCGCGGTTCAAAAATAGATCGCAAGCGTATGGTCGCGCTATTCTCAACCATCCTGTGGCGCGAGGCAGATTCCTATTTTTTAAAAACACCACAGGAAAAGCTGCAAATCGAAGTGGAAGTAGCACCGTTCATCGCTGTATTACTCGATGTGGAAGATGAAGGTGAGTCACAGTCCCTTTGTTTTACTGATAACACCGGCAACCGCTTTACTGCAGGCCGGGAAAATAAACTATGGTTATCGGAAACTACAGCTGGAGAGCCAGCACCGTTGGTGATCGTGCGGCGTAACCTGCCGGCGCTGTTATCGCGTGCCGTTTACTATCAGTTGGCGGAACTGATAGTAGAAAAAAGGGGTGTAACGGGTGTTTGGAGTGAGGGTGAGTTTTTTCCACTTGGTTGAAGCTTTAATCAGCAGTTGAGTTCTGGATCGGTGTATCCGGCACCCAGATGTAACCATCCGGAGCCACAATAAACGCTTCCCTGACGCCATGCGATTTGTCTATTGCGTCTGCCAGCACAATAAAATCATGTTCGCGCGCCCTGGCACAAGCTTCATCCGGATCACAATGATGTAGTCTCAGCTCGATGCCGCAACCACGAGCCGGCAGATCCTCAACCACACCAGCCATTGGATGGTCGTCATAGGTGTGGTCCGCGTGCAGCATTCACTCTGTGCCACTTGCCTGAAGTACTGCAAAATCAATATCACCGTAAACCACTTTTGCTGATAGTACGGAAGTCGCAAACCGCATGCTTTCTTCAACGGATGTCACAAGAAGATTTACCCCGAGTCCCGACAGAGACCTGCCGTAGTCCTCCGCACTCATCCACGGGGTACCTGTTCTTTTGCTTGTCATGTGACACCTTCCGTCAAGCGAGTCAGAAATCCGCCGATGTTGTCGCATACGTCCGAAGTTTTGCACGCTCCTTGCTGATACCAAGCCGGGGCGAGACTGAGAGGCCAGTGTGATAGAAAGTGATACCAGCAGAGATTCAGAAGAATTAAATGTTCTCGCGAGTCGTTTCGGCGCGACCGAGTATGAATTATTCGGTCTGGCCTTCTACGATGCGCATGGATATCAGGCGGATGACATCCTGTTGCAGGATATGTTTATGGAGTTCCTGCAATGCGGTGAAGCCCCGACCTGGTTACGCAGCTATGTGCGCAATCGTTTTCAAAGCCCGAAAATGTCGAAAGACAATATCAAGCAATCTGCACTTGTGAGTACCGGTGCTCGCAGCGCTCTGGTTAAATGGCGTCCGAGCGTGGATATTTTTACTTTTACCCTGGTGGGTCATTTGAGTGGCCAGGATTTCGCAGACGGTCCTGATTAAATCGCTGTTATCACAAGCAGCGGCACTAGTTTTGTTCGATAGGAAATGCGAGGTTTTCAACTACCTCTGCTCCAGGCAGCTTTAACAAACCATCCGGTGGCATCAGTAATTTTGATGAACGGTTACCGCCACCGAGAATTATCTTTTCGCACGCCATTACGCGACTGTCTATCCATAGTGGCAATCCTTGCGGTAGGCCGGGTGGAGTAACACCGCCGAGTTCCATGCCAGTTAGTTGTTTAGTGAGTTCGGGGTTCGCAAAAGATAAACGTCGGACGCCGAGTTTTTTCCTAACTACCTTGTTTACATCGAGGCGACAGTTAGCAAGGACGACGCAGCAAGCATATTTTGGCTCACCTTTGGTTGATCCAAGAAGCAGGCAGTTGGCCGATTGGTCTGGCGAGTAACCATAGTGCTCGCAAAACTGAGCCGTATCTGCGAGGGTTGGGTCGCAGGTCAATGCCTGGTGAGGTATAGAGAGTGTTTGCAGTACGTCAAGAACAGTCGGGTGTAGAAAGTCAGCACTCATGACGGCTTAGCGCTCGCTGTTAGATTGAGAGTTTTTTTCCGGACTCTATGTCCGGGATGAATAGGTTAACATGTGCTGGCGCGTAACCGCTGGTGCGTAACAGTCAAGATAGAGGGAGCGACCATGAAGAAGAAAGTATTGACGCTGGTTATAGTGATTACATCCGCAGCTCTGTTAAGTGGGTGTGCGGCTGTCAGTCTTGTCGATGCCGCCGCAAGTACCGCAATTGGTGCGGGCAAGATGGCGGTGAAGGGAACCACTGCTGCGATCGGTGCGGTCATTCCTGATGATGAAGACGAGAAGAAAAAGAAGAAGTAGTTGTATGGTGTCCGCTAGCATGCGGTGATAATTGCACTTACACTTGCGGCACCAAACTGATCGGGCAACTTCATGCCAAAAGCAAGTGAATTGAAAAAAGGCCAGGTGATAGAACTGGCCGAAGAACCCTATATCGTCAAGCTGATTGACTGCAAAAGCCCTTCCTCTCGCGGTGCCTCAACGTTGTACAAGATCCGCTTCGTTCACGCCAAAACAAAGCAGAAGCGGGATGAGTCCTTCAAAGGAGAAGACTTTCTGAAAGACGCAGATTGCCAGCGTGTACAGGTTCAGTATTCCTACAGAGATGGTGATGATTTCTGTTTTATGAATATGGAAGAATTCAGTCAGTATTCACTTCCGGCAGCCGGGCTGGAAGACGAAAGCAAATTGCTGGTCGAGGGGCTTGAAGGGATCTATGCATTGTTGATTGACGGGAATATTGCCGGTATCGAATTACCGCAATTTGTCGCGCTAAAAATAATTGAAACGGATCCAGCCATAAAAGGCGCTAGTGCCACTAACCGGACCAAACCGGCGACGCTTTCAACCGGGGTTGTAGTTCAGGTACCGGAGTATCTCGCTGCGGGTGAAGTCATAAAAATCGCATCTGCAACGGGTAAGTTCGCGTCACGCGCCTGATGCCGGGTATCTGCGGTCCTTAGTGGAGGGAATGATAAGGCTGTAGAGAAGTGCGCGGGACCGGCAAATTGTATTAGATATAACCAAATTTTATGTACCAGTTTTGACGATTCTGATTGGCGATATTATGACGCCATGGATATCCACAATTCCTGTGGATAACTTAGTGGATAAATTCGGGACTCTGTCTTCAGAGCACCAACTTTCAAGGGGTTATCTAAAATTGGTTATTTTTTAATCACTTGTAAAATATCTATATAAAACAAAAAGATATATGGAGTTCAGTGACTGACACAGCATGTGTCCAGAGCGTTTCGATATTACAATCATTCTAATTTGGGCGGTGTGCATAACCTGGGAATCAGTGAAGGGAAATACCTGCAATCGTCAAGCAGTTTTTTTAAATATATACGAAGTTTTTGTAGGTTTATGATCTTGTTCTTCGCTGAAATTTAGGTTAGTGAACCACTTCGCAGAGGCTTTTGACACTGGATTGTTAGCTTTTTGATTCGAAAAGCTCGGAATTGAAGCCAAGTGCTGAAGCAAGTGCATTAGTGGAAGTCTCTTGAGCTGGTGGCAAGATCACCGAGCATCCAGGAGTTATCCTCTATGTGGCGTGCCACCAGATGAACAACTTCGCCTTCGCGTTGAGTGGTGCCGGAGATTACGACAAGCCTTGAGCCAATCACTGCTTTTCGGCAACGCTCAGTAACGTTCTGCCAGATAATGATATTGGCGAGTCCGGTTTCATCTTCGGTGGTCATAAAGATCACGCCTTTCGCACTGCCCGGACGCTGGCGCACTTTAACCAACCCTGCGATTCTGGCAAATGTTCCGTCTTCAACGGTCTGCAACCACTGCTTAGTAGTGAGGATTTTTTTGGCGCTGAGTTTATCGCGCAGTAACGCGAGCGGGTGCCGACCAAGGGTGAACCCAATACTTTGGTAGTCGGCAACAATATCTTCCCCCTCGCTGATTAATGACAATTGCTGCGGTATATCTTCAGACGACGCATCGCGCAGCATACCGGGCAGTTGTTCCACACCGAGTAAATCCCAATGCGCACGATGGCGATCTCCGCTGATTGATTTTAATGACCCGCTTGCGGCAAGTGCCTGTTGATCACGCGAGTTAATTCGGGTGCGATTAACCAGGTCAGTAATAGAGTGGTAGGGTCCTGCAAGCTCGCGTTGCTCGATGATGATATCTACTGCACCGTGAGACAGGTTTCTAACCAGCCGGAAGCCGAGTTGTACGGCAAAGTCAGTTAACGGTTCGTCGGGTTTGGATGTGTGGGTGTCTGGAATCGGCGTGCCCGGCGTTAACGTATCCGGTGTCAGCGTGCCTGGTGTTAAGGTGTGATCATAGGCGCTTCGATTGATGTCTATTTCAAGCACAGTGACATCATGGCGTCTGGCATCTGCCACCAGATCAGAGGGTGAGTAGAATCCCATTGGCAGGCTATTCATTATTGCGCAGCAAAAAACAGCTGGTTCATGGCATTTAAGCCATGCAGAGACATAAACCAGCAACGCAAAACTTGCTGCATGTGATTCAGGAAAGCCGTATTCGCCAAAGCCACGTATCTGTCTGAAGACAGCTTCGGCAAATTCGTTGTCATAACCTTTAGCATTCATGCCGCTCATCAGTCTTTCGCGAAAGCGTTCAACCGTGCCGACTCTGCGCCAGGCCGCCATTGAACGACGGAGCTCATCGGCTTCGCCTGCAGAAAAGCCTGCCGCTACCATCGCAAGTTCCATGACCTGCTCCTGAAAAACAGGTACGCCAAGGGTTCGCTTCAATACTTTTTTTAAGGCGATGTTGGGGTAGGTGACAGGCTCTAAGCCTTGTCTTCTTTTTAAATACGGATTGACCATACCGCCCTGAATTGGCCCGGGCCGGACAATCGCAATCTCAATCACCAAATCATAAAAGTTACGTGGTCTCAGCCTTGGCAGCATCGACATCTGGGCTCGCGATTCAATTTGAAATACACCAATAGTGTCTGCTTTTTGAATCATGTGATAGGTCTGTTTATCTTCAGATGGTATGGTCGCCATGCTCCAGGTAATACCGCGATGCTGTTGTAAGAGTGCAAAACATTTGCGAATGGCGGTCAGCATACCGAGCGCGAGTACATCTACTTTTAATAAGCCAAGCTCTTCAAGGTCATCTTTATCCCACTGAATAATGGTGCGATCCGGCATCGCAGCATTTTCGGTGGGCACTAAAGTAGCCAGTGTCTGGTGGGAGATAACAAATCCCCCTACATGCTGAGACAGATGTCGCGGGAAACCCATGATCTGTTCAAGTAACCAGGCAAAGCGTTTCATTAACGGGCTGTCTTCAGCAAAACCCATTTCAACAAGACGTTCCGGTATCACATCGTTGCCGTCCCACCAGGCCATTGACTTGGAGAGCGCATCAATCTGTTCTTCCTGCAGGCCAAGTACTTTGCCAACATCCCGAATAGCACTGCGCCTGCGATAGCTGACAACGGTGGCAGCAAGGGCCGTGCGGTGGCGGCCGTATTTGTTGTAGATATACTGAATCACTTCTTCGCGTCGTTCGTGTTCAAAGTCAACGTCGATATCCGGTGGTTCATTGCGTTCTTTGGAGATAAAGCGCTCGAACAACATGCTCATACGCATCGGGTCGACTTCGGTGATGCCCAGGCAGAAACAAACCGCCGAGTTTGCTGCTGATCCGCGTCCCTGACACAGAATATGATTCTCTCGTGCAAAGTGGACGATATCCTGCACAGTCAAAAAGTAGTGTTCGTAACCGAGCTCTTCTATAAGAGATAGTTCAGCTTCAATCTGTGCCGCGACATCTTTGCTTGCACCATCCGGCCAGCGGCATTGCATGCCCTCCATGGTGAGTTGGCGCAGCCAGGTAATCGGCTTTATATCTGTTGGTACCAGCTCTTTCGGGTATTGATAGTTCAGTTCATCAAGATTGAAGTGACATAACGCCGCAATCTTTACGCTTTCTGCAATAGCCTCATCGGGGTAGAGTGCTGCGATGGTTTCAAGCGGACGCAGATGCTGTTCGCCGTTACTTAACAGGTTTCTCCCGGCAGTATCCAGGGTGCAGTTTTCACGGATGCAGGTGACAACATCCTGCAACGCGCGCCGGTGCCTTGCATGCATATGCACATCACCGCTTGCGACTAACGGGATGTTGTGAAGTTCCGCAAGGGTATGGTTTATACGATCGTGATCACTGGTAGAGTGCAGGATGGTTAGCGAAAGCCAATGATGTATAAACGTATTTTTAAACCATTGAAGGGTGGTGTCGGGTCCGTTTTCCTGCTTACTATTGAGTTCTGAGCTATTTAGTTCCGGGTTATCGAAGCGCGGGGGAATAAGTATTGCGATGCAATGCGCTGAATCGAGTTTCTCGAATTGCGCTTTGTCAATCAGGTAACTGCCTTTTTCTGCGCTGCGTCTTGCGTTGCTGATTAAACCGCATAAGCCGGTATAGCCAGTATGATCGCGAGCCAGTAGTACCAGTCGATAGTCGTTTTCCAGGCGGAACTCACTGCCAATAATCAGTTTGATGCCGGTCTTTTTGGCTTGTGTGTGAGCGCGCACAATGCCAGCCATTGAGCACTCATCGGTGATGGCGATCGCCCGGTAGCCGAGTTCTTTTGCGGCCACAACCAATTCTTCCGGGCGCGAGGCACCGCGCAGGAATGTGAAGTTGGATATGCAGTGTAGCTCAGCGTAAGCGGGTGAAATTGACATACTGTATGAGTATACAGTATATTTTGTGGGTAGCAGATGTCTGACTTACCGCGAGGCAGCTGAACTTATGAATGACTGGCCATCATGTGGTGTTTTGCGGCAAGGATTCAACCAAGTGGGCAATTGAATTGGCGTAGTATTGCAGCAGTTCAACCTCTTTCGGGTTGATCGAATAGAGACCATCTTTCTCGAGTAGCAGGTGTCTGAGGGTCAGCATTCTCAAGCCAACCGTCACTGCGTACTCGCGGTCTCCTCGCGGGATGTAGGCACGGTAACCGTTTTTTTCCAATTGGTTGAAAAGTTCAAATACAGAGCTCTTTAACTCCAGTTCGCTTAAGTTAGTACGTTGTTGTAGAACCACTGTGGTCACAAGTGCCACCGGTAGTATGGGAATAATATTCCCAATCCGTTCCAGAAGATCTCCCGCGAGTTCTGAGACATCAGTCAATGGGGTATTGCTGTTGTACCCGTTTTGTTGCTGCCATTCCCTGAGTGATACCGGCTGCCCGAAGTTCACGCAGGCGTACCCGTTTCGGTATCGCTTTCTGGTGATTCTTTGGTACAAGTTTTTAAAAGCGAACTGAAAAAATTTGAAAGTAGTAATAAGTTTTGTGGGTTTGGCTTTACTCGATGGGCTTTTACCGGCTTTCAACGTGGCCGTAAGATTACGATCCTCAAGTACACGATCATAGTTAATGCCAACCGGGATAAATACAATATCGCGTTCTCCTGACGGATCAAAGCCTTTGGTGATATAGCCAAGCAGCCCGAGTTTGGGCTCGCCGAGTTTGCCGTCGCGGCTTAATCTTCCTTCAGGAAAAACCGCCTGCGGCACACCGCCGGCGGCTGCCATTTGTACATAGGTTTGCAGTACTTTGCGGTACAGCGGGTTGCTGGAGTTACGTCTGACAAAATATCCTCCCATCAATCTGATTAGCTGTTGCAACGGCCAAACGCGTGCCCATTCACCGACGGCGTAAGACAATGCTGTGCGATCTGCTGCGAGGTAAGTTGCAACAATATAGTCCATGTTGCTGCGGTGGTTCATGACGAAAATCACGCTGGTTTTTACATCAAGTTCCGCGAGTGCCTGATCATCTGCAAACCCCAGTCGTACGCGATAAAGCCCGTGAACAACTTTTCTTGCAATCCAGTAGGCGGTTTTAAAGTAAAGCAATGCATTGAAAGCCGGAACAATTTCGCGTGCATAACGATTGACTTTTGTCATTAGCTCTTCGCGAGTGACTTCTTCCTGTTTTACTAATTCCTCTACGGTTTTCAGCACTTCCGGGTCAAAGGAAATTCGATCAACCAGTATGTCTCTGCGGGTCAGTTTAAAAGACGGAATTTTCAATGCCAGCCGGTCATTAACTTCACTGATCACCAGATTGGCGCGACTGCGCATAAACCACCTGATTGAAGGCAGCAGAAAGTGATGCACCAGCGAAAACAGCGCCAGCAAGAGCACCAGTAATGCTAACCACAACGGCAATTGAACTGCGTTATTCACTGGTTGGCGGGTTGTTCATTTGCTAGCCCGAAATGGTTAAACATGGAGTCTGGTTAACGCCCTTTCATACAATTCGATAGTTGGCCATGGTGTGTTAATCTGCGAAGGATGTCTACCGCAAGGCCAAATTCTGCAGTGCCAGTCCCTCCTTCAAGAGCCAACTGTTCTGAATAATACCGGTAGTCCTGCAAATACTCACCTGGCAAGCCCCGGTGTCAGCAAGCGCTGGGTCACGGTGCTGTTGCTGACGCTTTGTGGCTACCTTGCCGGCTACAACGTTGGCAAAGTCGCGGCGGCGTTACCCTTCATAAGAGCTGATCTTGAACTGTCTTTGTTCAAGGCTGGTACGGTCGCCAGTAGTTACAGTGTTGCGGCAATGTTGCTGGCGACTTTGATCGGTATGTTTGTATCTCGATTTGGTGCAGTTCCGGCGGCATTCGGTGGTGTTATTTTGTCCGGTCTGGCGGGGGTAGTGGGTGCGAACGCAAATAGCTATGTACAGCTACTCGGGGGCAGGCTGGCTGAAGGCATCGGCTACATTCTGCTGGCCATATCAATACCAATACTTATTGCAAAGGTAATCGGTGAAAAGTCCCGTCCCCTAGCCATGGGCTTGTGGGGCACATTTATACCCGGTGGTGTTGCACTGAGTATGCTGGCCTCGGTAATTGTACAGAATTATTATGCGGATCAATGGCGGCCACTATGGTGGATTGCCTGTGGGATAGCGCTGTTGTGCCTGTGTGTGTTGATTATTTTTATACTGCCGGTACTGAAGTCGGTTGACAATGAAAGAGCTACTTTGGCAGCACCTCCATCACAGCCAGCGTTGTATCAGTCTGTCTTTGAACGCGATCCGATTCTGCTGGCGATAAGCTTCGCACTATATTCAATGTTTTTTGTCACGCTTGTGACTTATCTGCCAACGGTACTTACTGAAACATCCGGTCTGTCTGTGCAAAATGCGACAAGAGTTTCGGTTTTCGTGGTGCTGTGTAATATTCTGGGGAATCTGTTGGGGGGCTGGCTGATAGGCCGCGGTGTCAGGCTTAAAGTAATTTTAACTTTTGCTCTGATGGGATCCTGCCTTTGTTCCAGTGTTGTATTTCTTGAGCAGGTTTCGGTTCCCGGCAGGGTAGGTTGTGGATTGCTCGCCTGCCTGTCTGGCGGGATGCTGCCCGCTTCTGTGTTTGCCAGTATTTCGAGATTTGTTCCCGCACGCAAAAGTGGACTGTTTTTAGGTGTCGTATTTCAAGCGCTGAGTGCGGGGCAGGTAGCAGGGCCTGTAGTGCTGGCCTCTCTTGTCGAAAGGTTGGGTAGCTGGTGGTGGGGTGCGGTCTATTTTATCAGTGTGGCTGTACTGAGCGGTATCGTGCTCTGGTTTTTTCAGCCCGGCTCGGCCAGGCAGCATGCTTAGGGAGTGATACAAGCAAAGCTTGATCAATCCTAACCTAGTCATCCGATGCATTGGTGTAGATTAATCAGTAACTCTAAGCACAACTGGCAGAGTCTTGCAGCCACCCGTACTACAAATTGAAACGACGCTCGACGGTCACTGGTCAGCACTTGCCCAGATAGCTCAGGCTTGTGAGCTCTCTAGAGAAGAAGTATCGGAAGCGGCCGTTAAAGGCGCACTATGGCGCAGGAAGCCGGGCAAAAAAGCCAAACTAAAGCGCATAAGAGACCCGGATGCAGAGTCTGAGTCCGGCGACACACTGTTGTTAAATTACAATCGTACGGTGCTTGATCAAAAGCCGCAGCTGCCGGTGCTGGTGTCTGATCAGGGTAACTACAGTGTCTGGTATAAAAAGCCCGGCGTATTAAGCCAGGGAAGTAAGTGGAGTGATCACTGCACCGTCACAGAAACCGCGGCTTCTGTGCATGGTAGAAAATGTTTGCTGGTGCATCGTCTTGATCGCGCCGCGCGTGGGTTGATTGTTCTCGCCCATACACCCAATGCCTGTAAGGCATTAACCTCAATGTTTGAGCAACGGAAAGTGTTAAAGATCTACCGTGCGAAGGTGCATGGAGAGTTTGATCAAAGTCTGCCGTATTCGATTGGAACACCAATTGATGGAAAGTCTGCTCTTACTACAGTGTTACAGAGTGATACCTATAAAGACCAGGGTAGTGACCAGAGTATCTCTGATTTGGAGGTGGATATTAAAACCGGACGCAAACATCAAATACGCTCCCATCTGGCATCAGTCGGCTTTCCGGTTGTCGGGGATCGACTGTTTGATCCGGACCGGGATCATCAGGCAGATCTGCAATTAATCGCGTACAAACTACAATTCAAATGCCCGTTCAGCGGCAAGCTGTTAAAAATCCAATTGGACGACAAGCTGCTTATCGAAAGTCAGTGATTTTTGTTGGATGTGATACATCCGACTCTCAGGAATTCAGATTCAATTATGCATCCAATTTACCCTAAACTGTTTGAACCGCTTGATCTCGGTTTCACGAAGCTGGATAACCGGATTCTGATGGGTTCGATGCACACCGGCCTCGAAGATGGTAATAATCATGAAAGACTGGCTGCGTATTTTTGCGAACGAGCGCGCGGTGGTGTCGGTTTGATGGTGACTGGCGGCTATGCACCTAATATTGCCGGTTGGGTGAAGCCGTTCGCCGGTATGTTGGTGAGTAGCCGCGCTGCGAAAAAGCACAAAACCGTCACTGATGCTGTACATCAGGAGGGTGGCAAAATTGCGATGCAGATTCTACATGCCGGTAGATATGCTTATCATCCACTGGCAGTTGCACCGTCTAAAATCAAGTCTCCGATTACACCATTTAAACCACGTGAGCTATCTGCTCGCGGGGTGGAAAAGCAAATTTCTGCATTCGTTCGTTGTGCTGTGCTTGCCAGAGAAGCGGGTTATGACGGCATCGAGATCATGGGATCTGAAGGTTATCTTATTAACGAGTTTCTGGTAGAGCATACCAATCAGAGAACCGATGAATGGGGTGGCAACTATTTAAATCGAATGCGATTCGCACTGGAGATTGTTCAGCGCACCAGAGAAGCAGTGGGTAATGATTTTATTATTATCTACAGACTGTCGATTATAGATTTGATTCCCAACGGCAGTAACTGGGATGAAGTCGTGCAGCTGGCAAAGGGCATCGAAAAAGCAGGTGCAACTATCATTAACAGTGGTATTGGATGGCATGAGGCGCGAATTCCAACTATCGCAACCTCGGTGCCCCGTGCGGTGTTTACCTGGGTAACGCAAAAGCTAAAGCAGGAAATCAGCATACCGGTGATTACCTCAAATAGAATTAATATGCCGGACGTTGCAGAGCAAGTACTGGCAGATGGTCATGCTGATATGATTTCCATGGCGAGGCCACTATTGGCTGATCCGGAATTTGCAATTAAGGCTAAGAACAATCGCAGCGATGAAATTAATACCTGCATTGCGTGCAATCAGGCCTGTCTTGATCATACTTTTAATTCAAAGCTTAGTACCTGTCTGGTTAATCCGCGTGCCTGTCACGAGACTGAGTTAAATTATGTTGCCACCTATCATAAAAAACGCATCGCAGTAGTCGGCGCAGGGCCGGCTGGATTGTCTGCGTCTACTGTTCTGGCGTCGCGTGGGCATATGGTTGATCTTTATGATGCTGCCGCCGAGATTGGCGGCCAGTTGAATATGGCGAAAGTCGTACCGGGTAAGGAGGAGTTCTATGAGACGCTGCGCTACTACCGTAAGCAGATAGAGTTATCCGGCGTTAACCTGTCGCTGAATACGCTGGTAGAGCCATCAACGCTGAGCGGCTATGACGAAGTGATAATTGCCACCGGGGTAGTGCCTCGCAATCCGAAAATACCCGGGCAGGATAACCCGGGTGTGTTGAGCTACATTGACGTACTTCGACACAAAGCGCCGGTAGGGGAAAGTGTTGTAATCGTCGGGGCGGGGGGTATTGGTTTTGATGTAGCAGAGTACTTAATTCATACCGATTATTCGCCTGATGCGCAAGATCCGGCAAGCTGGCTGTCGGCCTGGGGAGTTGCAGACCCGGAAGTTGCCAGAGGCGGGGTTGTATCTATGCAGTTTCCCAAATCGCCTCGCAAGATCACATTGATGCAGCGTTCTGAAGGTAAGCTGGGTGCTAAGCTTGGTAAAACTACCGGCTGGATTCATCGTTCTACGCTTAAGCATGCCGGTGTTGCGATGGTGGGTGGGCTGAGCTACAAGGAAATCTCGGATAGCGGTTTAAAAGTCAGTAACAAAGATGATGTGGATGAAATCTTTCCAGCCGACAATGTCATCCTATGTGCAGGGCAGGTACCGAATCGCGAACTATATGACACTCTGGTAGCGCAACTTGGTTCCAATGTGCATCTTATAGGCGGAGCACATGAGGCTGCTGAGCTTGATGCTAAGCGCGCTATCAATCAGGGTGCGCGATTGGCTGCGCGTTTATAGATAGTTACGTTCCCAACTTGTATAGAACAAACCTGCCAAAGGGTTATTGTTACTTTAAGTATAAATGTTAAAGTTGAGTGCGTAAGTCTTAGCGCCTCTTTCCGGCCTGGCCTTATTGATTGAGTCCTGTTGGCCTTGAGGGCTTGGAGTTATATGCGGTTCATATGGATGTCTCCTCAATTCATATGGACCGCTTAATAATCCTGCAATTACTTAAATGACTTACTGCTGCTGGTTACTTACCGCCGCCGGGTTACAGTATTGCCGTTTGCCAGTGTGTTAAATGCTTTTACGGGTTGCTAAACTTAGCAAAGAATTGAAGATAATTGACTGAAATAACTTCTGAAGAAGCGGCGGCCTGCCGCGCCGTTGAACCTGTTATCTGCTACCGGAGTGATCGGCTACCGAAGGTAGATTTAACCCTGTATCAATCCGCTCGGGAGACTATGGTTCAGGTATCACAGGTCACGGTAGCCCCACGCGATGCCAGTGTATTCGAGGTAAAAGCCGGGCAGTTCTTTAGAATTATCTGTGACGAAGGGCATCAGGTAGGTGATCTTAACCTGTGGAACAAAAACGATCTGAGTGAGCGGTTCTATAGTGGTAAAACCCGACAGCTGCAAGCCTCGCATGTCACCACCGGTGACCGGCTGTGGAGTTCGATGCCGGGCTTAAGGCCAATGGCGACTATCACCGACGATACCCTTGGTTGGTATGGCATAGATGAATATGGAGGGTCGGTGCATGATGTAATCGGTACCCGATGCGATCCTTACACCAACTACCAGTTGAACCAGATTGACTATCACTATTGCTGCCATTCAAACCTAACGCGTGTGCTGGCATTGCATCTGGGAATTGACACGGTTGATGCGGAGCCGCATGTACATGATGTGATGAATGTTTTTATGTGTACCGGATTTACGCTCGATACGCATCAGTACTTTATGAAGGCAACACCCGCTCGCGCCGGAGACTACATTGAGTTTTTTGCAGAGATAGATTTGTTAGGTGCGCTCTCTGCGTGTCCTGGCGGTAATTGTGGCAGCAGCCATTCAGATGATGATACGCCGTGCTACCCGTTGTCTGTGCAGGTTTTTGAGCCTGCTGCTGGAGTGCTGGAAGGGTGGAGCTCACCTGCAGTCAGCAGTTACAGTCGCACGCACGGGTTATAGTATCCGATCATTTTTGTATTTGTGCACTCTGGCTGTAGGAACCTGGACGTACGAACGCAACAAAATTCACATTGAGTATAATCGTGGACGACTGACCAGGAAATTCCGTATCTGACGTGCGGCCCTTTGGTGGATGCGCAAGCTTATCCACCCTACGAGATGCTTTGATACAAAACCCTAGTGCATGTAGTGATGGTGCCTTTGTTCGTAGGGGGGATAAGCGACAGCGCATCCACCAAAATACCGCAACGAATGCTGCAAAATTTACGGCGAATATAAATCTCTGATTGACTGGGATATGTTATATCTTCGCTTGCTAGCACTAGGCAATTTTGTCGTAGTTTGTTTTGCTTCTTAGCTGAATAGACCGTTCAGTTCCTTTGCTTGATAGTCAGCGAAGGTGTTTGATGGCAGCTTAAGCCAGTCGTTAATAATGCTGCTATACAATGCTCTGTAGTCCAATGTGTGTTGTAAGTCATTATTGACCAGCTGTCCTAGGTCGGGGTGTTGTCCATGAAAACCTCCACGCACACTGCCGCCAAAGATCATATGTGCTGCTGCCGTACCGTGGTCTGTTCCGTTGCTTTTGTTTTGTGCTGCGCGACGACCGAATTCTGAATAACTCATCACTACGGTATTGTTCCAGTTGTCAGTCTTACTTAACTCTGTTTGTAGCCTGGCGACACCCTTGGCAAGCTGTTTAAGCAGATTGGCATGTCTGTTTGGCTGATTCTCGTGAGTGTCAAAACCGGTTAAGGTGATTTTAAACAGCGGGGTATCAACCCCTGCGTTTATCAGGTTGATAACATGCGCTATCTGCGCGTTGAAGGGGCCGCCGCCAACGGGCTTTACCGGATGCGGATTGGTATCGACCCTTTTTGCAATCTGCTCTACCGATGCGTTTAGTGTAGCTGCACGATCAAGTAGCAGGTTCATCATTTTGTTTTGTTGTTGATTATTTTCTGTGGGTGTATTCAAGGTTCGATCTAAGAACTGCCCCGCTGTTTTCATGGATAGCCAGTTGCCACCCGGACTGTTGAAAATATCAATGCCGCCACCAAGTGAAATGCCATGCGCATCGACTTCAGAAAGAGCGTAAGCGTGTTCAATATCGTGAGTGATCCAGCCGTCTCGGCGTAGCTGGTTGCCGTCACTGCCAGTTTCCCATAGGGCAATTGATTTAAAGTGCGATCTGTTTGGATTCGGATAGCCAAGACCGTGTACAACTGCAGCTTCGCCACTTTCCCAGACAGGCATGAGTTCTTCAAGTGCACTGTTAAAACCAAAGATGTCATCAAGTTCGATAACAGCGTTTTTTTTCAAACCGATAGTGGGCCGCAGCTCATGGTAGCGATCGTCTTTATAAGGGGCGATCGTGTTAAGGCCATCATTGGCACCTGCAAGCTCAAGCAGGATTACTCTTTTGTCTGCAGTAGACGCGAGTGTGACTTCCGGGAGAAGCGGTAGCGTAGACAGCCCACCCAGAAGTTTTAATAACGTTCTTCTATTCATCATTTGTACGTTTCTTCCAGTGTTTACTTAAGCTGATAAGCAAGATCAGTAAGTATGTCTGTTAGATGAGTTTCTGATTCCGATAAATCGCCAGCGGGTGTTGATGGTAGCAGCAGTGCGGCGAGATCCAATCCGGGGTTTTGATGTAGCAGGGTCTTGAGATCTTCATTCCTCTGTGCGTTTGTACGACCAGCTGGCAAAGGCGTTACCAGCGGTTCGTTTAGCGTTGTATCCACAATGGGTCGGGGTGTTATCTCAAGTGTGATTGCGTCATCATGGAAAGCCGAAGTTGGCAATTTACTTAGCATGTTATCAACAGTTTTCTGCCATTGTTGATAGTTTCGAGCAACGTTAGTGCGCTGCATTTTCTGGTCTTGCTTTCCTAATTTGTAAACATCGTCGAGTATCATCCATAAAGCGCGGGCCAGCTTTTTGTCTGCTTCCTGTAACCCGTTGTACATACAGTGCTGTGCGTCTTCCTTGAGCTCCAATAAGATGTTGGTATTTTTAAACTTATTGGTATTTGCACATTCCGGCCACTCGTTAACACACTGCGGCCAGCAATCTGTGGTGCTGAGGCGTAGCGCGTGCCCGTCTTTATGTTTTACGTATTTGACGTTTAATGTATGCCAGAACCGGTTTCCCAGCTCAACATCGGATAACGTGAATACCAATTCTGACGCCGGATTACGATGTGGGGGTTGAACATAACTGACGTTCACGCTGCTTGCACGTATAGTGTCTGCTGCAGGTGGGTCTATGGTTGCAACCGAGTGGGTCTGTGTCTTTTCCATTCGCAGTGTGCCGGTGCAGTACAGTCTACCGGGATCTTTGCGTGGACATTTTCCCGTCTGTATACCATCAGATGGCAACCATACTGTGTCGCCATATGAAGCACGACTTACATAAAGATTCCGATCCGCACCGTCGGGTGTTGCACCGTCGTTAATAAAAGATACCTCTATTGCAGTGATGTTTTCGGCTTTTATTTGAACTGGAAAATTTATTGTTTGCCACGGCAGGTTTCTCAGATCAATTCGCCCCATGCGACGCGTATCGTGTCCACCGGTTAGTTCGAGTACACCAGAGTCCCAGTGCACTCTATTTTTGCGATGGGCTTTGACGCGGTATTGCACATGTTCATCAAACTCTTCAGATGCCATGCGGATAGAGAGTAGTTGCTGGTCGGGCTTTGCATCTGAAGCACCCGGGGATGACATCATGGATGTCGTACCAGACGCTGACATAGCTGTTTGCATCTGCATGGTGGATTCGGCCTGCATGGCTGATCCATCCTGAGAGATCATGGACATACCGTTCGTGCCCATTTCCATATTCGGGGCCGGTTGTGGTGAGTCCCCGGTTGATTGCATATCAAGTTTACCCAGCCATTCAAGTCTGGTTAGTAGTCGCCCCGGGGTAATCCACGATGCTCCGCCTGGCCAGCCGGCAACATTGGGTGGCTCAAAAAGATACTGCCCCATTTGCTGCTGCCACAGTGCCAGTGTCTGCCAGTCGTCGGGAAGAATACCGGTTGAGCGGATAGTGCCGACCGTCAGTGAGACTGGTGATCGGGTCAGCGTAGCGCGATTGTTTTTATCCCAGAAATCATCGCCAAGTAAGAGGCTCTTGTATAGAGTCTTTATGTCGTAGTCAGCGTTTCTGAACACTGCAGCATGCTGATTCAGCCTCGCATCCGATTGTTCAATATCACCAATTAACATGCGCCAGAATTTTGCGGCGATGTATCGAGCGGCTGCAGGTTGTAGCAGGATTTGATCGATCAGATCATCAGCGTTGAACTCGCCAGTTTTACCAAATATTGTTTTCTCATTTTTATCGTGATCCCATGGTTTGAATATAAAACGCATGTCGTAGACGTAGGAAAAACTTTGGCCGGTTAATGCCCGTGCGGCATTTTTAACGTCTGATTCGGTGTAATTGCCTTCACCGAGTGAAAAAAGTTCCATTAACTCGCGGGCGAGATTTTCATTCGGCTTCTGCTTTTTACTGTTGTTGTTATCCAGATAGTTCAGCATGGCAGGATCATGAACAATACTTTTCAGCAGCGCTCGAAAATTACCGGCGGCGTTTTCCCGCAGCATCCAATGTTGTCTGGCAATGGAAACTGCCTGATTATCAATTGCTGAATAAGCAGTGGCAAAGTGGTTGTGCCAGAACAGCAGCAAGCGTTCCCTCTGCGGGTGTGGTGTTGATATCATTTCCTGAACCCACCAGTTTCGCAGCGAGTCCACTTCATTTTGCCGTACCTTACGAAACTGTTGTTTATCTGCAGTCGATAGGCTGCCAAACCGGTGATGATGCGGTGCATTGTTTTGGACCCATGCGGGTGGGGCAGTATGGGTATCGCTATTCAGCCCTTCAACAATCATTGCCACAGCTTCCTGCCGGGTCTTGCCTGTCAGATTGACTATCTCAAACGGGCTTGCACCAAAACCGGTGCGCATAGCCAGATGGCGGGCATCGCTGAACGAAAGTGGCTCAGTGTTGCTCTCAGGCGCGCGCGCGGGGTTGTTTGCGATTGCCTGACTACAGCAGCCAAGTAACGGTGTCAGCGTGAGCAGGAGTAGCGAAAGTAGGCGCATATTGATTTCGATTCTACCGTTAGGCGATGAAAGATTGGACGAAACTCAGTCTGAACAGGTGATGAACGAAACAGAATGATGTATCCAATTTTATACGTTGTCAGCATGCGATAATTGTGCGGAATTCACCAAATCATTGTCATGACGTAAAATTCAAGGCAAAATGCGGTCTCCAGAAGGTGTAGGGCAAACTAGTGGCTAAACGAAGTGTCCCGATGTGTGTGCTGGTTGCAATATTGACAGCCTGTGAAGCTGGCACTGATGCGGTACATGTAAGCACCGCCTCGATGACAGAAATGGCGTTGCCGGAAGTATTGAGAACAGTAGCGGCGATTGACCCCTCCGGTTTGCAGTTGCAGGTCACCGTAGATGATGTGCCGACTACTCTGGTGTCGGATGAAAATAATATTTGGCGAGGGTCGGTTCAGGTGCCAATGAACCAGACATCGCGTTTCCCGGCATCATAATTCTCCAAAAGGCACCCTTAGAGCGTTAGCTAACAGGCGAAAGTAACGATGTGAGTGCCTATGAGTAGATGTACTTTATACTTACTTTGGTTCGGTTCGTTGGGGCCATATGACGAAATGGTTTTGCTGTGATGAGCTAAAATTTAACGAACCTTTGAAGTACAAATATCAGGAAGTAGGTCTGTTGTTTCTTCTCGGCATAGAGACCGGGATGCGCTGTTCGGAGATGACCACGCTCGAAAAACACCAATTGTTTCTCGATGAGTATTATCTTCACTTATAAAAGACAAAAAACGGTGACGAGCGTGATGTGCCACTAAGTCCTAAAGCAATGGAAATAATCAAGTCAGTACCTGGGCAGGGCAATAGAGTATTCAGTGTGAGATCAAGCACGGTTGATTCTATATTTAGAAAAACCCGTAGAAAACTAGGTATCAAGGATCTTCATTTTCATGACAGTCGTCATGAGGCGGCATCCAGATTGGTCTATGGGAGGAAATACGACGTTATGGAGTTATGTGCAGTGATGGGATGGCGTGATCCAAAGATGGCTCAGTATTATTATGCGCCACTGCCAGCGAATTGGCTATGAGATTGCGTTAGTGAAGTAGCGGATAATTTGTTCTTTTCGTTTGGCGGTAGCGCTAGTTAAAAACTTATAAAAAATTAAATAACAGAAAATGTTTTTTTTGAATGTGGTAGTTATTTTCATGCACGATGGCGTTTAATCAATAATTTGGAAATTGATATGCGTCAATTCGAATTTCAATTCGAAGTTATAAATACTTAATGTGGAATATGAGGCTTTTGTCATTCTCGAGCTCGATATAGATGAAGTTAGCTTAAGTTGACAGATTGTTGGCGGTATACTCAAAGCTGATGTAAACGAAGAAATAGAGCATGAATAGTCAACATGACCCACTGCGACATCTCCGTTATTTGCGGCAATCCCTCTCGCAGGATAACGAAGCAATAGGGTTTTTTATTTCAGCAGGTTGTCCGTTGTCCGTTCCAATGCCGG
The DNA here is from genome assembly GCA_937998875.1 of uncultured Granulosicoccaceae bacterium. Taxonomy (GTDB): domain Bacteria; phylum Pseudomonadota; class Gammaproteobacteria; order Granulosicoccales; family Granulosicoccaceae. The sequence goes on from CALLBO010000062.1 coordinate 30,875, forward strand.
ATGATGAATGGCCGCTTATTCCTGACGTGAAAAATTTGACGATTGCAATCAATGGTTTGTTGGACGGGAATGACGAGTACACCCGACTATTGTCAGAACTGAAATTAGCAGGCAAAGATTCGGAGAATATTGAGGATATCCTCAGCTTTTTGCGCAGCATGTTGGCTGTCGCAAAAGGCGGTGAGGTGCGTGGGCTTTCTGAAGCAAATTTGACCGAGCTAGAGAAAACTATCTGCTCAGAGATTGTCAAAAAGCTAGATGTAGAGCTGCCTGATGACGAGACGCCGTACCACAGGCTTTGCAATTGGGTTCGTTCAATTGATAGAAAAATTGCAATAGAGCTTTTCACCACTAATTACGATCTTTTACTTGAGCAGGCACTTGAGGATCTCGAAATTCCCTACTTTGACGGCTTTGTCGGGTCGAGAAAATCTTTCTTTGATCTTCGCGCTGTTGAAGACAACTTGATTCCGACGCATTGGTCGCGGCTTTGGAAAATACATGGGTCTATCAATTGGCATCAAGACACGCGAGGGATTGAGCACACCGTATGTCGGTCTTCATCTCCACACGCCGGCGATTCACACCTAATTTATCCCTCGCACTTGAAGTATGAAGAAAGCCGCAAAATGCCCTACCTAGCTTTAATAGATCAGCTAAATAGATTTATCAGAAGAAAATCGTCGTTTCTGGTGCTTAATGGATACTCTTTCAACGATGGTCATCTCAACGACTCTATTGCAAACGCTCTTAAGGCTAATCCAACGGCTATGGTTTTGGCGCTTCAGTTCGGTACTTATGAGAAATCAACAGAAGAAGGTGGTGGCGAGCGATACGCCAATGCAAATCGCCTGGCCAAGAGACTACACAATTTGAATGTGTGGACGGACGATAAGGCGATTATTGGGACAAGTCTCGGTAGTTGGGGGAGTGCACAGCCTGCTGAGGATGAAGATATCAGGCTTCAAGAGTTTATTTATCAAGTGCCTGATGAGAGTACAGTTGATAAAACAGTTAATTCTATTCAGCTTGGTGATTTTTCGGAGTTCACTAGCTTTCTGAAAACGTTCATTGGCATGGAAGTGAGGGGTCAAGTTGAATAATGACGAAAGCTATCTTGGAGAAGTCCAGGATGTAAGCGGTACAACAGTCACCATATCAATGTCTACAAAGTCGTTGACTGGATTTGTATACATTAAAGGACAGGGATATAGGGTTGGCCAGATTGGGAGTTTCGTACGAATCCCAATTGGCTTTGACAACTTGTTCGGTATCGTCAGTCAAGTCGGTGCAAGTGCAGCTCCAGCCAGCGATACGGAGAGTTTTGACGGAAACCGTTGGATGTCGATCCAGCTGATCGGAGAGGGAGTACGCAGCGGTGTATTCAAACGGGGGTTATCTCAATACCCAACAATTGGAGACAAGGTCTATTTGGTAGCGGTAACAGAGCTAAATGATATTTACGGGCAACCTGAGAAGCCCTATTTCGTTCGTCTGGGCCATATTTCTAACGCAGAGTCGATACCTGCTCTGGTTGATATAAATAAATTGGTTACTCGTCATTCAGCAGTTGTCGGTACCACTGGATCAGGAAAATCCACAACCGTCTCAAGTATGATGAATGTTCTTTCGGATGGTCAAAACTATCCTTCATCAAGAATCGCTATGCTGGATCTTCACGGTGAGTATGGGCAAGCGCTGAAGGACAAGGCAACTATATTTAAGATTGCTTCAAGCGGGCAAGTTGATGTATCAGAGAAACAGCTCTTCATGCCTTTTTGGGCGCTTAATTTTGAAGAACTTTGCAAAGTAGCGTTCGGCGAGTTTACGAATGAAAAAGACAAAAATACTGTTATGGAACGCGTCTATAAATCTAAATTGCAATCAATCGATAAGTACCCCAGAAAAGGAGTCACCGCAGATACTCTAAGTGTAGATTCACCTGTGCCATTTAGTTTGCATGAGCTTTGGTACGAACTTTTTGTTGATACCTTTGGCACTTACCACAATCCCAAAGGCAGGGTGGGTAGCCCTCGGGAAAATTTAGCCTATGAGTTAGATGGAAACGGGAAAGAACTAAAAGGCGACTCTGGTCTTGGTATACCGCCGACATTTAAAAGCGTAGTTACCGACGCAGGTCAAGACAAAGTAAATCATTTACCCGGCGCTCTCAGTTTAGGAAAACAGGTCTTACTATTGGGTACAAAGCTACGTATTCCTCGATACGACTTTATTTTCCGGCCGGGCGAATTCTCTCCTGAAGCCGATGGTAAAATCGCCGCAGATATTGATGTGCTACTAAAAGACTGGTTAGGTACAGAAAATCCAATCGCGATCTTGGATCTGTCTGGTGTGCCTGCAGATACACTGCAAATTACAATTGGTGTGGTGCTCAGATTATTTTACGACGCAATTTTTTGGGCCAGAGATCTTTCTCAAGGTGGCCGACACAGACCCTTACTGGTCGTTATGGAGGAGGCTCATATCTACCTTAACGGTGATTCAAATAATAATATGGCGTCATCAGTTGTGCAGAGAATTGTAAAAGAAGGCCGAAAATACGGTCTGGGTGCGATGATTGTGAGTCAACGCCCTTCCGAGATCGATCCGACAATCTTATCTCAATGCGGGACCTTCTTTGCGTTACGGCTGACCAATGCGACAGATCGGGCAATTGTCTCATCAGCGATGCCAGACAATTTAGAAGGGCTGACCGGTATGCTGCCAATACTGCGGACCGGCGAAGCAATTGTTCTTGGCGAGGCTGTCAAGCTGCCTATGCGAACGACTATAGAATCACCACCTAAAAATAGACGCCCTGATAGTCAAGATCCGATAATCTACGATGATGTTGCTCTTGAGAAAAGCGAAAATCCAGGGGGCTGGGGCATTCCGAACGAGAAAGATCCCAGATACGATGAGCTAGTTGAGGTTTGGCGAGCTCAAGATCCTAAAACCTCAAGAATAGTGAAGAAGGAGTAAGGCATGGAAATGGTACCAGTTAGCTCATCGAGCATTGCGGCAATTGGCTATGATGAAGATTCACAAACACTGCAAGTGGAGTTTAATCGTGGCACGTTATACCAGTACTTCGATGTGCCACAACAAATTTTTGATGAGTTGCAGCAAGCCAATTCGGTCGGGACTTTTCTTAACGAGCATATCAAGGGTATTTACCGATACTCGAAGGTTTGAGCTGTCTATCGAGTTTTAAAAAATGATCACTAGCCACCATGCCAGATACTACGCTCACGAGCTGAGTATCCGATCCGCGTCAGATGGTGTGGATCGGCTATGCCGGTCATTGTTCGACACCGAAACTGACTAAAACCCAAGTTAGTTAGGACTGTTTGTGACCAGCGCTCCAGTTACTGCTTGAGTGGATATGCTCGGCTTAGATCGGAATGGCGGCCAAGTAGTATTCGTGGGTGAGATGCATAGAATGCGTATAATGACGACACTATCGTAAGCTGGTTGTTTTTTCTATGAGTGAAAAAGATTTCTGGATGGTACGTGCGGGTAAGGGCGGTGCCTTTGTGGAAGACTTCGTTGAGGGTAACTTTGTCAGTATTGGCTTTCCCAATGCTGGTGAGGTGAAGTCACCGGTTGATAAGAAAGAACTCATTGCTGTGATGCAAATGAAAAACCCCAATGGTAAATGGGGTATGGCTGCTTCACAATTAAAACGATTCTTTGATGAAATGAAAGTCGGTGACGCTGTGATTACCTACGACCCAGGGCAACGGCTGTACTTCGTTGGCGAAATCACCTCTGATGTCAAGAATATCCAACACGATCTTTCACGGGCACGAGATGTAATCTGGTCTGGTCAGATAGCCCGTGACTCACTCAAACAATCAACACGTAACTCACTAGGCGCAATTTCCACTCTTTTTTCTGTTCGTGGTGAGGCTGCCGAAGATGTTCAGGCAAACACCGTGAGCCTGGGTAGTGAGCCTACAGCAGCCGTAGAAACACTTGTGGATGACTCTGATCGTGATGAATTGATCGAGAATGTTGAAAGCCAGGCGCATGAATTACTTGAAGATCGAATCGCCAGTCTAGATTGGGAGCAGATGCAGGAGCTTGTTGCTGAAATTTTAGAAGCGATGGGGTTCAAGGCAGATGTATCGCCTCGTGGTTCTGATCGTGGTATTGATATATTTGCATCACCTGATGGACTTGGTCTTAATGAGCCACGGATATTTGTTGAGGTGAAACATCGGCTTGGTAGTCGCATGGGTGCGGATGCGCTTCGTACTTTTCTTGGTGGCAGGCAGCCTGGGGATCGTTGTTTGTATGTGAGTACTGGCGGGTTTAGCAAGGAGGCACGCTATGAGGCGGATCGGGCGAATGTGCCTACTAAGTTGATTGACTTGCCTAAGTTGCGCGAGTTGGTAGTGGAGCACTATGAGATGTTTTCCCCTGAGGGAATAGCATTATTGCCGTTGAAAAAAGTTTTTTGGCCTGCCAGCTAAGAATGGCCAAACTGCTCACACCATATCAAAGCCAATTCTTCGCCTGGGAACTCACCCGGCAAGCTTCCGGTGACTCAGTTGAATCTTTAGGCTCGACCTTGGTTGATGCTCAGGTTGATCTCAATCCACATCAGGTCGAAGCCGCGCTATTTGCCTGCAAAAATCCGTTGTCTCGTGGGGTCATTCTGGCGGACGAAGTCGGTTTGGGGAAAACCATAGAGGCTGGGCTTGTACTGTCTCAGTTTTGGGCTGAACGAAAGCGGCGTATCTTAATTATTGTGCCTGCAAACCTGCGTAAGCAGTGGCATCAGGAATTGCTCGACAAATTCGCACTGGATGGAGTCATTCTCGAAGCCAAAAGCTACAAAGAGCTTAAAAGACGAGGCAGAGAAAATCCATTCCACGCCGCTCAACCAATAATTTGCTCCTATCAGTTCGCCAAATCGAAGATCGATGACGTACAACTAACCTCTTGGGATTTAGTAGTTTTTGATGAGGCCCACAGGCTGCGTAATGTCTATAAGAAAAGTAACGTCATTGCCAACACGCTAAAAGAGGGCTTGTCTCACGTGCAATCGAAGGTGTTGCTCACCGCAACCCCTCTACAAAATTCACTGCTGGAACTGTTCGGTCTGGTTAGCATTATCGATGACCGGGTATTTGGTGATCTTGATAGTTTCCGACGGCAATACGCTCGATTGAATGACGATTCTGTTTTCCAACACCTGCGAAGCCGAATTGCCCCGTTGTGTAAGCGCACTTTACGTAAGCATGTGGCTCACACTATCGCTTATACCAAGCGCATTCCGTTGGTGGAGCAATTCACACCGACCCAGGACGAGCAGAATCTGCGAACGTTGGTTGCTGACTATCTCGGCCGACCAGAGCTCAAGGCATTACCTAGTGGTCAAAGGCAACTCATTTCCCTTGTATTGTGGAAACTACTCGCATCGTCCACGTTTGCCATCGGTGGCGCATTAGGTACGATGGCCGCGCGACTAGAAAAGCTACTGGAACAAGCCAAACACGCTGAATCCCTGATCGAATCACTAGACAGAGACTATGAAGCGCGTGCTGAAGATACGGATGAGTGGGATGCTGAAATAGTAGACCAGTTGCTCGGCGAGAAAGACAAGGAAGCGATTCGAAATGAAATTGCTGAACTCCGCGACTACGAAACAATGGCACAGCAGATTCGCGAGAACGCCAAAGGCAAAGCTTTGCTTACAGCTTTGGAGCGCGCCTTCTCGGAGTTAGATGCACTAGGTGCCCCCGCAAAAGCGCTGATCTTTACCGAGTCCCGTCGGACCCAGGACTATCTTCTGTCATTGCTTGAAGACACCTATCACCTAGACAGTATTGTGCTGTTCAACGGCACAAACAACAGCCAGCAAGCTAAGCAGGTCTACAAAGACTGGTTGGTAGAGCATGAAGGATCTGATCGGGTAACCGGTTCCAAAACTGCTGACACCCGTGCAGCGCTGGTAGATCACTTTCGTAATCAAGGCAAGATAATGATTGCCACGGAGGCAGGTGCAGAGGGTATTAACCTACAGTTCTGTTCCCTGGTGATAAACTACGATCTCCCATGGAACCCCCAACGAGTGGAGCAGCGCATCGGGCGTTGTCATCGCTACGGGCAAAAGTTCGATGTAGTGGTGGTCAACTTTATAGATCTCACCAATGATGCCGATCGCCGTGTTTACGAATTGCTTGATGAGAAATTTCAACTGTTCGATGGCGTTTTTGGCGCCTCGGATGAAGTGCTTGGTGCCATCGGCTCTGGCGTCGATTTCGAGCGTCGGATTGCCGATATTTATCGCACTTGTCGTGACCCCCAGACCATCAAGCAAAGCTTCGAGCAACTCCAATTGGACCTCGCCGGTGAAATCAATATGGCCATGGTAGAAACGCGTGACATCCTATTCGAACACTTCGATGATCAGGTGCTAGAGAAGCTACGTATAGACAGCGAGGACACCCGCAATCGTTACGAGCGATTGTTTATAGAGCTTACGCGAACCGAACTGAATGGCCATGCTCGATTCAATGATGATAATGGTTTTATCCTGGAGAGCTTGCCAAGCTCTACTTTAAGCGGAGCTGTCCCGCTGGGCAGGTATGAGCTGCCACGTCGCACCGGTGATTCCTATCTATATCGTCTGGGTCATTCATTGGGTGAATATGTGTTGGAGCAGGCCAAGTCACGCCAGTTAGCACCAGCGCGATTGGTATTCGATTATGATGCTTATGCCGGTGCGCGCCTCAGCACTCTGGAAACATGGCGAGGTAAGAGCGGTATGCTGAAAGCTGAGCTGTTGACCATTGAAAGCCTCGGTGGAATAGAGCAGCATTTGGTGGTTTCGGCGGTGACGCATGATGGCGAGGCTTTACCGGAAGATGACCCGGAAAAGCTCCTCCGCTTACCGGTGCGGCTACCAGCGGGTGCCGTCGAATGCGATGAAAATTTGAAACTTAATAGCGACCTGGCGCAACGCAAAAATCGACTCGCCGAAAATGTCAATAAACGCAATCTCGGGTACTTCGAACAGGAAGTTCAAAAACTTGATGCATGGGCGGACGACCTCAAAGTCGGACTTGAACAAGGAATCAAAGAGGTCGACCGAGAAATCAAAGAGGTTCGCCGCACCGCGGCAACAGCGCCCACCCTTGAAGAAAAACTCGGCTGGCAAAAGCAACAACGCGAACTGGAAGCTAAACGCAATAAGCTAAGACGAGAGCTCTTTGATCGACAGGACCAGGTGGAGGAAAAACGTAACAGTTTAATAAGTGATTTGGAGCAGCAGCTCACGCAGAAGGCTGAAGAAAAGTTGCTATTTGTTATTGAGTGGGAGTTGTTGTGATGCCGCAAGGGGAAGTTCCTTTAGAGTTGAATTTATTGATTGATCTATTGGACAGTACCTTTGATCAATTAATATCAGGCACGGGGAATAACGAAGCTGCAAAAAGGAGCAATTTTTTGTCAAAAGCGGTCGCTGCGTTTGTATTACAGCAGCAGGCTGGGTGTACCCCAGAGGACGCGGTTGCTGCGAGTATAGACGGTGGTTCTGACCATGGTATCGACTCGGTACATGTGGCGACAGATGGTACGTTGTGGCTAGTTCAATCGAAATATATAGCAAGTGGGTTTGGCCAGCCGGACTTAGGAGATGTATCGAAATTTAAGGACGGGGTAATCGACCTGCTTGCAGGTAAGTATGACCGATTTAATGAAGTGCTGAATGTGCAACGTTCTTCAGTTGAAGCTTGCTTGGCTGACGAACATCGCAAGGTGAGAGTGGTTTTGGCTCATACGGGTGGTGCAATAGCGGAGGATCGCAAGAATATCTACTCCGATCTTGAACACGCATACAATTCGACCGAACCAGATTTTGTTCGCTGTCACGCCTACGGGCTCTCAAGCTTGCATGAATTTCACCTCGACTCTCAAGCAGCTCAATCAATCGAAACCGAAGTAGAACTGGCTGATTTCGGGTACGTTGGCAGTCCGTATCGTGGATTCTATGGAAGAATGACTGCAAAAAGTTTGGCTGAAATGGAGCGGCAGTATGGTGATCGGATTGTCGAGAAGAATATTCGCCGATTCAAAGGATCAACTGCAGTAAACGAGGGTATGCTGGCTACGCTTGGTGATGAGGCAGAACACTTCTTTTATTTTAATAACGGTGTGACATTCTTGTGCTCCGATATCAATCAATTGCCTCCCAGACCACAAACAAGGGAACACGGGAGGTTCCGTGTTCGGGGTGTTTCTATAATTAACGGTGCCCAAACGGTAGGCAGCATCGGGGAAAAAGGGGCCGCGTATTTTGACCAGCACCCAGCGGAGGTGCTGGCAACCTTCATAAGCCTAGACCAAGCACCAGTCGATTTTGGCGCACGCGTTACTCAATATCGCAACAGTCAGAACGCTGTTGATCTCGAAGATTTTTCAGCACTTGACGAACGGCAGGAACAATGGCGGCAAACGCTAGAAAAGGCGGGTGTGACCTACATATATAAGCAAGGTGAGGATGATCCGCCATTTTCTGATAGCGTATTCAGCGTACGCGAGGCGGCCCCTGCACTTGCTTGCTGCCAAACGATAAGTGATTGGCCTGCCTATGTAGTTGATGCAAAAAAGGACCGAAAACGATTGTTTAAGCGAGCTCCACTCGCTGCTGGAAACTCCTCGCCTGCCGACACTTACAGTCAACTGTTTACAGATGCTCTGACTGCAAGGGAGCTTTGGCGGGTGGTGCAAATTAGCCGCCAAGTACAGCAGACGGTGACTAATCGAGCGCGAGGAGAAGTAGCGGAAGATGCAGAGATATTGCGACAGGGCAAGTGGCTTATTCTCCATGTGTTATTGATAAAGACACGGCTAAACAGGGGGCAGGACCTATGGTTGAACGACAACGAAAAACATAGACTATCCGTAGCTATCGATGTGATAGCTAATGAATTGAGCAACGTGGTCAAAACGAGTACCTGGGGCAAGCAGCCGCGTGCAATATTTGAAAATCAGACTGATGTGCAAACGGTTAAGAATTCGATGATGGCTGCGCTAACGCAGTCTCTATAAAGGTGTTTAATGAGTAGGAAACAAAAGCTAGAACTGACTTGGATTGGTAAGGAGAGACGTCCAAAGCTGGAACCTCGTATTCTTCTTGAAGACACGGAAAGGTCATATCATGCTAAACAACGAATTTCGGATAGCGATATTTTCGATAACTGTCTTATTTTTGGAGACAACTTGCTCGCATTAAAGGCGTTAGAGCAGGAGTTTACTGGTAAAGTGAAGTGTGTGTTTATCGATCCTCCCTATAACACTGGTAGCGCCTTTACACATTACGATGACGGGGTTGAGCATTCTATCTGGCTGTCTCTAATGCGTGATCGATTGGAGATAATCCGCAGGTTGTTGTCTGTGGATGGTTCTCTTTGGATTACTATAGATGACAACGAAGCTCACTATTTAAAAGTGTTGTGTGATGAGGTGTTTGGAAGAATTAACTTTGTTGGAAACTCTGTTTGGCAGAAGAAATATACAATAGCAAATGATGCTAAGTGGCTAGCCGAGAATCATGATCACGTTTTAGTTTATGCCGTAAATAAGGACCTGTGGCGACCTTACCGATTGGCCAGGAATCCAGAAATGGACAAAAGATATAAGAACCCGGATAACCATAAGAAAGGGCCTTGGAAGGCTACTCCCTTGTATGCGAAAAGAAAAGGCTCAGAGAAAGAACAAGCATTTACTTTTACATTTAAAAACGGGTATGTATGGTCGCCCCCAAAGGGGACGTCTCCAAGATTTCCCGCGGACAAGCTTCGATTGATGGATGAGAATGATGAGATATGGTTTGGTGTAAAAGGAGATGCGACTCCTTCGCGCAAAACATTTCTTAGCGAACTTAAAATTGAAGGTACTCCAGCCCCCACTGTTTGGTTGTATTCAGATGTGGGCCATAACCATGAGGCAACAGAAGAAGTGAAGGCAGTAAACGCGGCAGAGCCTTTTTCTACCCCAAAACCTGAGAGGCTGCTAAAACGCATACTAGAGCTGGCTACCAAAGAAGGAGATTTAGTTCTTGATTCGTTTGCTGGATCTGGCACCACCGGAGCAGTCGCACACAAAATGAGGCGTCGATGGATTAACATCGAGCTTGGTGAACATTGTCACACACATATCATTCCCCGAATCAAAAAGGTCATTGATGGTGAAGACCCCGGAGGCATCACAGAGGCCGCTAATTGGAAAAGTGGTGGTGGTTTTCGTTACTACCGTCTGGCCCCATCACTGCTGGAGGAAGACAAATGGGGAAACTGGATTGTCAATCCAGCTTATAATGCTGCGATGCTCGCTGAAGCGCTGTGCAAGTTAGAGGGCTTTACTTATTCGCCCTCTGAAACTATCTGGTGGCAGCAGGGGCACTCTACCGAAACAGACTTTATCTATGTGACAACACAGAACCTATCGGCCGATCAACTACAAGCGCTATCTGAAGATGTCGGTGATGGTCGAAGTCTACTGGTGCTATGCAGCGCTTTCCGTGGAGTGAGCGCTGCTAAATCTGCAGAACGCTGGACTAACCTGACTATCAAAAAGATCCCTAAGGTGGTTTTGTCGCGCTGCGAATGGGGTCAGGATGACTATAGCCTAAATATACAAAACCTTCCGATGGCTAAGCCAGAGGAAGTAACTTTGCAATCGAAGCATAAGAAACCAAAGAAGGCTGCCCCAGGCCAGGCGGCATTGTTCGGGGATGATGAGTGACTAATAAACGGGTCATCGTTATAGCGGGCCCAAATGGTGCTGGTAAAACCACCTTTGCCAAAGAATTTTTGCCACAAGAAGCCCGATGCCCCATTTTTGTAAATGCAGATTTAATCGCGGCAGGATTGTCACCTTTCTCACCAGAACAGGCGGCGTTTAAAGCGGGGCGTTTGATGTTGAGGGAAATAGATGAACACGCGTCACGCGGCGATAGTTTTGCTTTTGAAACTACCTTGTCAGGACGGTCATATGCGCGCCGAATGCAATCATGGCAAGAGGCAGGTTATTTCGTGTCGTTATATTTTTTGCGATTGCTTTCCCCTGAACTTGCAGTAGCACGGGTCGCCGAGCGCGTTCGACAGGGAGGACACCATATACCGGAAGAGGTGATTCGCCGCCGGTTTAAAGTGGGGCTGCACAATTTTGAATCCTTGTACAAGCCACTGGTGGATGACTGGATGTTATTTGATAATAGCGGCGAGTCGCCTGAACTTATTGCGTGGGGAGAAAACTCGTCGTGAGAGAAAGTATGACATCAGACCAATTAAACAAGGCGCGTAACCCTTTGTTGCCCGCTGCCGTGATTGCAATTCAACGTGCTGCGCTTCAGGCAAGGCAGGTTGCGTCACAAACACAGACTGCAGTAGTGATTTCACGAGATGGCAAGATCGAGCGCATTACGCCAGCTAAAATTCAAGAACCACCGCAAGTCTATAATGATGCGGCCGGCGCATCTGGTGATAAGGATGGTGCATGAATAGTCGGGTACTCAATGCCATTAAGGGCCGTCTGTCGTTAAGAGCGCCACAGTCTGAAGCGCTGGAAACACTGGCGCATGCATTGGATGTAGCTCCAGAAATGCGTTTTCATGAGCGAGATGTCGAGGCGATCCTCAATACGCTCAAAGCAGAGTTCCCCACGCTCGAGGATTTCGAACGGGAGTTCCCCTCACTGTGTTATGCCCTTGCCACTGGTGTGGGTAAGACGCGACTAATGGGGGCTTTTATTAGCTATCTTCATTTGGCATACGGATTCAAACACTTTTTTGTGTTGGCGCCGAACCTGACTATTTATGAAAAGCTGATTGCCGACTTTACTCCCAATACGCCTAAGTATGTGTTTAAGGGAATCGCAGAGTTCGCTTCATACCCACCGGAAATTATTACCGGTGACAACTACGAGCAGCGTGCCAGTACCTTAAGTATGTTGTCACCAGTGACGATCAATATTTTTAATATCTCCAAGATCAACTCAGAGGTTCGAGGTGGGAAGAGTCCCAAAATTAAGCGCCTATCGGAATATCTTGGAGACAGTTATTTCAATTATCTGGCGGAGTTGCCAGACTTGGTGTTACTTATGGATGAATCCCATCGTTATCGTGCCAGCGCTGGGGTGCGTGCTATCAATGAACTTAAACCGTTGTTTGGGCTTGAGCTAACTGCCACCCCGTTTGTAGAGGGTCGTAAAGAGCCAGTGCCGTTTAAGAATGTAGTAGTCGATTATCCGCTGGCTCGCGCTATGGAAGACGGTTTTGTAAAAGAGCCTGCTGTCGTTACCCAACGTGGCTTTGAAGTTAAACATCATACGCCTGAAGAGCTGGAAAAGATCAAACTCGAAGACGGCGTGCGTTTACATGAGGCTACCAAGGTTGAGCTGATGACATACGCGCGCCAAAATAGCGTTAGAACAATCAAGCCTTTTGTGCTAATCATCGCGCGTGATACTACCCATGCAGGTCAGTTGTTGGTGCTGATTCAGTCTGATGCCTTTTTCGAAGGACGCTATCGGGACAAGGTTATTCAGGTGGATAGCTCGACTAAAAAACAGGACGAGATGGTTGAGCGTTTATTGGCAGTGGAAAGCGAAGACGAGCCGACAGAGATTGTCATCCACGTTAATATGCTAAAAGAAGGTTGGGACGTTACTAATCTCTACACCATCGTACCATTGCGTGCTGCCAATGCCCGTACATTGATAGAACAGTCTATTGGTCGTGGCTTACGTCTGCCGTATGGAAAGCGTACCGGGGTTGGCGCAGTTGATCGGCTCAATATCGTCGCTCATGATCGATTCCAGGAGATCATTGATGAGGCTAATCGCGGTGATTCGCCGATCCGCCTCAAGCAGCTGATTTTGGAAGCGCCCGACCAGGATGAGGGGGTAGTGAGTGTCACTGTCAGCTCGGGTGCAGAGGATGCTCTCGGTCTTGGTGAACCAGAGGCCACTGGCCCTGGAGGTATGAAGTACGATCTTAAGCCAGAGCAACTGATTCCCCCTGTGTTTACTATGCCAGCTGAAAAAGAAGCTGCCCGTGCAGTAATGGATGTTATTCGTGATATGGAAACCGAGCGAGACCTCGTGCCAAGCAGTGCTGCACTCAGTAAGCCCGAGGTAAGGCAGAAAATTATAGAGCAGGTTAAAGAGCGACTTACTCCTGCTCAGGGCGAGTTGCTAAAGACAGAGTCGGTAGATTTAGATGAGGTGGTGTCAAAGACAACTGACGTAGTGGTTGAAAAAACCATCGATATCCCCCGGATTGCAGTGGTTCCAACCGGTGAGGTAACTGTAGGTTTCAAGCCGTTCACACTCGATGTGACTGGGCTTAACTTGCAGCCAGCCGATCGGGAACTGGTTATTCAGAATTTACGAACGAATGAACAGGAGACTTTGTCTTCGGAGATCGGCATCACCGAAAAAAGGTTGGAGGATTATATCGTTTATGCGCTTGTCGACTTCGATGATGTCGACTACCACAGCCAGGCTGATTTACTCTATGACCTTGCCAGCCAGGCGGTAAGGCACCTCCAGGGCTATCTGTCTGAAGACGAAGCGCGAGAGGTACTGGATCATAATCGACGTTTGATTGCTGACAACATACACGCACAAATGATGGAGCACTTTTGGGAGAAGGCATCGGGCTACGAGGTACAGGTTAGTAGAGGGTTCACTCAGCTCAAACCCTGCACTTACACAGTTTCTGAAAAAAATCCCGTACGAAATTACCGAGACACATTGGAGGACAAAAGTAGTATTAAAAAGCTGTTGTTTGGAGGATTCGAGAAGTGTCTGTACCCGTTGCAGAAATTTCACTCCGATAGCGAGCGGCGCATTGCGGTGATACTGGAACGTGATGCAGAAAAATGGTTCCGACCGGTAAAGGGTCAGTTTCAGATTTACTACAAACACGGCACAGAACAACCTGAGTACGTACCCGATTTTGTCGCAGAATCGTCGGACACCATCTACCTGATCGAAGCGAAGGCGCGGAAAGATGTAAAGGACGATGAGGTGGCGGCAAAAGCAGATGCCGCTGCGCGTTGGTGCGGCCATGCGTCAGAGTATGTTCAGAAAAACGGAGGTAAGGGTTGGGCCTATCTTCTTGTTCCGCACGATGAGATTAATGAGTCACGAACACTAAAGGATTTCGAGCGGTTCCTGGTTAAATAAATCAAACTGCGAAGTTTAAATCATGCTGGTTTTTTCTGTGGTGGATTATGAGAGAGTCTGGCACCGCAATACGAAAGGAATTTGACGATTTGTTCTGGCACGAACTTGGCGATGCGCAGGACGGTACTTCGTAAAGCGAGAAAATACGCAATAATATTAGCTACTTACGTTGAAGGGGAGGTGATGATTAACGTTGTCTCAAAAGCAGTTCTGATGCCTGAGCTTTTCGAAATAGACCGTCACTAAACGAAAGAAGTTACGAAAGAAACGCATGTCTACGAAAGCGACCGCTATAAAAACTGAGTTCGGGTCGGAGTCCTCGAGGTAAAGTTGATCGCTTTGACATGTTGCCTTTGTCGTTCCAGTACCAAGCAAACCGGGTTGGCGAAGCAACCCTATCCTTTGGCGCCTTTGTTTAACTAGCCAACTCTATAAACCGACACAAGCCATTAGCCCATTTGATTTGCTCTGGCGTTTTGCATTCGGCCATAATCAGCGCTGGTGATCCAAATACGAAAACGCTGCATTTGGCACGGCTGGTAGCGACGTTGAATCTATTTGGGCTGAATAAAAATGACATTCCCCGTGGTGCGTCTTCCACGGAGGAGCTTGTCATCGAATAGATAACGATCGGAGCTTGTTGGCCTTGAAACTTATCCACTGTGCCGACACGTACGCCTTCAAGTAGCCGTTGTTGGAGTAGGGCAACTTGTGCGTTGTACGGTGCGACTACCAATATATGCTCAGCTTGCAGCTTATGCTTTTTGTTGTGGCTGTCAACCCAATGGTGTGGCTTGGATAGAAGCTCGTCGATTAACGATTTAATTGCCTGACATTCCTCCTCGCTCCTGTTTTGATTTCCGGAGTGTGGTACAGGTTTAAAGACGAGCTGTGAATTCGCATGGGAAGATGAGCCGGTGATGACCTGTTGCTCAAGACCCGGTTTTGCTTTCAGCTTGTGTTCGTAGTACTGTTTTGATGTAAATTTGCAAATGTCCGGGTGCATCCGATAAGTAGTGGATAGAAATAACCCTTGTTCATTACTAATGGTTTGTTGATCGCCAATTAGGTGGGCGAGAGCGGCAACCTCTGACCCTTCAGGGTGGTCGGCTTTTTGTGGCTGTTCAAGTTGTTGGGGATCGCCTAGCAAGATTACATTTTTCGCAGCCCGCGCGGCTGCAAGTGCCATTGCGAGTGACATTTGGCCTGCTTCGTCGATAAAAAGGTAGTCAAGTTGTTTTTCCATTTCGGGCGCCGCCCACGTCCATGCTGTTGCCCCGACTACCCACCCTTCATCTAGCGCCGCCTTAATTTTGTCTTTGCTACTGGGCAGTAGCTCGCAGTTGTTGGTGGTCGTGTCTGTCTTGCCTGCCCGATGTGCGATAGTAACGCTGTTGTCGGTTTCCAGTACATTAGCCAGCAAGTTGGAAATTACTGCGTGACTAACTGCAGTGATTCCGATGGTATGTCCAGCTTTTAAAAGGTGCGAGATGATATGGCTGCCTGTGTAAGTTTTACCTGTGCCGGGAGGGCCCTGAATCGCGAGAATGCTGTTGTCTAAATTGCTTATTAATTCGTAAGTTGAATCTGTCGGGTCTTTGAATTGTTTGAGTGCCGATGCTATCGATATACCATTTTTGAATCTTGGGCTGACCTTTGCAAGAAGGTCGTACTGGGATATCTGAAGTTCTTCTGGGTTTTTGGTATTCGCTATCATTTCCCCAAGCTGTAGCAGCGTATCGGGCATTGGTTTGCCCGAAATGCTTGTATGATGGAATACAGCATTAGGGTGTTTGTCTTTGGCACTGCCGGTCTTTTTTATATCAATGGTATTCTGGTGATGATCGATTGCTACCACGGCACCAATTTCAAACTCCTTTGGTGCCGCATCTTCTGATGACGCTTCGTATAACTTGTTGCCTTCACCAAGGGTGACAAATTGATCGATATATTTGTAGCGGTGCGTAACGTTTCTTTCTTTGCCGATTTTTGGCCGCTCCTCTACGAAAGTAAGGCCGGTTAGAGCATTTCTTTCTTTGATAAGGTCGGGCTCGTCGAGTTCACGGAGTCTGTAGTATTCCCACCAGGCGTTTTTCTCTTCTCGTCTGAAATACTCCAGACAATGTGCCAGTAACCACTTGGCGTTTTGATGTGAGTCCCGCTCTGTGGCTGGTAGCTCGACTAATCCGTCGGTCAGCGCGTTAAACACTTTGGCTACCTCTGCAGATTGTTCATCTGCCTGTGGGGTGTAGTCCTCTGGGGTGGGTGGTCTGGGTAGCTCTATGCCGTTGTTGATCTGGTCCTGCCGAAGGGTTTCTAGCCAATTGCGAAGGGCGACAGTCGATATACAATCGTCCCGGTTATATTTCAGTACGACATCTTGGTCTTCTTTTCGAATGCTTTTGATTGCACCAATCTCCAGCATCTCCTCTACCCGATGCATGGAGAGACGTGCCTCAGCCAACGCCTCTTCTCTGTGGTATCCGTAAAACTGCTCTAGGCATTTAATGCTGTAGCTTTCTACACTTGCACGAATAGACTGTCGTGTGATGGAGTAGAGATCTACAAAGCATTGCTTGCGCAAAAGTATATCTAGTTCGATCTCTCTGGTTGCATGTCGTGTGGCTAGGCGTTTCATCGCTACTGGTTCATATGGGGCGAAATGATAGATGTGCATGTCCGGGTGCTGTTTTAACTTGTGCATCGCAAGGTCAATGAACGCTTCGAATGCTTTCTTTTCACCTTGTCGGTCCAATCCCCAGAAATAGTCGAAGTCTAGTTTGTCTAAACCATCTGTTTCACCGTGCGCAAAGCCGAGTAAGTATTCGAGACCGCCGCCGGGCGCATGGCGAGCGCTTTCGATATCGAAAAAGAGGTCACCTTCCTTGCACGGCTCTGGTAGCTTTAAAAACCCACGAAGCTGCGCATTGCGTTCATCCGGGTAGATGACGTCTAGAAATTCGAACTCTGGTTCGCCTGATTCAATCCCTTTGTGCTGAATCTTCGCTTGTTGGTGGGTTCGGAGAATTGCATCTGCTGAGCCCAGTTGCGCCTGCTGGAGTGTTGCCGCATCTGTGATGGCAAATTGAGTCAGTGTTTTTATATCGTGTTGCTTGAGCTCTTTGATGTGTGACTTTTGAATTCCGGCAACAAACGTCAAGTGATCATCAGCTCGGCGTTGTTTGTCACAGTCTGGCCACCACTGGCAAATATCGCAATGGGTGACAGGTTCCGGGTAGCTGGCTTCGTTCAGCTCCTTGCCAACAACGTCTGAGAGCTGTGCTTTGGCGAGTCTGTAGTAGGCCTTATAGTCGTCAAAGCGATGTGCTTCTGTTTGGAGTGGGGCATTCTCGTTGTCATCCGGCATGACTACATACATGTTCTCTGGTGCAACACCTTGTACTTCTGTGATTAGGTCCGAATAGACACACAGTTGCAAAATGGTACCGGCTTTGGTGGTCTGTGTGAGCTTGGTGTCTGCGACCTCGTATGACCAAGTACCAAATGCAGGGGAGTGAGTGCTTACTTTAATGAGAAAGTCTGGTCGGCCGCCATATTCGTCGTTGCCCAGGCCTCCTTGTGCGATTACATCGACCCCTTCCTTCATCGCATGGAGCGTTTTTTCTTGAGCTTTGCTATCTTCTCGATCGAACTCCACGATCGTCTTCTCTGGATCGGATTGGAGAAATTTCAAAAACTCTTCTTCGTGGATCTCGCCTCTTTCCTTAATCCTGTTTAGGAAATGATTTTTACGAACTGGTTTTTTAAGCTCGCCTTTGGCTTTTCGTATCTCTAATTGAGTGAGGTGCGCACAAGACAGGTGGTTTGATAAGTCGGTGGCGGAAAGATGAAGGTTACTATCAACAATTTTCAAACTACATTCCTCGATGCCTACTGTAGTAGTGGCCAAAATAAAAGGGTACTATTTAAGTTTACTGGTTATTCCCTACATAAAATCGCGTCTAGAGACGAGCGAATCCGAAATTTCAGTAAAGCGAAATATATTTAGTTCAACACTTTGTTAGCTGATTAATATCTGTTTGGTGCACTTCATCCGAGCGTCGCTCAGAAGTGGATCTTTTATAAAAAGGATATGAGCGTTTACATGCTCACGGTATGTTGCATACTCAGCCACAACAATCTGTGGTATAGATACTGCCTCAATTATGTCAAAGCTCTCATTGTATATAACTGCAATTAGGGTATCAAAATCCTTTTCATTCAGGTTTCTAATTGCACTTAGTTGAGTTGACTTGTTTTTTGGGGTGACACGCCTACCTTTAATTTTTATTTTTACGTCATTAGCATCCATCGCGTAATAACCCGCTTCCGAATTATTTGCTAAATCTAGTTTTAAATATTTTGCTACCAGCCACTCTGTATAGTCACCTAGTGGATTGTTCTGAGTACGTACAATTTTACGCATCAGAAGCTCATTGGTAGCGTCAGCCTGTAACTGAAGAAGCTGCTTGGGGTTTAGTTCTTTAAGGTTCATTCGACTCTCTATAAAAATTGCGTTGTTATCTAATCGCGACGTGATCAGACAATATCATCGAATTCTAGTGCTGCTACTGTAGGAATTGATGACCCTGCAATTCCCCTAATCGATCCGTACATTTTTGTGGTATTCAGTATCACTTTATCGATCTGCTTTTCACGTTTGTTCCACTGGACCAGTGTTGCGCGCTTTTCTTTTTCCAGATCACTCTTCAGTGTGCTGAAGCCTTCAACAATACCCTCAACCTGCAGTCGAAACTCGTTACTTTGTAGGAAGTTCCACAGCATATTAATTTTTTCACCGCGATTTTCCTGGCTGGTTGCAACACGATCGATTTCAGTTATCTGTTCTCGTAGTGCAATACATAGACCTTTGAATTCTTCAAAATTACATACCCAGATACCATCAACAACTGTCATACGATCCTCGCCCACTGGCCGTGCTTGGCTCACCAGTACGCCAATATCTGCGTTGGCGTCACGAATATCGGCTTTGAATTTCTCAATCCACGCTGGTTGAAAGGCTTTGGTTCGCTTTGACTCGTAGTAAATTTTACCGCACTCCTGTTTAGTGAGTGTATTTACCACTTGTATGCAGTCTGCCCCTTGAGCCCCTTTTTTGATTTCTTGTATATCGTCAAGCGGGTATTGGGTGCGTAGCCATTCCTCCACGGCGAGTTCCTGTGCCTCGCCCTGGATCTGCATAGAGCCCTGTTCGATTTTTTGTTGGGCGTCTTTGAGCTTTGCACTCAGTTGTTTGTTTTGAGTTTCAATCTCTTTGAATCTCATTTCGGTTTTTCCGGCTTCTTCGGCCTTAATGCGCTCGCGCTCTTGCTTTAGCTGTTGGTTCAGCTTTTCCTGGTTTTCTGCTTCGAGCTCTACTTTTAGGGTCTCCTTCTCGCGTTGCAGGCGTGATACCTCTGCACGAGTTTTGTGGAAGTCTTGAAGCTGTTCGGTTTTCTCATCGAGTTCCTTCTGCATCAAATTAGCGCAGGCTTCAGATTCTTTTTGCGCCTTTTCACGCTCAGTGCGAGCTATCTTTTCTCGCTCTTCGTTTATTTTGCTTTGGACACCCAGATCTATTTGTTGAGCTACTGCTGCTTGTTTCTGTTGTAGTTCACGCTGTTGTGTTTCAAGAGATAGCTTTTCTGTTGCCAGGTTACTACGCTCAGTTGCGAGCTGATCCTCGTATTTTTTGCGTAAATCGGCATCGAGCTTACGATAAAGAATATCGTTAACATCAACCGGGTGGTCGCAGTTAGGGCAGCTGATTTGAGTATGTTGAGTTTGCATATTTTTCCTTGTGCTAAAACCGGATGAACCTTGAACTGGATTTGTAGATTTGATTAATCGGGTTAGTTGTAGAATCGCTTGGTGCGGTGGCCGACAGTGATAATGTGCCCATCGTCCATCACCACATAGACACTCTTATGTCTATCAAGCTGTGTGCATTCATTCTTCGGTAGCAGGCGGGACAAGCCCTTGAGGTCTTTATTCGACATGAACCGGGCGATTGCTCCCCCAGCGACTTTGCGGGTACTCCCGTAAGCAATTATGTTTTCTACGATCTGCTCGGGAATACCGCGCTGCTGCATTCGGACTCTGGCGTGTTGGCTGGTAATCATGTGAACTGGTTCTCCTTTTTGTCAGGGCGCTAAAAATGCGAGCGCTTGCTCTACAGAATGAAGTTTGGCACCCTAGTGGCTCAAAAGATGAGCCACTGGAAAATTTGTCTGTCCATGAATCAGATGGAGCGTATTTACAAGCTGGATGGGCTACTGGCCAACGGTCGGTCAAGGCCTCTGGATTACCTGCTACAAGAAATGGAAATATCCCGCGCCACCTTCAAGCGCGATTTGCAGTTCATGAAAGATCGATTTAATGCACCGATCTATTGGGACAGGGAAACACGTGGGTACCGTATTGGAGAACACACCGGGGTAGGGCGTCGGTATGAGCTCCCGGGTCTGTGGTTTAACCAGCGAGAGCTCCTCGCACTAGCAACCATGCAGCAGTTACTAAGCTCGATGGACCAGGGTGGACCAATCGCGGCTCAACTAAAACCGTTGATGGATCGAATCAATTTGAAATTAGGTCACGAGAAAGAAGAAGCGAGAGAGCTGTCTAAACGGGTCAAGCTTATTTCTACGACCAGCAGACTGAACGACCTGAAACATTTTGAAGTGATCGGAGTGGCGTTAGTCAAACGAAAACGGTTGGATATTGAGTACAGTGCTAGAGGGTCATCTCAGTCAGTTTCTCAGCGAGTTATTTCTCCACAGCGATTAATTCACTATCGGTCCAATTGGTATCTTGGCGCATGGTGTCATCGATCCGATGACATTCGGACGTTCTCACTTGATTCTATCGAGTCTTGTGTGGTCTTAGAAAAGAACGCAAAGCCCGTTTCAGATAAAAAATTGGCGGAGTACTACGATACCGGCTACGGTATTTTTGGTGGCCATAAGCGTCAGTGGGCGAAGCTGAAATTCAACAAAGAAGCGTCCCGGTATGTCGAGGAGGAGGTGTGGCACAGAGAGCAGCGGTCGAGCACGGATAGCGACGGCAGCTATTTACTGGAAGTCCCATATGTGCACCCCAATGAGTTGATCATGGATGTATTACGTCACGGTGCAGATGTTGAAATCATGGAGCCCAGAAGTTTACGTTTGGAGTTTAAAGAAAGAGTTCGTGCATTATCTTTATTATATTGATTGCACGTTATTATGGGCGTGCCCGAGCAGCTGGTCATCAATTAATCGAATCTAATGGGTGTTGTCGGTTTGGAGCTCGCTGTTATATTAAGTATCTCGAAACCTACGGAGTGTTCATTGTTGGCGTGTAGAATCCATATTTTTAACCACACAATACGGGCTATCTGAGGTTAATGCTTGTGAGGTGTCGGTGGGAGTAATGTAAGATTGCACCAGGGGAGAGGTTGGCTAGGACAGTTGATATCAGAGCCAGGTAAAAAATGCTGTAATGTTTCTCAGATATGCCCCAAAGATGCCCCAGAAAATCTGGGACTCCTTTGAAAACAACAGCTTAGTGGTGGAGACGGCGGGAATCGAACCCGCGTCCGCAAGCACTCCGCCCTCGGCGCTACATGCTTAGTTTCGTCTTTGATTTAACCATTCCGACCCGACGAACAGGGGCTGGTTTGGCGATCCTTTGAATATTTAGTGGTT
>CALLBO010000063.1 GCA_937998875.1 uncultured Granulosicoccaceae bacterium
AAAAGCGGCAGGACGCCGCGTTAGCGAAGTTTGCACATGGATGTGCTATCTGAGCGTGCCTGTTGGAGCGATGAAATTCAAAATGCCGCAGGCACCCGCAGGGCATGCAAACTCGGCAAGCAAGAGCGACAAGCCACCGGCAGGGCATACAAGAAAATAACCCACAAAGAATACAAAGCGCAGCCCCCCCGCAAGGCCCACCAACAACCTCCGCTACGGCACCGGGACAGCAGAAAATTGCTGTCCCGGATTTTGTTTTTACTATTGCTGCATCAGGTGCTGTAACTCATTGAGCTCAGCTGCTGCCTGTTCAAGGATATACTGAGGGTTTTGCAGGTCGATACCTGCTTGCTGAAGCTTTCTTGGCAGCAACAGGTTGACGACACTGGGCACGGATTTGTTTTCTTCTTCCGGCAACTCGCTTTCAATGGTCAAAAGCGCCGCGGTGACCAGATCGGCGTAAGTTATTTCGCCGGTGTGGTTACGGTAGAAATCGCGTGCAGACTCAGCCGCTTCGATGAAATTTTCATTGAATCCCCATGCACCCAGCAGCCAGCTTCCCACGGCTTCGCGCAAGTTGCGTGAAGCACCGAGCAACGACTCTGCATCGTTGAACTGATCTGCATGCTTGTTCGCATGGCTGATAACCATCAACTCACCGATATCTGCCATCAAACCGATCAGGTGAGCACGTTCGTCTGTCAGGTGAGGTACCGACTTGGCAAGCACCTTACAAATAGCCGCGGTCAATGTCGTGCGTCGCTGGTAACCCGCCATGTGTTGTTCGATAGCCGGGTTGGATGGTTGCCACTTTTGTTCAGCAGGAATTTTCAGTGCCAGCTGGTTAACGCTTTCGACACCGAGACGCGTAATAGCGCCACGCATGGTTTGCGTCGTCTCACCTGCAGCAAGCTTGTTTGCCTCGTGCATCGTGTGAGCGGTCAGTGCCGGATCTGCAGCCAGAGCCAGTGACAGTTCTGGAATACCCGTTGACCCCCGCGTAATAAGGGCTGCGATTTTCTGGTTTACACCGCTCTGGCAGCTGAGATTGACGGTACGGTTCTCAAACGCTTCAACAATACTGTCGAACACCACATTGTCTTTCTCATACACGCGTACGTCATGCGCCTTTGTGGCGTTCTTCTGTTGCTCTTTGAGCAGGATGTCAAAAAGCTCCTGCCCGAAACGCACCAGGGTCGCTGTTGTCTTGGTGGCGATGGAATGATGCTGGGTGAATTCTTTCAGGACCGGTTGGGTGGCGCGACTGGTGTTCGCCTCAACAACCTGGGTGTCTTCTTTGTCCTTAGCGTTACGTACTTCAACCTGACCCTCAGAGATGTAGGTCAACCATCGGTGTTCCTTATTCGCTGCAAGCGCTGTTGAGCGATTCACATTGACAATCGTTGCTGATTTGCAGATTGTCTGACGGTTTGCTTCGTTAAGATCGGAAATCGGTGACAATCGAGCGGCAAGCGCCATCAGTTCACTGATGTCATTGTCTTCCGTATCGGCGGCAGCTGATGATTTTGAGTCGAAATTGAACACGATGTACGCCCATTGTTTTTATTGATGCTATGGGTGTCCATCGGCGAGCAGCAGCGAAGGTTTAGCGTTTTCTTGTAGAGAGTTGTATTAACTTTAGTGACTAGTGGTCATTTGGTGTTTACCCGAGTGATCCTGGCTTCATTTTAGCCAATATCTATGCGTCTCAAGGGCTTGGGGATACTAAAGGACACGGTCTCAATTGCCCCCGCTACTTCATTCACGTTTGAGGCACCACGTGATCCGAGGTGAGTGATAACCCGTTGCACCAGCTCCTCAGGAGCTGATGCACCGGCTGTTACGCCGATTTTTGTGCGGCCTTCGAGCCATTCATCTTCGATGGCTGTGGCATCGGTGATCAAATAAGACGGTATACCTGCCCGTTCACCAAGTTCGCGCAAACGGTTAGAGTTAGAGCTGTTCTGAGCCCCGACTACCAGCAGAATATCGGCATCGTTGCAGAGGGTTTTGACAGCGTCTTGTCGATTCTGGGTGGCGTAGCAAATGTCGTCTTTGCGAGGCGCTGCAATAGACGGGAATCGTTCTTTGAGTCGTTCGATAATGTCGTGCGTATCGTCCACTGATAACGTGGTTTGCGACACAAACGCGAGACGTGCCGGATCCTTTACTTCCAGATTTTCAACATCTGCGGGCTTTTCAATCAACAGAATTCGACCACCCCACTGGGTATCATATCGCCCCATGGTGCCTTCTACTTCCGGGTGCCCGGCGTGACCAATCAGGATTACCTCCCGTCCTTCTTTTGCGTACTTGACCACTTCGATGTGAACCTTGGTGACCAACGGGCAAGTTGCATCAAACACTTGTAACTGCCGCGACTCCGCTTCACTTTCAACCGCGCGCGAAACGCCGTGAGCCGAAAAGATGACTGTGCTGTCGTCCGGTACTTCGTGTAGTTCATCTACAAAGATCGCCCCTTTGTCGCGCAATCCATCTACCACATACTTATTGTGAACGACTTCATGACGGACGTAGATCGGTGCACCAAACAGCTCCAAGGCCCGCTCGACAATCTCAATCGCCCGATCAACACCGGCGCAGAACCCTCGCGGGTTAGCCATTAATATTTCCATCGCAATGTACCTGTAATTACCTTTCGCTACTCTTTGGCAGCGGCTGCCTGCGCGTCGTCTTCTTCAACAAAAAAAGAACTGATTAATATCAAGGCTGTGCCAACAAAAATAGCGGAATCGGCAATGTTGAACGACGGCCAGTAATAAATGGAGCCCTTCCAGTTGGCGAACCATTGAATGAAATCGACAACATAACCGAACCTGATCCGGTCAATGACATTGCCTATCGCGCCACCGAGTACCAGGGCAAGCCCGAAACCGAGCCACTTCTCGTGACGCTTTAAACGAAACAGCCAGACAATCAGTACAAGGCTGATTACCACGGCGACGATAGTAAAGAACCATCGTTGCCAGCCACCGGCGTTAGCCAAAAAGCTGAATGCGGCACCGTAGTTGTGCATGAGAGTGAAGTTGAAAAACGGCATCACCGGATTCTGCTCGTGCATAGTAAGCTGCGAACTCGCGATAACCTTCGTAATCTGATCAACCACGATCGCAAGAATGGCAATGCCAAAATAGATTTTCTTCATTGAGCTTCCTTATCGCGTCTCTTATCGAGCGTCTCTGGTGCCTGTGCGCGACATCACTGAATATGGGTAACTTCGATGCGGGCGTAACACAATCAGGTGAATTTTCTCGGCTCACCATCACCGTCGACATTTTGTACACAGCGACTGCATAGTTCCGGGTGCGTTGCGTCTTTACCGACATCCGCTCTGTGGTGCCAGCAACGCTCACACTTCGGTGTTTCTGATGCTTTGGCATCGATCCAAAGTTCACCGTCTTCTATCTCGGCTTGTTCAGCACTGTCGGTCTTAATGGCAAGTGGTTGTACCGTAGCTTCTGAGGTGATAAGTATGAAACGCAGTTCATCATCCAGTTTTTTAAGCAGTGCTTCAGTACTTTGATCGCAAAACAAAGCAACTTCTGCATCTAACGGGCCACCGATTTTTTTATCTACCCGCAGCTTTTCCAGTGACTTTGCGACAGCAATTCTGACCGCAACAATCCGATCCCATTCTTCAATAGTGTAGAGAGAGTTGCTGCTTAGCGGTTGGAGTTGATCGTAATAGGTTTCGGTAAAGACGGTTTCACTGTGTTTGCCGGGTAGATGCTTCCAGATTTCTTCGGCAGTAAAACTCAATACCGGAGAAATCCATCGCGTCATCGCCTCGGCAATATGATACATGGCAGACTGTGCAGAGCGTCGTGCATGGCTGTCTGCTTTGGTGGTGTATTGTCGGTCTTTAACAACATCCAGATAAAAACCACCCAGTTCGGTGGTACAGAAGTTATGCAATCGCTGATACACCGTATGGAACTGGTAGTCATCGAACGCTGTGCGAATATCATTCTGTAACGCAAGGGTACGATCAACCGCCCACTGATCAAGAGCGAGCATGTTTTCTATAGGGATTAAATCCGTTGCAGGATCAAAGCCGTTGGTATTAGCCAGCAAGAACCTTATCGTGTTTCTGATACGTCTGTAAGAATCTGACATCCGGTTAAGGATTTCATCAGAAACGCTCATTTCACCCCGGTAGTCAGCCGAACAAACCCACAATCTTATGATGTCTGCACCCAGTGTTTTCATCACTTTCTGTGGTGCGATCACATTGCCAACAGACTTAGACATCTTGCGACCCTTGGCATCAACCGTAAATCCGTGGGTCAGTACCTGCTTATAAGGTGCAATACCGTTGATCGAAACACTGGTCAGGATTGATGAATGAAACCAGCCGCGATGCTGATCCGATCCTTCAAGGTACATGTCGGCAGGGTAGGGTTGACCACGTTGTTGAAGAACATGTGAATACGTTGTTCCGGAATCAAACCAAACGTCCAGCACATCTGTCGACTTTTCGTAATCATCCGGGTTGTCTTTTATAAAGTCCTCGGTGCTTAGATCAAACCACGCTTGTATGCCGCCTTTCTCGATATGTTGCGCTGCCTGTTCCAGCATAGGCAATGAGTCTGGATGCAGCTCTCCGGTTTCCTTGTGGATAAACAACGTAATTGGAACACCCCAGTAACGTTGTCTTGAGATACACCAGTCAGGGCGAGTTTCGATCATGCTGTAGATTCTGGCTTCACCCCAGTCAGGTACCCAGCGTACAGTTTTTATTGCTGCAAGAGTATCTGATCTGAGGTTTTCTTTTTCCATACTGACAAACCATTGTGGCGTGGTTCGAAAGATGATTGGTGTGTTGGTACGCCAACAGTGCGGATAGCTATGGTGGAATGATTCACTAAGAACTAATTTGTTGGCACTTCTTAGTTCGTCAAGAATATGTTCTTCTACTTTGTATACGTGTTCGCCGGCGAATTTTTCAACCCATGACTCATATGTGCCTGTAGCGCTGACATTGTTAAGCAGTCCAAGGTCATATTTTTTACCAGTGTTGAAATCATCTACGCCATGATCTGGTGCGGTATGCACAGCGCCGGTACCCGCTTCTGTTGTTACATAGTCACCAAGGACTAACAACGAAGGTCGATCATAGATTGGATGCGTCAGTTCGATTTTTTCTATTGCAGAGCCAGCGAAGACTGAAACAGTTTTATAGTTTTCACAGGCATAGCGCTTCATGCAGCTATCAACCAGTTCTGTTGCCAGAATGATGCATTCAGTGCCTGCACCCAGATCACATTCAACCACTGAGTACTCAAGCTCCGGGTGTACACACACCGCAAGGTTGCCGGGTATAGTCCAGGGTGTGGTGGTCCAGATAACGATAGATAGAGGGAGCTCTGAGCGATCGCTGTTACAAGCTTTGTGAAAACCCTCATTGTCTGCAGCGCTGAACCTGACGTCGATCGACGTGGATTTTTTATCGCGATACTCTACTTCTGCTTCAGCGAGTGCTGAGCGCGCCCCAATGCTCCAGTAGACCGGTCTTGTGCCTTTGTACACATGACCTTTTTCAAGCATTTTCCCGAGCGCCCGAACAATACCTGCTTCGTTTGCAAACTCCATGGTCAGGTAAGGTAAATCCCACTCACCGAAAACCCCCAGTCGCTTGAAGTCTTCGCGCTGGCCATCGATCTGTTTGCTTGCGTATTCGCGGCAAGCCGCTCTGAAAGTGGCTGCATCTACCGTATTGTCGCGATCACCTGTTCCTGTTTCACTGGGTCTGCCAATCTCTGACTCGACTTTGTTTTCAATGGGCAGACCGTGACAATCCCAGCCGGGTATATACGGTGAATCATAGCCATCAAGCTGCTTGCTCTTGACGATCATGTCTTTAATGACTTTGTTTACCGCATGTCCAATGTGAATATCGCCATTGGCATACGGGGGTCCATCGTGCAGTATGAATTGCTTGTCGCGATTGGCGGATGCCTCGCGAATCTTTTTATAGATGTCCAGCTCCTGCCAGCGAGCCAGTGTTTCGGGCTCTTTGTTCGCCAGATTACCGCGCATCGGGAAATCGGTTTTTGGCAGGTTTAGCGTGTGCTTGTAATTACTCACCGGAGTCTCTGGTTGTCGATTCTGAGTTAGTCGTGTCGGGGTTAGTGGTTTCTGGCTTAATCGATACTGGGTTTTTAGAAACAGGGCTGAAGATTAAGTTCGTTAAGTTTTCGTTGTAAACCATTGTCGGGCGTTTTGCTCATCAGTTGCAATAGCAGCTTTTAATTCATCAATGCCCGCAAACTTTTTTTCATCCCGGAGTTTATGTAGAAACGAGATCCGCAGTCGCCGGCCATAGAGGTCGGCCTTGAAATCCAGCAAGTGGACTTCAAGGCTCAGTCGCACACCTTTGACCGTCGGTTTAACGCCGACGTTAGCGATGCCTTGCTGGGTCTGATTTCCAAACCCGGTGACAGACACGGCGAATACACCGCGCAACGGTGGATTTAGACCTTTGAGCGCGATATTTGCGGTTGGAAATCCAATGGTTCTGCCAAGCTGAGCACCGAACTCAACCCGCCCTTCAATAGAATAGTCGCGACCAAGCAATTCTGCAGCGGTTGTCAGATTGCCGTCTGTTAGCAGGCTGCGAATCCGGGTGCTTGATACGCGCTCATCGGCAAAGTTAAGGGTTTCAGCCCGTTTCAAGGTAAATCCGTAGTGCGAGCTTGCCTGTTGCAAGGTTTCGAAAGTGCCACGCCGGTCCTTGCCAAAGCGGAAGTCATCACCGATTAAGAGGTACCTTGTGTTCAGTCCGTCGATCAGCACAGTTTTAATAAACTGATCGGCACTTGAGTTGGCAAGTGTGTGGTTGAAGCGTAAGAGCAGCAACTGATCAAGTCCGTGGCAGGCAAGTCGGGTGATTTTTTCGCGGCAGGTGGTCAATCGTTTGGGGTGTTTGTCTTGCGGTAGAAAATACTCAACCGGTAATGGCTCGAAACTCACAGCACACGCGCGAAGTGACGTCGTGTCTGCCTGATCGCCGTTTGCTTGACCACCGTGGGCCCGATCACACACCGTTTTGATCAAATGTTGATGACCGATATGCACGCCATCAAAATTGCCGATTGTGACAGCACAGCCGCGATGTTGATCGCCAAGGTTGTACAGGCCGCGTATGAGTTCCACTGGATTGTGTTCAGTTGTAATGACAGCGTGTCATTGTTTAAAGCGTTTGGTGACGGTCAGACACTGTAGTCACCGGGCCGAAAGCCCGCCAAAAACAGCACAGCTGCATAAGTCACGATGGATGCAGCGATTATACCGCCTAAGCGTGTAACGCGTTCAATTGCCTGCATTGCCAGCCAGCTATCTGCTGCCGGGTTCAACAACCAGATCACTACCGCCATAGCCGTGGTTGCGAGTGCAGCTCTTTTGATGGTGCTAAGTTCTTTGGTATTGAGCCTGTAGATGGCGTCCTTTTTCAGCTGCCGATAGAGCATTAACGCATTCTGATTGGCAGAAACAGCAGTTGCGAGCGCCAAACCCGTGTGCGCGACAGGCAGTGAGGCGAGCATCATTGCACCAACGAAAACGATGTTGTAGCCCATATTGCTGATCATTGCGATAATGCCAATGCGAACCGGCGTGCGGGTGTTTTGACGGGCAAAGAAACCGGGCGCAAAAATCTTCACCAGCATCATGCCCGGCAGTGCCAGCGCGTAGGCGCGCAGCGCCCAGGCGGACATACGTGTGTCTGACGCTGTAAACTCCCCATAGCCGAACAGCGTAGATATCAGCGGGATGGCGAGCAGCAACAACCCGACCGCAGCCGGCAGTGCCAGCAATACTGCTAACCGGACACCCCAACTCATTGTTTTGTCGAAGTCGTGAATCTTTTTTCCTGCATATGATGAAGACAATCGGGGCAGCATCACCGTGCCGATTGCAACTCCGAAAACACCGAGCGGAAATTCCACCAGCCGGTCGGCAAAATAAAGCCAGCTTAAACTGCCGGCGATAAGAAAGGACGCAATGATGGTGTCGAGCAGCAGGTTAATCTGACTAACCGAAGAGCCGAGAATCGCTGGCAACATCAGTTTTAGAATTTTCTGTACACCGCTGTCTTTCCAGCCCCATTTTGGAAACTGCAACAAGCCGAGCCGATACATCGAAGGCAGTTGAAACAGCAGTTGCGATAAACCCGCCGCAAACACACCCCAGGCAAGCGCCGTTACCGGTATCTCAAAAAACTGAGCACCCCAAAGCGCTGCGGTGATAAGGCAAATATTTAAAAGCACCGGTGTAAAAGCCGGTACGGCGAACTTCTGAAAAGTGTTCAGGACGCTGCCACAGTAGGCAACCAGGGAGATAAAAAACAGATACGGAAAAGTGATTCGCAGTAGTGCCGTGGCTGTAACTGCGCGTTCACCACCGTTTTCAAATCCCGGTGCAAACAGCGTGATTAACGCCTCCGCAAATATGCTGCCGAGAATACTGAGTATCAAGACGATCCAGCCAAGTGTGCCGCTGACCTGAGATGCCAGTGCGCGAAGGGCATCGGGTGAGCGTGTTTCCCGGTACTCGGAAAACACCGGTACAAACGACTGCGCAAACGCGCCTTCAGCAAATAACCGTCGCAGGAAATTCGGTATCTTGAATGCAACCAGAAAAGCATCTGTCAGTGCGCCTGCACCGAAAACGATGGCGAATACTTGATCGCGAATAAATCCGAGAATTCGCGACAGAAAAGTCATGCTGCTGACAACGCTGCTTGAGCGTAGCAAGCTGAATGTCACGCCCTTCAACTGGCCACTGCCGGTGTTGCACCTGAGGCCGATTTGCTAGCCGAAACTCCCACGGTCTGGTTGACAATGGAGTGAGCTCGAACGATACTGTTCGGCTGGATTTCCAATTTCTCTTTCAATTTTCCCAGGAGAACGACTTGGCGAACTCCCCCCAAGCGAAAAAACGTGCTCGTCAGGCAGAAACAAGACGCACCCGCAACGCCGGTATGCGGTCGATGATGCGAACTCATGTGAAGCGAGTTGTGGCAGCCATCGGCAGCGGTGACAAAACTGCTGCGTCGGAAGCCTACACAGCAGCAGTTCCTGTACTCGACAGCATGGCCAGAAAAGGCCTGGTGCACAAGAACAAGGCTGCGCGTTACAAGAGCCGGCTGAACGCTCAAATTCAGGCGCTTTAACAGGTTCAAACGTTCGAATCGTTTTGAGTGTGCCCGTGTTGGTTGAGCTATAGCTGCCAAGGGCGTTCTACTCGTGGCGGACATTGACCGCCACCATGTTATCCCGGTTCACCAGTTCGGGTTCGTGGGCATATCCTAATCGCTCACTAATGTTTTCACTTTGACACCCTATCAATAACGCCGCTTCTGTCGCGTTGTAGTTCACCAGTCCTCTAGCAATTTCACATCCCTCTGCAGAGCGGATTGATACCAGCTCTCCTCGTCGGAATTCGCCTTCGACTGCTGTAACACCTACTGGCAACAAACTGCACTCGCCATCGCTGAGCCTTTTATAAGCGCCACTGTCGACGATTATGGTGCCCCGTGCTTTCAATTGATTCGCAAGCCATAGCTTATGCGCCACCAGCTTTTTATGGGTAGCTTTAAGGAAGGTACCCACCGATTCACCGCGATGCAATCGCAACAGAACATCGGGCTCCCGACCAGAGGCAATAACGGTATTGGTACCTGATCGCGCCGCGCGTTCTGCTGCCAGTATTTTGGTTTGCATGCCACCGATAGCAAGCTTGTTGGTACTTGGACCGGCAATGTCTAACAGCGCCGGATCACCGGCTGTGGCGTTGCGTATCAGTTCAGCGTCTGCATGCTTATTCGGGTCTTTGTTAAACAGACCTTTTTGATCAGTCAGAATGATCAGCTGATCAGCAGAAATTAAATTAGCAACCAATGCAGCAAGGTTGTCGTTATCCCCGACGTTAATCTCATCAGTGGTGACGGTATCGTTCTCATTAATCACCGGGAGCACACCGAGGTGAAGCAAGGTGCCCAGTGTACTTTTGGCATTAAGATATCGTTTACGGTTACTTAGATCATCATGGGTTAACAGGATTTGTGCAGTGTGTCTGCCATGAGATCGCAGTTCGGATTCGTAAGCTTTTACCAGTCCCATCTGTCCCACTGCGGCAGCAGCCTGGAGCTCATTCAGTGCAGTGGGTCTCTCCTTCCATTGCAGCCGATGAATGCCCTCTGCAATTGACCCGGATGAAACCAGTACAAGCTCGACACCGTCATCCATTAACGTGGCAAACTGTGTTGACCAGTGATGAATATTATCGAGGTGCAGACCGGTATCGTCAGCAGTAATCAGTGCACTGCCGATTTTTACTACCCAGCGTTTATTCTTTTCCGGTCTGGTTTGCATGGATTAAAGTTATAAAGCACTTTTGAAACTTGATGGCGGTAGGGACTCTGCGATTGTTTCGCTATAGATGCAGTTGTCGTTCTGTTGCGGATTTAGTTGCTGTTGCGGGGCTCATCTGGATTAACAAATTCATTTGCAAATTCAGAAAGTCCGTTATCGAATTCTGATTCATCTTCGGCCACCGTATCTGCTTGTGGATAGGTCACTTTGCGGGTCGTGAGGGTTTCCTCTTCCTGCAGCTCTTCCTGCTTTTCCTCAATATAGTGCATGATATCGGCACAAAGCTTCCCGGTACCTCTGCCATCGACTGCGGACACGCTGTACCACGGTCCATCCCAGTTTAGCGCTTTAAGCGTACTGGCTGTTTTTTCCTGCCATTCTTCCTCTGGCATCAAGTCGAGCTTGTTAAATACCAGCCAACGAGGTTTGTCCAACAGCTCCTGATCAAATTTTTGAAGTTCCTGAATCAAGGCAATTGCCGCCTCGGCAGGATCGTGTTCGTCAAAAGGAGCCAGATCGATAACGTGCAGCAGTAAACCAGTACGAGTTAGATGCCTTAAAAATCTAATTCCCAGCCCCTGACCTTCCGCCGCGCCTTCAATTAAGCCAGGGATATCGGCCATCACAAAACTTCTGTGTGATTCAATGCTTACGACACCAAGGTTTGGATGCAGTGTGGTAAACGGATAATCGGCAACGCGAGGTTTGGCGGCGGATACCTTGCGAATCAGTGAGGATTTACCAGCATTGGGATAACCCAACAATCCAACATCGGCGAGCAGCTTCAGCTCTAGCATCAGTTCACGTCGTTCACCAGGTGTGCCGTTGGTTGTTTTGCGCGGTGCTCTGTTGGTGGCACTTTTAAATCTGGAATTGCCAAGACCATGAACGCCGCCTTTGGCAACTAACAGTGTCTGACCGGCCTCGACGATATCGCCAATCAGCTCATCGGTATTGCGATCGGTTGCG
The DNA here is from genome assembly GCA_937998875.1 of uncultured Granulosicoccaceae bacterium. GTDB lineage: Bacteria > Pseudomonadota > Gammaproteobacteria > Granulosicoccales > Granulosicoccaceae. Next base: position 11,364 of record CALLBO010000063.1, read on the forward strand.
ACTGTACCGATGGGTACCGGTATCTCTTTGTCTTTGCCCGCCCGTCCAGTGCAGTTAGCGCCACCACCGTTGCGACCCCGCTCGGCTTCATAGGTACGCGTGTGGCGAAAGTCGACGAGGGTATTGATGTTGGAATCCCCGACCAGATAGATGCTGCCACCGTCGCCGCCATCACCTCCGTCAGGGCCGCCGCGCGGTACATATTTTTCGCGACGAAAACTCAAAGCCCCATTGCCACCATCACCGGCAATAACTTTGATTTTGGATTCATCGACGAATTTCATAATATTCTTTGCAGCAATAAAAAACCCCGCAGCGCGGGGTTTTTGTCAGAGCTTATTGGAGGCCGGTTATGAACCTGCAACCACGCTGACAAATTTGCGGTTTTTCGGGCCGCCGGTATGGAACTTCACCACGCCGTCGGACTTGGCGAACAAGGTGTGGTCTTTGCCGACGCCGACATTGGTGCCCGCATGTACTTTGGTACCGCGCTGGCGGATCAGGATGTTGCCGGCCAGAACTGCTTCACCACCGTATTTCTTTACACCGAGGCGTTTCGATTCTGAATCGCGACCGTTGCGAGTACTACCGCCTGCTTTTTTATGTGCCATGATGTGTTATCCCGGCGAAAAAATTCGCCTGCATTTGAAACTTTTGCTAGCGTCTGGAAGACGATAGAACGATAATTTGATTTCGGCGCCAAGCGCCTGTTGCTTCAACCGCTGAAGACTCCCCCGGGATGTGCCGGACGCGCTTCTTCAAACCGCAGAAAAGCCTTTAATAATAGTCCGCCCTACACAATGAGTCAATCAGAAGCACCCGCCAGCCCGGCAAAAGTGTCGGATATTCCCATTCCGGAAGCTGATTTTGTTCGGTATTCAAATTCGGACTTGTCCGATGAATCCAAAACAGAAAATCTGCTAGCGGGTTCGATGTCCGAGGTTGATCAAAAGATCCGGCGGGCATTGCAATCCGATGTCGTGTTGATCAATCAGATGGGCCACTACATTATCGGTGCCGGTGGTAAACGCCTGCGACCAAAACTGGTGCTGTTGTCTGCACTGGCGCAGGGTTATCAGGGCAATCACCACACCAATATCGCGGCGATTATCGAGTTTATTCACACCGCGACTCTGCTTCACGATGACGTGGTTGATTCTTCAAGCCTACGTCGCGGGCAGGAAACTGCCAACACTGTCTGGGGCAATGAGGCTGCTGTTTTGGTGGGTGATTTTCTCTATTCCCGCTCCTTTGAGATGATGGTTGAAGTTGGACAGATGCGGGTGATGGAAATTCTGTCTTCTGCAACCAACACCATTGCCGCCGGGGAAGTCATGCAGTTGATGAACATTGGCGAAGCCCAAGTCAGCGTAGAGCGCTACATGGAAGTAATTGCCGCCAAGACTGGCAAGCTGTTCGAGGCTGCAACGCAACTGGGTTCTGTGCTCGCAGATGCAGCGCCCGATGTTGAACAGTCGATGGCACATTACGGTGCGCGATTGGGCCAGGCCTTTCAGCTGATTGATGATGCTCTCGACTATACAGCGCAAAGCGACGAGCTAGGAAAAAACGCTGGTGATGATCTGGCTGAAGGTAAACCAACGTTACCCTTGATATTCACGTTGCAGTCGGCAAGCAGCGATACAGCCCAACAGATTCGTGAGGCATTGGCGACTGCACAAAAGCACGGCCATTTGCCGGATCATCAGGTGCAACCAGTGGTAGACCTGGTGTGTCAGTCCGGCGCGATAGAGCGTACTGTAGCGTTGGCACAACAGCAGGTTGAGCTGGCGATAAAGGATCTCGACTGCCTGCCTGACAGCGTGTACAAGGATGCGCTGACAGATATCGCACAGGCATCAGTGAAAAGACGATTTTAGCGACTGTTTTAGCGCACTCGAATCAGTGCAGTCGCTCGGCATCTTCAGACTAAATGGAAGCCTATGCTCATATCTGCTTTCTTTCAGACTGTCAGCGTCGAGCAGTTGCGTCTGTTTACTGCGGCTGCAAACAGGAGTAACAGAATACCGTAACCAATACTCCCACCACCGCCGCGACTTCCGTTACTGACTGCAGCAGTCGGGTCGTCCACAAAATTACTGGCTGTTTCGCTGGCAACCTGTGTGATTATTTCTCCTTCGGTACTTGCCAACGGTTGTGGGTCACCCGGAATAATCAGCTCCAATGCATTGTTACTGCTATTCAAATCAAAGAACCCTTCCGGTTCAAGTTGTATCAGCACGGTGCGCTCAAGGTCCGGTTCGAAGCGAAGTTTTATGGCGAGATCTTGTGTGTCACCGGCAAAGGTCGCGGGAATATTGCAAGCTAACTTTGCAGGGTCCGCCAGTTCGCAAATTGCCGGAGCTTCTGCAATGGTGGCGTTGTTCAAATCAAGCATCAATGTTGCGGCGGGAAAAGCCCGTGTTTCATCGAGGTTGGTGACACTCACCTGAATCTGATTTGATTCAAGCTGTGTTACCTGTAAATCAATATCTATTACACCGGTAAAACAAGTACTCTGCTGCATGCGGGTGTTAATAGTTTCGGTACTGCAGCTTGAAAAATCACGTGTGGTGGTTGTACTGATAGACGAGTGCATCAGGTTAGTTTCATTATCACGACAGTCCGTTGTGTCGTCATGAAGCGCTCCCAGGTTATGACCGATTTCATGAGCTGTCAGTAACACCGGGAACCGGAATGGTCGGGCCATACTGACATCATGACCATCCGGACGACACGCAGCACCCTGAAATGCGAGGCCTATTGCCTCATCTTCTGCCTGAACCCCGGTGAATAGATGTACCAGGCCCAGGTCAGCAGGCAGCAGTTCGGATTCAATCCGGTACTCACGAAACAAATCCAGATGATCTTTGAGTGTGATGGCTGCCTGACCATCTTCGCGTTCATCGATAGACAGAAAAGTGTCGTCTTGTACCAGAACAACGACATCGACTTTAAAGGCCAGTCCGAACTTTTCACGGTAAAGGCCATCAACCGAGTTTATGGTTGAAATCGCATTGCTCAGTCCGCGTCCGCCAATCGCTTCCTGGTAGAGAGTATCGACGACTATTCCGATTCTAATCACCCGCGTAACATCACCGATAGTTTGCGCGAGCCGATCGCTGACGGGAACCGAAATTTCGTCCGGAACTTCGTCGAGATGCAACGGGTTTCTGAGCACGGAGAGATTTCTAATAGATACCGGTGGCGGGATCAGGGGTTCAGACGTTTTCTGACTGGCCGTAAACTCTGCACTGGATTCTGACGAGAAATGCAAAGGCGCATCCTGTACCCGAATCGTCCCGGCGATGTAGTCATCGTCAACAACAATTCTGGCCCAGGAATTCGGCAGGGACTCAACGATCCCGGCGTACGCAGTGCTGTCCTGATTCAGAACTGCACCATCACTATTGACGATGCGCAGATTGTTAAGATGGGGATTTGGCGACACGAGCAGGCGTTCAACCCTTGCGCCGATACGCACGGAAATACGCTTTTGAAACTGAGCATTGTCGAGTGTCTCAATACTGATCAGCTCGGCGCTGGAAACGCCTAGTGCCCACAACACTTGTGCGGACATCATCAGAACGAGAGAGACTAACGCGGCGATTCCTTGTGCCACTGTCCACCTTGCCTTCATTGGAACATCCTACATCTTAGCGGAAATAAACCGGCGGGAGTGCCGGGCATGCCGCGGGGATTATCCAGGCTAATCTGCCGCCGCGGAGCGATTGTATCATTTATATGACAAGTTGGAATGGTCTGTAATAAAAAAGCCCGCGTCTCATGAGACGCGGGCTCTGGTACAGCAATGGCTTGCTGTTTGTTACATCTTAGGGTTCAGCCTACTTGGGCGAAACACCCAGTGCACGGACAGTCGCAATGTTCAGATACTCATCTACCGGCAGGCCTTTCTGGCGCTGGTAGGCATTGACCGCTCGCATGGTTTCTCCACCAATCACACCATCAATGGCACCTGGATTATGACCGGCCGACTTAAGCGCCTGCTGGATTGAAGTGATGCGATCGCGAGTCATATTGGTGTCGCAGAGAATCTCGCGCCAGTCCATCGAGCCATCTTTGACCAACTTTCGCTTGGTAACGGTCGCATACTTGGCAGGAACCTTAATGCGTCGCTCTTTTGCGGGTGTCGCTTCTTCAGTAACTGTCACTGTTTTGTAGACGGCTGGAACCGCTACTTTGCGAGTAGTCGGTGGAGTTGCAATAACGCTTTTATCGATGGTGTCGTAAGCTGCTGGAATCTCCTGGACTTTGGTAGAGGCAGGGGTTTTCAGTACGCGTTTTTTGATGGTTTTGAAAGTTGCCGGTACTTCGACAAGACACATAATTTCGCCCGTCGTCTCGTCGATTTTCTGGATTGGACCAGTGCCTTTTTTCCATGTGGTGTGAGCCGGCTTATCCATTACGCGCTCGGTGACAGTTTCATATACCGCTTCTACCTGAACGATCTTCTTGGTTGCCGGTTTCACTAGTACGCGTTCTTTTACCGTCTTGAATGTGGCTGGCACGGTCACCAGTTTTTCAGTCGCTTCTTTGACCAGAACCCGCTTCTTGGCTGTGGTGAACTTGGCTGGAATAATTTCAATACGCTCACTCGCTTCTTCTACAAGAATGCGCTCAGAAACATTTTCGTACTGAGGTGCAACCCAGAGGCGTGTGAAGCACTGGCCGGGTTTAGCACCTGGTGGCAGAAGGTCTCCGGCACCGTAGTTAGCGCCTGGTGCATTTGCTGAATCCATTGCTTTGGTCTTATCCGCCAGCATTGATTCGCGCTTGGCAAGCTCGGCCTCGCGGGCTTTCAGTGCTTCTGCCTGGGCCGCAAGCTCAGACTTTTCTGCAGACATGGCATCGCCACCCATCACTTTGTCGCCAGCGTCGGCCATGCCATCCTTCATCTTGTCTGCTGTTGAGCAGGCAGACAGTGAGGCGACAACCAAAGCCGCTGATGCGAGCGTTCCGATATTTTTCGATAGTTTCATCAGGGTACGTCCCTCCGAAGGACAAATTTGCCAGTTTCAGTTATAGCGGCGAGCTTCTGGCATGGCAGGCCGCGTTTATTAATCTTGTTGAAATGCTGCTTGCTGATAAGTTGCTTTAAAACAACAAAAATGCCTGGGATTTGTCAGTTATAGACAGGTATGCAAGCAAATTGTAAAAAAGTATTCCTAAGTATCAGGCAAACAAAGCAAATTCATACGTATCGTGAAGTGTTTATGCATGCAAATCAAGAACACCCGGCAAGAAAAACCGGCGTTTTTCATTAAAATCTGCCAATACTATTTAGCTGGAAATGGCTGAAATCAAACAAGTAGCCGTTGAAGTGTAGTACCAGAAACCTGAAGTGTATGATATTTGCCACTTTTCAAACCAGTGAGATCCCAGTCACCGATCCGGTGCCGGATGAGTCTTAATGTCGGAAAGCCAGCCGCGGCTGTCATACGTCTAACCTGGCGGTTGCGACCCTCGCTGAGGGTCAGATCAATCCAGCTGTCCGCCACTGTGAGTCGATGGCGCACCGGAGGATCGCGCGGCCAGAGATCGGGGCAGGGAATTCTGTTTACGGAAAGTGCTCGAGCCGGTCCATCCTTGAGGCTTACGCCACGGCAGAGCTGTTCCAGAGCAGCATCGCTGATTACACCTTCTACCTGCACCCAGTAGTGTTTGTGCCACTTCATGTCTGGGTGGGAAATCCGGTGTTGCAGAGGTCCGTGGTCGGTTAGCAGCACAAGCCCTTCGCTGTCTTTATCGAGTCTGCCGGCCGGGTAGACGCCTTTTACCGGCACCAGATCAGCGAGGTTGTTGTCCTCTCCGCTGAATTGACTGACATAGCCGAATGGTTTGTTCAGCAGAATGACGGTCGCACTGCTTGGCGGGTCTGTCTTCGCTGCATTTAACGCTTCTGTTGTTGGCCTGCGGGTTGCGCGCCTGCGCGGTCCCGTTGCATTTTTTTTACTGCGGCTTACGCGTTTACCGGGTCGCTTGCCGGGTCGTTTGCCTGTCTTTTTTCGAGGAGGTTGTGCCATCGTTGTCGGCGTTTGTCACTAAATCCCAGTTGGTCAAAAACCGTTTCCAGTGCATTCGCATCCGGTGTGATTTTATAGTCGGTTAAACTTGTATTCACGCTGTTATCACGAATCAGCCCCGTGAGCTGGCGAGCGAGACGAATAGTATCAGCATGCGAATCAAGCAGCTCAGCTACCCGAACAGCACCCCGGAATTTCATTGACGGGACTTTGTCAGTGTTATCCAGAAGTGCGGTGAGATTACCCCACTTAACCAGCAACCTTGCAGCTGTTGCAGTACCCACTCCCGGCACCCCGGGGATGTTGTCTACCTTATCACCGGTTAATGCCAGCGAATCTGCAATTTGATGGGGGCGCACACCGAAGCGCTTTTCGATAAGCGTGGCATCCATCCAGATATCCCGGGCAAAGTCCCACACGGCATCACCAACTCCTACAAACTGGCAGAGATCTTTGTCTGCTGTGACGATCACCGAATTGGTATTTTGCTGCTGCGCAACTTCTGCGAGTGTGCCAATGATGTCATCGGCTTCCAGTGTGCCGCTAGCAAGAGAGGCAATGCCCATCGCCCGCGTAAACGCCTTGCAGAGTTTGAACTGGTGTTTCAGTTCTTCGGGTGCAGCGCTACGATTGGCTTTATAGTCGGGGTAGATATCGTTGCGCACGGAGGTGGTCAGACTTTCGTCATAAGCACATGCAATCAGCTTGGGGTTACGGCGTGATATCAGCTGATAGAGTGTTTCAATAAACCCGACTGTAGCGTTGGCCGGACGCCCGTGTGCGTCAGTGATGCTGGCGGGCATCGAGTGCCAGCCGCGAAAGACATAAATACTGCAGTCTATAAGATAGAAGGCGTTGGGATTGGATTTTGCGGCAATCGAAGGCTTCATTAGCTATGCCCGATGACAATCGGTACTTCCAATTACAAAAATGCCGGCGTTCAGCCGGCATTTTTTAATACATATTTTCAGGTGCTGCTTACTTTTTACCGTAGCGGCGTTTGAACTTGTCTACCTGACCCGCGGAATCAAGAATTTTCTGCTTGCCAGTGTAGAACGGGTGGCACGCGGAGCATACTTCGACGTTCAGGTCCTTGCCGATAGTAGATCGGGTTTTAAACGAGTTGCCACAACTGCATGCAACAGCAATTTCGTCATATTTCGGGTGTGTATCTGCTTTCATTGTGTTTCCTTCGCTTTTTGAGCCGACCGACCCGGAATACCGGCGGTCGAACTGGCGACATTGGTTGAGGGTTGTAATAGTTTACTGGCCAGCCAGACAGTGTAGGGGAATCTATGGCTTTATTCAATTAATGCAAGGGTTGTGGTTCGGGTGTGGTGAATTTATTCGTTTTCCTGCCTCACGCTGACTGATTCAATCTGGCAATCCGCACCGGCAGTAACGCCGACCAGGATCGGAGAGCAACACACCTGGCAGTCTTCGACGTAATGTTGTTCCGGGATCGAACAATCAATCAGTAGGCTGATCGGCTCACCACAGTAGGGGCAGTGGGTATTGTGTTCTTCCATAGTGATGGCCTTGGCGTCGCGGACAAAGATTTGCCAATATTAGGTTAAACGCGCTGGATTATCTGACACCGGATGAAGAAGACTCGCTGTCAGTAAACATAACACCGCAGTGCAACCTGGAACTGTTATGCCACTTAATAATAATGAATTCGCTACGGCAGTAGCGGCTGGCACAGCTCTCTGCAGTTCTCTACCGACAGTTTTCTGCGTGCAGGGTAATCTGGTGATAACAATGACAAACGTATATTGATATCCAGGCTTGCAACACCTTTGAATCGACGCTTGTTGACCACTGAATCTATACGTTCGGCGAGTGCACGACTAACCTTTGCCGCGTGCGTTTCAGAGTAAGCCACAGCGACGCACTCGTCATCCCGGTAAAAGCCAAACAACGGTGCACGCACCAGAAAAAGTCTTTCCTGTTCGATGAGTTGCGGCACATACCGGAACAAAAATAACAGCAGCAGAATACTGGCATGAACGCCATCAGCATCTGGATCACTCAGTATAATAATTCGTTGATAACGGCACGGATCTATCTGGGTGCTCACAAGCCGCTCCGGATGCAGACTCTGCAGTAAGTCAGCTATGTTTGGGTGGGCAAGCAGGTTCGCGCTCGATACGCGCGTCGCGTTAGGTACCTTACCTTGCATCGGCAACACGGCATGCTTTTGCCTGTTTCGTACCGCTTTAATAGCGTTTGCAGCAGACTGCCCTTCCACCACGATAACTTCATCTTTATCGGTACAATCAATGAGGGAGGAGGGTTGTGCGGGTGTAGCACTCATTGGTTGAGCGCCATGACAACACCGTGTCGTTCTGCATAACGGTATGAACAGGCGGAACCCGACTCGGGTTCGGCACTGATAGGCAAGCCTACTTGAACAAGAAGCCTAACTGGCGAGATCTACAGCCCGCTCGGTGCTTGGCTTCACAATCTTGCGTCTGGCAGGTTTGTATCTGATCAACGGACCGTCCGCTGTATTGCCGGCGGACGCTCTGGGTACCACCGCAACTTTTGTTTTGCGCTGCTCCTGGATTTTTTTGCGTGACGCTTTGCGAATTGCCTGTGCTGCCTTCTGCCGGACTTTTAATGCAGATCGCGCCCAGTCGCGATGCTCAGGAGATACCATCCCAACCGCTTCACCTTGCAGGTTGTAACGCTTGTCATGCTTGGTCATTCCATACAAATAGCCATAGCTTGTTGTATGGCGTTTAATAACTTCGCGAACTACGCGTGTAGAGAGCTGAGGGTTTTCATCACGGTGTGCAAGAATTTCCTTGTGAATCTGCAGAGACAACGGGCGAAGGTCTGGCCCGCGGGTAAAAGATTCCGGCCAGCGCTTTATCAACCAACGCTGGACATCTTTTACTTTGTCTGACGACCATTTCTTATTCATCTGTCTAGTTTTAAAAACTCCGTTCGGAAGCATGTTTTAAGTCTTTGAGCATAAAGGACACACGTACAGCTGCAAAGTTCACAGGATGTCTGTGTGGAAGGGAATCGCAAGAGAGTGCCAAGACTCTACACGTATAGTCGAATTGTGACTGAAAACAACTGTAGACAACACTATTAAAAGCGCCAATTCATTACGTACAACTACTGCTATTACCGTTTTCACACTGGGCGTAGAATTCGCCCGGTTAACGGGGGATCAGTTGCAAGTGTCGGAAACAATTTTTTAAATACCTCGATTCTGGCACTAATTTTTTGTCTGGTTTCAGGTACCCTCTCCGCTCGTTTCATCCCACAGATGCTGTTTGAGGGCTCGATGTTACAGACTAATAAGGTACGGTTTTCTCGCCAGAGACGGCTTGCATTGCTTGCGGCACTTGGGAGTTCGTGTGTTCCCTATGGAAACGCTATTGCCAGTCTGAGCACCTACCCGGAATTGTCTCTATCTCTGTACAACCTGCACACGACTGAATCTTTCAACGGTGTTTTTTGGGCAGCCGGTAGCTATGACACCGACGCTCTCGGTCAAATAAACAGCCTGCTACGGGACCACCGCACCAATGGTGTAGTTGAGATAGACCCGCGACTATTATCAATGCTCTATCTCGTTCGCAATAGGGTAGAAAATGCATCGCAACCTTTCAGTATTATTTCCGGCTATCGCTCCGCGGAGACCAACCGTAAGCTAGCCCTGCGCAACTCCGGTGTAGCGAAAAACAGCTATCACATCAAAGGCCGTGCAGTGGACATCCGGTTGCCCGGTATAGAAACCTCGCAACTCAAGGAAGCCGGTTTATCGCTCCGGGTTGGTGGCGTGGGCTACTATGAGAAATCAGACTTTATACATCTCGATACAGGTCCTTTCAGAACCTGGTGAGAAACCTCCTGTCGCTACGCAATACCCTCAACTGCGTATAACAGCAACACTGCTACACCGTACATAACCAGTACATAAGGCCAGTTCCAAAAAGCACCTTTCCAGCTTGGTATTCCGTAGCGTCCCTGAAAAACCAGGTGCGTCCCTGACAGTGGACTTGCGCAGGTACCAAGTCCCCACGCCAATAAATAACACACTGCCAGAAGATCCGGTGCCGGGTTTAGCGTCATAAGTAACGGCGTCGCACCCGATATAGTTACGATCGGATGTAGCCCTGCCACAGCCAGTAGAATGATCACACCGAGTAGCAGTGAAGCAGAAGCCGCGGTAAATCCTGATAGCGAGGGTAGAAAGCTGTCATTAATCACGGCAACAAGCCCTGCTGCAAGCACACCAGCTGCAAGAAACAGTTGTAGTTCGTTGATCATTGTCGGTAGGCCGCCGACGACGAAACGTGTAAGTATGCGCCTGGCACCAAGCCCTTCCCGAAACAACAACACGACGACCGTTAACAGTAAAGACGACAATGATATGTGTGTTAACACCGACCACTCAGGAGCCAGACTATTCAGCATCAGTATAATCGCTGCCAGCGCTGCAGGGATCCACAGGTTGTAAAAATTAACAGGATAGCCTTTGAACTTTTGGACCTGTTGCCAATAGCGCAACCTCACCTCGAGCACCACCACTACAAAGCTCACCATTGCGAATGGCAGACACGCAAGAATGGCAAATCCTATCCGCATGTCGGGTACGTTGGTTAATACAGCAGCCATGCCACCGAAAAACGGTGACCAGGTTGAAGTTGAGGTAAAGACGCGGGTAATGGACTGCGAGGCAAGCCGGTCTAGTACTTTGTGCTTATGCAATACGTCAGAAAAGAGAATAGGCGCGGAAATATTGATTACCGACCCGAACAGACATACACCTGCCAGTGTTTTTAAAAACGCACCAAAACCAACCGGCAGAGCGACCTTGTTTGTGGTGGTTGCAGGTAATGCGATCAGGCGTAGAAATCCCACTGACGCCAGCATCGTCACTAAGCCGGTATTGCTTCCTATGGCCTGCAACCATAGTGCGTTGCCGTCACGCAGTTGTCCGACAAGCAATAGCGCCACGCCGGCAAATGCAATTACGACAGTTTGATAGCGCTGCGATTTCTTAACATCAACGAACAGCAGACAAACCATACTCCAGCCAACAACTCCCGCCACCCAGGTTGGCACAATGCGTCCGCCGATGTCACTGACCAGCGTAAGCGCCATCATGATGGCGACTAGAATTCCTCCAGTGGCAACCCTCACCTCAGGTGCTGCAAGTGGGAAAGTCTTTTACCGAACTTCCCGCACCGCCATTAGGCAACATATCGGGATTTGATCGAATTATATTCCGCTACTAACTCGTCAATGATGTCCTGCTGATACTCACGCAATCCACCCAGCAGCATGTTTTTACGCCCTGTACCTACAACAGCATCATTGCTGACGATGTTAAAGTTAAGGGTTACCTCACCTTTCTTGCCATCTGCTTTTAAGCTTGATTCTGTAAACGCAAGATCAAAACTATCGCATGTCGTATTCTCAAGTTCGATCGACATACTCTTGTATATTACCAACGGTCGCTGCGGGTTTATCATGACGTGATGTTTTTTCATCAAATCAACCAACAGGAATGGAAACGTCTTGCCCGAGAATTTCACATAGGCGGCAATCAAAGCGTTGTTGGCCGCGTCCGACTCTACTGTGTTGCCGCTAAACGTCACGTCGAGATAGCATTTATTGGTATTGTCTGACATTCGCAGTGCGTTTTCCTGCAATTGCAGTTCAAGCGTGACGCGGTCATCAACCATTTGCTCGAACTCGAAATTCATTGATGCATGGGCGTGGTAGAGATCGAGTACCACGGCAAACAATAAATCACCCGGCACGCAGAAGCGTCGTGCATCAGGGTTATGAATCGGATTAAAGTCGCCGGCGACCTCTTTAGCAAACGCACTTGCCGCATCGCGGGTGAATGTCAGCGCGTTATTTTCCGAAGCAAAGTTGTAGTAATCGTCAACTTTCAAAAAGAGACTCCAGCGTAGTATGGACTTTTAAGCGGAGTATGCCCGACGGGCACACAGAAGTCCCGACGCAGCAAGTTCGTGACACGGCCTCGCTCGATAGGCTGATAGTGGGTGGTGGAAATAATGGTGGCCAGGGACGGAATCGAACCGCCGACACGGGGATTTTCAGTCCCCTGCTCTACCGACTGAGCTACCTGGCCAAGGTGTTGCGGGTGGGAAGCTGGACACCACCGTTTTGGCAGACGCGTATTAGACCACAGTCGGGCGGTGAGTCAAGGCCGTATGACCTGAAGTGTGGTGAGTCGTATGTCGAGTCACACTATCACCTGTTGATTATTACCGCATTGTTCAACTCGCACTGATCGTGCAACCCGGCAAGGGCCATCCAGGGTCAGTCGCTTTGCGGCACAAAGCCATCCGGTTTATCTGACCCCCCTTCGAAAAAGAATTTCTCCATCTCTTCTTCAAGAAACTTACGCGCTTTGGGGTCAACTGGTGTCAGACGATATTCGTTGATTAGCATCGTTTGATGGCCCATCCACGATTGCCAGGCTTCCTTTGACACGTTGTCGTAGATCCGCTTGCCGAGATCACCCGGGTAGGTCGGACGATCGAGACCTTCGGCTTCTTTGTCTAGTTTTACGCAATTGACCATACGAGCCATGGTGTTCTCCATATAATTGAGAATGTTAATTCGTGATTTTAATTCGATGCCAATATTCATGCGGCAAAATTTAGTGCGACTGCTCAGAGCAGGGTGTGAGTGAGTTTCTCCAGGAGTCGCTTGACCGGTGCCGAACACCCGCCTGGCAACTCGCCATCAACCCAACAGCCATTGTTTTCATCCATAATGCGTCGACCGGACGCATGATTCAACGCAATTTTAACCGGCGTAATCTCAAGATCGAAATGGGTGAAGCTGTGTTTTAGTTGATGCCACTGTTCAGTCTGGTGGTTGTCGTACTTGCCCAATGCACCCGCAAATTGATGCAAAGTTTCAAGATCATCAAACTGCGGAAAGCTCCAGAGCCCACCCCAGATACCGCTTGGTGGCCTGCGTTGCAGCAATACAGCATTATCGTTCACCACCAATAACATCAGTGTCTTTCTAACCGGCTTGGTTTTCTTTGGTTTTTTGTGCGGCCAGTTTGTGGGCAGACCTGTCTGATAGCCCTGACATTTTTTCTGCAACGGACAACGTCCGCAACCCGGATTTGATCGGGTACAGACCGTCGCACCCAGATCCATCATTGCCTGATTGAATTTGCCGGTGTTTTCTACCGGGGTGAGTGCTGTTGTTAGCGCCCATAATTGTTTCTCAACAGCGCTTTGTCCATACCAGCCATCAACACAACGGTAACGGCAAAGTACACGCTTCACGTTGCCATCAAGTATCGGGGCGGACACACCCGACCCCAGACTCAGTATTGCACCTGCGGTGGATCGTCCAATACCGGGTAATGCCTGCAGGCCTTCAAGCGTCACGGGCAGCTCACCGTCGTGCTCACTGATAATCAGTTGTGCGGCTTTGTGTAAGTTGCGACCGCGTGCGTAATAGCCAAGCCCGGTCCACAACGCCAACACGTCATCCTGTGAGGCATTTGCCAGATGTGCTACCGAACTGAACTGCTGCATAAAGCGATTAAAATAGGGAATTACGGTTGCAACCTGCGTTTGTTGCAACATGATCTCAGACACCCAGACCCGGTACGGGGTCGGGTTCTGTTGCCATGGAAGGTCTTTACGACCCGACTCCTCAAACCAGTCCAGTACGGTTGCAGAAAATTCTGCACATTGTTTTTTAGCAGGAATGGTGGCCATTAGTGATACATTGGATCTGCGCTGGATGCTGTCGAATTCATGAACCGGACAGGTCCTAATACTCACTCAACAACTCTGTGTGGTCTTTTTCTAAATTTTTCTGAAGCCGTTTCCGGAGTGCATTTTTTTCAATCTCAATCTGTTGCAGAAGATCTTCGGTTGAGGCCTCATCCTGTTGCTTTTCCTGTCGGCTGTTTTCAGCTGCCTCCTGTTGTTCTTTCTCCAGTCTGAGTCGGAGGTCATCTTTCTCCAACGCGATCTGTTCCTGCACACCTTCCCGCTGTGACGCAGAAGAGCCGGTATAGTGTGTTTTGACTTCAGTCACGATACCTGACTTGAAAGTATTCACCAACAACCGTGGCAGATCACCTGTCAGGGCAGAATACCGTCCGCGGACTGGTATGGTCAGCTCAACATCCAGCAAGGGCTGCTGCGTCTGCGCTTGCTGTGTTTTCAGATTGGAATTGACACTCAAGTGAAGCAGGTAGTCTATTGTCCGGCCACTCAAATTGATGCCACCCTCACCCATCACAGTGGCGTGCGGCGAGGTAAATATCAAATCTTCATTGGTTAAGACGCTATCAGCCAGTATTGCAGACATACTGAGTTCACTGAAATTTGTTTCTGGCCCTTTATTTTGCGCTTTATCTGCTAATGCGACAGCGTTGTCAGACGGACTCACACTGACTGAACCTGAGCTGTCGACCTCCTGACTGCTAACAAACTGTACTCCCGCTTCATGCAACTCTGCCGTAATATCAATTCCTGTAAGGGTGCCGTCCGTCACACTTAGCGATAGTGCGCCATTGGCATGCTCAAGCATGCGTGACCAGATTAATCCTCGTGCCAATATATCAATACTGAGGTTGGCAATGCCGGTTAGTGGAGCAACGCTACCCAGAGCGTCCTGCAGCAATGTTTCTGCGTTCAGACTGTTCATGTTGCCAGTGACGGTTAACAACGGTTCATCAGATTGCACGTCGAGGGACGCGGTTGAAAAGAATGAACCGGAGTAGAGATCGGCAGTGGCTTCGGTAATTTCAATCCGGCCGTTTTCTGCCACCAGTGGGATCACTGAATTTTGCGCGCTTACCCCACCAAGCGTGATTTCTGCGATGGCAATTTCACCGTCGAGCTTTAATTGTCGCAACGCTTCTACGGGTATGATGCTGTGACTTTGCCTGGCGTCCGCGTCAGGTGTTGTGTTGTCGGACTGCACCGGTGATCGCGTTGGTGATTGACCCTGTGATTCAGGTTGCGGTTGAGTTTGCGATTCAGAGGGCGCGGGCACTTGCGCTGGGAGGTATCGGTCCACATTGATTTTATCTACCGACAAGGCGTAAGTCACCGGCAGACTGTCGGCGTGGATATCGGAGACTTCGATACTGCCAGAGATATTCGTATCATCCAGCTGCAATTCAATTTGATTAAATGACAAGAGTTGTCCGGACTGTCTGATGTCTGCTGACAACTGCGCTTGCTGCATCACGCTGTCATCGTTGAAAGCCACACCAAAGATAGACGCCCACGGAGCCGGGTTAAATGGATTGGATTGCAATCTCCCACTCAACACACCAGAGGCGGTAGGGTTGGCAATCTGAAAATCACCATTGAAATTAAGGTCACTGACTGATGCTTCAAATTGCTCTATGCGTAAAACATCATCGCTGTAGTCAAGTCGCGCAGAGACTTGTGCACTCTCTAGCAACTCGTCTGGAATCTGGTCTTTACTGAAAGTTGTAAACTGATCAAGCACTGTCATAGCGTTGAATTCACCACTCGACAACAACCCTGTTAAGTGAATGTTATCCTCCCAGTCGGCTACCTGAAATTCACCACTTATAGGGACTCCAGTCAGTAACCCGTCAACTAGCGTGATGTCGATATTAGCGGCATTAAGATCAGCGACTAATTCACCTTGGGCAGAAAGGGGTAACGGATCAATTGGAAGTGCTGTGCCCGAGGTTACTGTGTCAATGTTAAGCTGCTGCAGTGCGTAGATATTGTTCACCAGATCTACCGCAATCTCACCATCTGCGCTGATTGAGGAGTTCACACCGGCTGCTGTGCTATTGATGAAATTAAATTCAGACTCAAACGAAAATGGCTCAGACAGCACAAAGGTGCCGGTAGCAAGATCCAGATTATTTAGCGCTATGAAACTCTCATCGCGCTCATCTGAGTAGCTGACAGCAGACTCCATGATTTGCATATCACCGGCAGACAACGCTGCGATAATCGGCGCACTGGCTTCAATTTCACGCACAACGTTTTCATCTGATACGGTTTCCACTACGGCTGTGGTGGCCATCAGATCATCCCAATTGGTTTTGCCATCTGCATTGCGCTGCAACTTTAACGTCAGTCCATGCAATATTACTTTTTCAATCTTTATACGGCCGGCCAGTAACGGCGCAGCTGCCACTTGAAATTCCGCTGACCTAATCGTTGCGAATTCAGGATCGGCAAAACCTTCTGCGTTACTCAGACTGACTTCGGTGAGTGACAATCCGGGGCGCGGAAACAAGCGGATCTTCAAATCACCCGCGATCTGTAATTGCCGGCCGGTGTGTTCAAAGACCCTTGTTTCCAGCTGCGCTTTTTGACGGCTGAAATCAAACTGACTTACCGCAAAAACACCCACGACCGCAACGATTGCTACCAGAGCAATCAGGCCGAGTGTTATGCGGTTAAAAAGTGTCATTCAGTCAGTGCAATTGTAAAAAAGCATGTCAGCGGCTTCGGGCAGAGAGGAATCGACGTCCAACCCTGCATTGTGCAACAGGTCACGCCACTAATAAACAAAACAAAAGAGGCAGGTTCTTGCCGGTTTTCACCCCGAATCTACCTTGATTATAGTCACTGCAATCAGAACGGCTGCTGTCCTTGCGCCGTGCTATTCAGCTGTCCAGTGGCCGGACTTTCCACCTTGCTTCTCAAGCAGGCGAACGTTGGTCATGCACATGCCGCGATCAACCGCCTTGCACATATCGTAGATGGTCAGCAGCGCGACTTGCACTGCCGTCAATGCCTCCATCTCAACACCGGTTTGTGAGCGGGTTTCCGTGCGTACCTCACAGCTGATTGCCGATTCTGTGGTATCGATGACATAAGACACATCAACGTGTGTCAGACCAATCGGATGACACAGCGGGATCAAATCACTGGTGCGTTTGCTTGCCATGATGCCAGCCACCCGGGCAATACCTAGAACGTCACCCTTTTTATGCTTTCCCTCTGTGATCATCTGCAGCGTATCGGCTTGCATGGTGATGGTGCCGGTGGCAATCGCAATCCGCCTGGTGATGTCCTTATCACCCACATCGACCATATGTGCGTGGCCTTGTTGATTAAAATGCGTCAGATCAGACATGTTTAGAGTATTCCGCCACCATAAGTCACCACATTACGCCACATGGCTTGCGCTCTCATTGCGCTGGTCAACAATTCGGTGGGGCTGGAAATGAGACAAAACCGGACCGAATTAATTGCGCCAAAGCGCGCGACAGGCATAATGGGAGCATGGCTATCAAAGTTAAATGTTTTGCCAGTATGCGCGAATATCTCGATCTGAGCGAACGTGAAATCGGCATTGACGGCATAAGTACCGTGGCTGATGTGTGGCGCGCGGTTGCCGGCGACAAGCCCATGCCGGACAACACACTATGTGCGGTCAATCAAAGCCAGGCCAACGCGGCTTTTAGCGTCAGTAGCGGTGATGAAGTGGCGTTTTTTCCGCCCGTGACAGGCGGCTAGTGGATGGCCTCTGCCCACAGCACTCGGTCGGTCAAAGTTGTCACAGAAGCGCTGGACCCGTGGCAGGAACTCGCAGCCTATCAATCTCAACACCTGACCGCAGGTAAGTTTGGAGCAACCGCAACGTTCGTCGGCACCATGCGCGATTTCAACGAGGGTGATGATGTTACCGGTATGACGCTGGAGCACTACCCCGGTATGACCGAGGCGCAGTTACAACGGATCATCGACGAAGCGCAGGAACAATGGCCGCTGGAAGAGGTGTTGATCGTACATCGGGTTGGACCAATATTGCCGGGTGATCCCATCGTGTTGGTTGCGTGCTGGTCCGCTCACCGGGCGGCCGCGTTTGAAGCCTGTCGTCATCTGATGGAAGCGCTCAAGTCACGTGCCCCTTTCTGGAAAAAAGAGACGCTTGCCGACCAAAGCCACCGATGGGTTGAGAAGAATACCGACGGCTACCACGCGTAAGGAGCAACCAGCAGCACTCTAAACAGCCCGACGATGCTACACTTTTTATCTGGCTACAGCTATTGAACCAACACCGTCTGGCTGTAACCACGGCGCTGAATATCCATTACTGACTTACCGGCCTGCAGCGATACTGCATCGATCAACTCTTCCACCGATGTCACCCGCACGCTATTCATAGAAAGCACGATATCACCACGCTCAAATCCGTAGCGCGCCATTCGACTTCCTGGCTGAACACTGGAAACGGCGACTACCGGCTGACCATTAACAACAAAATTTTCAAACACAGCGCCGTTAAGATGATCGGCAAGTTCCGCACCGCCGATATAGCTAATCTCAGATTCACCCACAGAGATATCAGTGATGAACTGCTGTTTCTCTCTGATAAATCTGACCTCAACGCGTTCCCCGACATTTAGAAGACCAATCGCGTTTTTAACCTCATTCACCGATTGTACTTTGCGACCGTTAATTTCAGTGAGTACATCGCCACGCTTCAACCCTGCAATGTCTGCAGATGACTCGGGCTCGACACCGGAAATCACCACACCTCGCTTAACCTCGAATATCTGCTGAAGTTCTTCGGTCAGTTCCTGCAATGTGATACCGAATTTGCCACGTCGCACTTCACCTTCGTTAATCAACTGCTGTGTCAGGTCCTGGGCCAGGTTTGACGGAATCGCAAACCCGATTCCCACATTGCCACCCGACGGACCGACAATCGCTGTGTTAATACCCACCAGCTCACCACGCAGATTTACCAGAGCACCACCGGAGTTACCCGGATTTATCGATGCATCTGTCTGGATGAAGTCTTCAATCTCCTCAATACCGAGTCCACTGCGTCCCAGTGCTG
Organism: uncultured Granulosicoccaceae bacterium; assembly: GCA_937998875.1. Lineage (GTDB taxonomy): Bacteria > Pseudomonadota > Gammaproteobacteria > Granulosicoccales > Granulosicoccaceae. The sequence continues at coordinate 30,242 of CALLBO010000063.1, forward strand.
AGACGATACCGGAGGTAACCGTCTGACCCAGCCCGAAAGGATTGCCGATAGCCACAACAAAATCACCGACGCGTAGTTGATCAGAGTTGGCCCACTGCAATGCGACAAGGTTACTCGCCTCTATCCGGATCAGTGCAATATCAGCGTCCGGATCCTGACCGATCAGTGTGGCATTAAATTCACGACCATCGGTTAGCGTGACGAGAATTTCTTCCGCGTTGTCGATCACATGGTGATTGGTGATGACCAATCCCTCTGTCGCATCGACAATAACACCTGAACCGAGACTTTGCGTCTGCTTGCGTTGCGAGCGCTGCGGCATATCGAAAAAATGCCTGAAAAACGGATCTTCAAACAGAGGATTGGCAGTGCGCACTGAGCCGCGGGTAGAAATATTAACCACGGCGATGGTGGTTTTCTCAAGCATCGGTGCCAGACTCGGCAACGGCTCGCCGTCAACACTCGCGGGCAGGCCACCGGCTGATAGAGTAAACAGCAAACTGAAATTCGCGATCAGTGCGATCGCCAGCAATCTTACAAAGGTTATGATGTTCATGATTGCAAATAGATTTTAGTGTTAGCGCTTAATAGTATTCCAATACACCGGTATTATAGCGGTACAAGTCCATTCAATAGCGGGGCAATAGCAGTAGGGCAGGTAACCAGCACATCAAGCCACGCTGGCTAATGCAGTTTGCATCCAGGCGTCGAGTTTAGACGATGTTTCTGCAGGCAAATGCAAACCCTTACGAGTCCGTCGCCACAGGATGTCATCCGCACAGCGAGCCCACTCATTGTGCATCAGGTGACGCACTTCCGCCTCGTAAAGTTCACCGCCAAAATGCACACCAAGATCGGCAACACTGCTCGCACCATCCAAAAGCGTGTCAATGGTAGTGCCATAGTTGCGTGTGTAGTCGGCAAGCAAGGCTTCAGGAAGCCAGGGATATTGATGCTGTTTCGTTTTTACAAATGCATCGTAGTCTGCGTTGGGTATGTCTCCACCAGGCAAGGTCGCTGAGGCAGTCCATGCTCCACGAGCGTTACCTGTCTCGGGCATCCGCGGCAGGATCATATCAACGACTTCTTCAGATAACTTGCGAAACGTTGTGATTTTGCCGCCGAAAATAGAAGCCAGCGGCGGGCCGCTCTCACTTAAATGAATCACATAGTCGCGGGTTACTTTGCTCGCGTTCGCTGCTGCATCATCAAACAAGGGCCTGACACCCGTATAAGACCAAACTACATCGTCTGCGTTAACCGGTTTCTTAAAGTACTGACTTACGGCGTCACAGATATAGTCAATCTCGCGTTGCTCGGTTTCGACCGATGCGGGATCACCGGTGACTTCAATATCGGTAGTGCCAAGCAAGGTATAGTTGTGCTCATAAGGTACGGCAAATAAAACTCGATTGTCTGCGTTCTGAAAAATATACGTGTATTCGTGATCGAACAATTTGTTAACCACAATATGGCTGCCTTTCACCAGCCGCACACCATGTTCGACTTTATTGCGTTCCTGAAGATTCTGAACTGCCTCAACCCAGGGCCCCGCTGCATTAACGACAGATCGGCTTTTAACAGTTCTCACGGTCTCGGTGTTGTTATCGCGAATCTCGACCAACCAGTGATCATCCGCGGCCGTTAAATCTGTACAAGTGGTTTGCAAAAGAATGTCGGCACCCTTGTCTGCTGCGTCACGCGCGTTTAGTACAACCAGCCGTGAGTCCTGCACCCAGCAATCAGAGTATTCAAAGCCTGCGGTAAAGTCATCTTTCAATGCTTCGCCACTGACATGTTTTTTCAGATCCACCGACCACGACTTTGGCAGTAATTTTCGACCACCAATGTGGTCATATAAAAACAGACCCAAACGGATGAGCCATTTAGGGCGCAGGTCGCGGTGGTGCGGCAAAATAAATCGCAACGGCCAGATAATGTGTGGTGCACTGCGCAACAGAACTTCCCGTTCCAGCAAAGCATGGCGCACGAGTTTGAAGTCGTAGTGTTCGAGGTAACGCAATCCGCCGTGAATCAGTTTGGTGCTCGAGGATGACGTGTAGCGTGCCAGATCATCCTGCTCGCAAAGCAATACCCGCAAGCCTCGACCTGCGGCATCACGCGCTACACCAGCGCCATTGATCCCGCCGCCGATTACAACAACATCGTAGTCCAATGCGCCATCGGAAGGGGAATCAGTCATTTGTATTTAATACTCGTTGTTCGCATTGAGCCCTGTGAAACGAATTGGCGAAGGAGTGGAAAACGGGCTACCCCAAAGCGGGTAACCCGTAACGTAACACTGGCTCAGAATAATGCAAAGTCCAAGCCTTTAGCCTGTTACTGATCCCATTGCTTAATCAGCTCTTCATAAGCAATAGTTTCACCTTGTGGCTTTTCATTGTCGAGCTTGGCTTTCGCACCACCGTTACCAATCCATTCAGATGCATCTTTGGGCTCGTTAAGCCGCGGACCACAACCACCGTACACATTAGCGCTTTCATCCGCTGCCTGCATACGAGACATGACCAGGTCCATTTCTTCAGCCAACCGGTCCATTGCCTGCTGCGGTGTAAACGCACCGGAGTTCACATCACCGATTTGCTGCCACCAGATCTGTGCAAGCTTTGGATAATCAGGCACGTTAATACCGGTCGGTGACCAGCGAACCCGATCAGGTGAGCGATAGAACTCTACCAGTCCACCTAGCTTTGATGCTCTTTCAGAAAACGACTCATGATTTACCGAAGAATCACGAATAAATGTCAGCCCCACATGGCTCTTTTTCACGTCCACTGTTTTTGAAACCGCAAATTGCGCGTACAACCAGGCGGCTTTGGCACGGTCTGTTGGTGTTGATTTCAGGATCGTCCAGGACCCGACGTCCTGATAACCGACCTTCTGACCTTCTTCCCAGTATGGTCCGTGTGGCGAAGGTGCCATACGCCATAACGGATTGCCTTCATCATCAACGGTGTTGTTACCATCTGATTTCGGGGCAACCATGTCTGCCGTAAATGCGGTGTACCAGAAAATCTGCTGTGCCACATTACCCTGGCTCAGTGCCGGCAGTGATTGATAGAAATCATAACTTGCTGCACTCGGGGGTGCGTAGCCTCGCAACCATTCATCCCACTTGCGAATCGCATAGACCGCGGCCGGGCCATTCGCTCCACCACCGCGTGTCACAGAAGCACCGACAGGATTACACGTTCCGGCTTCCATACGAATGCCCCATTCATCGATGGGTATACCGTTAGGCTCACCCGGGCTACCAGCGCCCGCCATAGACAACCAGGCATCTGTCATACGCCAGCCAAGATCAGGTGCGCGCTTGCCGTAATCCATGTGGCCGTAGATATCTACACCATCAATGTTCTTTACGTCGTTAGAAAAAAACTCGGCAATATCTTCATAGGCAGACCAATTAACCGGTACGCCGAGCTGATAGCCGTATTTTTCCTGAAATGCCGTCTGCAAATCTTCACGGTCAAACCAGTCTTTTCGAAACCAGTATAAGTTTGCGAATTGCTGATCGGGCAATTGATAAAGATCACCGTCAGGGCCGGTCGTAAATTGCGTGCCCATAAAGTCTTCAAGGTCGAGCGTCGGCAAGGTGACATCAGCGCCTTCACCTGCCATCCAGTCGGTCAGGTTAACGGCAAGCTGTAATCGTGAATGCGTACCGATAAGATCCGAATCATTCACATACGCATCATAGAGGTTGCGACCGGTCTGCATTTGCGTTTGAACCGCCTGCACCACCTCACCCTCACCGAGGATCTGGTGATTGACTTTAATGCCAGTAATTTCCTCAAAGGCTTTGGTCAGTGTTTCAGACTCATAAGAGTGAGTTGGAATACCTTCTGAAAGCACATTGACTTCCATCCCCTTGAAGGGTTCTGCGGCTTTAATAAACCATTCCATCTCGGCCATCTGCTCATCTTTGCTGATGGCGGATGGCTGAAATTCATCATTGACCCATTTTTCTGCAGCTGCCATGTCTGCAAACACCTGCCCTGTCGTGGCAGTGAGTGCAGCAGCCACGAAGGTTGCTAACAATTGTCGTTTCATATAACTATCCTCTCCCGTTTATTGTGCTTGTATAACTTAAAATACTCATCACCATGCCAAGCACTGATGGTGAAGTGATTAAAACCCGTGCACTGCACGGATACTTTCCTACACCCACCGAAACACGGCAAGTGCAAATAAAGCGGAAACTACAGACCCCCACCAGAGTGGCATATCACTCAGCCCGAGCCATGCTACATGAATGTAGGCACTGCCAAGCAATGATATAAAAAGTCGATCACCGCGGGTGGTGTCCAGACCCAGTATCCCGACCCGCGGGCTTCCGCCGGGTTTAAACATCTCCCAGACAAACATCGTGATCAGGCACACTGCAATAAAAATAAAAAAAGCACCGGTGTGCCAAGTCCACGCCATCCACGCTAAGGGTTTCATGACCTGTTCCCCTATACCCTGCCGAGGGCAAAGCCCTTGGCGATGTGTTTACGTACAAACCAGATGACGATTACTCCCGGAATCAGAGTTAGCGCGCCAGCAGCAGCCAACAAACCCAGCTCATAACCCGCGGTTGATGCAGTCCGGGTCATCACGGCAACAATGGGCTTGGCTGCCACCGAAGTGAGGTTTTTCGCCAGCAACATTTCCACCCAGCTGAACATGAAGCAGAAAAACGCAGTCACCCCGATACCGGCAGCGATCAATGGCATAAATATTTTTATAAAAAAATGTGGAAAAGAATAGCCGTCAATGTACGCGGTCTCGTCGACCTCCCGCGGTACACCGGACATGAACCCTTCGAGGATCCACACTGCAAGCGGTACGTTAAAAAGACAATGCGCGAGGGCAACCGCTAAAGGTGTGTCAAATAGATTAAGTGCCGAATAGAGCTCAACAAAGGGCAATACGAAAACCGCCGGTGGTGCCATGCGATTCGACAGCAGCCAGAAAAACAAATGTTTATCACCCAGAAACCGATAGCGTGAAAATGCATAGGCTGCAGGCAAAGCCAGCGAGACGGAAATAACTGTGTTCATCAGTACATAGCTGATCGAGTTCAGATAACCGTTGTACCAGGAGGGATCAGTAAAAATCGTCTTATAGCTTTCGAGTGTGAATTCCTGCGGATACCAACTGAAGCCACCGAGAATTTCGTTGGTGGTTTTAAAGCTCATGTTAAGCAGCCAGTAAATCGGCAGCATTAAAAAAAGAATGTATACGAATACAACTGCGATCTTTACCCCTCTCATGATTCCTCACCTCGCATCATGGCGGTATAAAATACCCAGCACACCAGTAGTGTCATCAGAAAGTACAAAATACTCATCGCAGCAGCGATACCGAGATTAAATTCACCGATTGCAGCTTTCACTAAATCAATCGAGAGGAAGGTGGTGGAATTACCCGGGCCACCGCCGGTTAACACGAACGGCTCGGTATACACCATGAACGAATCCATAAAGCGCAGCAGCAGTGCGATAATCAAAACACGTTTCATTTTCGGTAGTTGTATATAACGAAATACTGCGAACGCGCTGGCACCGTCAATTTTAGCTGCCTGATAGTATGCATCCGGAATGGAAGACAGTCCCGCAAAAGCAAGCAACACAACCAGTGATGTCCAATGCCAGACATCCATAAGCACTACCGTCATCCATGCAGCAACCGGTTGCTGTGTGTAGTTGTAATCGAACCCCAGCCAGTTTAGTCCGTAGCCGAGCAAGCCAATATCAGGCAGTGCAAAGATATTCCACATTGCACCGACAACGTTCCACGGAATCAGCAACGGTAACGCCATTAACACCAGGCAAACAGAAACCCACGGGCCTTTGCGGGGCATCGCCAACGCCACCAAGACACCAAGTGGAATTTCAATGGCCAGAATGATTGCGGTGTATAAAAACTGTCTTCCAAGTGCGCCATGAAAACGCGGTGACGATAAAACATCCCGATACCATTTGGTGCCTTCAAAAAAGAACACGCCCGGGCTGAAAGTATCCTGTACTGAGTAGTTCACTACCGTCATCAACGGGATGATCGCGTTCAGCGCCACGATCAACAAAACTGGCAATACCAGAAACCAGGCTTTTTGATTGACAGTTTTAGTAGTCAAGGCGAAATCCCCGGCCTGCAAATGCGGCATCCAGCCGGCGATCATTTGCATAGATTCCGCACCGCTCTGAATCGAACACAATCTTATGGTCACTGGCCGCTAGTACTTGCCCTTCCGGCACAATGACGTTCATCGCATGTTCCGCCAATCGTACCTTGGCAATCCGGTGACGGCCCACATTGTCAACGGACTCGAGTGTTACCGGTATCCCCTCTTTAAAACCCTTTTCAGCAGCATGGTCAGCAGCGTCGGCAAATCGAATAAACTCCGGACGCACACCCAGCTCGACGCGTGCATTGCGTGAAGGTCTGTATTCAGCGTCCAGTGGGATGGAATGACCGGCAACGACGGCGGTATCACCGCGGATTTCGCACGGCAGAATGTTCATCCCGGGTGACCCGATAAAGTAGCCGACAAAGGTATGATCAGGTCTTTCGAAAAGTTCTTCCGGTGTGCCGATTTGTACCACTTCACCTTCATACATCACAACAACTTTGTCTGCAAAAGTCAGCGCTTCGGTTTGATCGTGAGTCACGTAAATCATGGTGTGCGAAAACCGTTGATGGAGCTCTTTTAACTTGGTGCGCAGCTGCCACTTCATATGTGGGTCAATCACTGTTAGAGGCTCATCAAACAAAATTGCGTTTACATCGTATCGAACCAGGCCACGACCAAGGGATATCTTCTGTTTCTCATCAGCCGTTAAACCTCGCGCCCGATGAGAAGCTTTGGCACTGAGTTCCAGTGTGTCCAGCATTTCATCAACCCGCTTTCGAATTTCACCGCGATCTACTCCGCGGTTCGCCAGGGGAAACTCAAGGTTCTGTGCTACTGTCATCGTGTCGTAGATCACCGGAAACTGAAAAACCTGTGCGATGTTTCGCTCCTCCGGCGTTTTAGTAGAGACATCTTCACCATCAAATAAAATGCGACCACGTGACGGCACTAACAAGCCGGAGATAATATTCAGCAGTGTCGTCTTGCCACATCCGGACGGACCAAGCAGCGCGTAAGCACCACCGTCGTCCCAGACATAATCCATTTTCTTTAACGCAAAATCTTCTACAGTTGCCGGATTGGGGTAGTAGGAATGCGCCAGCCGATCGAGTTTAATCTGTGCCACAGCTATCTCCCGTCTACCGAAAAAGACGGCACTCGCGCCAACGATTCATTGGTATTAAAAAGATAGAGACTATCAGGATTCAGATAGATGGAGATGGACTCCCCGGCTTCTAAGCGGTGCACGCCTTGTGTTAAAACAACCCAGCGATTGCCAGACACGTCGACATGAATGAAAGTTTCAGAGCCGGTTATCTCACTGGTGCCGACAATGGCTTCAAGCTCTATGGTGTTTAGATCTGTGCGTTGCAGTGATAGATGATGCGGTCTGACAGCTGCGGTATAAGTACCGTCTGGCAGATTCGCAACGGTTTCACTGAGTTCCCCGAGTAATATGTCTTTTAAGCTAACCTGCTTTGAATGCAAAGCTACACTAGCAAGGTTAAAAGGCGGGTCTGAAAACGTTTGCGCAGTACGCAAGTCACAGGGTCGGTTATAGATCTCAATCGTGTCGTCGAATTGAGTAACCCGACCTTCGTGCAAGGTGACGGTTCGACCACCGAGCAACAACGCTTCCTGTGGTTCTGTTGTGGCATAGATAAAGATTGCACCGGTTTCAGCAAAGATGCGAGGTAACTCAACGCGCAACTCTTCGCGTAGTTTGAAATCAAGGTTGGCCAGTGGCTCATCCAGCAGTACAAGCTCTGCTTCTTTAACCAGTGCGCGTGCAATCGCTGTGCGTTGTTGCTGTCCACCGGACAGCTGTAGTGGCGTGCGATCAAGATACGGCTCGAGCTTAAGTAAACTGGCCGCCTCTTTTACTTTCCTGTCAAGCGCCTCACCACGAACTTTTGCCAGTCGCATGGGTGATGCGATGTTTTCGTAAACGGTAAGCCCTGGATAATTGATGAACTGCTGGTAGACCATTGCCACATTGCGGTCTCGCACCGACTTGCCGATAACACTCTTGCCATCCATTGTTATATCGCCGGATGTGGGCTTATCGAGGCCTGCCATCAAACGCATCAGCGTTGTTTTGCCTGCAAGCGTTGGTCCGAGTAATACGTTAAGCGACCCGCGCTGAAATTGCAGGGACACCTCAGCCATATGATCGTCACGTCCAACGCGCTTACCGACGTTTTTCAACTCAAGCACGCGGCCACCATTCCTTCGCAGGCGTTGGCCGCCCCCGAAGATAAGAAGATCTTTTCACGCCCCGCAAGGCTCCTTGATGGCTCGCACCTTTTCCTCAATGTTCTTCGAATAACGTTACCGGTACATTACATGAAAATCGCAGGTAATTGGAAACGCTGGCGCTCTTGGTTTTTCTGCACTGATCATAGCGGGTGCAGAGGTAGTCGATCGACAGGTGACAAGTAACGAACAAATACTTAGAGTATCCTTCCTGAGTCCTTCACTTCGCGCGCGAAGGCAACAAATAATCGCTTGTGTACACCAGCAATGATGGATAAAGCATGTCAGAACAACTCGTACTTAGCATTGACCAGGGCACCACCAGCTCCAGAGCAATTTTGTTTGCCAAAGATGGCGCCTCTGTCTTTACCGCACAACGTGAATTTACCCAGCACTTCCCGGACTCCGGTTGGGTGGAACATGATCCTGAGGAAATTTGGCAGACGACGCTTGATGTTTGCAAAGAGGCAGTAGATGCAGCCGTCGAGGGTGGCCACACCATTGTTGCAGCCGGTATCACCAATCAGCGTGAAACTACTGTGGTGTGGAATAGAAAAACCGGCAAGGCAATCTACAACGCGATTGTCTGGCAGGACAGAAGAACTGCAGACTTCTGCAACCAGCTGAAAGAGTCGGGTTACGAACCGACGTTTACGGCAAAGACCGGTCTGCTGCTCGACCCGTATTTCTCCGGCACTAAAATTAACTGGATTCTTGATAACGTTGACGGTGCAAGAGAAAGTGCCGAAAAGGGTGAGCTCGCTTTTGGCACGATGGATTCCTTTTTGCTCTGGCGTTTCAGTAACGGCCGTAAACACGTCACTGACGCCACCAACGCATCGCGAACACTCATCTATAACATTCACAACAATGACTGGGATAGTGAGCTGCTTTCGATACTCAACATTCCGGAATCCTTATTGCCGGCGGTTCAGGACAGCAGCTCGGACTTCGGTACCATTGATGCTGACTTGTTTGGTCAGGAGATACTGATCGGCGGTGTCGCAGGGGATCAGCAAGCCGCCACTTTCGGTCAGGTTTGTCTTGAGCCGGGTATGATTAAAAGTACCTATGGTACCGGCTGCTTTGTGATTTTAAATACCGGCAAAGAGGCCCTGCCATCAAACAACAAGCTGTTGACTACGGTTGCTTATCAACTCAATGGTGAAACCACTTATGCAATAGAAGGGTCTATCTTTGTTGCAGGGGCTGCAGTTCAGTGGCTACGTGACGGTTTGGGGGTGATTAAATCTGCAGAGGAAACTGAATCAATGGCAGATCAGTTGCCGTCCAACCAGGGGGTTTATCTGGTGCCGGCGTTTACCGGACTGGGCGCTCCGTACTGGAATCCCAATGCACGGGGTGCGCTGTTTGGATTAACACGGGATACCGGCATTGAACAGATTGTACGCGCAACGCTCGAATCAGTTGCGTTTCAAACTTACGATTTATTCAAAGCCATGGCAGACGATGGCGTTACACCAACCAAAGTTCGGGTTGATGGCGGCATGGTACAGAACAACTGGCTGTGCCAGTTTCTGGCTGACATCCTCAACATTCCTGTTGAACGTCCGGTACAAACCGAAACCACTGCACTGGGTGCCGCCTATCTTGCAGGCTTACATTGTGGCTTTTACAAGAACCATGATGATCTGACTGCCAACTGGATGATTGATCGTGAATTTACCCCGTCGATTGATTCAGAAGAAAGAGATCGCTTGTTAAGCAGTTGGCAGACTGCTGTTGCCGGTGTAATCCATCAAACTGAACAGGATGGTATGCAGAAGGTAGATTAGGCCAGGATAGATCAGAGCAAGGTTGGATCAGGCCAGCTCAGAGTTTGTACCAGAGCAAGATCCTGTTGTTCGATGGCATGGCAATTTGTTTTTGCAATGCAAGATCATGAGACTCTGCAATTGCCGCTAGCTCACCGATATCTCTGATCCCCATTTTCGAATCTTCAGATTGCAGTGCGTTATCGAATGCGATATTGCCATCACTGTTGTGGTGACCATTTTCTTTAAACGGACCATACAACGCAAACAAACCGTCTGTAGCGAGACTTCGACTTGCCAGTCTAAACATCGCCCTGACTTCTTCTATACCCATGATATGGGCGGTATTTGCAGAGTAAACAAGACAGTAGATGCGATGGTCAGCCGGTGTGTAGGAACTGACTTCCATTTCAAAAGGCAGATTAATATTCTCACAATTCGATTGATCAACAGCGGCACGTAAACCAGCAATATTGTGTTGTTGCTCGGTTGGTTGCCATTGCAAATGACTGAATCGCGCGCATAAGTAGATCGCGTGCTGTCCGCTGCCACTGCCAATCTCTAACACGCTGCTTGTGTTCGCCAGCTGACCCGCCAGAGCATCACCAATCGCTTCTTTATTGCGGTCTGCTGCTGCGCAAAACGGAAGCTTCATTGGCCTGGTTAACCTGGAATGATGAGGGCGGTGAATACCGGTTTCTGCTTGCGATGAATCAAGACCGCAACAGAACTACCTTTGTCGGCCTCCCGTACCAGTTTGCGCAACTGACCAACAGACACCACTGAAACCTGATCAAACGATACCAGTACATCCCCTTTGCTGATTCCTGCTAAAGCTGCCGGACTGTTGTCTTTGACTTCGCCAATCAATACGCCGTTTTCAACCCGCAGCGCCGCTTTCTGTTCATCATCAAGAGGAATGGCTGTCATACCGAGTACTGGCTCGCCATCTTTGCGGCTAACTTCCGATGAACGCTCTTCGACCAGCTCGCGAATGGTGATATCCAGACTCATGCGTTCTTTATTGCGAATCAGCTCGACTGATACTACTTCCCCAACCGGGGTATTCCCCACCAAAGGAGGGAGATCAGATGACTGTGCAATTGAGTTTCCGTTGAAGGCAACAACCACATCGCCGACGATCAGGCCGGCATCCGCTGCAGGGCTGCCCTCGGTTACTTGTGCTATCAACGCACCGGCTGGTCGATCGAGTCCAAAAGATTCAGCCAGTGATCGATTGATATCCTGAATCACAACGCCCAGCCAGCCGCGACTGACATAACCTTGTTCGCGCAACTGCGTCGCAACAGAACGCACGACGTTTATCGGTATTGCAAAGGAAAGCCCCATGTAGCCACCGGAGCGGGAAAATATCTGCGAATTAACCCCGACGACCTTGCCATCAAGATCAAACAACGGGCCGCCGGAGTTACCCGGGTTCACAGCAACATCGGTTTGAATAAAAGGCACATAGTTCTCGCTCGGCAGGCTGCGGGACAGCGCTGACACAATGCCCTGGGTTGCGGTGTATTCAAACCCGAACGGTGAGCCGATGGCCAACACCCACTGGCCGACTTTAAGCTTGTCGGAATCACCCAGTTCCAGCACTGGCAGATCGTTCGCTTCGACCTTGAGTACTGCAACATCGGTACGATCATCGGAACCAACTATCTCTGCATCGAATTCACGCCCGTCTGGCAGACCCACACTGATTGCGGTTGCATTGCGCACGACATGTGTATTAGTGATGACGTAGCCATCCTCACTGAGGACAAAGCCCGAGCCGAACCCGGCTGATGGCACGGCACCGGGAGGCAACCCCGGCGACTCCGGCAGGTCATCAAAGAAGCGTTTAAAAAACTCAGGCAGCTCTTCTTCATTAAAGTTTGGCAAGTTATCCGATTCACTGGCAGCTGACTGTGTTGCAGAAACGGTCACTTTGACAACTCCTCTACCTTGATCTCTTACCAATCCTTCGAAATCCGGCAGGTCTATCGCGTAAGTTTTTGTAACAGGAGTTAAAGATAAAACCCCAGCCAATAGAAGCAATGACAATTTTATACAGCGAAACGGCGTCTTCATTCTGGCAGAGCGGGCCGCAATGTGGGATGATGAACAGAGTTTCCAAGTTGCTTTCGTGCGTCGTATCATCAGTTACTCCTGGCAGTATCAGGACTTCGGCAGACCGAGAGTTCCCGGGGAATGATATCGCTGATACCACCGGCTTGTTCCCGTTGGGAAGCGATATTGTTGGCCAGTATTGGCCGTCATTGGTTTAGAGTAATACTAATCGTTTGGGTATCACACTTTGGATACCTCCGATCCGCTATTTGTTCCCGGCAGCACTGCCTCGAACAAGAATAAGTACGAGTTTAATACATGCGCATACTACTAGTTGAAGATGATATGGAGGCGGCGGGTTATCTCGTCAAAGGACTGAACGAAATCGGTCACGCTGTAGATCACGCAGATGACGGCGAATCAGGTCTGAGCTATGCAAAGACCAACGCCTACGACTGCATGGTGATTGACCGCATGATGCCACGAAAAGACGGCATCTCAATGATCGAAGATTTGCGTCGGGGGGGGGATAACACGCCGGTGCTTATCCTGAGCGCGCTGGATGATGTCGACGAGCGCGTTACCGGTCTGCGGGCCGGTGGTGACGACTACCTCACCAAACCCTATTCACTGTCTGAGTTAAACGCGCGTTTGCAGGCTTTGTCCCGCCGTGCACAACCTGAAAATGCAGTGACCACATTGCGCGTCGCGGACCTGACGCTCGATTTGTTAAAACACAAGGTTACCCGTGCGGGTAACAACATTAATTTACAACCGCGAGAGTTCAGATTGCTCGAGTACCTCATGCGCCATGCAGGTCAGGTCGTCACCCGCAGCATGCTGCTTGAAAATGTCTGGGACTATCACTTTGACCCGCAGACCAACGTTATTGATGTGCAGATCAGCCGTCTGCGCAGCAAAATTGACAAGGACTTTGATCAACCTCTGCTGCACACCGTCCGTGGCGCTGGCTACAAGCTGGTTGAGGGCTGACCTGCAACCAGAAACGGATCGTAAGCAGTGCCGGTAACAATACCAAATCGCAACCGACCAGCGTAAGAAATCGGTTCCAGTAGCCCGCATTGCGGGCTACATTCGTGTTTGCTTGTCTCTCAATCAGGCGTGGGTCTTGAGTTCGGGGTTCGTTATTCCCGAGGGATCCGCCTTGACCCCATTGCTTTCGGATCCCGTGTTTTGGATCCATAGAGTTTGGGTCTATTGTTAAGAGCAACACACCTTGAATCGGCAGCAGCGATAGAATCGTCATATGAATATCAAGCTGTTTAGCACTACAGCCTTTCGCCTCACCATCATTTATGCAGCGCTCTTCAGCCTGTTTTCAGCCTTTACGCTCGGCTTTATTTACTGGTCGTTGCACGATGAGATTGAATCTCAAATCGATGCGAGACTGCGTCTTGAGACTGACTTTCTGGTCAATCTCTATGACACCGGTGCGCTGAACGAACTGGTTGATGCGATTCAGCAGCGCAACGAGGTTGATTCCTACGGACGCTTTTATAAAGTAGAGAGCGACGGCAGCGAGCTGGGTGACAGCACCGACGCCGAGTGGCCGCTAAAGATCAAATCCGTTCGCACCCATGCAACCAAAACCATGGGCGAGGTAGATAAAGATCTGCCATCTGATAACCCGCGTACTTCTTTGCCGGTACGGGTAGCGCAAACTCAGTTTGCCAATGGCTTGCGCTTAACCATTGGCCACGAAATCAGCGATGAGCAGGCGCTGCTCGACTATACTTTCGCATTGGTGGTGGGGGCTACCTGTATCACGCTGATCTTTGCTGTGCTGGGTGGCATCTGGATGAGTATGAGCGTGTTAAAACGCATCGCCAGCGTAAACCAGACAGCCGGTGAAATCATGAATGGCGCTTTTTCAAGGCGTATCCCGGTGACTGAGAAACGCGACGAATTTGACACCATTGCAGTAAAGATTAACCAGATGCTGACCCGCATTGAAGATCTGATGGAAAGCATGCAGCAGGTTACCAATAATGTCGCTCATGATTTACGCAGCCCGTTAACGCGACTGCGCAATCGTCTTGAAGTGACTCTGCTCGAAAATAGAAGCGACGATGAATACCGCGATACGATTGAGTATTCGATAACGCAAGCCGACGGTATGATTCATACGTTTAACGCCATGCTTTCTATTGCGCGGCTCGAAGCCGGTATAGACAAGACAGAGTGGGAGCACGTACCCATGGGTGATCTAGCGGCGGAACTATCAGAGCTCTATGGCGCTGTGGCAGAAGACGCAAATCTAATGTTCGTCGAGCGTATTAACGCCAATCCTGTTTTCTACGGCAACCGTCACCTGCTGGCTCAAGCGATCACTAACCTGCTGGATAACGCCATTAAATACACGCGTGTGGGCGGTTTGGTAGGGCTTTATTTATCCGGCGATGAGCGGGAATTTACCATCACCATTACCGATAACGGCCCGGGTATTCCACGTCACGAACGCGACCGGGTATTGCAACGTTTCGTGCGGCTTGAGAACGAACGCAAGTCACCGGGCAACGGACTGGGCTTAAGTCTGGTCACTGCCGTCGCGCGAATACATGGTGCGGAACTGATGCTGTCAGATAACCGGCCGGGTCTGGCTGTCAGTCTGGGTTTTCGCAGCCGTGCACTGAATTCAGAAGCCGCCTAAGCGCTGCGTGACTATCACCACAAAGATCTGACGTATGCTATTGCTGCCAATTATCGCTGTGGTTATCAGCCTCGCCCTGCTTGCCATCAGTGCCGACAAGTTTGTCGACGGCGCAAGTTCAGTGGCGAAAAATCTGGGTGTTTCGCCACTGTTAATCGGTTTGACGATTGTCAGTTTTGGCACATCGGCACCGGAAATACTGATCGCTGTTATGTCTGCCGGTAGTGGCAGTTCTGATATCGCAATCGGTAATGCGATTGGTTCTAATATCGCCAATATCGCGCTGATTCTGGGTGCTGCCAGTTTGTTTATTCCGATACCGGTGGCCAGTGAAGTGCTGCGTCGCGAAATACCCTTGCTGTGTGCGGTGGTACTTTTTTCAAGCGCCTTAATTTTTGATCTTCACTTATCGCGCATTGACGGCATTGCTGCCATTGTGACGTTACTGATGTGTCTTGGCTGGTTGGTCTGGCAAGGCAACAGCCGACCGGATGACAGTATTGGTGTTGAGTTAGAAGACAACATCGATAGAACGAATATAAAAACCTCTTCAATCATCACGGTCATTTCATTGCTGGTGCTTCTGGTCAGTGCGAGAATGCTTGTGTGGGGTGCGGTTGAAATTGCCCGGGCCGCCAACGTCAGTGAGTTGATGATTGGTTTGTCCATTGTCGCTATTGGTACCAGCCTGCCGGAGCTTGCTGCGACTATTGCGTGTCTGCTGCGGCGTGAGTTTGGACTGGCAATTGGCAACGTAGTGGGTTCCAACCTGTTCAATGCGTTGGCCGTTGTTGGTGTTGTGGCAATACTGGCACCGGGTGATGTTGATATCATGGTGCGCAATCGGGATGCAGTAGTGCATATCGCACTTACTATTTGTCTGGTGATATTTTGTGTTGGCTTTAAGCGTGCGGGTCGCATCAATCGCTTTGAAGGTTTGTTGTTGCTTACGGCGTTTATTGCCTATCAATGGTTTTTGTATTCCTCTGAAGCTGTTTTGTAGACTCACAACCGCTATTCAATATTCTGTACCTGCTCACGCATTTGCTCGATATAGACTTTTAAGTCAACTGAGAGTGCGGTGGTATCAGCATCTGCCGACTTTGAACTGAGCGTATTGGCTTCACGATTAAATTCCTGAACCAGAAAATCCAGGCGTCTGCCGACGGGTTCTTTTCGCTTTAAAATATCGCGCAACTCGCTTAAGTGTGCGGTGAGTCGATCCAGCTCCTCGGCCACATCAAGACGTTGTGAAATATAAACAAGCTCTTGTTCCAGTCTGCCGGTATCGTGATCAACATCGAGCTCTTCGATACGCGACATCAGCTTCGTTCTCTGTCGTTCAACCGCCTGGGGCCTGAGTACTTTAACTTTTTCGATGATGTCGTCAATTGCGTTGCAACGCTCGGTCAGCATCTGTGCAGTTTTTTCACCTTCACGCTCGCGTGTTTCGATGTAGTCCACAAGGGCGGTATCAAAAAGGTCCAGGGCGAGCTGCTGCAAAGGTCCGAAGTCTGCCTCTGCCTGACTGACCACACCGGGCCAGCGCAACACTTCAATGGCAGAGATCGGTTGCGTGTCGCCAATCATCTGCTGCAGCGATTTGGCAGAGTTTGCCACCTGGGAGGCCAGCGATTCGTTCACCGCAATCTGACTGCTTACTTGCTGCGATGGCTTAAAGCGCAACGACACCTCGACTTTGCCGCGACTGATTCTGGCATTAATCTTCTCGCGCACCTGCGGCTCAATCAGCCGTAAGTCGTCAGCGATGCGGATGGATACGTCCAGATAGCGGTGGTTCACCGAACGCATTTCCCACACCAGTGTGCCCCAGTCGCTAACGGATTCTTTGCGACTGAATGCGGTCATGCTCTTTAACATAGTTTTTCCTGCCAGAGATCTCGGCTTTGAACGTGCAGAACTGTATCATGTGACGTAGCAGCATCGTTATTCGAACTGCATTCACTCCCATTTATACCTATCAGGAATTCTATGCGCCCCAGCCAGCGTGCAAACGACGAACTCAGAGCCGTTACTTTTGAAAGAAACTTCACCTGCCATGCAGAGGGCTCTGTCCTGGTCAGTTTTGGCAACACCAAAGTGTTGTGTAACGCGAGTATTGAAGACCGAGTGCCGCCATTTCTCAAAGGCAAAGGCAGCGGCTGGGTCACCGCGGAGTACGGCATGTTGCCTCGGGCGACTAACACTCGCTCTCGCCGCGAGGTTACTGCAGGGAAACAGTCCGGCCGTAGTATGGAAATTCAGCGGCTCATCGGTCGATCGCTGCGCGCTATCATTGACCTTGAAGCTCTGGGTGAAAAAACCATTACCATTGATTGCGATGTTATTCAGGCAGACGGTGGTACGCGCACCGCTTCGATCAGTGGTGCCTACGTCGCGTTAAGCGATGCGATTAACCAGTTGATAGGGACAAAGAAGATCAAGAAGAATCCGCTGCACGGTCAGGTGGCGGCTGTATCGGTCGGCATCTACAATGGCGAGCCGGTGCTTGATCTTGACTACGCTGAGGATTCCAATGCGGAAACCGATATGAACGTCGTGATGAATGAAGCTGGGGGTTACATCGAGCTACAAGGCACCGCCGAAGGCCATGCGTTTCGTGAAGAAGAACTACAAAGCATGCTGGCGCTGGCACGCAAAGGCATTGGTGAAATAATTCATTTGCAATCGAGCTCACTTGAGAGCTAGCCCGGACCAGGCTCCATGGATAGTAATTCTACAAAAGCGCTTCGATGTGTTCTGGCAAGCGGTAATCAGGGCAAACTCGTAGAGCTTGCCGGTGTACTCGCTGATCTGAACATCGAATTGATATCGCAGTCTGAATTCAATGTGACTGAGGCCATCGAAGATGCCAGTACGTTTGTTGAGAACGCTTTAATCAAAGCGAAACATGCCAGTGCCTCCACCGGATTGAGCGCTATGGCTGACGATTCTGGTATCGTTGTTCCTGCTTTGAACGGTGAGCCGGGTATCTATTCAGCGCGTTATGCTATGGAGGCAGATGCCTTGCCTGCAGATGCCTTGCCTGCAGATGCCAGGGAAAAACCCACTGATCAGGACAACATCGACAAGCTGCTTGAAGTACTAAAGCCAATGCCCGAGGACGCGCGAGCTGCCTACTTTGTTTGTTCGCTGGTGTTTGTACGGCATGCGAAAGATCCTGAGCCGGTGATTGCCAACGGTATCTGGCATGGCAGGATTCTTCATGCGGCTGAGGGTGAAGGTGGCTTTGGTTATGATCCGGTATTTTATTGCCCGCAAGTTGGTATGACAGCAGCTGCAATGGGTAAAGGTAAGAAAAGTACAGTGAGCCATCGTGCAATTGCCTTGCGGGAGCTGAAACAAAAACTCTCGCAAAGCACTCTTTAGTTTCCGTAACACCTACTGCCCAACAACTGCTAATTTGAGACATTTCACCGAATACCCACCACTGACGCTCTACATTCACTTTCCGTGGTGTGTTAAGAAGTGCCCTTACTGCGATTTCAACTCGCATGCAGTAAAGGACGACATTCCGGAATCGCAGTACATCGATTCACTGATCGCAGACCTCGAGCAGCATGCGCCGGATATCTGGAGTCGATCGGTCGAGTCGGTGTTTATCGGTGGTGGTACGCCAAGCTTAATTTCCAGTGAAGGCATAGATCGGCTGATGGGCCAGGTGCGCGCGCTCACCAAACTTGAACCGCGTGCTGAAATCACCCTGGAGGCGAATCCCGGTACAGTTGAACAACAGCGCTTCAGTGAATATCGGGTCAACATCAACCGACTTTCAATCGGTATTCAAAGCTTTAACGATAAACACCTGCATTCTCTTGGACGAATTCATGGAGCAGAGGAGGCCATTGCTGCCTGTGAGACTGCAATTACTGCAGGCTTTGACAACTTCAACATTGATCTGATGCATGGCCTGCCCAATCAAACAGTTGACGAAGCCATTGATGACGTGGCTCAGGCTATTAGTTTAAAGCCTGCACATTTGTCCTACTATCAACTCACTCTGGAACCAAATACCTTATTCGCTGCCAACCCGCCGACACTGCCGGACGAGCAAACGCTCGATAAAATTCAGGAGCTTGGCAAAGCCAGAATCTTTGATGCAGGGTTTAAACAATACGAGGTGTCGGCTTATGCGCGAGACGACCAGCGCTGCCAACATAACCTGAACTACTGGTTGTTTGGCGACTATCTGGGCATTGGTGCAGGTGCCCATTCAAAGCTGAGCTTTCCGGCACATAACTCAATAGTGCGACACAGCAAAGCCCGTCATCCGGCAGACTATATAAAAACTGCTTCAACGCCGGACAGAATCAGAGGCGAAATACAAGTGTCTGAGATTGAAGCACGGCTTGAATTTATGATGAATGCGTTGCGGTTAAACGGTGGTTTCAGTGTGCAGGAGTTTGAAGGTCGCACCGGAGAGTCCATCGCGTCAGTTCGTCGCCTCGTTGATCAGGCGCAGCAGGATGGATTGATCGAGCGAGATCTGCAACAGATTAAAACCACGGATCTCGGCGCTCGCCATCTCGATACGCTGCTACAACGATTCATGCCTGAAGTGCTAAGTGAGAATACAAAGCCCGGTTTGACCGATACTGTCATTCCAATTATCGGTTTGTAGCTAACGGCGAACAAACAGCAGCCTAAAAGTAAGGTAGGTAAGGAGATTCCTGTGGCTGTAGGTGCAGGGCATCGCCCGGGTAGGGATTATTCAATGCAACTTCTTCATTCAACTCAATACCGAGACCAGGCTCTGTCGGTGGCAGTATGTAGCCGTCCTGCCAGTTGATGGGAGAGATTAACAACTCATTGTGAAAGCCCGTCCAGTCCTCAATGCTTTCAAGGATCAAAAAGTTTGGACAACAGGCAGCAAGATGGATATTTGCGACACCTTCAACCGGACCGCAGTATAGGTGCGGTGCAATCTGCGCGTAGTTTGCCTCGGCTAGGGCCGCGATTTTTTTTGCTTCAAGAATGCCACCAACGCGTCCGAGGGCGGGCTGGAGTATTGACGCGGCCTGTAACTCGAGCAGTCGGGCAAACTCGTACTTGGTGGTGAGGCGTTCCCCTGTTGCAATCGGAATAGTGGTTTGTTTTGCCACGCGCGCCATTTCTTCAGGGCGTTCCGGCGGCACAGGTTCTTCAAACCACAGTGGATCAGAGGATTCGAGCACGGCTGCCATGCGAATTGCACCCGCGGTTGTGAACTGACCATGGGTACCGAAAAGCAAGTCTGCTTCGGTGCCAACCGCTTCGCGCAGGGTTTTAACAAAACGTTCACTGCGCTGAATGGACTCAAGATCCGGCATGTGTGGATCGAAGTTCGTATAAGCACCGGCCGGGTCAAACTTGATGGCGGTGAATCCTTGTTTAACATACTCAACAGCGCGGGCTGCTGCGACATCAGGATCACTGTACACCGGATGTGCTTCGTTAGCGCTGATATTATCCGGTGGGTAAATGTAAGTATAAGTGCGAACTTTTTCGTTAACGCAACCCCCGAGCAGAGCGTATACCGGCTTACCGGTTGCTTTGCCGATAATATCCCACAGGGCGGTTTCTAGCCCGCTGAGTACGCCGAGTAAAGAAATATCGGGTCGCATTGAATAACCGCGACCGTATACATTGCGCCATAGCGTCTCTATTTGAAACGGATCTGTATTTTCAACGTGTGCCGCGAAGACGTCATCAATCATATGCTTCACGACTGATGGTGCGAAGGTAGCGTTATAGACTTCACCGATACCAGTGATGCCGTCGTCCGTCGTTAGCTTTACGAATATAAAGTAACGGCCACCTTTGTGCGGTGGTGGGTTGCCGACGATAAACGTTTCCAGATCTTTAACTAACATGACTGGCCTGGATCATTATTAAAGTACCGAATGAGGTGCGGGGAGTTTAGCCCGAATCACTCCTGAAATCGACGGCATCCCGCATGATTCCTGGTTCCACGGCAAAAATTTTCTCGTGTAATGTCGGTAAGCCATGCCTGTAAATTAAGCCATGCCTGTAAATCAAGAGACGCGAGAAGAAAATGCTCTGTGAAATCAATTCTCTGCGCTAGCTATGGCGTTGCATGAATAATTCGGGCTAGCGCGATTGGTAGTGCGCCACCAGCAGGCGAAAATCTTTTGCCAGTGTATCGGCGGTTTGCGGGGGAGTGAAAACAGCCTGTACAGCAGCGTCGGGGTTAATCAGAATTACGGTTGAAGAGTGATCAACGAGATAGTTCGGATCACTTCGATCGTCAGGTAGTGCGTACACCGCGCTGACCTGATCGGCAAATTTTCTTATTTCATCCGGTGAGCCTGTAGCACCGGTAAAGTCATCATTAAAGAATTTCACATATTCTTTCAGGTGTTCCGGTGTATCTCGTTCAGGGTCAACTGAAACCAGTAACGTAGCAGGCGGTGTATCGCTATCTTCCGTTAACAGTGCATGGGTTTGGTTAAGCGTTGTCAGTGTCATTGGACAGTAGTCAGGACAAAAGGTGTAACCGACATAGATAAACGTCCACTTATCTTGGAAATGGCTTTCTGTAAGTGGCTCATTGTTGTGATCAATCAGTTTCACGTCACGCAGGAGTGCAGGCTCGGGAAAGGAGAAGCCAGTCAGTTCACTCAGGTCCGGTGCGTTTTGACGTAAGCCGAAAAACACACCGGCTACAAGCGCTATAACCGCGATCAATATGAGAGTGGGTTTATTCAAAGTATGAGCCGGCGTGATTGGTTACTGTGAGTGGTCGTGCTTATGTGCAACTACTGAGTCTTATAGGCTAGTGCTTCATGCCCGAATGTTCCGTGCCATCATGATCCATTGTGTTGTTGGCGGATGGCGGTTCCTTACGAACAGGTACCTGAAGATTTTGAGTCTGGCCGTTGTCAAACGTGAGCTCCACACTGACCAGTTCGCCTTGTTTGAGTTGATCCTGCAGGTTGAATACCATGATGTGATCACCATGTGGCTTGAGTTGTGCCTGACCGCCTGCGGGTACCACTATTGAGACGACCTGCTGCATTTTCATCATGCCGTCGTTGTTTATATGGGTATGCAGTTCAACCCGTTCTGAAATATTTGCAGTCGCTGCAGTCAGGCTGATGTCTGCCCCTGAGTGATTCATTACTGTGAGATAGATTGCAGTGGTTTTACTGCCCGGTGGGGTAGCCCTTGCCCAGGCACTTTCTTCAGAGATCATGATGCCTTCTGAAGCACTGGTGAGGCTGCCAAACAGTAGGAGGGTGAGGGCGAAAAAAAGTTTCATAGTGGTCAAACGATATTTTTGGGGAATTGATTGCAACAACTACGTGGCTGCTTGCGGATGGGATTTGTTATTTGAATTTGCAAGCCACCACGCGCTATAGGCACACACTAGTATAAACGGAATAACGCAGAGATTGACAATGCTCCAGCCGAGGTGATGGTGCAGTACACCTGAGGATAGTGCCGTCACTGAAACGGTGCTGAATACAATAAAGTCATTGGCCGCCTGGGTACGACTTTTTTCGGTTTCGGCATAGCACTCAGTGAGTAGAGTGGTACCGCCAACAAACAGGAAGTTCCAACCAAGGCCTAAAAGTATCAGCGCTATCGCGAAGTGCCAGACTGATTGACCGAGCAGGTTGAGTATGACGCACAACAGGCACAGCAAGGCACCGGTGAAAAGTATTTTGCCGATACCGAATCGATTGATCAGGTTTCCGGTCACAAAGGAGGGAGCGAACATTGCGACAACGTGCCATTGAATTACAAATGCCGTATCGTCGAGACCCAGATGACTGGCATGCATAGCCAATGGTGTTGCAGTCATCACCAGATTCATGGTGGCATAACCGAGGGTGGCGCAAAGGCAGGCAACGATAAACGTCGGCTGTTTAACAATGGCACTTATCGGTCGGCCGGTGTTTCCGTCAGAGGGCTTAGGTGTTGGTGGAGGCAAGTCCATAAAACTGATGGTCATTAAAGACAGCATATAAACACCGATTACCACCACGAACGCACCGGCATAGATGGAAATATCCAGCAGGTTCTGGCTCCAGCGGGCAAGGTTAGGGCCGATAAATGCGGCGACAACTCCACCGGCCATCACCCATGAAATGGCAACGTTCTTTTTTTCAGCCGTTACAATTTCTGGTGCGGTAAAGCGGTAGTAATTTCCGAAAGCGTTAAAGCAGCCAAAGCACGCTGTGGCGAGACAGAAAATTGCCAGTGAGTGCTGATAAATTGCTGTTAACGCGAGACATGCGCCGGTTATACCGACCAGTGTGGCGAACACAAACCCGCGTCGGCGCCCCCATTTCCCCATGGCCAGCGATGCGGGAACGCTGCAACTCATGACAGCAATAAATTGAACTGCCAGCGGCAGGGTTGCCAGTGCCTTGTTTTCAGCCAGCTCCAGTCCGATGAGCGCGGAGACTGTGATCAGCAATGTAGAGCAGATGAACAGATACGCCTGACAGGCTGTCAGCAGATAGATAGTGCGCGGCAAGATGAAGCCCCAGTGTCGAAATTGGAGAGACGTCGAAATCAGGGAGACGTCAAACAGAGAGACGACATCGAAACTGCATCAACAGAGGCATGGGCGGGTGCGCTACAGGTTACAGATGTCTGCAGATACCCTAACCCAGACCACGGGAATGGTCGAGTGCTATTGATCGAGGTTGGGTCGGGCCTCGCAGCCCGACCTGACGTACCAGTGTTCTAGTCGTTCCAGACTGTGGTGTTCTGCTCTTCTGCCACGGTGCAGAAATCTTCCGTTTCCATAGAAGTAAAGCGCACGATAGTCGCGATGTCTTCAAACCAGTGCTCTGTGACGATCAGCGGAATTCGCTCTGAGAACTCAGGATAATCGCGGGTCGCTGTGGGTGTGCCATATCGCTCACGAGCCGAGATGAATTCTGCGCTGCACGGGTGATTGTATTCATGTGCGTCAGAGACCATGTCACCGTCGCTGTCCAGATCCAGGTAGTTGGGTACCCCATCGCCATCGATGTCATCGTAACCCTCGGCGTCATTGGAGACTCCATCCCCGTCAGTATCGGAAGGCGAGTCATCCGATTGAATCAGGCCTACAGTAGCGCCAATGACCGGTTGAGACTCAAGTGGTTCCTCATTACTCGTGCCGCTTCCGCCACAAGCGCCCAGTGCCAGCGCCAGGCAGGCAACCAGCGTCAGTTTATGTGTTATGTGCATTTTTTAATTCTCCGCAACGGATTGTTCCTACAACCAATTTGTTAACGGCAGCCAGGAGGGAAATCGAAGTTACAGATAGTTACGGCCTCAGTTATTGCAACTGAGGGGAGCAGGGGACACGTGTAGCGTGCGATCCGTGCTCTCGGAGTCGGCCCGAGAACAAAACCTAAGCATTTTATTTTGGTTTTGTGAGTTTGTTTTAAAAATTAGAAATTCGATTGTTATGAAAAATAGTAATCGAATAAGGGGAGCACCTATAGAACAGGTGAATGGCCGGTTAGTCAATTAGGCTATGTATTTATCAAGCTCATTCGGAGAATATGTTCAAGCATTACCGCCGTTATTGTTGACAATTTGCTTATTTGGGGTGATTTTTTGAACGCATAGTTGGTAGTTTTATTATGCTGTTTGTGTTGATTTGTCCTATATATATGGGGGTTTAGTGGATTTCAGGAGTGGAAAAATAATTGCATTCTAACCTCGTATTGCAATTATACTGAAGTTGACACGAAACGCCGTGTGCGACTCGTGAGTGCCTGTTTTGCAGTTAAGATTCAGATTGATTTGTTCAATTACTGCAAGTGAATTTGCAGCTTGCACAGGGAGCGGGATTATTCACTTTTGAACTTGTTCAATACTTTTTTGTCACGAGCCAGTGACGTAGATGATAAAGAGGTCCCCAGTGAGTGATAGAAAACAAGGAACCGTTAAATGGTTCAATACTGAAAAAGGTTATGGTTTTATTCTGAACCCAGAAGGTGAAGATGTATTTGTCCACTACCGTTCGATCCAGGCTGAAGGATTTAAAAACCTTCGAGAAGGTCAGGAGGTGTCCTTTCTTCAGATAAAGAGTGAGAAAGGTTGGCAGGCGGCAGAGGTACAGGTAGCAGATGGTGACTTTGTAGATGAACACCAGGAAGACCAGCAGCCAGACCAGCAGCCAGACCAGCAGCAAGATCAGCAGGATGTTGATCTCGGTTTTAATACAGAAGCCGGGTAGTATTCTGTAACCATCCCCTTAGATCTACACCACCACCCTTATCGGTAGTGATGTTGTGGTATGGCAACAAAGTAACTCAACAGCCTGAAGACTGAGCGTTCGATCAGTCGTACGGGTCGAGCAAATACGCAATCTCGTCGCAATCGTCTCCTGGCACTACAAATACAACACCGGTGTCTACAGCTTCTGAGCGAACAGTGGCTTTGCTCCCGTTTGCCGGCCGGACAAATCTGGATTGGTATTGCTCACTCGGGTGGTGTCCACGGCGATTCACTCAAATGGCGTCGCATCCTCGTATTGAAATCCCGCGCTAGCTGTTGTTTTCTGTCGTGGACCAGTCAAAATGGCGGCTGCCCATATTTTTGTGCCTGGTCACAGGAAACCGGAGTTGAGGAATCTGTCCGGGAATTCTGCGTCATGGCGCTTGCCAGTGTTGAACTTCTATCACGCTAATCACATCCGTCGCTGGTATAACATAGCGGTGAAGAGAGAGCCGTGCGTCCGCGGCACCAGACTATACGGGACACCGGATATGAACAAGACGTTGATTGCTGTTTTAGCAGGTGTGTTGCTGGCACCAGCGGCTCATGCAGACAATTGTGGCTGGCCTGCGCAAAAAGCGCTCGAGTCAGTAGTCCGTGTGACCAGCGAGGACGGTAGCCATGCCAGTGGTGTTGTCGTCGGGCCCAATCGGGTCTTGACTGCCGCACATGCGATCGATGAGTCTTATCAGGCCTTCATCAGAATTGAGGAGACGTTGTATCCGGCATTTGTCGCATCTATCGATCGCTCCAAAGATCTCGCGATTCTTGAAGTGTCTGCACTTGATGTTGAACCGATTCAGATAGGCGACAGCGATCTTAGTAACAGCGCCAAAGTGTGGGCGGTAGGATTTCCTCGCGCCGAGTCAAAAACCACATCATCCGGTAGTTTTAAGATTAAGGCAGCAACCGATGGTGCCTTACACACCACCGCACCGATCGACTCGGGTCAATCCGGAGGCGGCTTAATCACTTGTGAGCAAGGTCAACACGTACTCGCTGGTATGTTGCGTGGCTTTGCAGCCTACGTGAATGGCGATGAGTACGTGAAAATTAAAAACCACTCTGTGTCAGTGGCAAGCGCAGACATTCGCCACTTCATCAGTGAATTGGCAACACAGTGATTGTTGGCAGCTGCCCGGGTAGTTAACCCTAGCTAGTCTGCCACTACTTCAATAAAGTGCCAGCCTTGCACGCCACCGGCAGATTGGTCTTCGGCGGTCAGTGTACAGTTGCCGGTCGCTACCCCGGTGACGCGAATGCTCGTTGTGCTCAACGGGTCGATCTGACACGAAATATTGTCCTCCGGCAGGCTCCAAAGGTAGTTTCCATTTGGTTGTGGTCCCCATCGCGTGCTTGCGCGGTAGATACCAGCTTCCTGTAAATCCAGGCGCGCAGGTCCGGCGATGACAATCTCCGCCTGCACATTACTGAATTCAGTGGCATCGAATTGATCTGTAATCACTGATGTAGCACTGCGGTTAGCATTGTTTACCACTGAAAGTTTAATGTTATGCAGGCTGCTTCGTGCCCCTTCTGCTCCACGTTTGGGAGAAGCATAGTGCAGGTAGTAAAAGCTGTTTGCACTGGCAACCACTTGTTGATTGATGGTGGTGAGTGTCGAATTGAGCTGTTCAAAATTTCGCAGCGCATAAGTGCCGCTGGTGCCAATCTGTTGCAGGATATCCGCTGAAATCTCATCGCCGACACCAAGCGTGTAGACAGATTTACCGCGTACTGAAGCCAGCGCATCACGATATGTGTTTCTCGCTGCGGTGTCAGTGCCATCCGTTATGATTACCACATTGCCTTGCATAATTTGAGTTAGATCAAAGGTATTTTCAATGCGACTGGCGCCGGTGATAACAGCACCATAAAAATCGGTTGGCGTTATTGCTACCGCGGGTTGGATGTTGTCAAGCGTATCTATCAGGGTGTTGGTGTTGTTGGTGAAATCCTGCAGCAGTGACACGCTGTCATTAAACGAGTACAAGGCAATTTCCTGTTGCGGTAACAGATTCGATTGTCCTTCTGCATCGGTCAGTATGCCCAGTACCGCATCTTTAATAGTATCCAGGTTTGCTGGTGAGATGCTGCTGCTGGTGTCGATCATGATGACGCTGCGTAGCGCATACGGTAGCTGCTCGTGTGGCACAATTGCGAGAGAGGTTTCAGCTGCCGAGACGGGTTCGTTGTCTTCAAGCAACAGAAAATCGCTTGTTTGTAGCCCGGTTATAGCGCCACCATAACGATCAGTAGCCTGGAACATCACACTGATGATTGAAGGCAATGTTGCTTCAAAGTTTATTTTTTCCAGCTGCACATATCGGTTCGGACCGGTACGAGCGGCGGTGCCCTGGGCCATGCCAGCGGAAGTGGCACCAGCGTCATTTTCTAAGCGATTGATGCCTTCGCCATCGCAAGCGCTGAGCAGCCCGGCACTTGCCAGTGCGTAAAATAGCAGCGGAATCAGGGAACGTTGGGATCTGAATAAATTCATGGCTTGCCGGCTCGGTTTTTAGTTTTAGTGTGGCCGCCTCTTGCACTGATTATATAACAAGGTGTTGTGTTGTCTGTGCTCCCGGGAATTAAGAATCGGACAGTCATGGCCATACTTTCAACCTACAGGTTCGTACCGGGACCGCGTTGTAAGCACGAAGCTGTCCATTTAGCGATCAGAACACCTGATCGCGGCCTGATCGCCGCGAAATACACAGAAATTGACGTGATGAAACGGGCGAGTCCGCCAGGAGATCAGGCAACCAGCTGATTGAGCTCAAAAATTGGAAGTAAGATCGCCAGTACGATGGCCATCACCATACCGGCCATTATCAAAATAATCACCGGCTCGAGCAATGCTAGAAACACAGCAAGTATAGAGTTGAGTTCACGTTCCTGATGCGAAGCCGCCTTTTCGAGCATTTGTTCAAGTCGACCCGATGCCTCGCCACTGCCGATCAGATGCAACATCATAGGCGGGAAGAAACCGGTGCGCTCCAATGACCGGCTTAAACCACCGCCTTCACGGACCTTGGTGGCAGCTTGTTTAACAGCGTGACGCATCGGCCGGTTGGTGAGTACTTGCGATGCGATACCCAGTGCGTCGAGTACTGGTACGCCACTGGCTGCAAGAATACTCAGAGTGCGTGCAAACTGAGAGGCGTTGGAGCCGCGTATGATGCGTGAGATTAAAGGTACCTTTAGCATAAAAGCATGCACCTTCATTTTTACGGATTCGTTTTGCAATAGGCGGCGCCATGCTATGAACAGCACAATGCCGGTAATCAGAACCGCAAGTCCCCAGTTTTGAATAAACTCACTGAGTGCAATCATCACTCTGGTAAGTAATGGCAACTCCTGACCCATGCTGTCAAATACCGACACCACTTTTGGTACCACGTAGGCAAGTAGAAAAGAGACAATCGCAATAGCGATAAACACGAGACCGATTGGATAGTACAGCGCTTTACTGATGATTTGCTTGGTCGATTGCTTGTCTTCAGTGTAGTCAGCCAGTCTTTCCAATACCGAGTCCAGGTGACCCGACTGTTCACCTGCTGCCACAGTAGCCTGAAAAATCTCCGGAAATACCTTTGGGTATTCGCCAAGTGCACTGGCCAGAGTTTTACCTTCCAGCACACGGCCTCTTACCGACAGCATTAATGATTTTATCTTCGGTTTGTCGCTTTGCTTGGCTACAGCGCCAAGGGCTTCCTCGATAGGAGTGCCTGAAGAGGCCAGTGTCGCAATCTGTCGTGTGATTAACGCGAGATCATTGTTACTGATGCCGCCACGGAAGGTGCCGGTTGCCTTTGCCCGGTTGGATTTTGAGCTTCCCTCAACCACATCAATCGGAGTAAGTTTCTGATCGCGCAGCTGTTGACGTATCTGGCGCGGGTTATCACCCTCCAGTACACCTTTTTTTTCACTGCCCGCCGCATCTAGCGCGACATACTCAAAAGCAGGCATCTACATTTCCCGGGTAACACGCAAGACTTCTTCCAGGGAAGTCAGACCATTCAATACCAGGCGCTTGCCATCTTCAGTGATGCCCGGGTATTTGCTGCGTGCGTAGGATTCTATCTCGTGCTCGGCCTCGCCATCATGAATCATATTGCGAATGGTCTCATCCACAACATCCACTTCGTAGATACCGGTTCGTCCGACATAACCGGAGTGGTTGCAGACATTGCATCCGTGTGGCAGATAGACAATGCCGTCTTCGTTTTCCTGTAAACCGAGCTGTTGACGCTCGGCAGCACTTGGCACATGTTCTTTTTTGCAATCGTTGCATAACAGTCTGACAAGTCGTTGTGCCACTAGCCCGATAAGGCTCGATGAAAGTAAAAACGGCTCTACACCCATATCACGCAGACGGGTGATTGATCCAATGGCAGTGTTGGTATGAAGTGTTGAAAGTACCAGGTGCCCGGTCAAACTTGCTTGTACGGCGATTTCGGCGGTTTCAAGGTCGCGTATCTCACCGACCATCACGATATCCGGATCCTGTCGAAGTATGGCGCGCAACCCGCGGGCAAAGGTTAGATCGACTTTGGTATTCACCTGAGTCTGGCCGATGCCATCAAGGTAGTACTCTATGGGGTCTTCAACGGTCAGGATTGTGTTGCGACTGTTGTTGAGTTTGGTCATCGCTGCGTACAGTGAAGTAGTTTTACCTGAGCCAGTCGGGCCGGTCACCAGCACAATACCGTGTGGCATTTTCAGTATGTTTAAAAGCAATTCTGTTGACGCATCCGACATACCCAGATTTTCAAGATCCAGACGTCCTGCCTGTTTGTCGAGTAAACGCATCACCACGCGTTCACCGTGACCTGATGGCAGAGTTGAAACACGAACGTCAACCGGGCGTCCTGCAACTCGCAGTGAGATACGGCCATCCTGGGGCAGTCTTTTTTCGGCGATATCGAGCTTGGCCATCACTTTGATACGTGAAATCACCTGCGCTGCCGCTTGCTGAGGTGGTTCAAGCAGTTTGTTCATGACCCCGTCGACGCGATAACGCACAGACAATCGATGTTCAAAAGGTTCGATGTGTACATCTGAAGCGCCTTTGCGAATGGCTTCCGTCAGCATCGCATTGATCAGCCGGATTATCGGTGCGTCATCCTGTGATTCCATTAAATCTTCCGGTTCCAGCGACTCTGCCATTCGATCAAGATCGAGTTCGCCGTCGAAATCATCCATGACCGTCATGGCGTCACTGGTGTTACCCTCGTAATTGCGGGTTAGCAACAAATCGAATTCGTCTTCATCCACCTGATGCAGTGTCACCGGGTGCCCGGCGCTACGTCGTGCCTCAAGGAGAGCCAGATTGGTCACACCGGGTCGGTGCACCAGTAGTGGATCGGGTTCGTTTTTTCGATCGATAAGAACGCCGTGGCGTTTGGCAAAGCTGTAGGGCAGATTGAGCGGTTTAAGGGCTGCGATCGTGTCAGTGTGCTCAGCGTCAATACTGGCGATGCCATCATCGAGCAGATGGTCGTTAGGTTGAGATGCCATTACTTCGAGTTAGCTCCTGTGCCAATGATGATCCTTCGATAGCACGGTTGTCCTGTCCGGGTGTTGAACCGGGTGTTGACCATTGCCGTGACATGCCAGCCTGGCTATCACCGCAGAGTGTTGCAAATGAGGCTTGTACAACACTTGTATTCTACTCTTAAAGGCCCGCCGGTATTCTCTATCAACCGTTACAGTAACATTGCTGCGGTGATTCAGGCAGGTGTCGGTTATTCGACACCTGGGTAAAATCATGGCTCTGGCCAATTCGGAGTGGTTGGATATATTCGGGCGCGGATCGTTGCATTCAGCGCGGCTTACCGGTACCCAAGCTGGTTCAAGGTGGTGCCTGGCCGATAGCCGGCAAATACCCGCCGGACTAATATCTTGGCTGTGGCTCCATTTCCGGCAGAATTGTCGTGTTGCCGGTAGTGATAGACGTCAGAAACACTTCTGGACGGTCGTCGGAAAGATCATCCTGCGAACGATCAACCTCTAACTCATCGATGTTGTCGATGTACTCGCCAGTGCTTTGCAGCTCTTGCAATGCATCAGTGTCCTCGAATTCAAGTAGTTCGGCATCTACTGCGTCTTGTACGGATTCAAACTCGAGCGGTTTGCTGCTGGCAGGTACTTCAGCGACAGCCAGTTCCGCTTCAGTTATAGCTATTGGTAGTTCATCTGATTGTTCTGTGAGTGGCTCGAATAGCTGGTCGCCAGGTAGCGTCTCAGGTAATGGTTCCGGCAAAGGTTCTGTAGTCGCAATCGGCAGAGGTGCTGTTTCCACTACAGATTCTTTAACCGGTTCGGACGTCACTACCGCTTCGCTGAGCTGTACCAGCAGGGGTGGCAGCGTTTTTTGTTCACTAGCTGGCAGGGTCCCGGTGGCATCTTCTTCGATTGCAGAAGCAGCGTCGTCGCTTTGCATAACACTTGCAACCAATGCTTCATTCGCAACAGGTAGCTCCGGTGCGGTGTCGGTTTCTGCAATAGTCGCGGTTTTGTTGAGGATGTTCTCAGCTACCGGTGCTGACATGTCAGCCATCGACGCGTCAATTGTCACGTCGGTAGTTGCTTCTTCTGCATCCGCCAATATCTGATCGGCCTGTTGTGAACTGTGCTCGGCGATTACCTTTTCGATGTCTGCTTTAGACGGACCGGCAATTACCGGATCACTTTTCGTCGTAGTACCAGTCGTTACCAGTGTGCCGCTGCCAGCTTTGAGAATCGATCGAACTGACGCGTCTGTCAGTTGTAATCCTTCGTTGCCAGACAACGGTGTATCGAATTGCGTTAACGGGCTGTCTGCGTCTTTGCCTTCAAAGTAGAATTTCAGCTCTGGCAGTTCCTGCTTCTCTTTAGTCAGCGCATTATCCTGCTCCTGTCGGTAAAGCATTTGACGGGAACGAAGGAAGTTGTACTTACTGTTGCTGTACTGACTGGCTGTTGTGCTATCTCGCATGATTTGCGGATGCAGAAAGATCATCAGGTTTCGTTTGGTTTTTGTCGTGCTGCGATAGCGAAACAAGTGTCCCAGAATCGGGATATCACCCAGCAGGGGTACCCGTTCTTCCACGTCAGTGAATTGATCGTCTATCAGTCCGCCGAGCACCAGAGTTTGCCCGTCTTCAACCAACACGGTTGTTTTGATCGAGCGTACGTTGGTGGTGATATCGGCCGCGCCGGTAAGGGCAGTGGTATTAACGTTTGATACCTCTTGTTCCAGGTCCATCTTAATCGTGTTGCCGTCATTGATCTGTGGCGTCACTTTAAGGGTCAGACCGATATCTTCTCTTTCAATGGTCTGGAACGGATTGTTATTGTTGGCAGATAACTGTGTGCCGGTGACAAAAGGTACATTTGAACCCACAACGATCTCGGCTTCTTCGTTATCGAGCGTGACGATACTTGGTGTAGATAAAATATTGTTGTCTGCATCGGAGGCGATCGCTCGCACCAGAAAACCAAAATCAATTTCGCCGGTTGCAAAACGGCCGAGTGCCAGTGACAAGCCGGTGCCAAGAGAAGAAGGCAAGCCGCCGTTGCCGGCAGCTGCACCGGCGATGCCCAGCAGACCCTCAGTCGCTCCGCCAAGGTTTGAGTAACCGATCGGTACATCCTTATCTGTACCATCAAGCAGAAAGTTGATTCCGAACTCGCGTGTGTTGTCTTCTGTTATTTCCGCGATGACGGCTTCGACCAATACTTGTGCGCGTCGAATATCAAGCTGTCTGATCACCGCAAGGATATTCTGCATCTCATCCTGCGGGGCGGTAATGATCAGCGCGTTTGTATTCGGATCTGCCTGAATATCTACGTTTGACTCACCCGTCTCGGCAGCACTTCTCGCTAGAACAGCGTTGTTCTGTGCCTGATTGGGAACAACGCCGGTGTTATTTACCTGCTGTGCCGTGTTTTGCGGGGCTTGTGTAAGAGGTTGTTGCTGCACGACTGCACCGGTGCCGTCTGCTGTTGTTGCTCCTACTTTGGCCTGACCCTGCGATACGCCTTGCAGAATAGTCACCATGTCTTCAGCGTTAGCAAATTTGAGGTAGACCACCCGCGTGTTGCCGCCGGATTCAATCGGCGTATCAAGGTGTGCAATCAGGCCGCGAATCCGCACGCGAACGGCTCTGTCACCGCTGATCAATACACTGTTGGTTCTTTCATCCGCAACGAGTTGTATGGCCCCCGGACCTTGTGGCCCACCAATGTTGTTGCGTTGCAGTGACGAGAGCGTGCCGACAATTTCCGATGCCGATGCGTGATTCAGGCGAACCACCTCGATTTCTTCGTTGTCCGGACGGTCGATGCGTCGAATGATCTCCATCAGGCGCTGAATATTCGAGGCGCGATCGGTGATAATCAATGAGTTGGTTGCAGCATAAGCCGCCAAGTGGCCCTGCTGCGGCACCATGGGACGAAGAATGGGCACCAGCTGCGCTGCCGGTACATTGATCACGGTGATCACCTGGGTAACCAGCTGATCTGAAGAATCCGCATCGTCGCCGAGAATCGGTACCGGGCCCTGCTTTGCCGTTACGTCGGGTACGATCTTCACCAGATCACCTGCCGGTACTGCCGAGTAACCGTGTACTTGCAGCACCGAAAGAAAGACCTCGTAGAGTCCGTCTGCGCTCACCGGGTCGGTGGAGATTACCGTGACTTTGGCTTTGACTCTCGGGTCAACAACGAAGTTACGACCGGTCTGCTTGGAGACCGTTGCAATCAGCGAATGAATGTCTGTATTCTGCAGATTCAGCGTGAATGTGCTGTCTTCTTCCTGTGCCTGTGCGAAACCACTGTTGCACATTAGCAACAGTCCAATGGACACACCTCTAGCAGTCCGTTTCCAACGAAATTTATTATTATTTTTCAACGTCTTACTCTATTCGTTTGTACGATTTCAGGGGGTGATTAATCGTACATGCGCTTTATTAACGCACGTAAGGAGTTAGACTGTAAAGATTTTAATGCATTTATTCCAGCGAAATACTGACCGGTAATTCTGCACCATCTCTTAGTATTGAGACGTCAATGGAGGGAGCTTTCACCAGTTTTCGCAACGCGCGAATGGCATTTTTCTGGTTTGCCAGGGCTATCCCGTTGACCCGGGTGATGACATCCCCGGGCAGTACACCATAATTTGCCAGCAGCCCGTCCTGCTGTTTCGGGGTAATCTTGTAGCCCAGAATACGGCCATTCTCCCGGTAAGGGACAGCGCTGACGAGCTTGCCGAGTATGGCCGGATTTTTCACCAGCTCATCGCGGATCGCACCGGGTGAATCCGGCAATTGAATAGGCGCATTATTCGATGCGCTGGCGCCGGTTTGTTGTGGTTGAAGATTGCCGCCCGGCAGGTTGGCGAAGTTAGTGGTGCCGGTGGAAGCCACGGCCTCAGGCAGCTCCAGCTTTTCAATACGGCCGCCATTGTCTATTCGGACCTCATTCTGCAACACTTCTTTCAGTACCGCTCTGCCGGTAATCGTCTCGCCGACACGAAACACTTCTTCCGGTTTGCCGTTCGAACTGATAATTGCCATTGCTGATTCTGCCGGCTCAGCTGTATAGACCCCGAGCAACTTAAGGTTCAGTTTGGTGTCTACAACAGGCTGATCTCTGACGACAGTTTTTACCGGTTCAGCACCCGGTTCACCGAAAATGTTCTGCCTGGCGGCATCATTCGCGACTTCAATAATCGAAGGCGCGCTGGCAGCTGCGACTTCGCTCACGGTGTTTCCGTTATTAACTGGCGCGATCGCGGCAGCACGGGTGTCTTGTATCGGGACAAATTTTAGTGCGATAACGGCCGCCACGTAGCCAATCAGGATGACTAACAAACGACTTACCCATGGTGCCAGTCTGGCCATTGTAGTGATATCTCTATATGCGTCGATGCAAATCGTGGTCACTGAAAACAGATGGCAAAACTGAACGGCTACCATCCCCGGTGTTGTAATCCCGGAAGCGTTGTACCACCCACACATCATACATCGTGGGGCAGCTGGTTTCTGATTTCAATATGACAGTGTATTCGCTGCCGCTGACTTCAGCCTGACCGTAGAAAATAGAAGCTTGTGGCTGACGTGGTATTTGTGTGGCGAGGGAGACCGCCGTCAGAGTTCCGGTGATGACCTGGCTTCTCTGCGAATTGTAGTCTGGCCGGGCTGTAAGACCGGTGTAGTTATGCGGTGTTGCGCTGCGCTTGCGGGTTACGACAACTGCGCCGGATAACCCGGCGCAGTTGGGAGTGACTCAATGGTGCTTAGACCATTTCCTTCAGATTTTTCAGAGGCAAGAGCTTTACAACCTTGCGAGCCGGCTTTGCTTTGAACATCATTTCTTCACCGGTGAACGGGTTGGTGCCTTTACGGGCTTTGGTCGCTTTCTTGGTAATGCGCTTGACCTTGAACAGGCCTGGCATGTTGAAGATACCTGGTCCGCGTGAACCGATGTTCTTGCCGATTAGTCCGGCAAGTGAATCCATCACTGCTGCAACATCACCTTTGGAAAGCTCTGTCTCTTCAGCTATGTGAGCCAGGATCTCAGATTTTGTAGGTGGTTTTTTTCCAACCGCGCCGGATTTTTTGGACGCTTTCTTTTTGGATGCTTTTTTCTTTGATGTCTTTTTCTTGGAGACTTTCTTTTTAGCTACAACTTTCTTTTTACCAATAGCCTTCTTCTTAGCTTTTTTCTTCGCCATGTTCCTGTTACCCGTAAAGTAGTTTTATTACATTGATACCAGCAGCGGTGAACATGCAGTTATTGGATTATGTCCAAAAGTTCATGTTTGTTAATGCTGGTGACTGGTGGTTATTGAACGTTGTCTTTAACCGTGCGTGTTCGCGAAGCGGATGATACAGCATATGCAACGTTTGCCAACAGTTATTCTACTATTTAACGTAATTTATAGGGTTTTTTGTCCTGTTGAGCCAAAAAATGCTTTATTTGCAGTGTTTTATTGATCGGAATTAACAGCTTTTCTGCCAATGCTGCAGCTATTGCCCGGTTTGGGTATTGGCTAACTCGATCCTGGAAACACTTTATGGTGCGTGTTTTTTGCTGTTATTTCGTACAAAGCGGTTTCACTCAGAAGGTTCGGCAACAGGGTTGAACCAAAGCTCTTGTCATGTGTGTTGTTAAACGCCGCACGACGGACAATGTCAATCTCCAGTTCGTTACAAAGGTTTTCAAAGTCGCGCAGGGTGCACAAATGTGTGTTTGGTGTATCGTGCCACTCGTGAGGCAGGGATCGTGTACGTGGCATTTTACCAAGCAGGCCGATTGATAATCTGTTGCTCCAGAAACCCATGTTTGGAAAAGACACGATGCCTCTCACTCCTACCCGTACCATCTCAAGCAGTGTGTGAGCCGGGTAGTGCAGTGTTTGTATTGAGTGTGTGGTGAGCACATAGTCAAATGAGCGGTCTTCAAAGTTATCCAGGCCCAGTTCTATATCGCGATGGATGACATTCAGTCCCTTCGCCAGACAGGCGTTTATATCGGGCTGTGATATTTCCATCCCATAGCCCGTGGTGTTCTTTGTCGCTGCCAGCAATGCCAGCAGAGTTCCGTCACCACAGGCTAAATCCAGCAGGCGACTGTCCGGTTCGATCCAGTCCTGAATCCTGCGCAAATCAGTGCGGATATTCGCCGTTTGCAGGGAATCAGTCATGCGTCGGTTCCTGCAGGAACCGATTCAACGGTCGACGAGTTGGTCGCATCTCTGAGCGAGATGTTGCTAAGCCAGCTCGTTATGCTCTCGGTATAGTCTTTAATGGGCATTAAAAATGAATCGTGGCCGCTGATTGACTGGATTATGGTCGATGACACATTTAGTCCTGCCAGCATCATCGCGTTGACAATTTCTTCCGAGCGTTCGGATGAAAAACGCCAGTCCGATGTAAAAGAGATCACCATACATCGTGCTTTGATTTGTTCAAACGCAGTGACAAGATTGTTGTCATAGTCGCGCGCCGGGTCGAAGTAATCCAGTGCCTTGGTCATCAACAGGTATGTGTTGGCGTCAAAGCGGTTGATGAATGAGGTGCCTTGATGGCGCAGATAACTTTCCACCTGAAACTCAACGTCATAGTTAAAATTGAGCTTCTCGGTGCTGAGTTCGCGATCGAATTTTTCACGCATTGCATCTTCAGAAAGATACGTAATATGACCGAGCATGCGTGCAAGCATTAAACCGCGCCCGGGCACGGTATTATGTTCGTAGTACCTGCCTTCATGAAATTCCGGATCCGTCATAATGGCTTGCCGTGCAACTTCATTGAACGCTACATTCTGTGCAGATAGCTTGGGCGCTGAGGCGACCAGTAAAATATGATCAACAAGATCGGGGTAGTCGATAGCCCATTGCAACCCCTGCATTGCACCAAGGCTGCCACCAACCACAGCTGCCCAATGATCAAGCCCGAGAGACTCCATCAACATTTTCTGGCTTTTGACCCAGTCGCTACAGGTAACTATCGGGAAATCAGGGCCGTACAACTTGCCGGTATCAGGATTTACCGATAGCGGGCCGGTACTACCGCGACATCCACCGAGGTTATTCGAACATACAACAAAGAAACGACTCGTATCGATTGCTTTGCCCGGGCCGATACAGCTATCCCACCAGCCGGATTTTGTATCATCAACATGATGTTTGCCGGCAGCATGGTGATCACCGGACAACGCGTGGCAAACCAGTATTGCATTGTTTTTTTGTTCGTTAAGCGTACCGTAGGTCTCGTAAATCAGCTCATGACTGGCAAGAGTCTGCCCACAATCAAGCTTCAGCGGTTGATTGAAGGAGGCAACCTGAGGTGTTACCACACCAGCGGATTGATCAGCCATTGATATCTAACACTACTATCCTAAACCAAGCACTTTCTTGATGAAGATAAGAATAAGTATTGCTACCAATGGCGATAAATCCAATCCATTAAAAGGTGGTATGAACTTTTGGATTGGATTCAAAACCGGTGACGTAACGCTACTGAGCACACCTGATAGGGCATGACCACCCGGGGTTACCCAGCTTAAGATGACACGAACAAAAATACAGATCAGGAATACATCAATAGCGGTTCCCAATACGCCCAGCAAGGCAAATGGTAGTGCAGCTGTCCAGCTGACGCCTCCCAGTGCAGTCAGCAAAATATACTTCACCAGCAAGATGAGAAAAACCAGTACCAGGGCTGCCACATCATGTCCGCCTATACCGGGTATTATTTTGCGAAGTGGCTTCAGAAACGGGTTGGTGGCTTTGACGACGAGATCACCAACCGGATTGCTGAAGCTTGCTCTGGTGAACTGCATGATGAATCGCAGCATCACAATGAAAGCAAAGATATCGAAAATTGTGGATATCAGAAAATGAAATCCGCTGCTGAAATTACCCATTGTTTGTTATCCGGAGTTTGTCTGGCTAGATTGTTTAACTTTATTGGTCTGTGCTGTTGGCCTGTGTGCTGATTCGTTGCTATTGGCCGAGTTCGGTACCGAGTTCATGAGCTCGTTTGTCAGCTGCTTGCATCGCGCTCAGTACAATCTTTCTAAAGTTGTCATTGTCAAAACTCTTTAATGCCGCTTCTGTGGTACCGGCAGGCGAGGTGACGTTTTTTCTGAGTTGCGCAGGATCAGTATCTCCCTCGGCAGTCATGCGTGCGGCACCCAATGCAGTTTGTGTAGCAAAGTTTACCGCCAGGTCGTGATCCAGCCCGAGTTCTTTAGCGGCATCGGTCATCGCTTCGATCATCAGGAAGAAGTATGCCGGACCGGAGCCCGACAAGGCAGTTATCGCATCAAGTTGTGATTCACGCTCCACCCATGCGGTAGCACCGACCGCACCAAGGATTACTTCGGCGGTTTTGCGTTGTGAATCGGTCACAGCACTGTCTGCATACAGACCAGTAGCACCGCACTGAATCAGTGCCGGTGTATTCGGCATACATCGCACTACTGCAATTTTGCCGGCAGATGTCTGGTTGGCTGAGGCGTTGGCCCAGGCAAGCATGTCGCGGGTTAATATGCCAGCGGCAATCGATACCAGTAGCTGCTGATCCAGTGCGCTCGCCATATCGGTTAAAACGTTTTTCATCTGCTGCGGTTTAACCGCAAGCACAATGACATCAGCTTTAGCTGCAGCATCAAGGTTGTTATCTGCAACAGTGACGTTCCACTTCTCTGCCGCCTGCGTGGTAGACGCTGGCAGTGGATCAGCAACAATAATGTTCTGTCCTTCAGTGC
Source organism: uncultured Granulosicoccaceae bacterium (assembly GCA_937998875.1). Taxonomy (GTDB): domain Bacteria; phylum Pseudomonadota; class Gammaproteobacteria; order Granulosicoccales; family Granulosicoccaceae. Next base: position 69,657 of record CALLBO010000063.1, read on the forward strand.
CGTTGGCAATCAGTCCGCCAATAAGGCTTTGTGCCATATTGCCACAACCGATAAACGCTATCTTCATGATCTATTACTGCTCTCGTTGTGGCAGTCTACGATTTATACTTGGCACTTTCCGCATCTATGGCTGCAAGCAGCCGGTCAAATGCCTCACTGAATGAAAGCACACCGTCAGCCTCCAGTTGATCAGTGATTTGTCCAAGATTGATGCCGAGCTGTGCAAGAGTATCCAGTGTGGATTGTGCACTGGTCAGGTTCTGTTCCAACCGGTTTTCTACTACCCCGTGATCCCGAAACGCATCCATTGTCTTGGGGGGTACCGTATTTACGGTATTGGGTCCCATCAACTCTTCTACATAGTAGACATCGCTGTAAGCAGGGTTCTTGGTACCGGTAGATGCCCAAAGTAGTCGTTGTGGTATCGCGCCGTTATCGGAAAGCTTTGCAAACTGAGGGCTGTTAAAAACATTCTGATAATAACTGTATGCCACTTTGGCGTTGTCGATAGCGACTTTACCCATGAGCGTTTTGGCAACTTCCTGATTGCTGTGTGCCTCCAGGGCTGAATCTACCTGGCTGTCAACACGGCTGACGAAAAAGCTCGCCACAGACGCTATTTTATCGATCGGCAGGCCTTCTGCTGCACGACGTTCAAGACCTTTAATGTAGGCCTGTACGATTTCCTTGTACCTTTCAACTGAAAACAACAGTGTGACATTGACACTAATTCCGCGTGCAGTCAGCTCCTCAAAGGCGGCAACACCGGCTTTGGTACCCGGTACCTTGATCATGACATTGTCGCGCTTTAACAAACTGTGCAACTCGATAGCTTCTGCGATGGTGCCGTCGGCGTCATGTGCCAGGCCGGGTGATACTTCAAGGCTCACCATGCCGTCATCACCGCGGCTGTTTAAATAGGTCTGTTTGAAAGCATCTGCTGCTGTACCGATATCGGCTACCGCCAGTTGCTTGAATACATCCATCGCAGTGGCTGCAGGGTTTTTCCTGATGATTGCCTCAATCTCGGCGTCATACTCATTGGTATTGGCAATCGCATTTTCAAAAATTGACGGATTCGACGTCATACCGCGCAGTTGATCATCACCAATGTAGCGGTCGAGTTCACCGCTATCGAACATGCTGCGTTGAATGTAGTCGAGCCAGAGGCTCTGGCCAAGTTCAGCGGCGGCGACCAGCGGGTTGGAGTTTGACATGGGGGTCCCTTAGATAGATATCTGTCCGCCTATGATAGCTGCTTTTTGCACACACACGGTAGCCGGCAGCGTAACCGGACACATGTTCCGGTGTCAGCGCTTTTCGCGCGCACCAAATACCGCCGTACCTATTCGAACCATGGTTGCACCCTCAGCAATTGCGGCTTCCATATCTCCGGACATACCCATAGACAAGGTGTCGACAGTTTTGTAGCTGTGTTTTAGACGTTCAAACCAGTGGTGTAATTCTTTGAACACCTCGCGCTGTTCTGAAAAACCCGGGCGAGGTGCAGGGATCGCCATCAGCCCTCTGAGTGTCAGGTGTTCGGCGTCAGCAATAAAGTCTGCCAGTTCATTAAGATCAGCTGTGCTGCAGCCGGATTTCGAGGCCTCGTCGTCCAACTTCAGTTGAATGCAGATATTCAGAGGCTCTTTGTCATGGTCCGCACCGCGATGCTCATTCAGACGCCGGGCAGTCTTTAATCGATCAACGCCTTGCACCCAGTCGTAGTGACCCGCAATTAGTTTGGTCTTGTTTGACTGAATATGGCCGATGTAATGCCATAAGAGGTTCAGTTCTTTGAGTGCGAGGCTTTTCTCAGCGCCCTCATCGGCATAATTCTCACCGAAAGCCAGTTGACCCTCGGCGGCAGCTGCCCGCACCAATGCTGCAGGCTTGGTTTTACTGACTGCCAGTAACTCGACACTGCCCGCTGGCCGTCCGTGTTTTTGCTCAAACCGGGATATTTCGTCCCTTACAGCAGTTATGGCAGCGGGTACGGCAGTAGTGATGGCACTGGTAACGGTGTTGGCCGTATCAGGTTGATTTGGCGTTGAAGGCATGCGTTTTCCGGTCTGGATAAGGGCTTATTGGATGCGTAATGGTGAACTGACGTCACAGGCTGAACATTGGCACTAATAAAAAATTGAAGCGTGTCGATAGGATCTCAAACAGCACAGTTTTGTGCACCCCGAATTTAACGAGAAACTCCAGGATCGATCAATGGATATTTCACAGCTACTGACCTTCAGCGTGAAAAACGGCGCGTCGGATTTGCACTTATCAGCAGAGTTGCCGCCGATGATACGTGTCGACGGTGATATTCGTCGTGTCAACGTGCCTGAGCTTGAAGCAGGTGCTGTGCAGTCAATGGTCTACGACGTGATGAACGACAAGCAGCGTAAGGAATTTGAAGAGAAACTGGAAGTCGATTTCTCTTTTGAGCTGCCGGACATCGCGCGTTTTCGTGTTAACGCATTTAACCATGCACGTGGTACCGGTGCGGTTTTCAGAACCATTCCCAGTGAAGTACTCACGCTCGAGCAGATCGGTGCACCACCCATCTTTCAGGAAATTTCTGAGTTCCCGCGCGGCATTGTACTGGTAACAGGCCCCACCGGTTCCGGTAAGTCAACCACGCTTGCCGCGATGATGGACTATAAAAACGAAACTGAGCTCGGTCATATCCTGACCATTGAAGATCCGATCGAATTCGTGCACCAGAGCAAAAAGTGCCTGGTGAATCAACGTGAAGTACATCGTGATACACACGGCTTTAACGAAGCACTAAGATCAGCACTTCGTGAAGACCCTGACACGATTCTGGTTGGTGAGATGCGTGACCAGGAAACCATAAGCCTTGCACTGACAGCAGCTGAAACCGGTCACCTGGTATTCGGTACCTTGCACACCAGTTCAGCAGCCAAAACCATTGACAGAATCGTTGACGTATTCCCGGCTGGTGAAAAACCAATGGTTCGTTCTATGTTATCGGAATCATTAAAGGCGGTTATCTCACAGACCCTGTTGAAAAAGATTGGTGGTGGTCGAGTTGCAGCACATGAAATCATGATGGGTACACCGGCCATTAGAAACCTGATTCGTGAAGACAAGGTTGCACAGATGTACTCGGCTATTCAAACCGGTCAGGCGGCGGGTATGCAGACGCTTGATCAAAACCTGAAGAAGCTTGTGGACAAAGGTCTGGTCACGATGGCAGATGCCAAGCATAAAGCGGCAAATCCGGATTCTTTGTAAACCGATCGTCACACAATAAAAAAGTCAGCGCGAGATAGTAATAATGGAAAACGATTCAGCTAAAAAATACCTTGATGGTCTGCTAAATAAAATGCAGGAGGCGGGTGGGTCTGACTTGTTTATTACTGCCGGTTCTCCACCATGCATGAGACTGCACGGTAAAATCGCACCGCTCACTGACAAAAAGCTGATGCCTGAGCAAACCAAGGCATTGACCATGTCGGTGATGGATGAAAAGGAGCAGAACGAATTCCGAACCACTCGCGAGTGTAACTTTGCGATCAGTGTTCCGGATGTAGCGCGATTTCGTGTTAACGCATTCGTTCAGCGTGGCAGTGCCGGTATGGTTATCCGGATTATCGGATTTGAAGTGCCGTCATTCGAGAAGCTTAATCTTCCGGAAGTGCTGAAAGATGTTGCTATGACCACTCGCGGTCTGGTGATCTTTGTTGGTGGTACCGGTTCCGGTAAATCAACCAGTCTGGCGGCCATTATTGATTATCGAAACATCAATAGTAAGGGTCATATCATCACCATTGAGGATCCGGTTGAGTTTGTACACCAGCATAAAGGTTGTCTGGTGACCCAGCGCGAAGTAGGTACCGATACAGAAACATTTGAGATCGCACTGAAGAACACACTGCGTCAGGCGCCGGATGTGATTCTGATTGGTGAAATTCGTGACGAACACACTATGGAACATGCGATTGCGTTTGCTGAAACCGGCCACCTGTGTCTTGCAACGCTTCACGCGAATAACACCAACCAGGCAATGGATCGAATCATTAACTTTTTCCCGGAAGCGCGTCGTAACCAATTGCTTCTTGATCTTTCATTGAACCTGAAGGCGGTAATCTCTCAGCGTCTGTTGGCAACACCAGATGGTGATGGTCGACGGGCCGCAGTGGAAATTCTGCTCAATTCACCGTTGATGTCGGAACTCATGAAGAAGGGTGATATTCATGAAATGAAAGAGCTGGTCAAGAAGTCTCGCGAGCAAGGTATGATTACTTTTGATGATGCAATCTTTCAAATGATCAAAGCCGGCGAGGTCACTGTTGAAGAGGGAATGCGTAACGCTGACTCGGTTAATGATCTGCGCCTTAAACTCAAGCTTGCTGAAGGCGGTGATCTGGATGCCGAGGATGGGGAAGAAGGGCTGCAACTTAAAGATGCAGACGATGACTCCTATAAGCTGGCTTCTTAATTGGCATTTGGAATTAACAAATAACAGGGCCAGTGTAAAATTGGCCTGATTTTAAGATTCCCAAATTTGAAGACTTATATATTTAAAGAGAAGTAATGAAAGCCGGGCTTGTCCCGGCTTTTTTGTACTAATCGCGTCTTGCTGTGTACACGGTTTTTCCACCAACAATAGTGAGCTCAGTCTGTCCCGGTAAGTCCCAGCCGATGTACGGATTGTTCTTACCGTGACTAACAATATCCTCCGTTGCAAATTCCCGGTCAGTATCGGTATTAACAATACAAAGATCCGCCGGTGAACCGACTACAAGCTTGCCTTGAGGCAAACCAAAGCAGTTTGCAGGCCCTGTTGTTACCCGATCGAGCAAGCGTGGCAGCTCAATTTTCATTTCACCAGCAAGCTTGAATAATAAGCCGGAAAAGCTATCGAGTGAGGACAGCCCTGGTTCACTGTCGGCAAACGGAGTTAGCTTTGCGTCTAGTTCGTGCGGTGCATGATTAGAACAAATCGCATCGATTACACCACTCGCAATGCCGTCTCTAAGCGCTTCTTTATCGGCGTGCGTTCTGAAGGGAGGTGATGCATGACAGAAGGTATTGAAGTCACTGGTATCCATTTCGGTGAGAAAGAGATGGTCAATGCCAACATCAGCAGTGACTGCGATGTTGTCTTTCTTCGCCTGTCGGACAAGACTCACCCCTCGCTGCGAAGAGAGTCTGGAAAAATGTACTCTGGCACCGGTCTGGTAGCACAGTTCTATTAGTTGTGACAACGCCACGGTTTCAGCCGCCAGTGGTATACCCGGCAAGCCGAGTCGTATCGCAACTGAACCTTCATGTGCAACCCCGCCTGATAGCCACGGGTCCTGCGGTGCGATAATTAAGTTGAGATTAAAGCCCGCACTGTATTCCATCACTCGTCTGAGCACCTGGCTATCGCGGATGGGCTTATCACCGTTGCTGAAGGCAACACACCCGGAATCGGACAGTATTTGCATCTCACTTAAGTGCTCCCCTTGCAAGCCGGTGGTCAGCGCGCCAATGGGTAATACGCGGACACCGATTGCAGCGCTCGCGCGACGTCTTATTAACTCGACCGTACCGGGTTCGTCGACTACCGGCTCGGTATCCGGTGCGCAGAGTAGCGTGGTAATTCCGCTTCTCGCTGCAGCCAGTGTCTCACTGGCAATGGTTCCGGCTTTTTCAAAACCGGGCTCCCGTAATCTTGCATAGCAATCGATCAGTCCCGGTATAACCAGATTGTTGTCAGCGTTGATCGTGTGTTCGGAACCGAGTTGATCGTCAGCGTTACCGACGTGTGTGATGAGTCCATCGGTGTATTGAATACAGCCTTGCTTAACTTCATTGCCATTAGCATCAAAGTAGCGACAGTTAACTATGGAGATGCTGGTCATTGTTTAAACCACCGGAGTCCGGGTTAAGCTTTTTTCAACATTGCCCATCGCCAACGACATGATGGCCATGCGAACTGCAATGCCCCCGGTTACCTGTTCAAGAATAATTGACTGTGGTCCGTCTGCAACACTGGCTTCAATTTCTACCCCGCGGTTGGTCGGTCCCGGATGCATTACGATGGCATCAGGCCGGGCGAGTTGCATGCGACGTTCAGTGATGCCGAAGCTTCGAAAGTATTCGTCTTCGGTAGACAATAGTGCGGAGCGCATGCGTTCTTTCTGTAATCGCAGCCCTATCACCACATCTGCATTTACTAATGCACCATCAAGATCATGGCGAATGTGTACGCCGAGTTCTCTAACCTGCTCGGGCAATAATGTTTTTGGACCAACCGCCGTGATATTGCCAGTGCCAAGTATATTCAGTGCATGTATCTGTGATCTCGCAACACGGGAATGCAAAATATCACCAACAATCACTACTTTAAGTTTTGAGAAATCGCCTTTGTTGCGACGTATCGCAAACATATCGAGCATGGCCTGAGTCGGGTGCGAGTGTTGTCCGTCACCGGCATTAATAACGCTGATGTGCGGTTCGACATGATTGGCGATAAAGTGTGCGGCACCGGACGATGCGTGACGAACCACAAACATGTCACACTGCATCGCCTGCAGGTTGCGCAATGTGTCTAGTAGTGTCTCCCCTTTAGTGACTGCAGAAACGCTGACGTTGATGTTAAGAACATCTGCCGATAATCGTTTGGCTGCCAGTTCGAATGTGGTTCGGGTACGAGTGCTGTTTTCAAAAAAAAGATTCGCCACTGTCTTACCACGCAACAGCGGAACTTTCTTTGCGGCTTTATCCTGTACACCGGCAAAAGTTTCTGCGATATCCAGAATTTCTATCAGATTGCTACGTGTTAAGCCTTCAATGCTTAAGAAGTGTTTCAGATCACCAGACTCGGTGAGTTGAATATCACGGTGAGTGGAGGCCATGATCGCGGGTTTTTTAATACTCCCGGTATCGTCACCAGCTTTGCCTTTGCCAGTGACAGAGTCCGGGCCTTCGACGGGCTGATTCATTCTGAAAAAATCTCCAGGCTCATGTCGGATCGTAGTTTAATCTGCTGAGTATCCGGCAAGTCCAGGCTTTTCCCAATCACATTAGCCTGTATCGGTAACTCGCGCCCGCTACGTTCCACCAGGGTTGCAAGAATAATTTTTTCAGGCCGGCCGTAGTCAAAAATCTCATTCATCGCAGCCCTTATTGTTCGGCCGCTGTACAGCACATCATCGACCAGGATGATCACACTGTTCTCTACTGCGAAAGGAATATTTGAAGCACCAACCTGCGGGTGTAGCCCGATACGACTGAAATCGTCACGGTAGAAAGAGATATTCAGCTCGCCGGTATCTTCTGTCAGTTGCAATGCGGTATGCAGCCGCTGTGAGACCATCACACCACCGGTTCTGATTCCCAGCATTTTCGCATTGGGGGTGCTGTCACCGAGAAGGGATTTGATCGACTCAGCCATATGCTGAATCATTTCCTCAACCTGGGTTGGGCTAATTTTCTCGAGAGGGGTCATTAAGCCATTGTTCCAATATAAGTGCGGCCGCTATTGTATCGGCGTCTTCACGTTTTGCCCGGCGCCGGTTTTGATGCCGTCTGTTGTCCGCAATTATGCGTGAAGCCTCGTTGGAACTGTAGCGCTCATCGCAGAGATGTACCGGAAGTTGATACCGTCGACGCAAATGCCTGCCGAAAGATTTGGCGAGTGAAGTCAGTCGTTGCGAGCCACCCTCTGTGGTCAAAGGCAGACCGACGATCAAGGCGGCGGGTTTCCACTCCTCAACAACAGCAGTAATCTCGTCCCATTCGGGTCTGCCGTTAATATTTCTGATTGCTTTGAGAGGGTTGGTACTGGCTGATACAGAATCGGTGATTTTAACGCCTACTGCTATCCCGATTCGCTTTTCACCGAAGTCAAAACCCAGGTAGTTAAAAGTGTCTGCTGCGATTGGCGTATTGTTTGGGGAATCGTCAGACGTGTGCGTCATGGTTGTGAATTTACTCTATCGTTTGATCAAACTCATTACGCGTTTGATCAACCCGGGCGCCCTGATAAATATAGGTAGGGTCCACCCAGGCAGGATCCACTCAGGCATGCCCTGCTTCAGCAGACATAAGATCGAACTGTATGCCCAGGGTTCCGGCTGCAAGATTGAATTTTTCATCTACCTCACGGGAAAATAGTATTTCCTGACTCGCCTCACAGGTAAGCCAGCTGTTACCTGCCATTTCATCTTCAAGCTGACCGGCGTCCCAACCTGCGTAGCCCAGCAGCAGCAAATAATCCAGCGGACCGTTGCCGTTGCCGATTTCCGTTAAAATATCAGTGGAACCTGCCAGTGTTACACCTTGACCCTGGCTGCAGGACTCGGCGCTCGAGTACAGTTCATCGCTTGGAAAAAGTACGAAGCCGCGTTCCTTATCTACCGGTCCGCCTTCATACACGATGGCCCCTCTGTCAACCGGGTTAACGCATTCTATTTCCAGCTGATCATAAACTTCGCCAGCCAGCAAAGTTGCAGGCCGGTTAATCACAAAACCGAACGCACCGTCTTCATTGTGTTCGAAGAGATAGGTTATTGTTTTATCAAACCAGGAATTGTTCAGCCCGGGCATCGACAAGAGAAAGTGATTAGTCAGATCCATATGTTGTAAGTACCGCTTTTGATTTCAGCCCTGGTTAATCCATTGCACATTGCTGAATTATCTTTATCGATGTCGATTCACGTTTTTGCAGTGTTGTTGATGTCAGTCTAGCACCTTCGCTGGTCTGATTCTCGTCAGTCTGCCTGTAGGCGTGTTGTTTGAGCAAAAGCTGTGGTGTTGGCTAAAGACGCTTCTCAATCGCATCCATAAACTGTGAGCCGATATCAAGGTTGCACTGCTCGTCGAGTTCACGTGCGCAGGTCGGGCTGGTAACGTTAATTTCTGTGACCCAGTCGCCTATCACATCAATGCCGGCAAAAAGAACACCTTTGTCCACCAGTACCGGACCGACAGTTTCAGCGATCTCACGATCACGTTCAGATAACGGCACAGCAACGCCGGTACCGCCGGCTGCCAGATTTCCGCGGGTCTCACCTGCTGCAGGCATTCGTGCCAGTGCGTGGGAAACCGGCACACCGTCCACCACCAGAATACGTTTATCTCCATCGGTAATTTCCGGTATGTAGCGTTGCGCCATAATCTGGCGTTCACCAAACAGCGTCATTGTCTCCAGCACCACGCTGACGTTCGGATCATCCGGTTTTAATCGAAATATAGAAGCGCCGCCCATACCATCCAGTGGTTTGACGATGATGTCGCCATGTTCCTGATGGAACGCCCGCAGTTTTTCAGCAAGTGCTGTGATCAGTGTTGGCGGGCAACATTGTGGAAACCATGCGGTAAACATTTTTTCATTGATATCCCGCAGGGCGGCTGGATTGTTCAATACCAGTGTGCCGGCATCGCTCGCACGTTGCAGAAAGTACGTGGCGTAGACGTAGTCCATATTGAACGGCGGGTCCAGCCGCATCAGGATGCAATCAAAGTCCTGCAGAAAAACCTCTTTTTCAGGTTCAGCCTCGTACCAGTGGGTTTGATCGTCAAATACCTTTACCGACTGTGCCAGCGCTGCTGGCTTACCGTCGCGCATAAACAGGTTTTTACGTTGCAGGTAGTGGAGCTTCCAGCCGCGGGCCTGTGCCGCCAGCATCATTGCCAGGCTGGTGTCTTTGGCGACTTTTATGTTTTCGATCGGGTCCATCAGGACGGCGACATTTCTACTCATCAAATCTCTCTTGTGTTCTGGCTGTGCTTTGCGCTTATGTTGTGGGCTTGTGCCAGGCTTTATGGTGGTGTGTCATGGAGTTTTAGTCTGGTCTTATTGTATCGATTTAGGGCAGCGATGGGATGACGCAGGAAGTGCTGCTTACGAATTCTTATAAGCTACTGATAAAACTAACAATTGTTTTAATCATAGCCGTCACGGAAGTTGAAGCGCAGCAGGCAATAATATAGAGTTCAGGGTCAAGAGCGGATCTATACAAATTAGAACAACGATGACTGGACCTGCAGTCCCGGGCACATGTTTGGGCAGGCCTGCGGAACAGTCGACGATCAGCCAGGGTATGACGTGCAAAAAGCTATAACTTCTCCTGCCAATACTTCTTCCATCAGTGCTTTTGTTAGTAACAGGCGTGCTTTGGTAGGCGCAGGCTGCGGCAGCTTGGAAACAATGGCCGGTGATTGATATCGAACCGGGTAACGCTGCCCTAACGCTGGACCATAAGCCGGACTATTCGCCGGGTGATGTTGTGTGGAGTGCGTATTCGATTACCGCGTCTGATTCAAACCGGGCTCTGTTGTTCGAAAGCCGTGGAATGTTATTTGGTCTCTCAGCAGACTCGGTCAGCGAGGTGACTGATGTGCCAGTGACGCAGCGTGTTCCCGGTTCTGCTGCCTGGTATCAGGGGGTGTCTGTATATCGCAACCGACCGGTGCCGGTAATCGATGTTGCAGCTTATATTGCCCCGGAATCACCGCCACTGGAATTCCATCGTGCCATTGTGGTGCGCGCGGCATCGAGCACTTATTTAATTGCGGCAGACAAAATTCTTAACCTGTGTAGCCTGTCTCCTGATGATCAGTTAAGTGCGACGAATCGCCTGCCAGACTACGCCGGACATCGTGCGATCAGAAAAGTATGCGCTTACGAGAATCGTCTGCTGGCGGTACTTGATTTACCGGAGTTGCTTCGTTGTACAAAGCTGTTGCGCGAGTGTGCGAGCTCTTGAGTAAGGCAAGGCCCCTGGTACGGCTTCCTATCATACCTGCGTCGCTTGCTGCCTTGCTGTTGGTGTTAAGTGGTGCGCTGTTGTTGTTTGGTTTTTTTGAACAGTCTAATCATGTAAGAAAACAACAAAGCTCACTCGATATTGCAAGTACTGTTGATCGACTCTCGACCGTGGTAAACGCTGAGTCTACCGAGTGGGTGCAGAGTGACAAACTGGCACAGTTGGTCGCCTCGGCTGATGTGCAGGTGGCCAGGCTAGCGGAGTTGAGTGATGGTTCGTATACCTTCAACAACCCTCATGATTCTGTACGCGAGGTGGGGGCAGACTGGACACTCGTGCGCGAAGCTTTACTGGCGTTAAACAACGCCGGCCGTGATCAGAACAACAAAGCGGCACCCGATTTAGTCCTGGAAAGCCCGGTAAAAACCGAGTCACTGAAAGTTGCCTCGGCACCAGCGCGCAAAAAGCTGGTGCAGCCAGAGATAACGGAGCTTGCACAGGCTTTTAAAACAATTCAGACAAGCGTTACCGAAGGTACACGAGATCAGTTGTTGCTTGATCTGGTTAATGTGGCAGCCAGTGATTGGCAACCGGTATTAAGCGGACAGGTCGAGTCGGTTGAGACAACAGTTGCGCAGCAAAAGAAGCATGCTGAGACACTGTTGCGTTTATCGGGCGCAGGTACTGATAACTCGTTATTTGGTTACTACACTGCCAATAGCATTGTTGATTATGCACAACGCGTGAAGGCTATCAGTCTCGCAGCCGATGTAGCGCTGCCAGAATCAGTACCACTTGAATCTGACCCGCCTGAATCTGATCCATCTGCATCTGATCCATCTGAATCTACACCGTCTGAACCTGCACCGCTTATGGAGGCACCGGTTGAAGATTCGGGGTCCTTAAATACAGCGTTTATTTCTGAAGCACTGGCGTCACTTGAGCAATCTATTGCAAAGCTGGTTAGTACTACAGCAGGTGAGTCAGTTGTCAGGAATTCGGTCAATTGGTTTGCGCTTGCAGGGTTAGTCGCGTCGTTGTTGTTGCTATTGTCTGCAATTACAAAGATGGCTAAAGCTGCGGGTGTACTAAAAGCGTATCCGGATGAATCTAGTTCATCGCCGCACCTGGAAAAACTGGGCGCTATGTCTATGAGAGATGCGGATGAACTCATAGAAGACATAAACAAGGTTGCCGATGGAGACTTGCGGCACTCGGTAAGAGTGCAGGGGCGGGGTCATGCCAAAGCAATTGCGGAATCTGTTAACCGTTCGGGTGCTGTAATACGTGAGCTGGTAGAGATGGCCCGCACTGTCGCGATGCGTCTGAAGGGTCTGGTTCAAACTCAGGAGCAACACAGCCGCGTGCTTGCTGAGCTTGATATCCGCCGCCAGGCAGAAACAGCAGATCTCTCCGAAGGGTTTGGCGCTCGGTCGGTGCTCCTTGAAAAGCAACAGGAGCTGTTGTCAGGCTCTGACAACTTAATAAATGAAATGAACCGGTGCTCAGAGTCTGCCGCTAACGGTACCAATCAGGTATCAGCCTCTCTGGCAACAGTGTCAGCACAGGTTGAAATCGGTATCGAACGCTTGCAACGGCTGGTAACAACATCAAGGTCGGTGACTGAAGCTACGGCTCAATTAAAGCAGCTAGCCGAGAAAACCCGCCTTCAGGCTTTGAATATTTCATTGAAAATTCCACAGGTTAGTCAGGCGCTGACGGAGGCAGTTACTCCGGACACCGAGGGTGCTTACAGCGAGTTTGATACCTACAGTGACTCAGTTGCTGATGATCCAACAGGCTTGTTTGATGACATTCATCAATTAACCGGTAAGCTGGTGCAGATTTCCAATGAAGCAGATACGCTGATCGATGCGCTTCAAAAAGACATTGAAGTCACTACCCTGGCGCTCAAGCAAAGTAACGAAGAGATGAATGCCAGCGCTCACCACACCCATGCAGCCTCGTTGCTGGGTAAAGAACTGGCCGGCTACACCGAACAGCTCTGCAATATCATTGATCAGGCAGAGAAAAATATCGAAATGCAGAAGAGCGAGTTGTCTAAAACCGGTGGGCAGTTGGTGCGGCTTGATAAAACCGGCAATGACTACAGTGAGCTGACGCTGGCTTTTACTCAGGATTTTGATGAGTTGCAGCAATTGTCTTCAGAGCTTGCAGACTCTGTCAGCAGGTTTAAAGTTCGGGGAGAAGCGCCGCTTGAGTGATAGCGGGTCAACGTACAGCGATGCGCAGGTGGTTCAATCACATGCGGATCAGTTGTTACAGCTACACAGTCAGCTAATAGCCAGCGCTGAAAAGCTTGGCGCAAACGGTTATTCGACAGAAATTGCAGAAGTAATTTCCAATGAGCTATTACACGTCAAACGGTCACTTGGCGATTTTGAATGTGGCTTGCAGCTGGTAAAAGATCTGGCGGTTGCCAATCAGCTGGTCGCGACCCGGCCTGATCATCGCAGCCTGCGGGTGATCCGGTTTTGTCTTGAAGAGCTTGCGGATTATCTGGCTGTGCTTGCAGAGCAGGGGGTTGATGATCCTGTCGGATTGTTGCTGGCCTTTAATGAGTTAGCTGCCTTACACAAAAAACCGCTGCTAACGGAAAATCTGTTGAGTGTGCCGGATGACTATCGCATCGATTCAGGTGTGCTACAGCTGTTTGATCTGAAAGCGGAGTCAGTGCCGCTAACCGATGGTTACCTTGGCTTCAGCCAGATCATGCTGGGCGTCTATCGAGGTGAGGAGCGACAACAGAAACTGCAAGAACTGTCAGGCTCATTTTCGAACCTTGCAGAGATAGCCTCTAACCAAAAAGCCAGAGAGTTCTGGTTGCTGTGCAAGGCGTTTGTCTCAACCGTGCGATTACCCAAGGGCGAGTTAAGTCCAGCGTTGCTCAGCCTTTTTAAAGAGATAGAGGGCGTTTTGTTTTTTGCATTGGGTGACGCGCAACATCAAGTGCTGGGTATGCAGCAAAAAGTGGATCGTGTGCTGGTTAATCTGCTTTGCTATACACCGGCTGATGATTTACCGCGCTATTTTGTTGAGGGGGCTGCAAAATTTTCAGATGTACGTTCAGAAATTAACGGTCTGCATCAATCGTCACCGGATCAGTATTCTTTGTGGCTGCAAACAAGTATTCGGGTGTTAGCAGAAAGACTGCAACATTGTTCAGCTGTTCTTGCAGAGGAGGCACTGGATTCAGAGGAGGTGACTGCTGACTTTCTAGAGGAAATCGCACTTTTAAAAAGACTGCTTGTTTTAACCGGCGTGCATGGGGTGCGTGAAAATCTGCAAGAAGTGGAAACCTTGTTGCGCTCGTCTGTATCCAGCGAGAACATGCAATCGTGTAGCACATCAATACTGTTGGTGGAGCAGCAGATGCTTTATCAGTTCAGTTTCCTAAAGCGCTCTGCAGAGCTCGATGATTCAGAACCTTCAGGCCTGGTTGAAACAGAACAGCTCAAGGCAGATAAATCTCTCGCTACTTCAGATTGCAATACAGCACAAACCGCTGAACCTTTTGACCGGACGGTGCAGGATTTTGGTGCTCGTTGTAACTTGTGTATTGATGTTATCCAGCAATCTCTCGATACCGCACTGGGTAGCTCCGGTAACCTGATACCGGACAGCAGTGTTATCAATGCATTAACCCAACTGAATGATCTTGTCGCGGCAGAAGGGATTGATGAGCTTACCGGCCTCCTAACCCCGCTGTCGAAGCTGTTAATCAAGGCTGAAGACAGCACCTTGAATCAATCAGAGACCTTGTTGGTGCAAGAGGCGATTATCGCCGCCACACTGGGTATTGATTCACTAATGGGGCGCAAGCCGTTGCCTGATCTGGTTGCAGATGTAACTGGTCGTTTGGATGAGGTACTGCAAACCACCAGTGAGCGACTAAACAGGTCGAACCGTAACAGTTCGCTCAGTGGCTTTCTTACTGAAGCAGAAGAGTTATTGCCGCGGCTGTTCGAGTTGTTCCAGAGGTTGCGTAGTGCGCCGGGTGCCAGCCGTTTGTATGGCGAAATAAATCGTCTGCTACACACGCTTAAAGTGAGTGCAGATGTTGCTGATGAACAGCAGCTGGCCGAAGTTGCACATTCGCTTGAAGCGACCATGGTGGATCTTACGCATAGCGATGCGACAGCGTCACGTGAGTTCTTTGATATTGCGATTGAAACAATTGAATGCCTTGACGAAGACATAGAGCGTCTGCGCAATAGTGAATCACCGGTTGATCGGGGCGATCTTATTGACAGGTTGAGGCTTGAGGGCGCCATTGAAGAGGCGGGTGAGACTTTGCAAAAAGTATCGCCAGTGGAAGGAAAAGACCAGGCTGAGAAGCAGCCTTCTCTGATACCTGCCTGGGAGCCTGCTGACAAACCAACAGGTGTGGTGGTGCAGAAGGGATCAACTCTGTCATCTGATCCAATAGACTGGTCAGCGCGTTTCAGGCAGGTGGAAACTTATTGTGCAGCTATTGGCAACAGCCATGAACAGTTGCTGGATTTGCAAAAGAGAACGGAGCAGATCTTCAAGTCAGTAGCTCATGACCAGGTCGGCCTGGCAGCAGAGTCGAACAAAGCGTTACGGTCCTTTGCTGAACAGCTGCAGCAGATTTCTACAAACCAGGGTATCGCCATCAAAGCGCTTACCGGCGAGCTGGGTAATGCGTCCAGGCTTGATGCGGCACAACTGGGCAGCTCCCTGCTGACGATCGTTGAGACGGCAGCAGACGATCAAGGTCTTCGGTTGCAGTTTGGCTTTGAATCCAACGGTGTTTTGATCCATAAAAACCTCTTCGATCAACTGACAATGGCTATTACAGGTCTGCTGGGTAGCATTGTGGCCCATACCTTTCCCGACAATGAATCGGAAGCGTTACCGAACCTGAGTGTCAGTGTGCAACAAACCGGGCAGGCTCTCTTTATCGATGTGGCAGATAACGGCAGTGGTGTCCGGGTAGAAGGCTCAGTACCGCGTTCAGATAATCCGTGGGCGCAGGTCGCAAGGCCCGACTGGCAGGAAGTAAGTCAGGCCACTATTGTTCCTCCCCGGGTTTTGTCTGTGCAGTCAGATCGGGTGGTGGAAATCAGCGGGTTGCTTAAGGTTGCCTCACGCTATGGTGGCAGTGTGGCGATTCGCAGCAGTGCTAATACCGGTGCCAGGTACAGGCTCTGTCTGCCGATGCTGGAGACCATACAGGACGTACTCGTTGTTGCTGTGAATGATCAGCTGCTGGCGGTTCCAGCAACGAAAGTAGAGAGCGTGGGGTTTGCAAACCAGGACAACATACCGTCACTGGCCAGCTTGTTAGGTACCAAAGGGCGGGCAGCGTTTGATCATTCGCAGGAAGACCAGTTTATTGCAGTCAGAACGAAAGCAGGGGTAGCAAAGTATTCTGTAGCAAAAGTGATTGGTCCACGTAAGTTGACCTTCACCACTGCAGATAGGGTGTTGCCGGATGTACCAGGGTATATTGGTGTGGCGGTTATAGAGTCAGAACAGCTGGTGATGTTGCTTGATGTGGACTACTGGGTTGCTCAAGGGCACTAGTAATAGTTCAAACTTACCTATTAAAACCCCGATTTAAGACTCTCATAAAAACTGATTCCCCATGAAAAAGCCCGATCTATAATCGGGCTTCTTCAACTCATTTATAACAGCACCTGAAAGTACAGCAGCTGCGTATCTAACTTTCGCAGGTAGCAGTAAGTTCGAATGGAATGCCGGTAGTTTCAGAGATTGCTTCATCAAAACTACCGCGTATTACCACCTGACTGGAATCAACAACAATGGATTCTTCCGGATTGGTCAGCGTAGAGGTGTAGAAAGCCTGCGGAGTGCCTGTGTTGCCACCGACATGCATCTCTACCCACCCGCCGTTACCGTCAGCGGAGATCTCGAATTTTTTACCATCGGGCAGTACCCCGGATCCTGCATACAGGTGTACTTCTTCGTAGAACTTACCAATGTGGCAATTATTGACTGCAAAGTGGGCCGGGCTGTCTTCGATCTTAATCGTGCCCATGTTCGTGATCTTGGCCGTAAAACCCACGGTACAAAGGCTGACTATTAGAGCGGTTGCAGAGAAAATCAGGATTCGTTTCATGGCAATTCTCGCTAAATAAGTTCAACAAACACGGCGGTGCCGCGACAGTGGGAATGTTATTACGTTGAAATAGAAATGTCGAATCCACGTGACATAACAAGTGTAAATTGTTGATATTATTGAATTAACGATGTTTTAAGAGTGTTGTTTTTGCCCAAAAAACGTTTTGTTTCTTTGCTTTGTTACCGCGGTGTAACCCATTTATGCTGGTTTTATTTGCCAGCAGGGTCTGTGGATGCGGTGGTGCCTTGATCGCCTGGAATCAGATGAAATATCCCAAAATGAGCGAAAATCGCAACATGTAGTGCTATTCAAGTTAGCAAACCGCAAGTTTACGGTACTCTACTGATCGAGTCATCACCTTTGGTCGGTCAAAATAACCATGTGTCGCCGGTAAATAACAAATTGGAAAGGTCGCATTTTTATAGAGGTTGGGCAGGACTTTGGACGCAGATAGTCAATAAAGCGTAAAATAGTTGATTGATTTTGTCAGGTAATGCTACATTTTCCATAGCAAGTTAACCCCCGGTACGTTGAAATGAGCGAAGCAACAGAAGACTTTCCTGATCCACTAGTGTTTACGGAAGCGGCAGCACTCAAAGTGAAGGGCTTGATTGAGGAGGAGGGCAATACGGAGCTTAAGCTGCGGGTGTTCATCTCTGGCGGTGGATGTTCCGGGTTTCAGTACGGCTTTACCTTTGATGAAGAAATCAACGATGGCGATACTGAAGTTGAGAAGGAAGGTGTCAAACTGCTGATCGATCCGATGAGCTACCAGTACCTGCTGGGTGCAGAGATCGATTACACAGAAGGATTAGAAGGATCACAGTTTGTTATTCGTAATCCCAATGCCACAACTACTTGCGGTTGCGGATCTTCTTTCTCTGTGTAGCTGACCCAAGCGGCATTCAACTCAACGAACGCTCTCGGAACCCCAATCTATTCTAACCGCAACTTGGTTGTGTGTAGCGGACAGGTATAGATACCTGCGCTGAGTTAAACCGTAGGGTGGATAAGCCGGAGGCGCATCCACCGAAAGACGCTCACGGCACTATTTGCATGCACTGTCGCTTATCAACTACCGCATAGCCAGTGTTTCACTGTCCTGCCTTAAACTCGCCAGTTGCGAACGTAGTGGTTCGATAGTCTCCTTAAACGCAACAAGCTCACTATGTTCAAGCGGGCTTGAGCCAGGCAGTTTCACTTTTTGCGGATCGTGGTGGATACCATCTACCCGGAATTCGTAGTGCAGGTGTGGGCCAGTCGCAAGCCCGGACTTACCCACATAACCAATGATCTCACCCTGATTAACCCTCGATCCGTTTTTAAGGTTCTTCGGGAAACGGCTTAAGTGCGCATAGAGCGTGGTGTATCGATCACCATGCTGAATCTCAACGGTATTGCCGTAGCCGCCTTTAACGCCCATAAAAACAACACGTCCGTCACCTGCAGCACTCACACCGGTACCGGTTGGTGCGCCGTAGTCAACACCCTTGTGTGCTCTTATAGTGTGGCGTATTGGATGCTTGCGTTTTAAATTAAAGCGTGAGGTTATTCTGGCTTTGATCGGGTTACGCAGAAACTGTTTTTTCAGGCTCTGGCCATTGGCATCAAAGTAAGTTCGCTGTCCGTTGCGTACGTGACGAAAAGCGCTGTAGGTTGCATCACTTGCGCGATACTCTGCAGCCAGTATATTGCCGTTTTTAACCTTGTTGCCGTTCTTGCTGTAGGTTTCATGAAGTACCGTAACAACGTCGCCCGGGCGCACTTCGCGATTGAAATCTACCGTCCATTGGAAAATCGAATACAGCTCCATAATCATAGATTCCGACAAGCCTGCAGCCGCTCCGTCTACATACAGTGAACGATCAAGCTTCAGCTCGGCTACCTGGATCGCTTTTTCCAGGGGTTGTTCGTTCAGCTCGGCAATGAACTGGTTATCTGCCGCACGCTTGATATAAAGGGTTTTTTCAAGATCAATCTCGCGAGTTAATCCGGTTAACAGGCGGCTGCCGTCAAAGTCCAGCTCAATTTCATCACCGGGAAGCAGGTTGGTCAGATGTTGTTGAACATGCGGCTCGTTGACGAGACTGGCAATCTCGCTTTGACTGAGTCCGTGCTTGGTAAGGATCCCAAACAAACTGTCACCCTTTTCTATTTTTACGGTGATTTGCGAAGGTTCCTGAGTGTAATCATTTGCATGCTCGGGTTTCGCGGCAGTAAGTGGCGCCGGGTTGATGAAGGCGGCTACCGGGACATCGGCCGGGTCGATTAGCGAGTCGATTTCCGGTACCTCTACAAACGGCACATCATTAGAGCTGACATTACTCGCGGTGGTTTTGCGGTTGAATACAAACTCAGGACCGGTTGCTTCAACGGTTTCTACTATCTCTGTAGGTTCAGTTTTTGACCGCAACTTTTTTAAGGCATCACTGTTGCCGAGTGTGCCATTGCCGAGTGCACCATTGCCGAGTGCACCATTACCAAGTGCACTCTGGGCCAGAGGCTGCACTGCAGCGTCAGCAGGAGTAGAACTTGAGAACACTTTATCTATAAGTACTGATCCCACTGCTGCCACACTACACAGCACTACCACCTTTCGGATGCGCCCATTGCCAGCAGAAGTATTGTTGGACTCGGCAGATGCGTTTCTGGCCTGAGTGTTTACTGCGTTGCTCGACGTATGTTTGTAATCGACCAGCACATGCGTGCCGCCACTTTTATTCTGGTGCGCCAAGGGACTTTCTCTAAGAAATACAAGACGCTTAGGATAATTTCTTAAGGTGTTTCGGTCAATGATGACGGAATTGATGCTGGTTCATGAAAGTCTATAATTTTCAGATACATAACTAACTTTCTGGGTTTTGTCTTTCCACAATGAGTAAGTTAAAACATCGAAAGATTCTGTGCTGGTTTTTCAGCCGGCAGACATTACTGCGTGATGTTTTCTGATTGTTTGAGTGGTGTGGTTCTTATCATTAGTGCACTACATATAAGAGAAGCGGTTAATCGCCTTTCTCATGGAAAGCGCCGGTCAAGCTCAGACTTATCTAGAGTGCAGCGTTGATGGGTGTATTAATCCATGCGTTCAGAAGTTGCTTGTTGGTCGAAATCTCCGCTGCCTTAGCAGCAGAATGTTGTTCTGGTGTTCTACATGGCGCGGGAACAATGCCGGTAACTAATGACAGGCAGTCACATGACTGATGCAAAAAGAAGCAGGCAGGTCAGAATTATTCGAGCGAGCTATGCCGCTTGAAATTTATCCCGCCATCAATATTTCAGTGGAGAGCGTCGGAACTCCGGCAAGTCTGATGACTCCGGTTTTGACGGCAGGCAACAATAAAGACTGTAAAAATACGTATTTGCTGAAAATTTATGGGGAGTGGTTGCCTGTCAATCCGCTCGCCAGAGTGCACCGGTATTCTCGTGGGTAATGGTGCAGAATTAAATCGTAGAATTGATTGACATCCAGCAGTACGAGTGTAGAATTCTCGCTCCCGACGACAGCCGGACATCGCAACGAAAATTAAGTTTGCGAAGAAGGTTGACATCGGAATTATCCCCACCTATTATGGGGAGCTCGCTTGAGCAAAAGTTCAGGCACTGATCAAATCGATCAGAAAGCTCATTTAAAATTTGGTCTAAGTAACTTGTGTGGGTGCTTTCACGGTGATGTTGCGCATAGCAATAAAATCGATGAGGCATTCAAACCTAGTTAATTCAACGTTAAGTAGTTTTAATTCAAGTTTGGACAAATCATCTTCGTTATATGAATCTTCGGATTCACCTTTATTAAACTGAAGAGTTTGATCCTGGCTCAGATT
>CALLBO010000064.1 GCA_937998875.1 uncultured Granulosicoccaceae bacterium
TGGTCCTGCACGTCACCCCGGCCTTCTGCATTTGTATATTCATCTGATGGAAATGTCTTCCACTCCCGAAGAGGCATTGATTGTCGCCGATGACCTGCGTCACCTGGTACCCGATGCCGGACATCTGAAACATATGTCAACACATATTGATGTGCTGTGTGGGAACTATCAGGACGTAGTAGCAGGTAACTCCGCAGGCATTGAAGCTGATCTTAAATACTATGAACTCAACGGTGGAATGAACTTCTATTCACTTTACCGTGTACACAACTACCATTTTAAACTTTATGGCGCGATGTTTCTCGGCCGCTACAACGAAGCAATGGACGCAGTCAATGGTTTAAACAACACAGTGCCGGAAGATCTATTGCGGATGGAGTCCCCGCCTATGGCAGATTTTTTAGAGGGCTATATGTCTATGGAAACCCATGCACTGGTACGCTTCGGAAAATGGCAGCAACTCATTGATGCCCCATTGCCACACGATCAGGATCTCTACACGGTAACCACGGCACTTATTCACTACGGTAAAGGCATTGCCCACGCAGCCTTAAAGAACCACAGGGCCGCTTTGCAGAGTCAGAGCAACTTCCAGTCGGCAGTTGAGAAAGTATCAGATGAAAGATACATTCACGTTGTCAGCTGCAAAGACATTCTCGCCGTGGCTTCTGAAATGCTCGCCGGTGAAATAAACTATCACCATGGCGACTATGACAAGGCTTTCAATCATCTTCGCGAAGCAGTGCGTCGTGAAGACAACCTACCCTACGATGAACCCTGGGGGTGGATGATGCCTTCCCGCCACGCGTTGGGAGCGCTACTGCTGGAACAGGGCCATATCGAAGAAGCCACTGTTACTTACGAAGCCGACCTGGGCCTAAATGATGAAGTCATTCGATCCAACCAACATCCGGATAATGTCTGGTCTCTAACAGGGCTGTATCAATGTTACCTGCAACAGGGAAAACAGCGCGAAGCCAGAATGCTCAGACCACGACGTGACTTTGCCCTGGCACGGGCAGACGCGGATATCAGCGTTTCGTGCTTTTGTAGCATGCAAAGCAAGAATCAGAACCCTGCAGCGCGGGCTGAACCCGGCTAGCACCTCTTAACCATACCCCGACTATTTCAGTCTCGCTGAAGCTTCCCCTTTGCGGACAAAACAAGTAATGTCCATTGATTACTTCAAGATTCGGACACGATGATTTCAGCAGACTTAACCGGCAAGCGAGTGCTGGTAACCGGTGGTGCTTCCGGTATCGGGCTCGCCACCGCTGAGCTATTTGCCAGGTGCGGTGCGCAGGTGGTGATCAATGATCTACCCGGAAATCCTGCATTAACTGCGCAGGTAGAGCGCTTGCGCAGTGACGGGTTTAGTGTTTTTGCAGCGCCTGCTGACATGAGTAGCGAAGCGGATATTCCAGCCATGGTCGCATCAGCAATATCGCAAATGAACGGGCTCGATTACCTGATAAACAATGCAGGCACACCTGCGACCAAAGAACCCATTCCGGCCGACTCACTGGACAAACAGACTACTGAGTTCTGGGAGAAAATTTTAACGGTTAACCTGCTCGGTGCATTTCGCTGTACGTCTGCAGCGCTAGTCGCGCTTAAGCAATCCCGTGGGGCTATCGTCAATACTGCATCAATCGCAGGGATAGTTGGTGCCGGATCCAGCACGGCCTATTCCGCTTCGAAGGCGGCACTAATCAATATGACTGCCGAGCACGCCCGGGCATTCGGGCCACAAGTACGTGTAAACGCCATTGCACCTGGACTTGTGCAATCAAACTGGGAATGTTCGTTTGATGATCAGGGAGCCACTGCTAACAGCATTCCTCTACAGCGTAGCGGACAACCAGAGGACTATGCAGAAGCAATGCTCTTTCTTTGCGCCGGTGCCAGCTATATCACCGGTCAAACCATAGTGGTCGATGGCGGACTGACCCTTGGCCGTTAAAAAACAACAGGGCGTTAACAAACAACAGAATTTTAAGAAGCAACGGGACGTTAAAAGACAAGAGCACGCAAAAAAACAATGTAGCGCTAAAAGACATCAGCGCGTTGAATAAAAACGACGCGCTGAAAGACAACGGGTCGTCAAAAACCGGACCCGATAACGGATGGCGTGCCATCGTCGCGTCATCCGCCATTATGTCACTTGCACTACTGGGGGATGCGTTGTTATACGCAGTCCTGCCCGCCTATGCCGAAAGCTTTGGCCTGACATTGCCATGGGTCGGGGTAATGTTGTCGGTCAACCGCCTTGTGAGAGTGTTTGCCTATGGAGTGATTGCACAGTTAACACGAGCAATTGGTGTACGTACTATGTGCATCGCTGCAGCGATTGTTGCAACCTGTTCTACCGCGTTGTATGGCATTAGCCAGGGTCCCGCAGTCATGTTATTCGCAAGACTTCTTTGGGGACTGACCTATGCAACGCTGGTCATTGCAACGCTTTCCTACGCAGTCCAATCCCACCAAAGCTCCAATAACCGCACCGGTACCCGGGTCGGGGTTAGTCAGGCCATTCAGCGCGCCGGGCCAATATGCGCATTGCTTTTTGGCGCCTGGCTGGTTGGCAGGCTGGGGCCCAACTGGGTTTTTATCGTTTTGGCATTCCCCACCGCCATCGCTATTGCATTGGCCTTCACACTACCTCGCGGCGTCGAACAGAACGTAAAACAAAATAAGCCTGTATCTTTTTCCAGACCCAGGCCGATTGATGTGATCTTCTTTTTACAAGGCTACGGAGTTGATGGTGTATTTGCTATTTCAATCACGTTGATTTTCGCCCGTGACTCCGCAACCTCTGTAGCAGTAATGAACGGTAGCGCACTATTGGCGATGCGACATTTCGGAGAAGCCATTGCTGCACCTTTGTTTGGCTGGATCGCCGATCGCATAGGAGCAAGGCGTGTTTTTGTTGTAGCCGCCATTCTGACTATGCTCGGTTTTGTTGGCGTTGCAATCGGGTTTACTGTGATCGGGGCGCTGGTGATGTTGCTGTTCAGAGGTGCACTGGCATCGCTCGGGCCTGCAGTTATTGCACAAGCATCAGGCCCCGATGATGATGTGCTAGGTGCATTGGCTCGCATGCAAACCTGGCGCGATCTGGGCGCTGCCGGTGGCCCGATTGTGACGGGTTTTCTACTGACTTTTCTGTCTGCGGAAATCCAACACGCAATAGTGGCGTTTGCACTGGGAGTCGGGCTGCTTTACTGGATGCTTTACAAATAAATTCACCCACCGTTAACCCGCTTAACGTTAGCTAATCCACCACGCACTTTCCTACATTTACAGATAAAGGTTTTGCGCAAATAGTCGCCACAGATGCATCGAGAATTAATATTGTGCGCATCACTATTTGCGGCGGACAGCTCGCAACGGCAATGTGTAACTGCCAGTTAGGAAACTCCTTCTGCAGCTGTTTCAACAAAAAGGAATACCATGGCAAAGGGGAGTAACAAAAGCTGGTTCGGCGCAGTCTTTGGATTGATTTTCGTTTTTGCAGGACTTGCCGCTGCTCACATGAGTGCGGGTAAAATGATATTCGGCTACTTAAACAGTTACGACTGGGTAGAGGTAAGCGCCGTGATTCATGATCTCGAGTTGGTGCGCAATCATGGTGAAACCACCACCTACTCTGTGCAAGCAAGTTACTCCTACCAATACAACGGTAACCGCTATACCAGTGATCGTGTCAGCCTAAGCACCGGCAGTGACAACATAGGCAACTACTGGCAGGACTTACATCGATCTTTAGGCACAAGCCGGTCAAGAGACTCAGCAACTGCTCTGGTAAACCCTGGCAACCCGGCTCAGGCGGTACTGGATCGAACTTTTCGCTGGCAGGCTCTTATTTTTGCTTTTATTTTCGTCTCAATGTTTTCTGGCATAGGTGGATTCTTTACCTGGGTCTCTCTGCGTACCGCACCGCCTGTTGAAGAAAGACTACAACAAGAAAAGGTTAGCGGCATAACAAGTGACCAGAAACACGGAAGCTGGCTTCTCGGTGGATTTGGCGCACTGTTTTTTATCATGGGCTCAGGCATGTCTGCACTAGCACTGCCAAAGGCTCTGCGCGAGGGCGACTATGCTGCACTATTCATACTGGTATTTGTGATTGTTGGTGCGGGTATCATGGCATATGCCTTCAAAAGTCACCGCTCCTATCATAAGCATGGCGCAACTCCGCTCTTTTTAAATCCACAGCAACCCGGCATCGGCGGACAGCTGGGCGGAACGTTTGAAATCAAAGCACCGGCACGGATCTCTGCCGATGATATCTCTGATTCATTCCAGGCTGATCTACAGTGCATTAGTAAACGACGATCAGGGAAGAATACGTACCGCTCCACTGTCTGGCATGAAGAGACTACGGTTTACATGAAGCAGACAAGTAGTGGCTATCGGGCACATTTTGTCTTTGATATTCCAGCGTCCTGTCAGGCAAGTGCAGAAATGTCTAACAGCACGTCTATCGACTGGCAGGTGGTGGTTAGCGGAAATTTTACAGATGGCAGTGATAAGTTCGAACGCAGCTGGCAGGTGGATGTAGTTGAAGAAATCGCACAGGCAGAAAGCGCTATCGTGATTCCAGTGAGCTTCATGGAATCTGCAGAAAAGGCAAGAACCAAACGCGCAAAGTCATCCGCGCTTAAGCAGATAAAAGTACATGAAGATGACGAATATATAAACATAGACAGCCATGCCGGCAGGCATATCGGCTCTACGCTGCTGGGCATCGTTTTCGGGATGATATTCGGCGGAGTTGGTGCGTTTGCTGTGTCAGACGGATGGTGGCCCGGGTACATTTTCGTGTTTATCGGCGGCATTGTAACGCTGGCTTCTGTCTTCAGCCTGGGTAAAGCGGTGGAAGTAAAAATTGATAAAGATAGTAGGATTCTGTACTCCCGCGAGAGCTGGATGGGGCTGGCCTATGCACACAAGCAAGGAGATGTACTTGACGCTTCACAGTTCAAATCGAAAAAGACATCCAGTACACAGACTGGTACCAAAGTCACTGAGTACTACGTCGTAAATTTTGACACAGGTTCGACGCGTATACGGATTGCAGACGGCGTAGAGGGTAAAAAAGAAGCCCATGCCCTGGTCGATGAAATCGTCACGCGCGTCTTTCAAAACGAGCAACTTTCAAAGGCCGCATAACACGGATTATTCACTCACTGGAAGCTGGCAGGATGCAGTTCCGTTCCATCCCCAGCCATCGCCGATTACACCGGTGTCGATACAGGCAGGGATTCTTGGCTCACAACTGGTCTGGGTTGCGGTATTCCAGCCCCACCCATTGTTCAACCATGCAGAACTATAGTCACATCGGTCATGGTTATTTTCCACCGGTAAAGTGCATGATTTGGTTCCATCCCAACCCCATCCATCCCCGATTACACCGGTGTCGATACAGTGACTGGAAGACTGGATAGGTAAATCTGATGCGATGAGGCTGCCGTGCCCACCATATAGTACGACAGAATCATTCAACGCGACATGCGCTCCTCCATTCAAGAAGAATGGTATCACCTGCCCGCTATTACTCAGATAGCCGTTATTGATATTGCCAGTTTCCTGCCACTCTCCTTGAGAATTCTTCACGAAATGATACGCGGCATCGTAGTCCGCGATGACCGCCTGTGTATCGTTCAACGCCACGCTCCCACCACGGGGTACAACTTGCTGGAGTGTCCACGTACCAGTGTCATCCACCGTGTAGTACACCGAGTCGTTAACGCCACCAACAAGCATTGCACTTTCAGACACCGCAACACTCTGCGAGTAACCCGACGCTACGTCGCCAGCTTGTAGCAAAACTCCCTCTTTACGCCAACCGTACTCTAGACGCTCAAAGATGTTTATTCTATTCGCCACAACACCAATAAGCGTATCTTCATACAATGAAAAGTCCGCGACGTAGCTGCTGTGATATTGGGGGGCAATGATAACTTCCCCGTCGGGGAACCACTGCGACTCCTCTTTACGGAAAAATATCATTGTTATTCCGTTTAAAACAGCAGCATTGTTGTGAGAGATTTCGACATACGACGACTGTGTAGTAGCTCTACCAGGCACAGTAATATTTGATGTTTCCTGCCAAACACCATTAATTCGCGAATAGAAGTGCAACACTCGTGAGGTTTCGTGAGAGCCAACTATCAACGCCTGATCA
Organism: uncultured Granulosicoccaceae bacterium; assembly: GCA_937998875.1. Taxonomy (GTDB): domain Bacteria; phylum Pseudomonadota; class Gammaproteobacteria; order Granulosicoccales; family Granulosicoccaceae. Next base: position 6,191 of record CALLBO010000064.1, read on the forward strand.
CCATCAATTGATACGTCATAAGCCTGAAACCCTTCATGGGCAACGATCTGCGGCGGGAGCCAGGTACCGTCAACCGTCAGGTCATGAAAACCAAAATAGGTCTTGCCTGCATTGAGATAAATCTTAGTCAGCGCCACATTTCCTGACAAATCATAGTCGTCGTGGAAGGCATCGAAAATGTGACCGGGTGAGACGGTATTCTGCGGCAATGCTTGCGCGCAAAATAACAGTGACAAGCATAAAACTGACATTCTACTCAAACACCGCAACATCGAATATTTCCTCTGGAGTATTTACCAATACCTTACCGCATTAATGATAATTGAATAATGACCTGTTAACCGGATCCGCCCACTCATAACCGACTCAGTACTGGAAATTGTAAGACCTTCATTCTGCTCCAGCTCGCCTTAAGGAAGCTGTCGCCACTTCCGATGGTTCTTCTAACTCCACCGCTATTAGATAGTCGCGATGGTTGATGGCTGGAGTATTCTTAATGGACCCATTGATTTTACCCGCTACAATTCCCAGCAGTATTTTCGCGATACTGCGTATTAGCGTGATGCCTTCTTCTTTGCAGTAGCCAGACTCTCTTTCTTGATGGGCCTGGCCACAGGACAAACGTCCTGCACAAAACCGTTTAATGTATTGGCAAGATTGTCCTGAATAAGGCTGTAGTGTACAAACTGTCCCTGCTTATCACTTTCCACCAGGCCTGCGTTTTCCAATACGCTTAGGTGTTTGGAAAGCGACGGTTTGGAAATATCGAAACGCTCGGCAATTTCGCCTGCAGTCATACTGGTAGCCGACAGATAAGCGAGGATTTTTCTTCTTACCGGCGATGACAGCGCCTGAAAAACTTTGTCCATAGATCTCCCAGATTAATATTTAGCCTATTGACTAATTAGCTAATCAAAGTATATAGTGCTAGTTAATTAGCTTATTAGTTAAATATATCATATCGGTGAATACCGGACAATCTTGAGGATTACGTATGCGGGATCTAACCATTGTGTATGACGGGGAATGTCCCGTGTGCCGCAATTTCAGCCAGCGGGTCAAGGTTGACGAAAATGTCGGGTCGGTCAAGCTTGTGGATGCCCGGAAGCCTGGCGCGGATCGGCAAGACCTGACAAACAGAAACTACGATCTGGATCAGGGCATGGTTGTACGGTTTGATGAGCAGATCTACTTCGGCGCTGACGCAATCAACTTTCTGGCGCGGGTAAATTCTCGGTCGGATTTTCTAAACCGGCTGATCCACCTTATGTTCCGATCAAGAACGATGTCATCACTCTTGTACCCTGCACTTAGAGCTGGACGTAACTTTTTATTGTGGGTGATGAACGTACCAATGATCAACAATTTGAAAAAGGATCTTCACGATGCATAACGATAAAAATCTCTTTTTCGGATTCACTACTGCCCAGTGGCGCCTGTTCGTAGTAGTGCTTGTTATCGGACTCTCTTTCGTCGTCTTTCATATTCTACAGGGACGGAATCTTAACAACACTGCTGCACTCTACATTGGCTTACCACTTCTGTTCGCCCTGGGCATCAGCCTGTCCCCGAAAGCTAAAACGACGACGGGTGCTACGATGAAAGGTCTGACAATTGCTCTTTTCCTATCCGGTCCGATACTCATGGAAGGATTCATATGTATCCTGTTTGCTTCACCAATTTTGTACACAATTGCCGGATTGGTTGCATGGATGGCAGACCGGATTAAGAGCAAAAAGAACAATCAGACAAAAGTTCAACTCTCAGCAGTAGTGACTATTCTGCTGTTCGCTTCACTGGAAGGCACTCCCTATGAGCTCTTCTCTTTCGGCAACAGATACCAGGTTAGTTATACTGAGGTTGTAGATAGAGGTATAGACGCTGTAAAAGATAACTTGTCGTACCCCACCCTAACCGCAACTGACCGACCACTGTTCCTAAGGCTGTTTCCATTTCCTGTAAATGTATCCGGTGAGGGACTGCAAGTTGGTGCGGAGCATAGAGTGGATTTCATCTACAAGAAATGGATTGTTACTAATGAACACGTTGGCTCAACGATATTTCGCGTCGCTGAAGTCAATGAAAACTCCATCCGTTTTGAGATACCGCACGACAGCAGCTATCTAAGTCACTACATGACATGGACAAACTCTGCAGTATCACTGGAGCCGCTAAGCGCTTCGAGCACGCGCATCAAGTGGACACTGGAATTCACCCGAGACCTTGATCCTGCGTGGTATTTCGGCCCATTACAGACATATGCTGCCTGGCTGACTGCCAAGGTTCTGGTAAAAAATGCTGCAGCTTGATCCGGTGCTGCTGAAATCAGTGATCCTGCTGTTTCCAGTAATAGCCGCAGGAATTGCTTTCATTATTGAGCGGCCCGGCTACTATCAGCGGGTCGGCTTACTGTTGGCACTTCTGTTTACTATCCCTTACCTGTTTCTATTGAACATCCTTGCAGAATTTGCAGGATGGTGGATCTATCATGATTCCGCAAACACCTGGCATGGTATTCCGGTTGAAGTTATTCTCGGCTGGTCTGTTTTCTGGGGTATTTTACTACCCTGGATCTGCCGGACTATCAGCGTGTATTTCACTATAGCGATAGCTTTAGCACTGGACTTATGGCTTATGCCAGAGATGCCCGGTTTGTTTGTATTAGGTGAATCGTGGCTAATAGGTGAGTTCATTGGATTGCTGCTCATACTGTTGCCCTCACTGGTGATTTTTAAACTCACAACGAATCGCCAACAAGTACTCACAAGAGCTCTGATTCAGTCCGTAATCTGGGGTGGCTGGACGGTATTCCTGATACCAGAAATCGCTCTGCAGTTAGAAGGCAAAAGCCTGTTTGATCTGTTCAACATGAACGCAGGCAGAGTTATGCTGTTTCTCGCTGGCATGAGTGTGAGTATGTTGATTGGCTACTCGGCACTATATGAGTTTGCCATGACTGGCAAAGGCACCCCTATTCCGTTTGACCCTCCAAAAAGACTCGTCACTTCCGGCATCTATTCGGTGGTTGCCAACCCGTTGCAGATATCCACACTGCTGATGATGACTTGTATTATGCTTACCTATCAAGGGTACATAATGCTACTGCCGATAATTTCTCTGATTCTATATTCAGAGATATTTGTCAGATGGCATCATTCTATAGATATAGAAAAGCGATTTGATTCCGCCTGGATAGAGTACCGACGTAATGTCCGTAACTGGATACCTGTGGGTGTGTTTTGATTTGTACCAGGTAATATCAGATCGGTGGTTGCACGACCGAGTGACCAGAAATATAAACATGTACCCATTTATCTCTGATACCTCGCACGCACTTCACTAGACTGAGGTACGTTGCTCGATAAGTCTTGCATAGATTGACGCACCCACCGGCAGAATACTTTCATCAAGAAAGAAACCATCATTGTGTAGCGGCAGCGTTCCTTCATGCCCTACCGTGCAATAAGCGCCGGGTATCACCTGCAGCATATCTGCGAAGTCTTCTGAACCCGTCGACAACTCTTCAAGGAGATCGGCTTGTTCCTTGCCAACTACATCCGCTGCGATTTCAACCAGCACTTGCGAAAGGCTTTCGTCATTGACCAGTACACTGAAGATCTCTTGATTATCAAACTCGATATCGGCACCGTAGCCTGTTGCTATCCCCTTGCAAAGATCCCTTATTCTCTGCCTGACTATATTAGCCACATCAGTATCGAAAAATCGCATCGTCCCGGAAATAGTGCAGTCGGAAGGAATTACATTGTAGGCAGCACCGGCATGGATTTGCGTAATTGATAACACTATTGGTTCTGTTGGTGAGACATTGCGGCTGACAATAGTCTGGAGTTGTTGCACGAGGTTGGTGCCAATGACAATCGGGTCTATCGATTCCTGCGGTCTGGCAGCGTGCGAGCCCGACGCTTTGATCCTTATGTCAAAGAAGTCTGCGCCAGCCATTGCCTGGCCGGGCCGCACACCGACTTTACCTGGTTGACCGTTCGGTTTATTGTGCATGCCGTAGATTTCATCACACGGAAACTTGTCAAACAGCGCATCTGCGAGCATAGCTCGGGCACCGCCCAGGCCCTCCTCTGCCGGTTGGAAAATAAACACAGCTTTGCCGTTGAAATTTTTAGACGACGCCAGATATCGTGCCGCACCGAGTAACATCGTTGTATGCGCATCGTGACCACAGGCGTGCATTACACCGGGAGTTTTAGAAGCAAACGGCAGATTGGTTTTTTCTTCTATCGGTAAAGCATCCATATCGGCACGCAAACCAATTGTGCGCCCGGGCCCGTTCCCGTTCAGCACACCCACTACGCCGGTTTTGCCGATGCCGGTGTGTACTTCAATACCCCATTGTTTAAGCAGGCTTGCAACAATCCCCGAGGTGCGAACCTCCTCCATGCCCAACTCCGGATGCTCATGAAAATCCCGTCTGATGGCTATCAGATCATCCGTAAACGAATCAATCTCTGGAATAACTGGCATGTTCTCTCCGACGAGTTAGCGAACTACAACCATAAACGAACGCTACTATATTCGCCACAGGTACCGCTCTTTATCGCCGACTTAGCCGGTGTTGAACCAGGGGCGTGGTGAAACAGGTGATAGAGGGTCTATGCCGCAGTAACCCACAAAGCCCGTTCTGAGAGATTCATTGCAACCGCAACGGTTTCTATCTGTTCAATCGCTGCAAGTAATTATCGGCAAACCGTCAAATAGACCCATTGCTGTTGATGTATCGCGTAACAGTTTTTTTGCTACCGGTGACTGATATTCCCAAAGAACACCCGCCAGCATCAGCCTGTCGGTGCCACAATAAGACTACATCCGTGGATCGTTTACTCAGTTACACGCGGTTCGCAACTTTTTCCATTAACCGGATCCCAACCCCAACCGTTGTTTAGGTCAGATTGATCATAGATGCAGGTATCAACCGCGCTCTTGTTTCCATCCGGAGCACAGCTCTTGAAATTAACAGCGTCCCATCCCCAGCCATTATTCAGGTAAGCCAGATCGTAGTTACAGCTATCTATTGATGCGGTTTCTTCCGGCTGATTGATCGGCTCATCAACAGGCTCTTCAGGTATTGGTGTTGGTGCAGGTGTAGTGCCAGTATTGGTAACTTCAACCATCGCAGCAGATGTTGTAAAGCTGGCTTCGCATTCGCTTCGCTTTACCCGTCTTGCAAAGTAAGTGGTCTCTTGCAAGGGTGGCGGTGTGTACCACTTGTTAATTGCTCCTGGTATTTCTTCCCAGCCAGCTTCTGATCCGGAATCAACTGGCTCAGTTGACCGAAACCACTGATACATGATCTCCCCATCCAGCCCGCCCCAGGCATCCTTCACAGAATAGATAGTAGCCGGCGTCTCATATGCCGGTATGTTCTGGTAAGTTGTGATCGCGCCAGGTGAAGTTACATTTTCACAGAACTCTATCGGCGACGCAGGTGGTACATATCCGGGGTCTGGTGCAAAGTGCACAAACTCTCCAACAGAGGGTGTGCCGTTGGTATCGATTGCGAACATCAAATAGTACCCGGGAGTTGCAATGGTCGGTGAATCGGGCAGTTGTGCGGTTATCTGCTGACCGGAGCGGGCAGTAAGCTCCAACTCGACAAAACGTTGTTCACTGTTAAATGAGTGAGTGACGGCACCTGTTTTCACCAGCGTTACGCGGTCAATCACATTCGTATCCGACAGGTTGCGAATTACAACGCTTGCACCGTAGCGCAGCTCGCTGCTGGCGAGTTCTATTATCGGTCGCGGCGCTGGTTGATCACCCTCAAACAAGTAGGGAGGTGAAAAAATCTGCGCGTTGCGATTGGTGATCGGTCCCGGTTCACCACCTCCCGCGGTAAGCACAGTGGCATCCGGCAGCAGGATGGCGAAGGAATGGTATAGCCGCGGTATTTCTTCAGCAGCCATCAGTGACCATTGATTAGTCTCTACATCAAACAGTTCAGGTGTTAGTACCGGCCCGTCACCACCAAGACTATTGTTTAGCTGTGATCCGCCCGTGACCAGCACATTGCCATCCGGCAGTATCGTGGTATCTGCCCAATGTCGGGCATATTCTAATTCAGGTGCATCAGTTACAACCGGCCAGCTGCCGGTCACATCAACAAACGATGCGGTGTTGGTAGCCGGTGTCCCCTCAATATTTCCTTCCCCACCACCCCCTAGCTGCAGAATCTTACCCGGTCGGTACATGACAGCCGTAGAGGTTTCAAAAGTATGCTGCTTCGAAAAGTTACCCGCAGAAACAATGTCACCGTCGTTTTGGTAGTCGACATAAAACATCGAATTACCAGAGATGCCGAATGCCAGGCCGTTTGGAATAATCCAGCTACGTGGGTACCACCACTTGAAACCGCCATAAGCGTACTCACTTGTAGCGCCGTTAAGTGTGCGCCAGCCAGCTCCAGGGTTATATATCTCCGGTGTTATTACCGGCACATTCGGATCGTCATGCGCGCGACCACCCTGAGCAAGTATCTCCCCATTCGGCAGCGCTATGGTTGTCGGGTACCAACGGGCATATTCCATCGTAATGCCCGCATCAGTAAGTGAATTATCCTGATCATCAAAAATTGTGGTGTTCGGATTACCAGGATTACCACCACCTAACTGATCTCCACCGGTCATCAATACTTTGGCTGAGTCTGGCAGTACAATTTGAGAGGCACAGAACAGATCAGTGCCGGTATTGTTGCCAATAATCGTGCGGGAAAAAGGCAGCGTTCCCATTCCGATCTGCCAGACACTGTATTCAACGCCCCCACCCTGACCGAAAGTCATCAACGTGTTGCCCGGCGTGAGAATGGCGTGAATCGGATTTATGTTCCAATCCAACAATGGCCCCCAGCTACCAGATCGATCATTGGCATGCGCACTTGTTGCTGCTTGCAGGCTACACAACATAACAAGCACTGCTGGTGTTAACGGTATATCCCAGCACTTTTTTAAATTCACAGTACCCGCCTTATTCCAAAATTCCGCAACAAACGTGCGTTGCACTCAAATTGAGTCCAGGTTGCAGCTTGCCGTAATTAGCAAAAAACAACGCTCTACAGAGTCTAGTAGTTGTGCAAAAAATGTGGCAAGGATCACCAGCTGATTAGAAGTTTGTGATCTGCATTGTTTCCATTTGCACATAAACGAGACCACACCCTGCAACAGACTTACTTGCCACTACCCGCAGCAACTCCAACAGGTTCCCAAAGGGCGTCATTGCAAATTTAGCAAAGTGCCTCGCAAACGTACGGCAAAACCAAAGTAAACCTCGCCCCGCCCGACTCACTGTCGGTGATATCCACACGACCGCCATGCTTGCTCATTACTCCGGCTACGATTGCAAGCCCGAGCCCCGAGCCTCCCAACTTGCGAGTACGGCTGCTATCGAGTCGAACAAACGGCGCAAGAACTCTTTTACGATCAGCAATCCCGATACCGGGACCGTCGTCATCAATATGCACAAACAGTTCCGTAGCGCCCAGCTCACCGTTAACTTCTACCCGGCTTTTCGAGTACTTAAGTGCATTGCTAATCAGGTTTCTCAACGCACGTTGAAACTGCACCGGATCTACCTCAATCCGGACGTCACCCGTGTTCAATTTAACCTGTACCGGGACCTCTGGGCGCAATGCCTGCACCGCGGTGACTGCTTCTGTCAATACATCGGCCAATGGGACTACCGAACGCTGTAGTTGCGGTGCACTTCGCTGTAACCTGGCATAGCGCAATACTTCGGTCACCAGACCGTCGAGCTCATCAAGCGCGGTATCGACTTCCTGCTTGCTCTCATCGGAAAAACTTTCAGACTCTTCATGCATATCAAGAGCAAATCGCATACGTGCCATGGGTGCTCGAAATTCGTGAGCGACAGCCCGCATTAGTTCCTGTTGATCGTCTACCAGATGCTCTTTTTCTTCAAGTAGCGATGCTACTCTAGCTGCCATTGCATCCATCGACTGACCCAGTTTGCCAATATCATCCGCTGCGGTATCTGTGTTTCTGGCGTGTAAATTACCGCTGCTGTACGCCCCGGCCAGTCGCTGCAAATTTCGCAGTCGTTTTGCGATTGGATAAAGCGTGACCAGTGATGCCAATAACCCGATTAGCAAAACAGCAATAACGGTGACTGCCCGGTTTAATATCCAGCGTCGGTCGAAGCCCTCAAACGGTACAACTTCAACCACCATTTCTTCATTCGGAATCAGGAACTCCAGTAACGGTGTGCCGTCGTTCAATGTAGTGAGCACCTGGTTCTGACTGTTGAGGGTGGAATAGTCTTCCACGGTTTCAGCGTATTCCGCTGCTTCAAACCAATCTATTAGATAGTTTTGTGCACCCTCGATATCTTCCAACGCAGGTTCCCAGTCTTCTTCAGGCAGTGCATGGAATTTGTCAAACAGTCGACCGGCAAATACCTCCAGTGCCGGGGTCTGCTTGAGCGGATCAATCTGGAACGGCGGGTTGAGTGCCAACCAGTAGGAAACACCGGCTGATGCTGCCAGTGCCAATAGGAGCGCACCAATTGTAGTTAAAAATATTCTGTTCACGGAGTTAGCAGGTAGCCCTTGCCACGAACACTTTTAATGATGACCGGATCTTTGGGGTCATCGCCTACTTTCTTGCGTAAGCGCGAAACACGCAGGTCTATAGTCCGATCCAACCCATCATGTTCCAGACCCCGTAGCTTCTTGTTAATGTCATCGCGGGTAAGCACTTCGCCTTTGTGCTCTGCAAAAAGCCAGAGCAGTGCAAACTCTGCGTCGGTGACGTCGACCTTGTTGTTATCTACCGTCACTGATAATGAGCTGCGATCAATCGTCAGCTGTGATGTACTGATGCTCGTTACGGTATTGCTCGAATCATTTTCTCGGCGTCTTAGCAATGCACGAATACGGGCAAGCAGTACACGCGGGCGAACCGGCTTTGCAAGATAGTCATCTGCACCGGTTTCAAGCCCGGCGACTTCGTCAATGTCATCATCCAGCGCGGTAAGCATCAGGATAATGCCATTGTAGTTGGGTCGTACTTCTCGACAGACGCTCAACCCGTACTGCCCGGGCAGCATTAAATCGAGGATGACCAAATCAGGTTGTTCGCGCGTGATTGCATCAACGGCAGAGTTGCCGTCAGTCACCACAGACAGACTAAATCCCTGCCCCTCCAGATACTGACACACCAGGCGGTTGAGTGATTCGTCATCATCTACAAGCAGAATTTTCGCGTCAGACATGATCGTTCATTAATAGTGTATTGCTTACTTCGACCAAGTTTAGCTGAATAGCAGTAAGGCTATGTATCTGAATTGTATCGGTCTGATACAAAAGTCCCCGGTATGTAGCAAACCGCTACGCACAGCACACCTTCGCACAACGGAACAACAGGCACAGCTGCCGTAAATTATCCCTGCACACACAGCGAAGGAAACAACATGAAAATCAATCTAGCCAATACAGCGACACTGCATAATGCGACTCTCAACCGGCTGGCAATAGCCAGTATAGCGATGGCACTTACTGCCTGTGGCAGCAGCAGTACTCCGTCCGATACTATACAAACAGCGAGCGCTCAGACATTGTCTGCTACAAACGCCGACCTCGAACTCCCGTTACGACCTGACAGAATCCCGCTAATTGTCGGCGGCAGCGTTGTTAACGACAACCGCTATCCGTGGATGGCAGCACTGGTAGATTCTGGTGAACCGGACGCCTCTACCGGACAATTCTGTGGCGGCTCTTTAATCGCACCCGACTGGGTACTCACAGCAGCACATTGCGTTGAAGATGTAAATGCAGCGGGAGCAAATGTGTTACTCGGTCAACGTAATCTGACGGATAACAACGGCGAGCGGATTGCAGTTGAACGCATCATCGTACACCCTGACTACAATGCTCAGGGCTATCCGGATATTGCTTTGATGCAGCTAGCAGACGCCAGTGCCGCACCCGTCATCTCCCTGCCTTCCTTTAACAACCCGGCCCCGAATGACGGCGAAATATCAACCGTGACAGGTTGGGGACAGGTCTCTGAAAACGGACCGGCAACAAATGAGCTGCGCGAATCGTCCATGCCTGTTGTTGATCACTCGACCTGCAACAGCGCCTACAACAATGAAATTAACCGCACAGCCATGGTTTGCGCCGGAACGCCATCGGGTGACAAAGACTCCTGCTATGGAGACAGTGGCGGCCCATTGTTTGTTAAGCGTAATAATGAATTTGTGCAGGCCGGGGTAGTCAGCTTTGGTGAAGCGTGCGGCCTTGCAGGAGTACCGGGTGTGTATGCCAGGGTGTCAAGCTACTACGACTGGATCAGCAGCTATGCAACGGTTAAAGCTTATAGTAGTGGCAACAGCACAACACCCATTACTCAGGACAATAGCCAAAATCCGGTTACAGATAATGGCAACATCGAAGATCCAATAATCACTACAGAAACTGATGAAACAGAGATACCTGAAGCCCCGATTGATAACACCAATCCAACAGCCGAGAACTCATGGCAGTTTAACGGTACCATCACCGACTCGTATGACGAAGTATATCTACCTGCGGACGAAGGCACGATCGAAATGTCAGACGGTTATCTGACAGTGCAATTAACAACACAGGCGTTAGACCCGATGGTTGTATTCATCGACGAGTATGATCCGGACTACGACGAATGGTTTACGGTGACAGCTGAAATGACTCGAAACGGTTCCGTTGAACTGGAAATCGATCTTACCGCCGGTGAATATGCATTTTCGGTTCTTTCACTGGGAGACGGTGGCGAGTTCTCGCTTAACGCCAGCCTGGGGCAGTAAGGCACCAGATATCCCTAAGCCCGCTCCCCAACGCAACACCTAAGCCCACAATCACGGTAAAGAAGCCCGTCGGATCAATCTCGACGGGCTTTTTCTATTCAAACAAACTTATAAACTCGCAAACTATTCATCTGCAGAATCAGGATATAATCAATCCCGTTCCCGCCACGCGTTCAATCCATGCTGAGCTTTATCCTGCGCAGGCTGATGCAGTCAGTGTTCGTCATGCTGGCGGTTAGCCTGATTGCGTTTTCTCTGTTTCGTTTCGTCGGCGACCCGGTTGCTCAGATGGTCGGCCAGGAAACCTCTATTGAAGATCAGGAGAACCTGCGCGAACGTCTTGGTTTAAACGATCCGCTAACTACCCAATACGCACGTTTTGTCAGTAACCTCGGCAAAGCAGAATTCGGCTACTCGTATCGAACCCGCCAACCCGTCAGTGAAATGATATTGAGCCGTCTGCCGGCAACACTCGAGCTTGGCGCAGTATCACTCATTATCTCGCTACTGGTTGGCATCCCGGCAGGTATTTACACAGCACTTAAACGCGGTGCGCTTTCCAATGCGCTGCTCATTGCAACCCTCATCGGTATTTCCATACCCACCTTCGTCATCGGCATCTTTCTGATCTACCTGTTCGGTGTTTCACTGGGCTGGCTGCCAACGTTCGGTCGTGGTGATACCGTTTCATTGGGATGGTGGCAAACGAGTTTTCTAACATTGTCCGGCTGGAAGTCACTACTGCTACCGGCAATTACATTGGGTATTTACCAACTCACCCTCACCATGCGCCTGGTTCGCGCCGAAATGCAGGATGTCTTAAAAACAGACTACATCAAGTTTGCGACTGCCAGAGGCATTAACTACCGATCGCTGTATATGAATCATGCATTTCGCAATACCCTCGTACCCGTTGTGACGATTATCGGCTTGCAGTTAGGCGGTATAATTGCTTTTTCGATTGTCACAGAATCAGTATTCCAATGGCCCGGGATGGGTTTGCTGTTTCTGGATTCCATTCGTTATGTAGATATACCGGTAATGTCTGTGTATCTGGTGTTAATTGCACTAATGTTCGTCGTGATCAATCTATTGGTTGACATGCTTTATCTGGCGATTGACCCTCGTGTGAGACTCAAGGGCGATAATGGCTAGATTGCCCCCTGACATCAAGGTAGCGTCATGATTACCCGGTGGCATAGTCAGTGGCGACGCTGGTCACGGGAAAATGAACTGGTCTGGTTGTTTTTAAACAACCGGATCGCACAGCTGGCAGCTGTCATTGCTTTACTGTGTATCGGTGGTGCGGCGCTGTCACCGTGGCTGGCACCCTCAGACCCTTACGATATCGCCAATATAGATATTATGGATTCGCTTATGCCACCGGCATGGAACGATGTCGGTGACGACCGGTTTCTTATCGGCACTGATGATCAGGGCCGTGATTTGCTCTCTGCCATCCTCTACGGCACACGACTGTCACTACTGGTCGGTTTGCTTTCGATCACCTTTGCCAGTGTGCTCGGCGTTACTGTAGGTTTAATGGCAGGTTATCTTGGCGGACGATTCGATGCGATTGTTATGCGAATTGCCGATGTACAGCTGAGTTTGCCGGCCATCCTTACCGCACTTTTGATCGACGGTATTGCCAGGGGTATATTGCCAAGAGACAAACACGATAGCTTAATGATCGTGGTACTGACCATCGCCATTGGCCTATCTCTGTGGGTAAACTTTGCCCGCACCGTTCGTGCATCAACTTTTGTTGAGCGTAATAAAGAATACGTACAAGCCAGTGAGATAATGGGCATGCACCCACTGCGCATTATGTTTGTACATATACTGCCAAACATACTCGGTCCGGTACTGGTGATCTTAACCGTTGATCTTGCTGTTGCCGTATTGCTTGAAGCAACACTCTCTTTTCTGGGTGTTGGCGTACCACCCAATCAACCATCGCTCGGCACACTGATACGTATCGGTACTGAATATATGTTTTCAGGAGAATGGTGGATCGTCATTTTCCCCAGTGCAATGCTGATCACAATGATTATCTCTATCAACATTCTTGGAGATTTTCTCCGTGATGCGTTGAATCCGAGGCTGCGTTGACAGCACTACTCAACATAGAGAACCTCAGTGTCAAGTTCCCAACCCGCTTTGGGGAATTCACCGCGCTCAAGTCGGTTGATCTCACCGTTCACCGGGGTGAAATTCATGGTCTTGTCGGAGAATCCGGTGCCGGTAAATCGACAATAGGTGCGGCGATAATTGGCTTGCTGCAGAGCCCGGGTTACATTTCATCGGGACACGTTCTGTTTAATGGTGATGATCTGACAGGGATGGATGATCACACCTATCATCAGATACGCGGCGATCGCATCAGCATGATCTTCCAGGATCCACAAACAAGTCTTAACCCGTTGCTGACTATCGCAACGCAACTAATCGAAACTATCAGGCAGCACTCCGATGTTAGCCGCAATGAGGCGCGGCAACGTGCAGTTTCACTGCTTAAGGAAACCGACCTGCCTGATGTTGAAACGCGAATAGATGAATACCCGCATCAATTCTCCGGTGGTATGCGGCAACGAGTAGTGATCGCACTGGCGCTTTGCACAGACCCTGAACTTATCATCGCAGATGAACCGACCACAGCCCTCGATGTATCAGTGCAAAAGCAAATCCTCGCGCTGATAAAATCACTCTGCACAGAAAGGAATATCGGTATTATCCTGATTACGCATGATATTGGCGTGATCAATGAAATCACTGATCGAGTAACTGTTCTGCGATCAGGACGTGTAGTAGAGACAGGCTCAACCTCTGAAGTTCTCCGCAACCCTGTAGAAGACTATACCAGAGCACTAATGGCAGCTGTTCCGCGACTGGATAAACGGCTTGATCGATTTAGAAACATCGTTGGTGATGATGCACTGAATACAGAAGATAAAGAATGGCACATACCCGGTGCAAACGCTGACTATGCTTCACAGTGGTTACTGTCTCCTGTACAGTCACAGAAACAATCCAATACAGCACCGAGTAGTAAGCAAGACTATCCCATACTAACGGTCTCCGGCCTCGACGTAACGTTTCACAGCGGCCAACCCGGTTGGTTTGGAGACAAGCAGGGTTTTAAAGCACTATCTGATATCAATCTTCAAGTAGTTCAGGGTGAAGTGCTGGGAGTGGTCGGGGAAAGCGGCAGCGGTAAATCAACACTGGCTAAAGCCATTGTAGGATTAGTTAACCCGTCCGCAGGCAGTATGACTTTCAAAGGAGCTGAACTACCATCGGGTCGAAAACGCAGTCGAAAGCATCAGGCCCGGCGCCAGATCCAAATGGTATTCCAGGATCCCTACTCCTCATTGAACAATCGGCAGACGGTAGAAGAAATTATTTCCGAACCCATCAGTTTCTATAAGCTAAGTTCAAGTAGTATAGAGACGAGAAAGCTGGTTGCATCAGTATTGGAACTGGTGGAAATGCCTCAGCGGGCAATGCTTAAGTATCCACACCAGTTTTCCGGTGGTCAGAGGCAACGCATAGCTGTTGCACGCGCGCTGGTTGCACAGCCGGAGTTTCTGATCTGCGATGAGCCTACATCAGCACTCGATGTATCAATTCAGGCGCAGCTATTAAATCTACTCAAAGATCTGCAACAAACATTCGGTTTATCTATCTTGTTTATAAGTCACAATCTCGCGGTGATCAGGCAAATGGCTGATCGCGTGGTCGTTTTGAAGAATGGACAAATAATTGAAACTGCAGAGACAGAACAGTTTTTTAGTCTGCCGGCTGAGCCTTACAGTGAACAGCTATTGCGTGAGACGCCATCTTTGAATTTCTAGCTTTTCGACACCCCGACAGGATAAAACTCAATTCACTCCGCAAACTCAAGACCAGACAGCAACTCGATGACCGCTGGCTTATTATTCTTCCGCGCAATGTCAATTGCGGTATGTCGATTATTGTTTTTAAGTGCAGTATCCACGTCGTTGGATAACAAATACTCAACTATTGAAGGATGTTTTCCGCGGGCAGCCAGCATTAAGGGCGACCATCCCTTGTTGGTGACGTTGTTAAGGTTGCCTCCTTTCAAGTGTAGAACTTTAAGAATCTCCAGATGGCCGTAGCGGGCAGCCAGTGATACCGGTGTCCAGCGATTCGGCTGGCCTTCCCAATTGGGATTAGATCCCTGATTCAATAAGTACTGTACTACTGTTGTACGTCCGTAACCCGAGGCGCGATGTAACGCGGTATAACCTTTGTTACCCGTGAAATGAATATCCAACCCTCTTTCCAGGTATAACTTCACGACATTCAGACGGCCGTAACGGGCCGCGATATGAAAACCGGATTCACCCTCATCGTTAGTACTATCTAACGCCAGCCCTGAATCGATAAGAATCTCCACAGCTTGTCGATCACCTTTTTTTGCGAGAAGCGTCAGTGCAGAACTTATGCTGGCTCTGTTTTTAAGCAACAAATCAACAATCCTCTGGTGCCCTTGCGAGGCCGCCCACCAGAGTGCACTTTTACCTTTCTCGTCTTCAAGATCAATCTTAGCTCCACCGTCAAGGAGGACTGCAACCGTATCCGGAAACCCTTTCCAGGAGGCGATTATCAGCGGTGAGTGCCCCTTGGTTGTTGGACTGTTTAAGTCCGCGCCATGAGCGATCAACGCAGCCACCGCGTCTGTGTGGCCAGCATCAGCGGCAAGGGAAAGTGCAGTCCAGCCTTTAGCTGATCTCTGATTAATATCTACTTCTTTGCCGACAAAAAACTCAATTAGTTCACTGTGCCCGTATTTCGCCGCATAGTGAATTAGCGTCCAGCGATGATCATTGGATTTTATGGTAGCGCCGGCATCAAGCAGCAACTCGATGATCTCGATGTGCCCGCCATAAGTAGCGCTGCTCAATGCGCTAGATCCACTCTTACCTTCGGTATTCGCGTTCGCCCCTTTTGACAACAGGTATTTAACTATCGCCAGTTGCCCCGCTCTTGCCGCTGATTTTAAGGCGGTATCGGCATTTCCGTCTTGTAGCTCTATATCAGCGCCACTTCCAATGAGCATTTTCACAGTGGAGAGGTGGCCGTTCGAGGCAGCAGAAGTTAATAGCGTCAAATCATGTTTCGAATCGGGAGAAATTAGCTTCTTCTGAATAGCCAGCTTTAGAATTCTCGTCGCTCCCTTGCCTGCCAAATATTCTGTACCGCGGCGCTTATCAATTTCACTGGCTGATTCGAGCCGTTCCAACAGCGCAACCTCTCTTTCTGAGAGTTGAATCTCGCCAGTTGACACTTGCCCCTGTGAGTAAACGTCATCGTGATGAATCAGGCTCAGTGCTATGAGTGCTGCAATGATAAAATTTGTGAAGTCCGTTAGTATCATACTCACCCTTCTTTACCGACACCCTGGTGCCACGATTAACGGTAGGTCCCTTAGCAGTTTTCGTCCGCAACGGATGTTGCTTTACTGGAATAGTCGACCGGAGCACCTGTAAGTGGTACTGGTCACAGAGAATTACGCTATTCATTCCGGCACAGTTCGCGCGGGAGATGAGTGCAAAACAAAAAGCTGTTCAAGTGTAGATCGCTGGCAAGAAACGACTTCGGGCGTTAACTGATTTTTCGACCGCGACGGCTACTTTTCAATGTCGTCACCGTACTTATCCAGCACCGCCTCCAGCTCTTCAACACCCTCCAATTCGAATAACAAGCGACCTTTCTCCTCCCTTGCTATGTCAGCCCAATGTTTACCTTCAAGAGCACCGACAATGGCGTAAAGAAGGTTCAAACCCGGATTGGATTTTTCTTTCACGCGAAGATAGGTGTTAACAGCACCAAGTGTCCGCAGATCCTGCTCCGAATAAACACCCGCTCTATTGAGCATTTTCTCAGACTTAGGCCCGAGACCTTGAAGTTGACTTAATTCACCCATTAATAATTTCAATAAACTCAATCACTACAATTTGAGTTCACCCTCGCTTTAGTACTCAAGGCAGGCCCTGGAGTTGAAATTAGCCACCATCGACAAGCATATGCTTTGTAACCACAGGGTTCCGAGGGCCATACTACGCATGCCACCCGACTTTTACCCAATAGAGACGCCACGATCAATAATTTTCTAACTAGACTCAACCAGCTTTTTCAAGTTTTGCAGGCCAAGGTCATAGTCTGTGGCGATCCATTTTTTCATCACCACACCAAACAGTCTGCCAACGGGACCTGCGCCCATGTCGGTTGTCATGCTCCAGGTCGCGTTGGTTTTGTCCCCGGCAGGCTCAAGATTCCAACCAGCAGTAGCTGATCCCATATCACCAAAATCCAGATCGACAGCAATAGACTCGTTGAGCTTACTATCTGTGATCTCCATCCGGCCGGACCCGACTTTCTTATGATCAGAGGACCACTCCATGACGGCCCCTACGCCCTCCGGAATATCGTTAAAAGTATTTTTCGTATCGGGATCGTGATAGAGCCACGGTGACCAGGCAATCGTTTTTTCAAGGTTGTTGAAATGAGTAAATATTTTTTCCGCAGGTGCATTGATTTCAATTGATCGTGCGACACTGATTTCGCGCGGCAGAAACATACCGACAATTGCGAGCGCCAATATGGCGACTAAAGTGAAACCGATGATTCGTTTGAACAGACGCATAGAAGAGATCCTTTTCTAAATTTCGACAACTTCAAAGTACATAAAACTTCCAGGAACATGGCCAATAACATTTAGTACTTCGAGCAAACTACTTTCATGGGCTTTTACTTTTCAGTTTATAGTTTTCTCATGAGCACCTGGCAAACTCTAACCATTGCCAGCGGCCATCGGCCAGCGGGCGGCCAGGAGGCGATCAGGGGTACTTAGTAGCACTCACATTACCGTGAATCGTAAGCCATAAAACCGTACCCGCAAAGCATTCACCATCGTTAAACCACAGAGGCGTCTTTGCCACCCTAAAACCAAACTACTGGCAAAGCGGCGGACTGTCAATCGAGATCGCTCTCCATCAGGCTCCCATCCAGAAGAACAACTTACCTCGGAACACGTAAACCGCTGGGTGCTGCCTGCCTTGCATTCCGCAAAGCGATGATCGTAACACCGAGCAGTGTCAGCAACCCTCCCGCTACTATTCGCATGGTCAGTTCATCACCCATCAGAACTATGCTGTAGCCAATCGCAAAAAGCGTGGAAAGCGTAATGAACGGAGCGACGCTATTCACCTCATAGCGTTGTATCAGGTAGTACAGTGAACCATGACCGATTATCGTCGCACCGATCGCGGAATATACAGGCGTCCAGAGATCAACAATAGTTATTGCCGAAAGACTCTCCCTGGTCGGGGTCTCAATTACCATGCACAACAGTGAAAGCACGATTGTCGACACCAGCGCAATCCACGCCTGTAGATTAAATACCCCGACCCCTTGAAGCCGACGCATTAATATCGCGGCGACTGCCATAACAAAGGCTGCAACAGTCGCAGCTGCCATGGCCAGCAGATGCTCCGAACCCATTGGCTCAAAACTGATTACCACAACCCCCAGAAACGAAATCAAAATAGCGAATATTCGTGTGAAACCGATACGCTCGCGAAGAAATACAATCGCCAGAATCGTTGAGAACGGAACCACTAGCTGCGCTGCAATGGCAAGAGAAGAAATATTGTCGCCAAGATACAACGCGTAGAACATGACAGAATAGTGTCCTGCCCCCAGACATAGCCCAATGAGGATAACCAGCTGCATCTGCCCCCTGACAAGCCGCAACCACGGAAACAGCAGCAGTAGCACCACCGCAAATCGAAGAGCGCTGAACAACAACGGGCCAAACTGCTCGGTACCAATTTTACCGGCAATGAAATTAAATCCCCACAAGGCATTCACGAATACCAGCAAGGCAAGATGGCGATGGCTCAATAGAGGAGGACCGGTGGAAAGGTACTGTGGAGAGTGGAAACGAACACTACTAAACACATGATAACAGCGGTGATCAGTCCCGAATAGGCGATATTTTTTCCATGGTTATTTTCGTCGCAACTGCCAAATGCCAACAGCCGTGATTTACCGTCGTAGAACCAACGGTCCTACACAACCACCCATCATCGAATATTACTCGCGGCGCTAGCGGTTTCACTATCTCAAGTTTTACTTTGCATGAGATACCTGTCCCCACTTCACTGCTGAGAATCAATCCTACCAAGGAAAAGTGCATGTTTCGTTTACTGGCCGATGTAAAGAATTCTCAATATGTGACGATACCCTGTTTTCATTTGGTTTCTTTCCCCGGGACAAACCGACTCGACCACAGCCATAAGCGTGATTTTCATAACAGTATCGCGTTGAGTTACCCGATTACTCCGTAAGATCTCATGCAGGATCACTTGAAAATGGAATCTACTGCAAAGGGACGAGAAATGGCGGACGCTCTGGCGTCACCCATGTTCCTGCTAAGCCTGGTGTTTCTGGCGCTATTGGCGGGTCTTGTTATTACCTGGGTAGACATTCCACGTGTTGCCGAACTGGCACAAATTGACTCCTCTGAAAATCCGGGTAACACGTCTAATATCTCAACATCAATTGAGATAGCCAACCATGCAAACACCATTGGTAAAGGACTGTTCGTTGCACTGTTGCTCTTGTGGCCGATTTTCTGGATTGAATATATTGCTATGGCACGGCATGCCCGCAATGAAGAAGGTGTGCGTATTATTCAACTGCAGCGCCTATTCGCGTGCTTGATACCTCCATTAAGACTCGGGGCAGCATCGTTTCACTGGGGTAATCGAATCTGGCTTCCCTCGTTAAGCTGGCAATACCCGGGCAGAGAACTGAGTAAATCGCTGGAACACGTGCTCGGAAAACGGATGTTATTAGTAGCTTTGCTAATCCTACCCATCCTGCTCATCGAATTCGCTTTCAAAGGTTTAATACAGGAATACCTGTGGCTGCGACTGGTACTGCATTTGGCAACCGGCTTTATCTGGTTTGCATTTACTCTCGAATTCATAGTGATGGTTGGGGCAAGCGACCGAAAACTCGATTACATCAAGAGGAACTGGATTGACCTCGCCATCATTCTTATTCCACTGATTTCGTTTTTACGTACATTTAGAGTGTTACGACTGACTCGTCTGGCTAAAGTACAGAAACTTGCCCGCCTTTCGCGTGTTTATCGTATGCGAGGTTTAGGAGCCAAGGCGCTGAAAGCATTAATGATGCTTGGCCTGGTTAACCGGATCTTACGAATCACACCTGAAAAAAGACTTGTCAAACTGCGATCTGAACTTCAACTAAAAGAAATTGAAATAGAAGAATTAAGATCAGAAATAGCAAAGACCGAATCTCAACTAACATAGCAAGTCAGAAACTTTAACCGTACAGACTTGTTGCGAACACCTTAGCCAATAACAACCGTAAATAAAACAACCACAAGCACCACAGCGACAAGCCCAGCCACACAGTAGAAAAGGACCTTAAAGTATTCACGTGTAGAGATAGGTTTGTAGTGTGTGGAATCTCTATACTCCTCACCATCCAAATCCGGTCTTTCACTCATATTCCAGTCCATATCAGTTTTTAACATTATAGTCATTCATAACCAGTCAGGACTAATTATATCAAAAAGATAAATTTACCCACTTTTTAATTTTTGCAACATATACACAACAAAACCCAATATTAGAAATACCAACGCCACCAGGTCTGCGGTGAATATCCAGGAAATTTCTGGATTATAACCTCCTACAGATCTGGCAATATATAAGAACGAAATAACGCTAATAATACCAACAACAAGCGCAGCCAGATGAACGGCAGAATTGAAGGCAGCGTAAAGCAAAAAGAAGCCAAGCAACCCAAACAATACTGCTCGGTGACGCACTAGTATTTCTATGTTTGGTTCTTCGAATGAAATTCCATATAGAGTTGCCAGCTGCTCAGCACCCAGAACTCCCGACACAGGCAGTAAATGGATAATAGCAACCACCACTAAAGCTAGCGATATAACGCGATTCATAGAAGTGATTCTCGTGTATACGCCACATGTTCTGCTACAAAACCAAGTGACTCCCAGAACCTTTGCCCCCCGGGATTCGATACTTTCACATCCAGGCATAATGGCTGCCTATCATTAAGCACCTGTTGCGTAAAAAGCTCTATCGCATTCTTGCCGTATCCGCAACGTCGAGCTTTGCGGATTATGTAGAACTGGCGAACGTAGATGCTTTCTACTGATCCCCTAATGTCAGGGGTAGCTGGAACTACCTGATATACGAGATATCCGACGGGTTGACCATCAACTGTAATTATAAGGACTTGAAAAGAATCATCTGCGAACCACTTTCGCAACCGAATTTCTGCACTCTCGATGGTCATAGGTATAGAACCTTCATCTTCGTGCAGCTTAACGTTCCAGCGAGCGACCTGAGGAATATCTTCAGTTTTTAACTGCTCGAGTTGCACAATATATTCTCTGAGTAATCGCAGCAGTTCGAATGTGTATTATTTTCCATTTTTCTCCCAATTTAACTTGATTCTAAACTCTCCCAGAGAAAAATAGCCAATCAATTTATCACTAATTTGTGCAACACAAATATGAAATCTTGAACCCGTTTTGTCTTCGACAATGACAGCTAACTCCGTTCGACAGGAGTCCATGAAATCTTTTGAGTAACCCCGGTACGCTTTCGAATGAACCGATAGCCCACTTAAAAACTTAGCTTCATTTGGCAATGCTTCTCGTATCAGTATGACTCTCCTCCTTTAAAGCTAATAGCCACATTCAACATCAATACTATGCGGTTTGTTACGACGTAAATTGCCGTTCGCTCCAGATTTTTTCAACCAGGACTTAGCGCCTTCATAACAGAAGGTTTCACCATCAAACCGTCGGCCCACCGAACAACCGACGGACATTGCCTACGCCAGGGCAAGTTATAGATCTGCAAGTAACTTCGCTGAGAAG
Source organism: uncultured Granulosicoccaceae bacterium (assembly GCA_937998875.1). Classification (GTDB taxonomy): domain Bacteria; phylum Pseudomonadota; class Gammaproteobacteria; order Granulosicoccales; family Granulosicoccaceae. The sequence goes on from CALLBO010000064.1 coordinate 27,993, forward strand.
CAATCCAGGGCAAACAAGCAATATCAGCAACGGTGAATGTCTCGCCCGCCAGATATGCGGATTCACTTAGACGCTTTTCCAACACCTGCAAACATCGCCACACCAGCTTCTCAAAATGCTCAACAGCCGTAGGATTAGCAACCTCGGCACCACTAAATCGTCCAAACTGTCCTGCCAGTGGGCCAAGCTGCCCAACCTGCCAGAACGTCCAAGATCTCATCAGCGCACGCTCCGCTACTGATTTTCCATCGAGCACCGGAAAACGATCTGCAAGATAAAGAAGAATTGCACCGGATTCGAAATAGGTGACAACAGGGTCAGTATTTACAACTAAGGCCGGTATTTTTCCATCCGGCGAGATGGATCGGAACTGCGCTGCCTTCTGCTCACCCTTCGATATATCAATAGGGTGATAGTTATACGCGGCACCGGCTTCTTCCAGTGCGATAATAATTTTCTGGCCGTTGGGAGTATTCCAACTGTAGAGGTCCAGCGCCTGATCGTCCTGGCCCGGCTCCAGATTACCCATGAGCTATATCATCACCAACTAACAACTTAGAGGGAGCAAGGTGTTGGCCGAGAACTATCGACCAACACCTGCGACTTTCAACAGACAGACTAATTAACGGTTACCCAACGAAGGATAAAGAAGTTATCCGTACGTTGCGTCAACTCAATGTTGTCTTTAGACGCCCAGATAAGAGGTTGCACGTACATGGGAATGTAGGCCACCTCTTCCTGCATGGTCGCGGTGACTTCGTCAATCATCGCCTGACGTTTTGTATCGTCAAGTTCGGTTTGAATCATTGGCAGTAGCTCGTCAACCCGGGCATTCGAATAATCACCGAAGTTCCAGCTACCAAGCTTCTTTTCCTTGTTGGGTGTGGCGACCAGAAAGCGAATTGGATGTTCGGCGTCAAACGTGCCCGGAGACCAACCCAGTAGATACATATCAAACTTGTCTTCACGCAGCTCCGGCCAGTAGTTCCTCACCGGCATTGATGTCAGCTCTGCATTAAGGCCAACTTTGGCAAACATCGAAGCCGCGGCTTTACAGATTGCTTCATCATTGATGTAACGATCATTCGGGCACTGCAGGCCAAAGCTGAAGCCGTCCGGATAGCCCGCTTCCGTCAGTAACTTCTTCGAGGCATCGGGATCATAGGCCAGACGTTCCGAATTAGCTGCGGAGTAACCTTTCATTGCATCAGAAACTAACTGGGCAGCAGGCTGTGCATTGCCACGCATGACTTTTTGAATCAACGCATCTACGTTTACTGCCTGATAAGCGGCTTGTCTTACCCGCACGTCTTTAAACGGGTTCTTACCGGTGACGTCACCGGAATATTTAAGCTCATCTGCCTGATGTGCAAAACCGAACATTAAAACGCGGGCTTCTACGCCTTCATGTACCGTGAAGCCATCGCGCTCTTTCATTCGCGGTACATCTTGTAGCGGAATAGGTGAAATGAAATCGATTTCACCAGACAGGAGCGCTGCCATGCCAGTAGCTGCCTGATCGATAGGGGTGAAAACCGCTTCAGTGATGTTGCTCTCCATCGTGTCCCACCATCCATCAAATGGCTTTAACGTGGTTTTCACACCGGGGTCACGCGAGCTGACGGTAAATGCGCCTGTACCATTGGCATTTCGGGTGGCGTGGTTCTCTGCTTCTTTCGAAGGCCGGGCCGCATCATTCTCTGTTGTCCAGTCACGATCCATAATCATGAAGTTGGCTATAGAATCCGGGAACAACGGGTTCGGCGCGTTGGTGAGAAAGTCGATGGTTTGATCGTCCACTACTTCCACACTCTTAACCGGTGCAAACCAGGAGCGAACATCTGATTCCTCAGACGAAGCACGCTCATAGGAAAACAATACATCATCGGCGGTGAAAGCCGAACCATCATGGAATGTAACGCCTTCGCGCAGATTAAAGCGCCAGCCGTCAGCACCGAGCTGTTCCCAGCTCTCGGCGAGTGCAGGCTCGATTTTCATCTCTTTGTTACGACGAACCAGGCCCTCATAAACATTGTTTAAAAAACCCAGCACCGGGGCTGAATTAGT
>CALLBO010000065.1 GCA_937998875.1 uncultured Granulosicoccaceae bacterium
CTTGCTGGAGGAGAACCGTGAAATTATTGCCTTGTATTGCTCTTCGTCAGCTCTTACTGAGCTTTATCAGACGCTTGTTAAGCTATTTTGTGATTATAAGGCTCAGATTCCCGTGCTCAATGAGAGCTGCGGTGAGCGGCTAATAGCTTTGGGTAATTAGGGTTTTTACGACACCCTCCCATAGGGAGGGTGGCTTTACCTTTCTCACTGTGCGGCATAAAAGAATGGAGTTGTTGACACAAGAGCAGGTTAAGGCTGAGGCCGTAGGCGCATCCCCCGATGACGCTTAATGCATTGTGTGATGCACTATCGCTTATCCAACCTACGGAACTGCAGGTAAAACTTCAGACTACAAATTCCGGTTACGCAGTTTGTGTTTGCGTAAGTAGCTTAAGCCTTGTGTATGCGCGTCTGACGGGATTCGAAATTTCCAACCAGTGGAGTCTGCAACCAGGATCAACATTTAATGCGGCTGCCTGATCGCGGCTGCTCTTGTGGATGCCTTCCTGCAGATTGTCTGTCTCGAAAACATGGAGAACTTTCTCCAGTTCTTCGGAGTACAGGATGCCCAGTCCACCGATAGGGGGTGCTTTGTGTTTTTTGGTCAGGGGCAGTGATGGAAGCCAGCAAACCTCTATTTGCTCGCCAGTGCCAGTGTTTTTGCGCCCGTGCTCTTGCGGGTTTATTGCTGAGTTGTCTCTGCTGAGTATACCCGGTACATCAGTCCTGATTGCCTGATACATTTCCTCTCCTGAATTGCTGTCGTGATCTGGGTGATCACGAGCGACTGGTGTCGCATGGCAAATTTCAATATTTCGCGGACAAGGGTATTGGTTGCGGGGTACCAACACAATACTTGTGAAGGTATTGTGAAAATATATCAAGAATCATCGTTTTACAGCCGGTTGCGAGTGCAAATTATGGAAACAAGAGTGGTAGAAGAGCGAATCACCCGCCATGGTCATAAATTCCGATGAAACCCGTTGCGTTGCTCGTACATGTTGCTGATGTCGCTGAAGCGGTGATCTGGTATCAAGCTGCATTTCCCGATGCCGAATATGTGGAATCCTGTGACGCCGGGGTAGAGATTATTGCGCTGCGAGAATTCCAGATAGAGTTTGTCCGGTCAGATACAAAAGTCGGTGCAGGCAGGGCTGGTACCGTATTGTATTGGTCTGTCAGGGACTTGAGTGACACTGTGGGGCGGTTCGAAAAGCTGGGTGCAGAGTTGTATCGGGGCCCGATTCAGATCGAACATGGTCTGCGGATGTGCCAGCTCCTGGACCCGTTTGGCAACCTGATTGGTCTGCGCGGTGTCTGATAGCGTGGGTTGATTGGCTTTGAAGGAGTGGAAATTGGTTGTTTTTCGGCGAGATGGTTAACGAATGTGTCAGGCGATTAAGTCAGAAACCCGCAAGCCGTTAACCATTTAAATCCTGAATCACCCGACGACTGGCCTCGTCGAATGAGGAAGTCTGCATAGCTTGCTGTTCTCACCAGCGAGCTCTGCTTTCCCGGACAATCGCAAAGCTGAATTCGCGACTTACATCTCCTCATCTGTCTTGCGCAGACGTTCAAGAAAGGGTAACGGTCAAGTCGCGCGGAACTTGAATTGTTGTTGTTTACCGGATGCCCACTGTGCGCATTGCCGACACTTTGTACCAGCTCTGCTGTCTCCCGTTTTATTTCAGCACTATCCTTCGCTAACCCGTCGGGCTGCCGGTCGCCTTCTGCGTTTTTGATTGGCGCCGGTACTCGCGGTTGCCTTCTTTTTACTTCTGACAGAAGAAGACTTCTGCGATTGATTGCCTGTTGTCTGCTTGCTTCTGCTGTTATTTCGAGGTTTATTCTTTTTTGGCTTGCGCGCTGGTGGTTTAGCAGGTGATGAAGGTGTGTTTGGTACTATGTGATCAGGCTCGAAACCTTCTATCTCGATACGCTCAATAGCATTGCCAATGAGTCGCTCAATGTCTTTCAACATATTGACTTCATCTGCACTTACCAGAGAAACAGCATCGCCGCTCAGGCCGGCGCGGCCCGTTCTGCCGATCCTGTGAACGTAATCTTCAGCTACCTGTGGCATATCATAGTTAATGACATGTGGCAGTTCATCAATGTCGATACCGCGTGCGGCAATATCTGTTGCCACAAGCGCCTGTAATTCCCCGCTTTTGAACTGCGCCAGCGCTTTGGTTCGAGCTCCCTGGCTTTTGTTGCCGTGAATGGCAGCAGCGTTTATCTTTGCCGATACCAGCTGCTTCGCAAGTCTGTTAGCGCCGTGTTTAGTTCGAACAAACACTAATACCTGGTCCCAGGCATTGGTTTTTATTAAGTGCTTTAACAATGACGACTTGTTGGCTTTATCAACGGGATGAATGACCTGAGAAACAGTTTTGGCTGTAGAGTTTTTTGGTGTAACCGAGACTTCTTTCGGTTTGTGTAGAAACTGCTGGGCCAGCTTTCTGATATCGTTTGAGAAAGTTGCCGAGAACATAAGCGTCTGGCGTTTCTGTGGCAGAAATTTGAGAATGCGTTTGATGTCATGAATAAAACCCATGTCCAGCATACGGTCAGCTTCATCCAGTACCAGAACTTCCAGCTGATTGAAACGGATGGCGTTCTGGTTGTGCAGATCAATGAGTCTTCCGGGTGTTGCAACTAAAAGGTCAGTACCTTTGCGAAGTCGCATCATTTGTGGATTAATCTTGACGCCGCCAAACACCACAGTTGACGTTAATGGCAGGTGCTTACCGTATTGTTCAATATTGTCGTAAATCTGTGCAGCCAGCTCGCGCGTAGGGGTTAGGATCAACGCTCGTGCCTGGTTCGGCTTCGCGGCATTGCCATCGTTCAAACGGTGCAGAATGGGTAAAGTGAAACCCGCAGTTTTTCCAGTACCGGTTTGTGCCGCAGCCATTAGGTCATGGCCTTCGAGTACGAGTGGAATAGCCTGTTGCTGAATGGGTGACGGGGTATCGTAACCTTGTTCCTCTACTGCTTTGAGGATCGAATCGTTTAAATCAAGTGAGGCAAAGCTCATATATTGTTTACTGTGAGGGTATTTTAGAAGGGGAGTGCGAAGACGGACCATGCCGTGGCGCGAGAATAAAAGTGGACTGTGGCGAAGATAAAGTGCTACCGAACGTTCCAAACGGCCCACTGGCGTCCTGAAGATACCGGGACACGGGGTGGACTATAGCAGCTATACCTGCCTGAACCGGAAAACATACCGGAAAAACATAATGGCAATTGCTGAAATGCCAACTGTAGCGACAGCTAAACAGGTGTGACTTTCTGTGTCACCGGCTTTGATATTCCGCTTACCGCAGCAAGCTGGAAATCATCTCGTGATGGCGGGCCATGTAAATTCTAAACCACTCGGTAAAACGACCCGGGTTGTCTGAGATCTGCAACTGCACTGCAGGCAGGGTCAGCCATTCAACATCATCTACTTCTGCGCGGTTGTAGTTCTCTACGTTATTGGCTTTACAATGTTGACCGTAAAAGCAATAGACGTGTTCGTTCTCGTAAAGCTCCCCAACCTTTGCCGAGTAACTTATTGATCCGAACGGCGTCAGTGGTACCTGCCAGCCGAGCTCTTCCTGTAATCTGCGACTGGCACAGTCTTCCGCGGTTTCATGCCATCTTGGGTGTGAGCAGACCGTATTGGCCCACAAACCTGCCGAGTGATACTTGGTGCCTGCACGCTTTTGCAGCAGCAGGCGCTTGCCGTGGAAGACGAAAATAGAGACTGCCACGTGCGGAATATTATCAATATGGGCTTGTAGCTTGTCGATCGGGTAGAGCTGTTGCCGGTCGAGGTTGTCTATTGCGGTGATTTGCTCATGAAGGCCGATGTCATGTAGCGCACTCTTTGGAATTGCCCCGGTAATTTGACGTGTGCTCATTCAATGATTAATTCGTTGGCTTTGCGTTTTACCGCACTTTCCTGCACCACCGGATCGCGACCACCGCGCAGAATAGAATTGCCTTCGTACATGGTACGCTGATCAATAGCCGACGGATTAAGCCAGTCGTCCTCATGCATCTGACCGCTTTGCCCGTACGCGGACAGCGCGTTTTTATAACATACCATTTCAACATGTTCTTTCGGGATGCCGCGCTCAAGCGCAAGCTTTGCCGTCTTGGCAACACCCAGTGGTTCCGAAATACCCCAGTCGCACGCGGAATCAACCATGATCCGTTCTGCTCCGTATTCGGTAAGGATCTCAACCATCCGTTCATTGCCCATTTTGGTTGACGGGTAAATAGAAAATGCTGCCCAGTAGCCGCGATCAAGGACTTCTCTGACTGTTTCTTCGTTGTTGTGATCAACAATAATTTTAGATGGATCCATACCGTGCTCTTCACAAACATCCATTGATCGTGATGTGCCACGTTTCTTGTCGCGATGAGGTGTGTGGATCATCACTGGCAATTCCAGCTCCTTGGCAAGTTCCAGTTGTAATCGAAAGTATTTGTCTTCAAGCTCGGTTTGCTCGTCGTAGCCTATTTCACCAATGGCGACCACGCCTTCTTTCAGAGCAAAGCGCGGCAGTATTTCCATCACTGCTTCTGCAAGTTCTGCATTGTTGGATTCTTTGGAATTAAGACCGACAGTGCAATAGTGGCGGATACCGAATTGCCCTGCGCGAAACCGTTCAAACCCAATAATGGCAGAGAGATAGTCGATGTAGGTACCCACATGTGTGCGCGGTTGTCCAACCCAGAATGAGGGTTCAATCACTGCTACCACACCGGCGGCGGCCATAGCCTCATAGTCGTCGGTGGTGCGCGATATCATGTGCGCGTGTGGATCGATAAACATCATGCCACTTTGCCTGTAGTTTCTTGTTGTTCTATAGAGTCCCATGTCAGGGAGCCGTTGGCAATCCGCTTTGCGATTTTCGGGTATGAGGCCAGAATGACTTTACTCTGTGCAGCGGGTGCATCGTTTAAAGCCAGAAGTGCTGCGCGTTGTTCAATGTTGTTTTGAGAGTGGGCGGTTTGTTCAAGATCGTCGATCATCGTGCCAGTTGCAAACGGCCCGACACAACGCCAGAGTTCATGCGTTACCGGCCGGCCGGCAGCTCGACGCTCGTTGGCATAATCGCAAAGTATCCGTGCCAGTTCAGCATTGGCGCGTTTATCAAGTCCGACTATCGGGGCTAAGGCGCTATCGATAAACAGCGCCTTAAGCACCATATGGTTCCAGCGATTCTGGTCAAAATGGATGGCGGGGTAGGGACTATAGTGTGCAATCGCCTCGAACACCGGGCGTATATTGGTGCGAAGTCCTTCACCTATTAAGTCGTCCAGTGCCTTACTGTGTGGGTAAAGCGGCATGCCACTGTACAGCGCGATTGATTCGGCAAGATCAGCGTTGCGACACAGGTCGGTAACTGTTTCATCAAATCGTTCAGGGTGAAGTTCTGCGAGATAACACACCACAGCAATCCGTGCGGCAGTATCAACACTCCAGTGCCGTGGGTTTAACCCTTGTTGCAGATGATCTGCCTGTGAGAGTTCTTCGATGTTTAGAGCAAGGTCATTGCGTCCGAGTTTGCGCGGTATCATACCCAGGGTGATATGCAGGTCGCGATCAGAGTTTGATTGCGTGATCTTTTTAAGCTGAGATTCCAACCAGCTTGTTTGATCTGTCGAGAGCCTGGTATGCAGCCATTGTTTCAATACTTCAGATGCTGGTCTGTTCATGGCTGATGTTTTCTGTTTTTAAGCCACGCTATGCTCTGTTCGACGAGATTGTCATCCATTTCATTCACTTCAATTCCTGAGCCGATAGCGTTCAATAAGGTAATTGTGAGTTTGCCGCCCAGGTGCTCGCGAAAGTCAGCCAGGCCGGACAACACCTCTAACGCACCGTTTGAAGCTTTGTTATCCAACGCCGGGTGCCATAGGCTAAAACCGAGCAGCTCCAGCAGCTTGCAGATCCGTTCGTCTTCACCTTCTGCCAGCAAACCGCTGCGCACGGAGTAGTGGGTGTCCAATGCAAGGCCAATAGCCACGGCTTCTCCGTGGCGTAGATGGTAGCGAGTAATGGTCTCTAGCTTGTGCGCTGCCCAGTGACCAAAATCCAGTGGTCTTGCACTGCCGGTTTCGAACGGATCACCGCCCTGTGCGATCTGACACATGTGCAACTCTGCACATCGCTGAATCATAAATCTCATCGCAGGTTCATTAAAAGTAGCGAGATTCTCGACGTTATCTTCCAGCCATTGGTAAAACGACTCATCGCGAATAAGAGCAACTTTAACCGCCTCTGCCATGCCGGAAATTTTGTCTCTGTCCGGCAGCGAGCGAATGAAGTCGTAGTCATTAAGTACTGCGAACGGTGGTGCGAAAGTACCGAAGTAATTCTTCTGCCCGAAGAGATTGATCCCGTTTTTTACCCCGACCCCGGAATCGTTCTGGGCAAGTACCGTAGTCGGGACTCTAATATGCCGGATACCGCGATGAGAGGTGGCTGCGACCAACCCGACGGCATCAAGCAGTGCACCGCCACCTATAGCAATAACATATGAGTGCCGGTCCAGTCGGTGGTCTGCCAGGCGCTGTTGCATAAGTTCGATAGTTTTCAGCTCCGACTTCACTTTCTCACCAGCAGGCATACATACAGGTTCGCATGCCGGATTAATGTTTAGTTTGTGAGCATCGCAGTACCGGCTGATTTTTTCGACAAGGTCAGGCATCGCATTAATGACGCCTTCGTCAATAAATATAATGATACGGTGACGCTTTTCTGACTCAATACGACTCAGCGTCTGCAGAAGGATCGGATTATCTGCATCGAATAAGGCGTCTGTGAAGTGCACCGGATACTCGAAGGGTACTGAAAATTTCTGTATATAAGGCGCTGTGGATAGAGCTACCGGCTTGAGTGCGGTTGCACCGGTATTGGGCTCCGGAGAAGTTTGTGGCATGGTGCTTTGCGTTGCTCGCTATATCTTGTTTGTAATTTCTCAGCGCGTTAGGTTCGTCATTTCACGAATAATTCAGGCTGGTCTATAAGTGTAGTGCTTCTGGAGTGGAACGCCGCGTGAATTATGCTGGATTTGCCGGGCTCTGCACTAGGTGACAGGAATTTTTGATCTGGAAATGTGTATGCGAGCGGTTTACCTGATAATTCTAATAATGATGCTGCTTTTTATCGGCGTGCAGTACAACGATGCGGACGGTGCGATGTGGATGCTGATTTATGCGATCCCGGCTGTTTGGTCTGCGGTTGCGGCATTCAGACACTCCGTGCTGGGGCATGCAGCCGTACAGTGGGGGTTGCTGGCGTGCATCCTACTTTCCGTTGTCGGGGTCTTTTATTATTGGCCGAAGACACCAGGCTGGTGGCGTCAGGAGATCTGGTGGGAGGTGGAGACGGCCAGAGAGGGCATGGGGATGATGATCATCGCCATAGTGCTTTTTATTGTCTGGTTAGGACGACCGCGCTCACCACGCCCTAATGATGCTGGAGGATAAAGCGATATCTGTTGCGGCTAAAAATAACAGATATAATTGCTCGCTTATCTGTTTGGTTCTGAGCGACACCGTGGGGATAAGCTTGCGCATACACAAAGTGCAGCACGTCAGATACGTGTACCCGCAGTTGTGACGATTTTAATTTCCCGGAAAAATCCGTAGCGTCCTTTGCCGCAGTTTGGCGGATGTGCAAGCATCATGAAGCTCTCTAAGATACAAATTGCGCTGTCAGGCGCTGCTCATCTTCCAGATAGTGTTTGTCGGATTTGTTGTCTGATCGATCAACCAGATCGTTGTACGATCCAAGGGTGGAGAGCAATCTATTTTGTGGTGAAGGCATTGCCAGCAGGAACCCCTGCACTTCATCACAACCTGCAGATTGAAGGGCATTAAGTTGCTCATGAGTCTCCACACCAACGGCTGCAACGCAACAATTTAGATTCTTTCCCATTGCCATGAGTGCATTTACGATAGAAATGCTGTCTTTATCGTTGGGAAATTTCCGGATAATAGACTGACCGATCTTTACCTTATTGATAGGAAGTTCTGCCAGGCGAGTGCATGAGGAATAGCCGGTGCCGAAGTTGTCAATCGAGAACTGGATTCCCAATGATCGTAGCGATCTTATCGCATCAGTGACAGCGCTTATTTCATTGCTTAACGCCTGTTCTGTCAGTTGAAATTCAATCCGCGTGGCATCAGTTTTATGTTTGTGCAGAAGTTCCTCCACTTCCTCTACAAAGTTCGGTGCGACTATTTTGCGGTCCGAAATATTTATTGAGACTGTGACGTATCGATAGCCGGATTTTTTTAATCGGTTTTGCTGTTGGAACGCTCCTTCCATGATCAGAGACCCGAGTGGTTCAATTGCACCGCAGTCATCTGCCAGACGTATGAAATCATTCGCCGATAGCAGGCCACGCTCCGGGTGGCGCCATCGCACCAGTGCTTCTACGTTTGTAATGGAACCTGTTGAGCAGTTGTAGATAGGTTGATACCAGGTTTCAAATTCGTTGTTGTCCAGGCTACTGCGAAGCTCACGGTGGAATCGGAGCTTGCGTCGTAGCGCGCGCCCCATGTCTTGTGTGAATAGTTTTGTGCAGTTGCGGCCAGAAGATTTTGCTTCATACATTGCCGCGTCTGCGCACTTCAATAGTTCTTTAGGTTGCAGCCCGTCAGTTGGATAAACACTTCCGCCAATGCTTGTGCTGACACGTACTTCCGTTGCGTTATGCAATAAGAAAGGTTGAGAAAGTGCCAGGCGAACATTGTCAAAAAGCTTCGTAAGCTCTGATTGATTCCGAAATTTCCTGATAATTAAAGTGAACTCGTCACCGGCCAGCCTTGCAACAAAGTTGTTTGGGCCCACGGCCTTTGTTAAACGTTGCGCCACCGCTAGCAGTAGTTCATCGCCAATATCATGCCCCATAGTGTCGTTGACTGATTTAAATTCATCGAGATCCAGCAGCGCGACACCAAGCTTGTGTTTACCACGTTGTGCGGAAGCCATGAAACGGGTCAGTGACTGGTTGAACAACCTTCTATTCGGCAGCTGTGTGAGTTCGTCGTGAGTGGCCAGGTGCTGAAGGCGATTTGTTTTTTTGTCTAACTGCCTGTCACTGGTACATCGTTTACGAGCATCACTAACATCGAAATACTGATGGGATTTTCGTGCATCTACAGCCGCGGTAGATTGTAAATGCATCGGAACCGCTTCGGTTGATAGTATTTCAAGTGCAGCACCTCGTTGCCAATGCGCGCTTTTAGCTAACGTTAGTTCATTTTTACAATTTTCCAGCTCTAGTGACATGCGCGTTAGTTCATTGCGAATACACTCCATCTCGAGCGGCGCATATTTTTTCGTGTCCACTGTCTTGTTAGGCAGTGCTCCTGGATCGAAGATAGTTGTCATCCTGAACCGGTCTTCCTGACCTTGCTTTGACATAAGTTGCTCTTAATTAACACGGCTTCACTTATACCCAGTGTAGTAGCACGTGGTGACATTGTTATGTATGAAAAAAACTGCCAGCCAGTGAATGCCTTGTTCGAATGACTGGCAAGGCCAGGTGTAAATCCGTAAGTATGTCTATTGGTTATACAGATTGTGTGCTGTGATAGGTCCGGTGGAGTGCTCTGCAGTGTTTCCGGCGGTGATTATTACAAAGAGTATGCACATAGGTTATCTTTCGAGTGATTATTCGGGTTATCTCTATTCGAAAAAACAATCAATAGATATTTCTAATTGGTAATGTGGTTTTGCTTGTAAGGTATGCTGTCAGATACTGAAACTGCATGCGATGCCGTGCTAATACGGTGGAGATTTTGACGTGTAACCTGCGTCTTCAGGTATTTGATTTTCGTTAATGTATGCGGTGAATTTGTATAGAAAAAACCAGCTACCAAATGTAGCTGGCTGGAGTTTGAATCGGGATGTACCAATTTCATGGTTCTTATATCCCGGACTTACGGAGAACTATTGTATATCAGATGTTGCGTAACGGATTGAAGATATCTTGGTTAGTCAGGTGTCCGTTAGCGGTGTTGATACGCGAGTTGGCCATACTGTTGGCTTAAATATTTTTCGGTGAATCCTTTTCAATCGAGTGTCGGGAGATTTCACAGCTCAACAATTCGACAGGGTTAGCCAATGGTTGCGGCGTGTTTGTATTCGTTACTCGTCATGATGCAGCGGAGTGAATAGTATAACTTTGGTTCAGCAACACCCGGCATCAGTGTACTCACACTTACACTGATAGGCGCTTTGGTTTCTTTTGAATTTAGCGGGTATCTTCCTGCTACATTTTTTTATGCGTTATCGCAGGGATTGGTCCGGACTTATTTCATTAACCAACAGATTGATCAAACCGTTCTTTGGCGCATTGGAAGGCCACTCGGCATATACATTAATCGGATCCAGTTTCCAGTCAGGGAGTACGTATTTAACCTCTCCCGAGATGACTCCCTGGCGAGCGAGAAATTCAGGTACAACTGTGAGCCCGGCACCGGCGCGGGTCAACTGATACATGGCAAGAGCGCTGTTTGTGCTGATATGTGCTGTTGGTTTGATACTTGTCTTTTCTGATTTGGATTTTCGGAATGTTGGTTTGATATGACGTACTGGTGCGAGTACTATCCAATCCCAACTTAGCAGGTCTTCGGGCGTTTTGGCTTTCGGTCTGTCTCTAATATAACCGGTTGATGCGATCAGGCAACGCGATACCTGAAACAACGTGCGAGTTGTAGGAGAGCCTTTTTGATTAATCCCCATGCGAATCGCGATGTCATAGCCACCTGCAATGATGTCTCTTCGTTCATCGGAATAATCCAGCACCAGCTTGATCCCCGGATGCTTGATTGAGAATGCTGCCAGCATTTCAGTTAGCTGTGACTGAACAAGTATTGATGGTGTGCTAAGGCGGAGTTCCCCGCCAGGGCTGGTGGCCGAGCTTGATAGTTCGGATAGCACACTCTCCATGGTTTCAAGCATCGGGTGTGTTGAAGTTAGCAGGCGTTCGCCTTCCTGTGTTAATGCGAGTTTGCGGGTGGTCCGATAAATCAGCGCTACCCCCAGATATTCCTCCAGCTGAGACACATGGTGGCTGACGACGGAGGGGGACAGACCAAGCTCGCGCGCTGCTCCTCTAAAGGAACCGTGGTCGATAGTCTTTGCGAAAATGGCCACCTGGCGCAGTTGGTCAAGCATTATGCGTAAATTCCGAACAGTTAGATTTATTTATACCATCTTATCAATCAATAGGATTTTGTCCATTATTCATGTCGTTCAATTCCGACAACCTTCACTTCAAAAGGATTAATGATGAAATTTCTAAGACTACCCGGTTCTGCGCTCGCGCTTTTTCTGCTCTTAGTCAGCGGCAGTGCTTCGGCAGACAACAAAGCGGTTGTACAAACTTTTTACGATTTTCTCAGCAATCCAGCTTCTGCTGATGCTGCAGGTGCCTTCAAGGAATCTACCGCTGAAAGCTGGATAAGTGTTGGTGACTATTCTGGTAGCAACAAAAGCCGTGAACAGTTCATAGGACAGGTATCCGGTTTTTTCGCAAAGCTGATGCCGGATCTGAATTGGGAAGTGCAAGAGATGATTCAAGACGCCAATAAAGTGGTCGTCCGCAGCAGGGCCACTGGCACGCCCAATGGTCCGTTATTCGGTGTGGATGGGAAAGGTAAAAGCTTCGACATTCTGACCATTGATATACATACCGTTGAGGACGGCAAGATTGTCAGCTC
>CALLBO010000066.1 GCA_937998875.1 uncultured Granulosicoccaceae bacterium
CGTTATACCTAAAAAACGCATTAGGCGATCTGAGAAATGAAAATTGAATTCAAAGCACAGTCAGTTGAATATCTGGACGCTATAGATGGTGAAATAGTGCAGGTGCATTTTATAGAAAATGATACTGACGATGTGTTCAACCCAGAATATTGTAGCGTTAGTATTTCAATAAACCATGAATTTCCACCAGCACATCTAACCGCTCAATATGATGATGCAAAAGGGGAACGGGGGGATGAAAAAATTGAAGAATACAATTTAAAAGATACAAAAATTGATTTATGGCTACGCAATAGTATAAATATTATTATAGAGTGCAATATGGACAAGGATACTTTTGAAAAACTATCCGCGTTGTTGGTAAGTCAAGTTGGTGAACCTAAAATGGTATAACAAGTCCATGCACGCCGACAATTTACGCGGTGTCAAAATTGCGATGTCGCTGCGCTCCATTTTAACGCAATTGCGCCACCGCATAAATTGGGGGTGATGGGGGCGTTATACTTAAACGATGACTAAAAGAGCCTACACTCCAAAAGAAGTTGAGACTATGGTGCTTACAGGAAGTGCCAGACGATGTGCGCTCTGTTTTGGTCTAAATCGCGATTTCTCTGAGAAGAAAGGACAGATAGCGCATCTCGACAAAGATAGAAACAATAGTTCTCTCGAGAATCTTGTTTGGCTTTGCCTTGAGTGCCACGATAGATACGATTCTAGAACTAGCCAAAGCAAAGGAATAACGAAAGGGGAAGTTAAAGTATATCGGGACAAGCTTTGTGCAGCTATTGAAGATATAACTGAGAATGTATTGAGACCGAAAATTGCGGCATCAGGCGATAAAGAAAAATCTCAGCTGAGCGCAGATCGGATTGCAAAGGCGGAAGAGTTATATTCTAGTGTACAGAATTGGTCTGCCACTGTTTCTGCGATTTTTAGGCATCTACATTTGCTGGTTGAAGACTTAGTTACATTCAATGATCACATGGATGCGATTATTTCATTGGGTAATAATAATCCAGGCGAATTCGCTCGGCTGTCTATGATGCTAGATATGCATTTTCCTGAGTTAAAACTGGATTTTGCGAAAGCCCAGATAGCCGCTTGCAGATCGTCTCAAATCGTTGATGAAATTCGGAAGGAATGGGAGTCAGACTATTATGATGGATATCAATACAAGTCTGATGTACGAAAAGCTGAAACAAGATTCCATAACTCCTGTCAACTATTTCTCCAAAAAATTGCTGAGATGGTCAGAAATGCATAACAAGCGCTTGCATGCGAAACTTGACCGCTTCCTCCCTGCGCTACCGCTCCGGTCAGTCGCCGTCAAGTTCGCATTACGCAGGCGTTATGCAGTAACACATCGCCAAGCAATAGCTTGAGGAAATAAATGAGTGTGCATATGGATCAGAGCAATGTGGCGACCTTTCAGCCGTTGAAAAGTATATTGGGCGTTGTAGGAATTATCACCACTGCTTTTACAATTTTCTCGAATCTTAAAGGAGTAATTGAATTCTCGAATTTTGTTCGTCGTCTAACTGACCAATGGCAGGAAATGATAGCGAATGTTGTTAATTTTCTTTTGAATTATATTGATATTGAGCTTGACGTAACGGATGCAGTATTGTTGTTCGCTATCCTATCGTGTTCTATCGTAGCGCTATCTGCTCAATCATTCGAAAAAACAGAATGGAGCAAAGTGTTTCGAATTTCTGGCTGGTTTATGGCAGCAGTATTCAGTGCTTTGTACTTTACGTTTGTTGTTGCCGCTGGAAAAACAGCAGATCCAAGAATGGAAGATCAAGCGCATCAATATTTCTTGGTGAGCTTTTTCCTCAGCTTGTTATTTGCGGTGCCAGTCTTTTTACAAAAAGAGGCTGTCCGGAATAAAGTTCTAACAACAATCGGCATACTATGTATTTTGAGCGCGCTAATATTATATATCGTTCTCTATGTGGTATTGGAAAACCAAGGTGAGGGAGTGTTTTTTGAGGGTATTAGTTACGGTATTGCTGCCTTTACTGCATTGATAGTTGTGTTTGTATATTATGTTTCAAGTCCGGTTGTCGTGTCGTCCCGCTCCATGTCTATAGGCTTCCTTATTCTTGCGCTTCTCGGAATAAACTACTTCTCGAGAATCGTTGAACAGACTGGTGTCAACTTATAGAAATGTGCATAACAAGCAGCTGCAATCGACAATTTATAAGCTGCCCATTTTGCGGTGTCGCTGTCGCTCCACTTTACCGCAAAACGTTCAGCTTATAAATTGCGATTGAGCTGGGCGTTAGGCGTCTCTGCTGCTACTCATGTAAAATTAAATGAGTGTTTTCTTTTCTTAGTCGAGCGTTCATGGAGTTTCACATTGCCAAAGATCAAGTACAGGCTAGTTCTACCGATAATACCCGAGCCAAAGCCTGGCACCGCTTCAGTTATATCGCCCAGCGGATTTGATGGCCCTGTTTTTATGGGCTCCGGAGACACCGACCTACTTTGCGGTTCGTGCTCGACTGTTATAGCCCATGGAATGGTTGCTGGGCAAATGCAGGATTTGGTTGTTAAGTGCAAAGAATGTTCTGCCTATTGCGCAATACTTGATATTCCAAAACTTGAGAGTTTTGTACTAAAGCTGAATAAGGCGGGAATTCCAACTGAAAAAGTTCCAGTTTTCCAATCTTTGATACGAAGTGCGATAGAGAATGATACTTCCTCCGAAGAGCTGGCCGTACAAATTGTTAAAGAGATACCGCAACTGGATTGGATTGAGGACTATTTAGTTCCTTCAAATGCTGGTGACGTTTATGCATTTCTTGCGTTTGTTCTTGCGCTATTAACTTGGTATCAAGGGCGCGATAAGAAACCAGAAAAAGTAGTTATAAAAAACTATTTTAAAGGAACTAATGCGTCCTCCAAGGTTAAAAGAAACGATAAGTGTCCGTGTGGTAGCGGGAGAAAATATAGAAAATGCCATGGTAGTAAGAAATCTCGCAATTGAATGTGTATAGCTCAACCTAAATGGATCGACGCCTAACGGAGCCATGCTGCAATCACTGGACCCAGCCACTCAACCTGACTTCGCCAGAACGAGTGCCAGCTTCAAGTGCTCCTGATGGCGGATGTCAGACCAGATAGATAGTAATCGACTTACAAGGAGGGATTGTGTCAGAGAAAGCGGAAATTATTGCAAATCATTACCAACAGACGTTTGATTTAACCTACAAAATATGGGCATTAAGAAATAGATCATTCATTTTATTGCTTGTTGTTATAGCAATAGCAACTGTGTTGACTTATAGGCCTTCTGATACACAGCCTTTGTTGGTTGCGTGGGTGGCAAAATTATTGGATATTGGTACACCCGCAGAAAAGGAGAAGCTCGCTCAAGGATTTCCGTATGCGTTACTGCAAAGTCTGTTTTTAAGCGTGGTATTTTTTCTTGTTTTCAATCTATATCACAGAACACAATTTATATTACGGAGCTATGCATATCTGGGGGCAATAGAGTCAGAAATTCGCACTGAGTTAGATATAAGTGATTCTCAGGTGGCATTCACACGCGAAAGTAATTTCTATTGGACCAGGCGTCCATTTCTAATGGGATCAGTAAAGTTCGTTTATGTACTCCTCCTCGGCGGGTTGCTGGGTGCATTTCTGCTGGGAAGAATATGGAGTGACTTTACAGCTATGAGCTATTTGTTGGTATTCGTAGATCTCGCAATTGCGATTCCTATCATCCTATATTTCTTTGGATATGCGAATTGTACGTTGAGATTTGACTCTGCTGATGTATTAGGAGAAGAATAGGCCTAACAAAAAGTTGCACTCGACAAATTCCGCGCCACCCAAATTGTCATGCTCGCTAGCTTGCATTGTATGGCAATTAGGACAACGCGTGAATTGCGATTGAGCTGGGCATAAGCCAAACCGTTCAACTGCAATATAAAGCCAAGCTTTGGTCTAAAAATTGTATATATTGACATGTGTGAAGCATTGTGTGAGTATTTACACATGGCAACTAATTTATCAATCGACCCAGATCTGCTGGATAAAGCGCTTGAAGTAAGTGGTGAAAAAACCAAGAAAGCAGCTGTAACCCAAGCGCTTGTCGAATTTATAGCAAAGCGTGAACGCTCACGAGTTAAAGAGCTTTTTGGTCAGCTCGAGTGGGATAGCGAGTACGACTATAAGCAAGATCGCTCTAGATAATGAGTGTATTGGTCGATACCAGCGTTTGGTCCCTCGCGTTACGTCGTGATGGGCCAAAAATCAGCGCCCCAGTTAAACTGCTGATGAAGTTAATCGACGATGATTCAGAAATATACGTAACCGGATTTATTTTGCAGGAGTTGTTGCAAGGATTTGTTGGTGCAAAAGCCCAAGATGCAATAGTTAGCCGATTTAGTGCATTGCCGATGCTTGTACCCGAAACTGCTGACTACATTAGCGCTGCAGCGCTGCGTAATAAATGTAGGCGGAAAGGTGTGCAGATCGGGACAATCGATGCGCTTATAGCTCAGTTGGCATTACGATATAAGTTATCTTTGCTGACAACAGATAAAGATTTTAAGCAAATGCAGAAAATAATGAAGCTTAAGATCGCCAAGTAGTCGAGTAGATCAATATCAAGCCACTTGCGACGCATGGCTAACTGGTCGTTCGAGTAAGCACTTGCATCAGCCACAGAACGAGGTGTCCCGCCACAACCCGCGTCGGTTTCAAGTGTTCCTCAACTTAAATAATAGGTCTCAGCTCTGTTGGCCTACTATGTAGTGCTAATTCACCTTTTTCGCAGATAAAATATGATGAGTAATAATACGCTAACTCTTTTAATTTCTGACAAATCAGATTTGGAGAGGGATGCGGTGGCAGACGTGTGGGAAAAGAGCTATGGCGCAGTGCTTCGACTTGCTCGATTTTGGGAGCCGCCCAAACTAGATTCAGCATCGGTTAGGATATATGGTGCTGAAACTTTCTCGCTAGTGCTTGCACAAATTCTAGATTTAAACTTAATTACACCGAGTGATGATCTTATACTGTCTGTTCCGGATAACTATTTAAAGAGAAAGCTTAAGAAAATTTCGTTAGCATCTGCTGGAAAGCTGACATATCCAGTATTTGTTAAATCTTTAATACCTAAGCAATTTGAAGCTCGTATTTATGAATCGACATCGGATCTTGCAGATGTATGCACAGGGCTCGATGAGAACTCCGAGTTGCTGGTGTCAGAAATAGTATCGTTTTTGGGAGAGGCGCGATTCTTTGTTCTCGACAGTACAATTGCCAGTTGTGCTCTTTATGAAGGTGTTGGAAATTTAGAATCTGCAAAAACGTTTGTGGAATCACTTCTAAAAAATATGGATTTACCAGTCACATTTGTTGTGGATGTTGGGTTTATCTCTGACGAAGAATGTTGTGTTGTTGAGTTTAATGCCTCGTGGGGTGCTGGGCTAAATGGTTGCGACCCACGCGGCGTAGCGGATTGTATCGCGAAGTCAGTTTGCTGATGTTAATTATTAGCAAAAGTCGCAAAACCGAACGGTTCGATGCACTCGACGCTGGACCCTGTCACCGAACGTGGGCGTCGCCCACAACCCGCGCCAGCCTCCAGCGCAAGTTACCGTTGTTGTTAGGCGTACTAACTAGCAATGCTATATGATTTGCAAAACTATTCGGCCCATCGCGGTCATAGGAAAGATTATGCACCTCTCCTCGTTCGCAATTAAAATGTTACCCGGTAGGTTGTGGTAGTTGCTCTGGTCACAAATGCGTGCCTTTTATCGGGAGCTAAATTGGTAAACTGCCCCTTCATATTGCTGTTAGGTGAAATATGGCGTTGATTCTACGCGGTAAAACAAAGTGCCCGGTTTGTAGCGAAGTGCTTCGAGAGGAGGATGCTATTGTTAGCTTTCCTGCACTATTTTCGAAGAGCCACAAATATAGTTTCTGTTCTGATGCGGCTTTCCACGCTGGCTGTTTCAGCGAATGGGAACACAGTGATTCTGCTCTAAGTGTCTATCAGGAGTATTTGGAACTGCAAAAAGAAAGGCCAGCGATACCGCCAGGTATGGAATTGTCTGAATTTCAAAATACCATCCCCTATATAGAATTTGTGACAAGAATCGAACAATTATTAGGTAGATGCTAGTGTGATGTTTCTAACTACTTATGCGGTTGACTTGATGTTGAAAATTAATTTACAGCCAATTGGCATGAGTGCTCTGGTCAACTAGATTACACTATGCCCCAAGAGTAACGATCTAACTAGTGCATCTTTAAGAAGTAGCATCACGCTCAATTTAATATCACCTTGTCTCTTGAGTGCATCCATTTACATTGAAATATATTCAGTAGATTTCAAACTTTGTACTTGATACGTAAGCGTCACGCTCTCTCTCATGGAAACCGATAGTGAGACCACCGGCAATCACTGGAACTGGAACAACCCGATCGGCGACCTGCTAGGTGAGGTGAATATTGTCGAGCGTGATAATCTGTTGATTAAACATCGTAATGGCATCGTTGCTTCAAGCCAAGTCTGAACTAAGGTGCGCTCAAAGCCCTGAACGGATAATCAAGACTTTAAGCGCAAGCTAATTGATTTTCTAGCTCAGTAGCATCGTCTTTTTATTAATGCCATAGCGATCGCAGTTGAAGTAGAAATAAATCGCATCCCTGCTATTGCAACCTATTCAAACTCTACTGCACCTTATCGAATCGTCTCGTCAAACTGAGCCTTCGTGGCCTTAGCTCAGGAGTTGAAGAATCGAAAGAACTACTGGTTGAGCCGGTTCGGAGTTCAATTGTTCCATCATCCAGGTTGTCCACTCTGTAAATTGAGTACTCCACTGGATCTGTTATACCAATTTGATCAAGAGGAATATTGTTAATATCGTCGGTAACCAAACCGCTAGCTGCTACTACCGCTTGCAAAGTGGTTCCCTGCTCTGATAATACGTCCAGATAATCGGCACTGGCCGTTGCGGTACCCCGCATCCATGCAATATCTATATTTTTAGCATTGCCATCTGCCAATTCAGTCTCTTCACCAGTGAGTGTATAGCTCGCAATTTGATTCCTGCTAACCGAAACACTGCCAGCACAAGTGGTATTACCGATATACTGAACCTGAGCTAAGAAAAACGAATCTCCCGCAATTGTGAGTTCTGATCTTGCGGAAACGTCGTCAGTGAAATCAGGACTACAAGTGGACACCCATTTCCCCTGTAAGTCCGGTGCCCCCGCAACTGGATCTGAGCCACTGGAACTGCATGCAGAAATCGCCAAAATACTAATAGAAAAGATAACGAGTTTAATTTTTTTCATGTTGTTCAACCGTGTTTTGGTTTGTCGGATACCCATACAATCGACTAGCACAGAATCTGCTCGTCCTGAGTAAAGTGTTTTATTGCTGGTACCTCCGTATGCGTGAAAACACATATCACACCTGTATAGCTTAACCAATTTAGTAGCTTCAGTCTTGTGCAGCTAATACATGCCTGCTTGGACTATTGTCTTATAACACAGGTGATTAATATAGTTTTTTGGAGTATCCGACGATGCAGTCAAAATCATTCAAGCTATTAAACTTCTAGATGATACTTGAACAAGGTGAAATATTTACGTACGACGTACATATGTCGGATTCAGAGTTCGAATGGGTCTCAAAAAAAGACAAGGCCAATGCGAAAAAGCATGTTGTTTCTTTCAGCGAGGCAAAGACCGCATTCTTTGATGAAACTGCAATGGTTATTCATGACCCATGAACATTCTGTCGAGGAGGATCGCTTTATTTTGTTAGGAATGAGCGCGTTCTGGAATATTGGTCGTTTGTCACTGGATTCGAGATAGCGAATCTGTTATTCCGATTATTTCTGCACGCCCGGCTGATAAGCGAGAGGGAACAGATTACTGGGACTATCGAGGATGAGAGATCACTACGTTTTTTCAAAAACGAAGGGCAAGAACAACCTTTATACTAATCACCTAAAACAGCCGGTGACAATGCGCTTGGACAAAGATACTGTTGCTTATTAAAGTCATTGGCGGAGCCAATGGGCATTCCTTATCAAAGTTTAATTAATTTGTATTTACGGGATTGTGCTTTAAATGAAGGGACGCTCGAAATCAAATGGGTGGCGGTCGAAAAGAAATAAATCATAAGAGTATGTTCGATGTCTAACAACGCTCTTGCGTGGCGAGGACTAGTGCCAAAGTGTTTCATAATACGTATCGCCCATATAATAGGGTTCTTATCCAAGTATCAAGCAGTTTGTCTTGAGCTGCTTTGCGACACTGTGTTTGCAACACGAATCCAAAGTTACACTGATCGTACCTCGATAGTAACTCATTTGGATCTCATGCAACGTGCGGCCAAAACTCGATAGCTATCGCGCAGAGATGACGTCTAACAGAACGTTGTAATGGACAGTTGCACACGAACGAGAACCCGGCTACGCCAGAACCTTCGTCCGTGCGCAACTGCCGCTTAACTCGGTGTTAGACGTGCCAATCACACACTTTGTTGTACCATGAGATACAACGCTGTATGGGAGCGTACGGCCATTGGCGGACGTTAAACTGGGATAGAAATAGTGAGCGTTTGGGCATATTTCAAATGGCGACTGTTAAGAAAAAAGAAGCACGACCGAGTACTTAAAGATCTTAGTTTGACAAACGGCGAATTTGCTAGTAGTTTTTGCAGAAGGCCAACACAGCCTGCCGCTCGCAACCTATATGGTTCGGTCAATGTGTTCTAATCAATCTTTTTCATCCTTGTGGCTAGCGGGTCACTGGCAATGCGAGCACCAGAAAGTTACCCGCACCTGCACAGGTTGAAAATCAATGAAATCGACAAGTGAAGTGAAAGCTCGCGCGGTCAAACTGCGTGATGTGCTGCGTGTTATGGGTCACCAACTCAAACACACAGAGTCCCTGGAAGTGCTTTCAAAGATCGAAGGATATCCGAACTGGAATACGTATGCAGCGGAATTATCCAAGGGACAACAAAAAGCCGAACGTCATTCTAATGATAAAAACACACGGATAGCTCTTTCGCCTGATCACACTTTCAGTATTGATAGGTCAGATTCAGAGATTTTAAAAATAGCTGACCCTATCAGGCAAGATGTAATTGATGGTGCTAATGCTAAAGATTGGAAGCTACACTCAAGAAATTTACCCAAGGATATTATTGAGAATGACGAAATAAGAAAAGACGTAGAAAGACAGTGGCGTGAAGCTGAACTTGCGTCGTCCCCATGTACAGCAATTTCGCGTGAGTCCAGGTTTATTGGGATAATTCGTAAGAACGAATTTATAGATGTACTGTGGAAACAAAAAAACACCAAATCCGATGAAGAACATGTTCTTAGAATAGTATTAAAAGATATTGATGGGGAACTTAAGCAAATTGGAGCATTGCTATCGTCAGCCGGGGATAAGAGGGCGATCAATAGTCCGAATGATTTTCCAGAAAAGATCTTCACACTGGTAAACATGATTTTTACTGAAGCCATTCGAAAAGGCGCATCTGACATACGCATTGAGCCAGCTGAACATAAAACGTATTTTCGACACACCATAGATGGTGTAGTTTCTGAACTTCTTGAGCCACCACCAGGGGCAGTTACTCAGATGATCCAACGAATCAAGTTCATGGCCAAACTCGATTTTACGGAAACACAAAAACCACAAGAAGGGAAAATCTCTTTGATGATTGCAGGACAACCATACGAAGTGCGGGTATCGACTCTTTCTTCAGCGCATGGTGAGCAGATGGTGATGCGTTTACTGTATTCAGACTAAATGAGCGAGTGTCGACTTTGGGCACTGCTCTGCCGAAACCAGCAGATTTTATTGATTTGATCTAGTTATTGTTTTTGGTGAATGGGATTCTGTCTTTGTTCGGCTAGAAGCAGCGTGACGTCTATCTATTGGACGCCAAAACAACGGTAGGCTGTGTTTACTTGACTTTCTATCTGTTCAACTGTGCAGGAGTTCATCTTATGTGATTGCAGCAGTCTCGGAGATCCTGGCAAGCGTCCTAATTTTTATCAGCGCGTGATGAGGATTGTAGACGGCTCAATGTGACTGGCGTGATACCGAGATAGGTGGCTATGATTTTTGCTGAAACCAAAGAGGCTATATCGGGGTATTCCCTACCGAACCTTTCCAACCGCTGAGCACCTGTTTCGGCCGCAAGGGACCATTCTCGACGAGCACGTCTAACCAGCTCTGCCTGCAGAACCTGGTTTCCCCACCTACGCGCATTCTCATCGTTGATCATAAGGTTCATAAGTTCATATTCTGAAAAATGAACGACGCGACTAGTTTGGATCGCTTCACAGGAGACCAGTGATCTGGTGTTTTCGCTTCGCGCTATACAGGGTGTAATCACGCAGGGTGCACTATGAAATGCCACAGTAGTCTCATTGCCTTTTACATCCAAGATGAATGATCTAAGCAATCCACTCAGTAATAGGTATTCGTTTCGATTTTCCTCACCAGCCTGAAAAAGCGTCTCTTGTCGGTCAATTTCATGACTGCTCATCATTGGTATCAATGCTTTAAAACTATGCCCACAACCGCTCTCGATAGAATCAATTAGCCGTATTACCGATACGGCGGTGAATTCATCGAGATTGTTTATCATTTGTTAATGCCACAGTGGAGGTTGCGATAGAGAATAGCTTACAGATCTCGCAGACTCAGGAAAGTTCCAGATGAACTCTTTAGAGAGATAATTGCCTTCTTTTACGTCCAATTTGCAATCAGCGGGCGCTAAGAGCCAAGGTTGGAAAATTTACTGGGTAGTGGTTGCCGCGACGGTAACCAACTACCTGATTATGGTTCTGTGGTCTCTTCCATTGGTAAGCGAGATGGCTGGCGGTGGTGTGCCTTTTGACATGCGCCCGAGCGGCTATTCCTTAGATGACGCTCGGGCGTTCCTTACGGCAATTACTGACGAGGGCCGCGATTTTTATCTCAATACTCAACAGTTTCTGGACTTGTTTTATCCCACGTTGATGGCGATTACGATCACAATCCCCTTGGCCCATTTGGTTCCGCGATACTGGGGATTGATATTGGCGGTGCTAGCGATTGCGGCTGGGGTCTTCGACCACCTTGAAAATAGCGCCGTAGCGGTCATGCTGCAAGTGGAGCCAGATGTGCTTACCGAAGCCATGGTCTCCACCGCAAGCAATTGGTCATTGGCCAAGTCGATCTCGACCACTATAGCGTTGGTAGCCCTGCTGTTAGTCCTTTGCATAAAGGGCATTGCGTGGCTGAAAACTCGCCAAGCTCAAGCCGGATAACCTTAGTCCAAGACTGTTTGATACTGTCTAGCGTGTGATAATGAGCACGAGCACTCTCGTCGAGTTTGTAACACCCGGTTATAAACATCAAACAGGTTTCGGAACGCCTGACCAACCCTTGCGGGAATTACTTGATTGGGCACAGTTTCCCCGTTCGACCGTACGGGGAGAATCGGCCAAAAGCAGACGTAACGAAATCTCTGGAATAGTTAATAATTCAGTGTGTGATCTTTGATTTTGACGGGACGTTAGTAGACAGCGAAGCTCTCTGTAATCAAGCATTTTTAGACCTTATACCTTCGATTGACGTAACCGTTGAAAAACTAGTAGAAAGCTATTCGGGCAGAAAACTGGCTTGGATATTTTCGGATATCGAGCAGCGTTTTGGCTGTAAACTCTCGCCTAAATATTGAACAGCAATACAGGAATCGTGTAGTTGAATTGTTCGATACAAACCTAGAAGCTTTTGAAGGTGTTCACAAGGCTTTAGATGAAATTTCGGTACCTATTTGTATTGCTACAAGCGCCCCAATCTGTCAAGTGGAGCCGGCCTTAACAAAAACGAATCTGGCAAATTACTTTGTAAGCAAAGTTTTTAGTTCCTATGCAATAGGATCGTGGAAGCCGGAACCGGATATATTCTTGTACGCCTCCCAGCGTATGAACGTGGCACCGCAGCACTGTTTAGTTATAGAGGATAGTGCCGCAGGGATTGAAGAGGCGGCTGCCGCTGGCATGAGCTCTATTCAATTTTGCGGCTCCAGGCAGCCATGCCATTCAAATTATATACATTCGTATGATGAGCTTAGTAGCTGCATATCAACTTTATAAACGTCTTCAGTGGGGACTTCCTGCCGATCGTCTATACATGACAGACCGGCATAAAACGCCCCTAAATAGACGGCAGGGAAAATGTAGTTAGTTACAATTCCGACAATAGCACTTGGATCAGCTGATCAGTTACAGAGGTGTTGATTCGTTCTGACTTTCGAATATGAAGGAAAATATCTGGAAGCTCTGGTAGAACATTATTAATTATTTTTGTTTCAGTGCTTTGATGAGTGTTTCGTCTACTTCCCGAACTAGAAGTTGTTTTTTCATCTTCTTGCTATCTTAAACTGAATCCTGTCGATGATAGCAAATATATCAATTTGAGTGTCAGAGGTATTAAATTACGATGGGTGTCCTTTATAAGTAGCCTCACTGGCAGACCAGGTATTGTCTGTTGGGTGTCGGGCAGCGCGAATTTAAAAAAATAATGGGGTGTGATAATGTCGGTGAAAACCAGCGGAACGGTTTGTAAACATGGGCAATTCGGTGGGATAGTGTGGTCAGACCGATTGTGGCGGCTCACCAACTTGTGCTGGTGATGGCGAAAAATAGCGTTTATGCTTCCAATACTTTGAGCTTGGGCAAAACAAGACAACGATCGTCAGTATTCAGGGTACTGAACATACAGTAAAAGAAGAACCATCTCAGGCAGCCACATGTCCACTATTCCAATCGAAATTATACAACTGAACGCTAGCGGCGAAGGCCGGTATAGCATCGTTAGCGGAATAATCGAAGGTAATCTCAGCGCAGGTATCGATATTACGGCAGATCTCTGCCATGGTATTTCTCTCGGCATTGAACCCAGTATTGTTGGTTCCATCAGCGGCCAGGCGCAAGCGCTATTGGCAGGAGTTAGTGCTGAAGGGCAAGCATCCGCAGAAGCGGGTATAAAAGCGAAAATCAGGGTAAGCCCGAATCCATTTGAAACACTTGGGGTTACGGCTGAAGGTGGTCTGTACGCTTTCGCCGCTGCCGCCGGACGCGTTGGCGTTTATCTAACACCTGAATACCTTGCAGAATATTTGCAACAGAATGCAGATGAATTAACCTCCGACATCTTTTTGATATTCGCCGAAGAGATCAGAGCAGAAGTTGGCATCTGGGGAAAAGTCGCCGCTTCCGCTTCTATTGAAGGTCGACTTAAAGCGATATTGAATCTCGACGGTGATGACGCAGGGTTTGAAATTTCCGGTGGATTTAACGCTGGTTGGGGAGCAGGTACGGGTTGGGATTTTTATTGCGAAGCAGGATTCAATGACCTTCGTCGTGCAATTTATCGAACATGTTTGCGCTTAAACAAAGAAGTCACCAAAACCATACAGGGAAATTCGTCCCCGGAAGCGAACGTACTTGCCAGTGCGTTTGATTTTTCATTCCCATTGACTGTTCTAATTGCCTATGATCTTGGCGTTACTGCGAAGAAAAAAGGTGCTTTACTAAAGCAACAAGATGTACTTGGGATAGTAACCAGAAATTTCAACGAAAATCTTCAACGGTATATCTCTGATTCCTTAACCGACTGTGCAGCGAAGTGGCTTACCAGTGAATTTAGAAAGCTCACTTTGATTATTGTCAACAAAGCACTTAATGAAAGTGAAATAGTTCTGCTCGAAAGCAGAATAGACGATCTCATCAGAATAGTATCAGCTTCTGAGTTTACGGTTGATCAAATAAATCTGGGGCTATCAGCAGCAATAGAGATCATTGATCTAATCGATGAGAATCAAATCACGTCCGTTGCTCGTCCACTAACCACTTTTTGGTTCTCTGCCATGTTGGGTTTACGTTCTCGACAGTTGCTCGATGGTGTTAGCACAAGTGTCAGTGCTGGAAGCTCGTTAACCGGGTCGGCAGGTGCAGGCTTAAGTCTGGACATTTTGAGTGAACCGCCGCAGCTTGTTATTAATGAGGTGAATGCAACACTGGGTGAGAACGTAACCCAGGTCGATATCGGAACGGCCGTGGACTATTTAGTCGAAATAGGTGCCGCAAGTACGCTTGCTCAATATTCTCCTGAGTTTGAAGATTTTCGTTTAAAACTGGAAAGCTCATTTGGGCTAACCGCAGGTGATATTGTTGAAGACGTGGTTCGCTCGGTAGCTGGCATTGGCACCTTGAGTGAATTAAATAGCTATGCTGCGTTGAAGCAATTTATCCAACAAGACTTACTGCGAGATAGTGTGCAGGGTCAACTTCTACCAATGGCGAAAGCGGCTGCACTCACAAACAATGACGACACATTGCATGAATACATTCAGGATGTAGTTGAACCATGCACTGCGCTTGTTTCTGAATTTATATTTGCAAAGATGGATGACATTGTCCTCGGCGACGTCAACTCATTTGATGATGCGGCATTTAATGCGTTGTTAAGCAACATCACCGGCGGTTGTGGAACCGTTGTCTATCAAGTTCTCGCTCGTAATTTTGCGTTTTTTGACCGAGTAGTCACTGAGTTTATGTTGGAAAGTGCTCACGAAGGTTTTACTGAGATGCAGCAAACATTCAGCGTCCCGGAGCATCAATACTTTCAGATGAGTCGCGAAGTTCTCGAGACATACCTGCCAGGAAATCCAAACCTAGCACCTCATTCCGAAGCGTTAACGACACTGCTCGGGGAAATCGCTACTGCCTACGCAGAAATGACTGGTCCAGAGATATTCACACCGGAACGGCTCCAGAATATATATGAATTAAAACGGGATATCCTGCTATCGATAAGTGGTGATTTCGAGGACCGCAGCGCCAATGCGCTTGAGGCTTTGGTGGATGATGTTATTGATTGCCTGCATATTCCCGATCTGGACAAGATGCAGGAACTGGCGAATTTAATATTCCAAATTCAATCAGAGTGTTTTGACGCAGTGAGAGACCGAATGACACCCGCACTCGCAGCGTTCTATCTGGCTATTACGCAAGCCGAACTGAACAACTTGCGTTCATTGTTAGATCAATGGATTAATGATCGTCGCGAAGATGCCAACGATACTGCAGCAGTATTTGCCGAATTTGCAGAATGGTTTAACGAAAATATTCTCGTACCGCTGGAAGCATTAGCAAATGAGCTTGGTGATAACCTGGCGGCTCTGCGGGCTCAGTTTCTGGGTGGTTGGGCTGCAATCGCAAAGGGTGCTGTGCGCAACCAGGCTGAAAGTATAATTACTGCCAATTTGCCCCAGGTAGGACACCCAGCGGCGATTGCTACCTTTGCAGCAACACAATGGCTTGTAATTAACCCGATTTTGGACGCGGCCATAGGGGGATTGCAGACAGTATTATCAACGTTTGAGTCTACCGTAGATGGAATTGCAGCAGGCCATGCTGGAAGTCCAGCTAGTGTAGATGATTGGATAAGCAATTTGCGCAGTGCACTGAAATCCGATTTGCAAAATATGGTGGTAGTGCCAGTTGAAGAAACGGCCGACCTGATATTGGGCGCTGTGCTCTCACCCATTGTCAAAACGCAGTTAGAAAACTATGTTGCGAAGCTACTCGAACAGGCAGAGCTGGCACTCGATTCTCAACAAGCTGAGCAGCATCTGGAAGAGCTGCGGGTTGAAATGGAAGATGCCAGTCAGCAACTGGATTTGCATGAACATAAGAGCAACTTTTCAGTTACCGTGTCAAATCCACTCTCGGATGAGAACCGAATTTACTCACCCTCGATTAAAATAACGGTTATATCGGATGGGCTTAACGATGCCATTATGTCCGAACTGGGCTCTAAACGCCTTCAATTCAGACTTAACGGCAAATCAATTTCAAACGAATCAGAGGGATGGACGTCTTTATCGGATCAGTTGCACGTATGGTGTTGGCGTTCACCGACTGGCGACGATCTTGTAAATGGCTTAAACCTCTTTGAGATTTCTTGGATTCGAGGCTCCGAAAGAACAAAGGTCGACAGGCAAGTCACTGGTTTTCTCGTCGATAAATCCGCATTGGCAATTGGCGATGAATTTGTAGTTTCCGTTGACGCTGATCCGCCCGGTACCGATGTTAATAGGGAAAACGTGCTATTGGAATGGAATGGTGACAAGCCACTGGATTTAACACACTGGACGATTCGGGACCGAGTTAATCACAAATACAAATTTCCTTCTGGCTTGGTATTGGTGGCGGGCCAGACGTTGCGTATCGTCACCGGTGGAGACCCATCAAATGATTCAGTCGACTCGACGGCCCAAAATAAAATGTTATACATGGGACGTCGAGCTGCAATCTGGAACAACACCGGGGATCTTCTGGAACTCCTTGATGATAACGGTGTGGTTGTGTGGAGCCATGCCTATGGTGATGCGCTAGCTGCGGGAGTGTCCGCATGACTTTTGGACTCAATACGGAAAACCCCATTGAGTTATTGTTAACCCAGCTTCAAGCACTTCTGCATACATTAAAGGGCGGTGGAATAGACCACCGTACGGTGAAAATGCCCGTGAGCCTTCTAGTTAGTGATTTTGGGATTAACCAATCTGTTGTCTCCCAAGAGCAACAACAAACAATTGATCATCTTGTCGTTCAAGTATTAAATGATCCAGCACTGGAGATCGATTCGCTTGTTGGTCGCGCGAGCCAAACCGGAAATGAAAGTAATAACACTGCCCTGAGTGAGGCCCGTGCATCGGCAGTTTTAGATGTCCTGGATCAAACCATTTATCCACCACCACCGGTGATTGGTTTAGGTTCGACAGACCCGATTCAGGTTCTTCCGAATGCTGAATCGGAATTCAACCGTAGTGTTGAGATCAAAATGTGGTATGACCTGTCCTACTTTTTCCATAACACTGATGATAGTTGGATAGATTTACCTCCAGCCCAGTTCTTTCGCGAATATACGCACATGTTGCACGGAACCAAATTCGCAAGAGCCGCTTTAATCGTTGAATTGGTGTATAACAATATTGATACATTGTACGTGTCTGCTCCTGGATCAGCGAATGACATCTTCGCAGGCATTGTCAATTTCGGCACAATCTATCAAGATGATGCTCTCGTTAAGTCACGAATCGTATTGGCCGAATACAAGCAAACGTTGACTGGCAGTGCAGCGGGAATTCACGTGAGTACGGCCGCTTTCAATACACTGCTACAAAACAATGGATTATCCCCTAACGATTTTACTGGTGAAGAGATTTCCGATGCTGAGCATTTTTGTACTGCATCTGTGATAAGCAGTGTTCCTCTGGCAGGTCTAGTTGCGGCCCAATATGCAATTTATCTTTGGGATGGGATAAGCGGAGTAAAGGCGCTTATAGAAGAAAACGACCAGTTGGCAGAGCGCAACTTCGATCAATTAAACGGACCCGACATGGCGGGTGCGATTTACGGTGTTGTGCGATACGCTAGCGCGTATGGTGGTCGTTGAGGGGTCATTAGGGGTCAGAGGTCATTAGGGGTCAGGTCAGTTTTACAAAGAACGAAATAGAATCGTCATAAGGGGTCAGGTTAGTTATGTAAGAATCAAAGTGTGCTGAAAGTACGAAAGTAATGTGATACGTTGTTATGAGAAGTAGTTAGTAGTAGAAGTAAATGCCAAGAGCGGCACGAGTCCAATACGAAAACTCGTTTTACCATGTGATGAATTGGGGGCGCGGTAGGCGGTGGATCTATCATGGAGACGCATACTATGATGCGTTTCTCAAAACCCTGGAAGAATCGCACGAGAGATATGAGGGAAATTCCATGCGTATTGCCTAATGGGCAATCACTACCATTTGCTGATCGAGACGCCGCTGGCGAATTTAGATCAGATCATGCGCCACATCAGTGGCTTGTATACACAGAGATACAACCGTCTAAAGCGAACGGATGGGCCGTTGTTTCGTGGACGATACAAAATCAATCTTAGTGGATGAAGATGCTTACCTGTTGCAAGTAAGCCGATATATTCATTGCAATCCAATAGAAGTAAAAGGGGCTCCGCGAATTCAAGTCATAAGTGCAATTGATTTATAAAAGCGCTTTAAATTGGTTGTTAAACATTTGATTTGGGGTAAGGTAACTTCGGGTTTTTCTAGGTCGGTTATTTAGGTTTTCCACCGCATTCTTGAGCTCCTGGTTTGACACGAGATTGAAGTCATTTTTTTTTTTGGAAAGAACTGTCTTAGTAATCCATTTGTATCTTCGTTGATACCACGCGTGGCACCTTACTGGGCAGGTGTTATCGGCAAGTCCCAGTTGCGGGCGTTACAGATTTCTGCACGTGGAGGCCTGCTTGACTGTCAAGTGCAGGATGAAAGAACACATTTGGTTGGCGGTTGTGTTGATTACCTGCGTGGCGAAATCTACCTGCCGGGTAACTGACTGGTTGTAGATGTTGGCGTGTCTGTAATAAAGCCGCTGGTAGCCCGTTCTCGGTTTCTGTCGCTTCGGACATTTTAAATATACAGAACATCTTTTATCAGAAGAGGCTAACAACAATAGACTTTGTAGTGATGCGAAATATGAATTCACTTATTAAGGATCCACAGGAGCGCCATGATGCAGAGCTAAAATTTAAACGATATGGCACCGGGACTATCCTTTTATCCAGGGCGATTCCAATTCTCCCGGAAGTTAGCGCCTGCATGGCGGGATTAACAAGCATGGGAAGAGCAAGGTTTTTTATAGCATGGATTATAGCACGGTTCCTTATGCAGTTATCGCAAGCTATGCCGGGTCGATCAGCACCTTGTCAGATCCGAGCCCTGCAATACTCACGGCAATCGCTCTGACCGGTTTTTTCTGGTTGGGCTGGCTTGTCTATAGTACAACGGTTATGACATCTAACGATGTATCCTCCCACTAGAGCTAAAAGCTAATACAGAGTCTGATCGGTCAATACTGCTGCCGACAACATTCTAGCGAAGAAAGGATTCTCGTTTACAGTCCGCTTTCATGGCTAGTTGCTTGAGAGTTGTGGGTATCAACATCGCAAGCCATTCGTCAGCAAAGGGCACTTATGCGACCATTACGAGTCGTTGGTGGTTGTGGATAAATCCTAGGTGACCTCGATAGGCTGCAGATCGGTCGCGTCCCAGCCAATACCGGACATTCGAAAAGCGGGTTTACTTCGTTGGGTACCTTAAAGCAACAAACGGAATCTAACTCACAATCGTGAGCAACCGTTTTTCGGCTTCTTGACATAACATTGGTTGGAATTATATAATGTCATGACATAAAGATCGCTAATGTATTCATGAATATCAACTCTCTGATTCTTATCGCAGGGGCGGTATACGGCTTGGTTTTGACCAGTCCAGCTTTACGAGCACAAGAAGCCCCTGTCATCGTCAATCCACAAACCGGTGCTACGGTTGAACTCACTCGTGCTTACTGGGATGCAAATGCGGATATTGCTGATCGCGTTATGCAATGCGATTTTTTTGCATACGATGCGGCAAGTGCCGTTTTTATAAAAAAGCCAGAAAACGAATCATTATATCCATATCCCCCAGAGGGACCGCATGAGCAGACCAGATCATATTTTCATTTTCCACTACCTGACTTTCCACCACATATAAACTTTGCCCACATGGGGGATGACACAACGGATACCACGAGTGTTCGTGGCTATAGGCCATACTGGGGAGTGGTTGATGGTGTCTATGCTGGTGTAGCACCCTTAGCTAAGAGCGAATTTGTAGAGATCGTTTCATACCGTTCTGGCAACAACGACGCTGTCAGGGTTTGGTATGAGGATACAGAGACGC
The DNA here is from genome assembly GCA_937998875.1 of uncultured Granulosicoccaceae bacterium. Taxonomy (GTDB): domain Bacteria; phylum Pseudomonadota; class Gammaproteobacteria; order Granulosicoccales; family Granulosicoccaceae. The sequence continues at coordinate 19,838 of CALLBO010000066.1, forward strand.
CCAATTACCACGTGTGTTATGCGCTCGATGGACGCGCGTTGCTACCGACTGGCGCTGCCGGCAACCTGGTCAACTATGTATCACTACCAGACTTTACATTTGAAACTCCTGCAGAAATTGATCTTGATGAAGGAATTCCAGAATTCATCAATTTGGAGACCGGGGAGCCGGTTAAACTTGTCCGGGGGGAATGGAGTTATAACCAAAATGTAGCGCTTCATCGTTTCGAGTGTTCTAACTTCACTTGGGGGGATGGTGCCACGTTCTACGTCGGTGCAGGCGATGGTGGAAATTCATCCAGGATATTTTTCCCTTATAGCGGTGGAGACACCATCAAAGTATATTACCAGCGGGACGCTGCCCCATGGTTTAACGGAACTCTATCAGTTAACCAATTTAGCTTTGCATCCGGGCCCATGGAATTAACCGATAGCGGTTATCGCGTGTGGCAAAGCAATGGGTTTTATACCGAGTGCGTTGTTGCAAAACTTAAACCTGCAAATGGAAACGCCTACGATTACATTCCCGACGAGCACTTATATTGGGTAAATGGAGAGGGTCCGATTACTCCCATCAGGGAGTTACCTCTCTCTACTATTGATTGCGACTATACAGATGCAGACAGTTATGACGGTTTTGGCTGGAATTCCGTGACAAACGAATCCTGTCCCCCGCTTGAAGACACTACTAGCGATCCGCAACTTGTTACAGGTTCCAATGAAGATAGTACCGGTTCTGGAATAGAAGAAGGCAGCACCGACGAAAGCAGTGGTACTGGCGACGCCGATGGTACGGGTCAGACCGGAACCACTACGGATAACTCATTAGATAGCCAAACTGTTACTGATGAAAATGGAAATGACGCGCAGATCGATTCTGGTGAACCGGTGGCAAATACAGGTGGATCCGGTGGTGGGTCACTTAGCTTCCGTGGGTTGATATTGGTATTTGTGTTGGCACTTCCAAGGCGACGAGAAATGGTTACTTAGGGCGCAGTCTCCCCGCTCGCTGGATTGATCCAGTACGATCGCTTTTGTCTGGGCTCAGCTATCCAGGTAACGCAGCTCTCGGCCAATAGCTGCCATTTGCCCGTTTAATTTATCCAAAATATTCCTGTTACTCGGAATTGACTGTTCGCTTTAGTCGAGGCACTACCTATGACCAAATGTTCGAATGAAATATTATTGTTTGATGGCCCGTCGCCATACCGTTTTCTGGTTGAGTCTGCAACGCTGCGTTTGCATATGGATATGAGATATCCCGAAGTGGGATTTGATCTGGGGTTTGATGTTGAGGCATCAGCCCCAAAGGAATATGATGATCTAACTAAAAGAGTAAATTTTAGAAATCACGATATTCCGGGGCAAGTTATCGCTGCCAGGGGTGGTCCCGAATTGTTAGACGGGTATACCATCAACTTTACAGAAACGCTTTCACCTCACGATCGTGAGTCACCAGCGAGCGTGTACACGGGAATCCACGAATTTTTTGAAACTTTTAAGCTGACGCTAAGCTCTATCGCAATGGACCGATATAGAATGAAATGCGAAGGCAATCTTGAGGGCAGAAAATTTCAGTGCGACTGCGAAGCCAGGTTTGACTATTTGCAGCTGGGCTTGCCACCACCCGCTAATATTGAAAAATTTGAAGAGACAGCACGACGATATCTAGGTCCGATCAATACTACTCTTTCTTCAAATAAAACCTGGATCCACTTTAAAGCTATGCCTGCCCTCGAGGTGGCAAATTGATAGCTCAACAGTAGGTGGCCCGATGTCCTAAGATTGTTAGACATACAAGCTATTTCCGCTAAGGGTAAGGTTTTGAAGACAACTGCTGGTGATCAGAATCACAACACTGAACAGAGTTTGGAGCAGATGTCTTCTAGAGCCCCATGCAGGAAACCGCGATTGTGTACCGTGATGTTATTATTGAGTTGGGAAGTTTGGCTATGGGGTTTTGTTTGTGACGGCGATGGCGCGTAAGCAAGGCAGACGTTATCGCTAGACGATAATGGCATCGGACAGGGACGATTTCGGTGTCAGAGAAACACAGTAGTGGTGTTAAATCACTCGATATTGAATGATTTCTATCAGTGGGCGCATAGTAGGACATTACCGCTAGAAAGCAGTAATTTGATGGATTGATGATTGACCCTGGTTTCATGCTGACACTGCAGTAATTTGTGGTGGAGCCCGAACGGGATAGTGAAACCCTTCAGTGATTGCAATGATCTTCATCGGCGTTTCGCATTCTCTGCAGACGAATGTATGTTCTTTTTCCTCAGTAGCTTCTTTTTCTAAAGAAGGTATTTGCAAAGCACGCCGAACTTGTGCGAGCTGTTCAGCTCTGACTGCATTGGCAAGAAAGCCGTAGTGTCTGATGCGGTGGAACTGATCAGGTAGGATGTGAATCAGAAATCGTCGGATAAATTCATCGACAGACAGTGTCATTGTGCCGAGGCGTTTTCTCCCTTTGATCCGATAATCTTTCCATTTGAAAGTGACGCTTTGTTTATCAGCCTTGATCAGTCTGGAGTTGGCAATGGCTACCCGATGAGTATAACGAGCCAGATAGCTCAATACTGCTTCGGGTCCACTGAAGGGACGTTTTGCATAGACTATCCACTCGCACCGGCGTACCGGTTCGAGATACCGCTCGAATGTTTTTTCGTCAGCAAGTGACACCAACGATGAATGGAACTCAAGTAGGCCGAGTTTATGTGCCTTGAGTAACTGCTCGATAAACAGTCGTCTAAATAAGCGAGACAATACTCGAACTGGTAGGAAAAACCCTTTTCTGCAGCTGATCCACTTTTGCCCATCAGGAGAAAGTCCGCCACCAGGCACGATGCAATGTAGGTGTGGGTGATGGGTCATTGCCGATCCCCAGGTGTGCAGTACCGCCGTTAGTGCCGTACGTACTCCCAGATGTTTCGGGTCAGCGGCAATGGTAAGTAATGTTTCAGAAGCCGCTTTAAACAGAATGTTGTAAATCACAGCTGGATTCTGAAAGGCAACATCAGCGACCTGAGCTGGAACCGTAAATACAACATGGTAGTACTCAACAGGCAGTAACTCATTTTGTCGAGCTTCAAGCCAACGGTGTGCGGCTACTGACTGGCACTTTGGGCAATGCCTGTTGCGGCACGAGTTGTAAGAGATTTCTGTCACGCAGCACTGCTCACAGCGCAATACATGTGCACCGAGTGCTGCTGTAGGACATCGCTCGATGGCCGACATGGCTTTGAGCTGTCTGAGTTTGATGCGGCCTGCGTTTGCCAGACGCCAACGCGTACCGTGGTTGCGAAAGATATCCGCAACCTCTAACGCTGCCATAGCCTAGAGGTCGGTATGCAGACTCAGGTGTTCTAGTGGCCCTTTGACTTCACGTAACGTGCTAGAGGCTACTTGGGTATAACGTGCTGTGTGCTCTAGCTTGGCATGTCCTAACAAAGTCTGGATGACCCGGATATCAACACCATCTTCAAGGAGATGAGTGGCAAAGGCATGACGAAGGCCGTGCATAGCGAATATTTTTTTGATACTGGCATTGTTACGGGCAAAGTGTATTGCCCGGTTAAGTTGTCGGTTGGACAGCGGGTTAACGGGATTCTGTCCTGGAAACACCCAGCCACCTGGCAAAATCTTTTGTTGCGTATTGGCATGGCGGTACCACTGGCGAAGAAGCCTATGTAGAGACGGTGAAAGAATGGCAAAACGATCCTTACTCCCCTTACCATTTTCTACACGCAACAGCATCCGGTCGCCATCGATATCAGAGAATTTTAGATGAACGATCTCATTGGTACGTAGGCCAGCGCCGTAGGCCACAGAAAAAGCGGTTTTGTACTTCAATGATCCGGCGTTCTCAATCAATGCTGTCACTTCCTCGCGACTGGGAACAACTGGTAGTCGTCTGGGTTCGTGCACCGAAGTGACCAACTTGACTACATCGGGCTTGCCTAGAGTTGTTTCGAAGAAAAATCGTAAGCCAGTGATGGTGACGTTAATCGTTCCGGCAGAAACCCCTGTTTTAGATAAATGCAATTGAAAAGAACGTAAATCTTCGGCGGTAGCTTTGGCTGGAGAGAATCCAAGAAAATCACTTAATCGTTTAACGGCTCTAATGTAACCGACCTGTGTGCCGTGTTTGAGGTTCCGCATGGTCATGTCATCGATCATACGTTGGCGCAAAGGGCTAAGAGGTTTGCTATGATTACTCATGGGCTTGTTCCTTGTAAAAGTTATGTTGTAGGAAACACAACTGATGCAGGGGACAGGCCTATTTGGATTTTAAAACGAAACTTCTGGCATTAAATAACTACGAGATCTAATCGAAGGGCTACCGCGCGAGCGGTTTAGTGCTTGGGCACTCAACGGAAGTAGGTAACTCAATGGAAACCAGGATAGTTACCAACTTTATTGTCCGACTACAAGTGGGTAACTGCGCCGTGGCATACAGTTACCCGCGCACCAGTTTGTACTCCGGATCATAAAGATCCGGATCAACCACTTTCGATGCAACAGGCTCCCCGATCACCTCAACAAAGACATCAGTCCCGACAGATTCATACTCAACATCAATAAAGCCCATCGCTATATTCTTATTCACTCGATAACCCCAACCAGCAGAGGTAACCGTACCGATGCAGGTACCGTCGTTTAACACAATACTGTCCCCGCTATGCGCAGGTGCATGGGTGCAATCCAGTATCAACGTTACAAACTTCCGCCGCGGGCCGTTTTCTTTATGCGCAAGCAACGCTGCCCTGCCAACGAACTCCGGTTTATCCAGCTTTACAAAGCGATCAAGATTACTCTCCAGCGGATCAAACTCGGTAATCAGATCCGCCTTCCAGTGCCGGTAGCCTTTCTCAAGCCGCATTGACTCCACTGCATGGCTTCCAAATAGCGCCATGTTGTGCTCTTCTCCCGCTTTATGCAGCGCAAGATACGCAGCATAAAGATGTGCGTTCGGCACATGTATCTCATAGGCCAGCTCACCGGAAAAACTCACCGACATAACCACTGCAGGTACAAACCCGATAAATGCTTCTCTCACCGATAGCCACGGGAATGCTTCCCTAGACCAGTCACCTCTGGAGACTACAGACAGCACATCTCTCGACTTCGGTCCTGCAATGACCAGAATCGTCCAGTCATTAGTCAATGACTTTACCTGCACTGATCCATCTTTTGGTAAATGCCGGTTCAGCCAGTCCATATCATGAAACTCGGAAGCTGCCGCAGATCCGTACCAGACACGATTTTCTTCAAGGTTGGCAATAGTCGCTTCACCCTTAACATCACCGTGCTCATTTAGCAGATACGTCAGACCCACTTTGCCCGTATTGCGCGGTACGCGGCTACAAACAAGGGTATCGAGCCAGTCGTGGATGCCAGTGCCGATGATTTCAAAACGGTTGAAGCCGTTGACTTCAGTCAGTCCAACCGAATTTTGCACCGCAGCGATCTCTTTACCGATGACATCAAAAGTTTCATTGAATCGAAAGCTGTGTGTCTCGGTAAAATCTTCAGAGGGTTTGATATAAGCCATCCGCTCCCAGCCATTCACTACGCCAAACTCCGCACCCTTCGCTGCGAGTATCGGTGTCAGTGGAGTTGTCTTGGCAGGCCGACCTGCGGGGCGGTGCTCATGGGGCAGATGAAACCGGAATTCGTTTTGATAATCTTCAATGGCTTTCAGTGAAGTGAGTTCCACATTGGCATGGCCGGTGAATCGACGCGGGTCTAAACACCACGTGTCGTAGCAGGCTTCACCATGCACGATCTGCTGCGCCAGTAACCATCCATGACCACCCCCTTCTCCGAGGCCTGCTCTTAGGCCAATGATACAAAACGCATTGCGCTTGTTGGGTATTGGACCTACCAGTGGTGCACCGTCAATCGTATAGGTAATCGGCCCGTTAACGATGGAATGGATACCGGCGTCCATCAACGCAGGCATACGAGCAAACGCACCTTCCAGCACATCCATCACCCGATCCATATCATCAGGGCAAAGTGCATTGACGAAATCAGGATCAATACCATCCATTCCCCAGGGCTTACAGTCCTGTTCATAGAAGCCTACCAGCAAGCCATTTTTCTCTTGTCGGCAATAGTAATCACTGATTGGACAACGCAGCAGCGGCATACGATGGCCGGCTTCTTCAATAGCCGGTATGGATTCAGTCACAAAGTACTGATGCTCCATCGACGCGACCGGGTGATGCACGCCCATCATCGCACCCACTTCATTAACGCGATACCCGCAGGCGTTAACGACAATCTCGCAGTTGATGTCACCCTTTTCGGTATGTACTGTCCAGCTGTCATCTTTGTGTTGCGTAAGAGCAGTGACCGGTGTGTTGCGATAGACTTCGGCACCTGCCAATCGCGCGCGACGCGCCAGTGCCTGACAAAGTTGTGCAGGATCGATATCACCGTCTAACGGATCCCACAAACCGCCGGTTAGATTGTCAGTCGATACCAGCGGGTGGCGACGAGCACACTCTTCAGCATCGATCACTTCAAAATCCACCCCCATACCCTTCGCCATACTGGTAAAGTGACGATAGCCGTTCATGTGTTCTTCCGTATTGGCCAGGCGAATACCACCATCCCCGTGGTGGTAGTTGATTGGATATTCCGGATCTTCCGCCAGCTCTTTATAGAGCTTGATAGAATGCGTCTTCAGGCCGACCATGGTCTGATTTGCACCGAAATTGGTCACCTGCGCTGCGGAATGCCAGGTAGTGCCGGAAGTCAGTTCATTGCGCTCAACCAGAACTACATCAGTCCAGCCCTCCTGCGTCAGATGATACAGTGTGGAGCAGCCTGCAATACCGCCACCGATAACGACAACTTTTGTCTGACTTTTCAAGGGTTCTCTCACGCTGACAGGACAGATCGCGTACGATACACACACCACTAACAACGGTTCAATGATGATTGAGACAGTTCAGGTAATCAGAACAATACAGTCAGCGAATCTGAACAAGCGCCCAGCTTGTTATTTCGTGCTGTGCCTTACTCTTTGCCGGCTCACAATACCGCGCAACTGTATGGACTACCTACTGGCAGCAGTCCCGTTTCAATGAGCAAATACTTTAGTGATACCGGACTTTAATCAAAACGGTGCCCGAAAGGCGAATCTCTCAGACCGGTTAACCCTTCGAGGTTTGCGCGTTTTTATCGCGTTGGAAGAAACCCAATCTGTCGCAGACGCGGCTCTGAAACTGGGCTTGAGTAAGTCCAGTGTTTCACAGCATATAACCACGCTTGAACAAAGTATCGGTATTACGCTTTTTGACCGGAAACAGAAACCAGTCACACTAACCCCTGCGGGACAGACATTAAGCCAGCATGCGCATCAAATCATTGCGACAGTCTCTGAGGCAGAAACCGCGCTTGCCGATTTTAACGCGGACAGCATGCCAGTGTTCAGGTTCGCCCTTATTGACGATCTGGATGCATCACTCACACCGGTTATAGTCACTGCATTACAAACAAAATTACCACGTAGCTTTATTCGTACTTTTTCCGGTCGTTCAGATCAGATCACCGAGCGCATTGTCGCACGGGAGGCCGATATCGCTGTCACAGCGAGTTTACCTGCCGACATCAGTAAGTTTCATATTCAGGAACTCTTTCGAGAGCAGTTTGTACTGGTTGTCGCCAAAGGATGTTATCAAGTCGATGAAGACTGGCAACCACAGCTCTCTAAGTTACCACTCGTACAATACTCCGAGAGTATGCCTATCGGACAATTGGTCATTACCCACCTGAAGCGCATTCAGTTTGATGTGTCGCGCCGATTTTCATTTGAAACCACCCGGGCTGTTATTGCAACCGTTGCAAAAACCGGAGGCTGGACAATCGCCACGCCATTGAGCATTCTTGACGCGAGCAGATTTCGCGACAAGGTGGATATTTTTCCGCTACCGTTTGCCAGCCTTTCACGGAATATATTTCTAATAAGTCGAACAAACGAACTCGGTACGCTTCCTCTGGAACTGACAAAGACTTTCCGGCAATTACTGAAAACCGAATTACAATCTGAGTTAATCAAGATTGCGCCAAACGTGGCTGACAAGCTGGAGATTATTGATTAACCCGGATCTTCATCCACGAGCTTGCCAGCAGGTATTCCACCACAGCCATCACGCTTGCGTACTGCTTCCATGGCAGCTATCTTGCGGATAAATTCACTCTCCCCATGACAAAAGTAACGATGACCGTCACGAATTTGGTTAATTTCGGCATTAACTCCATCAACAGTTCGGATCTTTGCCCGGTGGAAAATACCATAGTGGTAACCGGTGTAGCCCGGGGTGGCACATCAATGGTTGCAGGGGTGCTTTATCACCTAGGAGTACCCATGCATGCAGCCAGACCACCTGTATTCGAAGATAACAATATTGCGAATATTTTCGAGAAAAACTCAAGCAAAATTGATGAGGCGCTTGCTGGCTACAATCAGGTTAATCAATGGGGCTGGAAACGCCCTATGGCAATAAACTATCTGGACAAGACCGACGAATTCTTAAGAAGCCCAAGATACATTTTCGTTTTCCGTGACATTCTATCCATTGCAAATCGAAATGAAATATCCATGGGCTCCGATCTATTACCGTTGATGAATAGTGCTGTATCGGGGTATGCAAAAATCATTTCATTTCTTGAGAAAACAAACTCCCCGTGCCTGCTATGCTCAAGTGAAAAAATAAACCGTTACCCGGAAAATGCTGTAGAGGCAATTGCTCAGTTTATCGGGGCAACACCTACAAAAGAGCAACTGCATCACGCCTGTGCATCTATCAACCCTGAACCGCTCGAGTATCTAAAGGTATCCAGAACAAACCGGACGCACGGTGAAATAGAGTCGGTGGCGAATAACGTTGTTACAGGTTGGGCTGCGTGGTGGTCTAAAGATGAGCCAGCTGAGGTGGAAATCTATCTCGATAATGTTCTTTGCAAGACTGTCCTGGCTGACGGGAAGCGAGCTGATCTTGCTGGTAAAATTAATACGCGGGATGGCTGCTGTGGATTTCAGATCGAGATACCTGGTGAAGAGCTACACAATAAGACCAGTGTACGGGCAAAAATAAAGCACGACGATATAGACCTGAGCGGTAGCCCCGTATTGTTGGAGTAACCAGTTTGGACTCAAGAGCCCTGGTTTCACTACCTTATGCTTTACTCAACCTCACGAATCGAACAATTATCCAGTAGTGCAACTCCATCTGTAGCAAGACTGACTACGACAAATGAACTGGTAGCAGACGCAACAAGTACCGCTGTATATTCCTGGTATTGAGCACCGTTGACCGGCAAAACACCAGATTCGATAGCTTGATAACTACTATTCGCCAAATTGAAGTTTAGTGTAGTGTTTCCGCTTTTACTTGCAGCGTAACACGACATCTCATAAGTCTTACCGGCCTCAACCTCTACCTCCTGAAAGACACAATTGCCACTCTCTATGCTTGCAGCCTGCAAGCCATTGTGCGCTTCTTCTGTTAACGATTCCTGCGTGCAGAATTGCCAGTCACTTATTGATGATTCAAAATCACCGTTATGCAGCAACCCGCCTGCATTTCCGTTCAACGCTGCCGAGAATGGATTGCCGCCCACGCTTATCAAAGCACATGATGGAATCTGATCGCTGCGGGAAGTGATCGTCACCGTCGCCCAGGTTGCATCATCTGGAACAGGCAGCGAAATACCGTCTGAGCCGAAACTGAGGTTTCGAATACTCGAGCTTTGCGTATTGCCGTAACTCAGCGCTACGCTTGCACCCGAAAAATCTCCAGACTGGCAACTTAACGTATGAGTCTGAGCAGCACTGTGTGTGAATTGCTGATAGCCGCATACGTCATCACTGTCGGTCGTACAGGTATTCCAGCTAGCTCTTGTAACTTCCGTATCGGCTGTCTGTTGGGTGGGTGCCTGGGTTTGAGAAGCACCCTGATTCTCAGTACTGAAATATGCAAGATCACGGGCCGGAGCTGGTTGCGCTCTGAATGCACCAATATCGACATGTCCAAGCAACGTCGCCTGCCCGGAACCCTCTTCCCGGTTATTGCTCAGGATATAGTTGCTGCCATCACCGAGCCGGATAGTGTAAAGCGGTTGCCGGTTACTACCGCCGTCATTGAATATATAACCTACCGGTCCAAAGTTGAAATGACCTTCACATCCAACATCTTTACTGATGTAGGTGCCTTGAATACTCTCCACGTGGCACTCGAACAACAGGGTCGTGCCTTGTTCAGGTTCACGAAGTAACAGAAAAGAAGCTTCTTCTGTATAGCCTGTAGGCGCCTGTCTAGTAGATGCCCAGTGACCGTTCTGGCTATGCCGTGAACGCGCTAGTTTCACGTACGGCAATAGCTCGTATCCATCGTCCAGTCTGGGCGGATTTTGATCATACAAATTATTTGTAGCCCAGGTATTCCAGGCGGGCTTGCTGTTGTTACTGGCATCAAACAAACCCGGTGTGAAGTTGCCTTCATTTACATGATCATCAAGTCTGTGATAGTAAAACGTTTCTATCCCCGGTGTACCGAGCACGTTACGTGTAGCAACTCTTAACTGCTGATCCATAAGCTCATTCGACGAAGGAGGCCCGGAATTTATTCCGTTCTCAGTCAGATGAATATCCCAGGTGTAAGGTTTCGTCGGAAAACGCTGTCTCAAGTAACCTGCGAGCACACCTAAATTACCAAATGAAACCTTTGGCAGATCATAAGGGCCGAAGTCAGGCCTAAATAAATCCGGCGGATAGCTGTGAAAAGCCAGTCGCCATTTACGATCACCCACCATCGGCTCGAGCTCCTCAATGAAGTGTCTAGCTGATGAAAAACGCTGGTTGTGACGGTATTCGAGATCAAAGTGATGATCGAAGGAGTACATCACCCGAGCTTCAGGTTGCTCGGCAACAATTTTATCGTAAGCGTGGTTGAATATGTCTGCGTAAGACTTTATTCGGCCTTCTACGCTGCAGGGTGCTGCATCTGCACCACAACCGGGGTTGTACCAGTCAAGTGAATTTACTTCATTCTTAATAACAAAGTTCACAATCCGGCCGTTGCCGTTCGCACCGTTGTAACGTCTGGCCAACATACCCGCAAACCTGGCAAAGTCATTCGGATCGTCGGGTGCTATGAATTTTGGATTGACCAGTGGGATGTTGCCGACTCGAGATGTATTGACAGGGCGCGCCCATTCGGGTGTACCGTATAAAACAGCGGTAACTTTTATGCCGCGCTCGGAATACCAACGAATCTGTTTCTCGCGGGTTGTTGAGATCAGCCAGATCTTACCGTCATACTCGAAAGTGTTGGGTGCATTCGGATTGAGATCTTCTGTCGGCTGCCATTTTGACCAAATCAGATTAAACTTTACACCACCGACGTTGGCATTGTAGACCTGCTCTCTATCGTTCCAGTTTTCCGGCCCGATTGTTTTGAGATCATGTGGATTGAATGGCGGGTATGGCAGGTTTGCTGCCACCATCGGGCTCACAGTGGTTTGCGGCACAGCCGCACCGAGCGCCGGTTCATACGGAATATATGGTTTGTTGAGGTATTCAATAAGCTGCTGATCAACGTTAACCGGGCCAACTTGTCCGGTGTCGCTGTTACAGGAAACCAGCAGTACAACAGATATCGCAGTACCCAACGCGCAGATCAGTCGACGGTTAATTTTCATAGGCTGATACCCTGCTCAGTTCAGGAACGTACGGCAGAAGCAAGCAGTTGCCAGAATTACGCCAAAAGATGTCCAGCCTTGAATATTGTCTGGGAAAGCAGCCTTAATATTCTGGCATTTCCATAAGTACCCCGTTCCACCATCGTTGTAAACACGACGTGCGAACAGCGGCGAAGCTTGTAGTCTCAGGCTGCCTGACCGGCGTTCACAGGCCACTTTCACCGGGGCAAGTTAACAGGAATCACCGTAACAGGATCACTAAGGCCGACATTCTGATTAGCAGACCAGGCCTAAAGCATAATCCCCAGGGCTGGAGATCCAGCCCGATCAGGTCAACTAATGTACCCTTAAAAACAATAGCTATTGAAATCGGTATCAGGTAAATACTTTTGCTCAACTGCTAGGTCACCAATACCTGGTACAGCAGCCGATTGATCCGCTAAAGCGCATCGATAACAGTGGTGATTTTGCTTTTCATTGAATGGATTCCTCGTGGATTGATCTCAGACAATGTCGCCTGGCCCTTCGACATGACACCGTGTCACGCTGGAATTGATGTTACAAAGGAAGATCGTGTTGTACACCTTTCATTACATTCTTCTCTGAACTCTCTCAAATTCTGTCAGCTAAGCATGATGGATTTCACACTATTCGCGACGAATCGTGAATCTAAGCAGCGTCTTCGTCACGTGTGAATGCTCACTTGCACAGTGGCCCTCTTGTATTAGGGAATTGATAACACCCTGAAGGGCCGACTGGCTCTGCGGTAACAGTCACTGTACTCCGTATAACAACAGTAACTGCCTGGCACATAAGCCTCCAAATATTTCTTTGTCAACGAATTACTTATTATTCCGTGATAAAAACGTTATACATCGGGTTTTACATTACGCCAATCTCAAGCGGGATGGTTAGCAACCTTCAAACATCTAAATACAAACAACTTGAGAGACTGTAAACATGAAAAACCGACTCACCTCTTCTAGCAGCTTGCGACCTGCACGGTTTGCGATGACCCTGGCAAGTGCCGCTGTAGTGATGACACTTACCGCCTGTGGTGCTGATACCATTGACAGTATTCAAAATGACCTGGCAAACGGTGAAGAAGTAAACATTAACCTGTCGACTAACGAGAGCGGCGATCTTGTAATCGGTCTTGACGATGACACACAAACTAACGGCGACGCTGGAGCTCCTGAACAATCTCAAGCCGGTTCGTTTCAGGTAACTTTCTACAACGTATCAGAAGCCCAACTAATGACTCCGCCAGTTGTAGCAATACATGACCCTGCTGTTCATCTGTTCCAGGTGGGTGAAGTGGCCAGTGATGCAATTCAGGTGATTGCAGAGATGGGCAATAACGCCCCGTTAGTTGATTTTGCGGTTGCTAATCCTGAAGTGGTTAGTGCAGCAGGCGTTGCCGGTGACGCACCATTCGGCGCAGGTGAGTCAGTAACGCTTAACCTTACTACTGACGCAGAAGGTCAGGTTTTCAGCGCTGTGAATATGATTATCTGCAGTAACGACGGTATCTCTGGTGTTGACTCTGTCGCACTTCCTCACGGCAATGAGCCAGTAGTTATCATGGCGAGACCCTACGATGCCGGTACACGAGTTAACCAGGACAACGCTTACTCCTTCTTTCCACCACCGTGCAGAACTAACTCAGACGGTGAATTGATTGATGTTCAGGAAGCTCCACTTGAGTCTCCACGTGCACCAATAAGCGCGCATGAAGGACAGTTCCGTGTGCCGAATACCGCAATGGGCAGAAACTGGAACTTCACTACAGATGATGAAATATTGAGAATTGAAATTGTTCGTAACTAGCGTTTAGCGTTGCTTGCTAGATAGCGGATGGTCCGATCGACTGTGATGGTCGATCGGATTTTTATGGCATATGGGTTTGTCGCTCTTGCTTTGCTTGCCGGGGGCTTATCGTGCTGACACGCCCTGCCGGCGGCTATCGTTCTTGCATGCCCTGCCGGCGGCTATCGCTCTTGCATGCCCTGCGGGCGGCTATCGCTCTTTCTTGTCGAGCTAACATGCCCTGCCGGCGGCCTTACTTTTTGAAAAGACCGAAAAGTAAGCAAAAAGTCTTTCTTGCTGCCATTTTGCCCTGCGGGTGCCTGCGGCATTTTGAATTTCATCGCTCCAACAGGCACGCTCAGACAGCACATCCATGTGCTAACTTCGCTAACGCGGCGTCCTGCCGCTTTTGCCTGTCTCCGCGATGAAATTCAAAACAAAACAGAAGCGCGGTAACTGCATAAAAGATAAAACGTGATAGGTATAGCTGCGTTGCGCTAGCTACTTATGCAAGATAGATCTTTGGGAAAACTAAAACGTGGACAGAGAAATTCACGCTGATCAAACAAACCAACACTACACAACACCACCCGCCTAACAAAGCGCTACAAACAACGTGCATGCATCAAAAGCGACTTAGTCGCTTTTACCGCGCTTCTGTTTTGTTTTTTGAAATCTTCCGGAGTCGGGTCTAAGTGGCATGGATGCCACGTGAGCGCTAGCGGCACAGGGATGTGCCATTGGCGCGGCCCGACGGAGGCGGAATTCAAAAAATGGCGCAGCCACCCGTAGGGCAAAATGGCAGCAAGAAAGACTTTTGCCTACTTTTGGTCTTTTTAAAAGTAGGGCCGCCCGCAGGGCATACAAGAGCGATAGCCGCCGGCAGGCAACGCAAGAGCGATAGCCACCCGCAGGGCATGCCAACTCGTCAAGCAGAAGCGATAAGCCCCCAGCAAGGCATACCAGTTCGGCAACCAAGAGCCAAAAGCCGCCGGCAAAGAAATAGTATCGCCACCGGCCAACAGCTAAATCTGTTGGCCTGACCCTACTACGCTGAAAGCCATACTAAAGACGTGCTCCAAACGTAATCTGAAGCTCACCTCCTTGCGAACCCTGCAACGTCACGGTACGTGCATCTGCATTGAAACTTGTTATCGGTGTACCGTCGAGCCTCACCGATCTGATCGTAAGTGACGGGTCGTCTATTTCAATTGGACTGAACTCTAAGGTCTGCTGACCAGCAGCAGCCGGGACCTTATAGTAAAGCGTCACCGGCTCGCGTTTAAGCATTAAATTTCCGTACAAATAAGCGTAGTAAAAAAGCTCTGCAGAGTGAAACTCAGCTTTAAACGCGTTTCCCTTGCCGGCGTCGAAAACATCACCTGATGGTGTATTCATCAGATAGGTACCACCACTGTTTTGATCGATGACAAATCTGGCGAAGAACTCCAGCGCCGTGTCAGCCATTTTTAAGAACCGGTCTTTATCCGATTGATTAGTTGCTATGTACCAGTTGGTCAGTCCACCGGTTACTGCCTGTTCTATCTGCCAGTACTCGGCAAGGGTGGTTTCGACTTCACCAGTCTGCCAGTTCAATCGGGTGTAGGGCACACCGTTAGCATTATCCCAACCGCCGTTATCGAGTACTTCAAGCAACAATGTTCGAGCCGCATCGCGGTATCGGTTGTCCGGGTTTAACTGATAAGCACGAGCCAGCACCCACGCTGTCTTTAACAAGTGACCTACAGACCCTTCGGTGTCGGTACTCAGGCTCCAGTCAGTTTCAAAGATATCCGGAAAGCCGAATTGCACAGCTGGATCAGACATGCTGCCCACAAACCACCTAAGTGACAGGTCTGCAAGTGCATTGACCCGACTACGGTTGGATGACCCTGGTTCAATGAGCTGCATTTGTAAGGCATGGGTCGTTAAAGCGTCAACAATGGAACCAAAACTCTTACCCGAAGGATTACTAAAGTCAGCATCAGCGCGTTCATAGTATCCGAGCGTTCCGGCGTTACTATCCCACATTGAGTTATCCAGCGTACTGCGTGCTGAGCGCATCCGCTGGCAGGATTGCGAATCACGCGTAGCTTCACACATAGCGACAAACCCCAACAAAGAATAGTGCTGATTAAACGCCCATTTAAAACTGTTCGGGTCCCAGTTCGAGAAAAACGGTTGCAGTGCACCCTGTTCATTAGCAGTGAAGTACCAGCCACCATTGGTTTGATCACGACCATGTGTATAAAGAAAATCCAGCGCGTGATTCGCGTGATCCAGATAGCGATCATCACCGGTGACCATATAGGCACGGCTGAACGTATAAACATCTCGTGTCTGCGTTACAAACGATTTTCGCGTGTCAGACCCGGCGCTACCGTTATTGGAAACAAAGGTATAAAACCCGCCATTGTTATCATCTCGTGCATTGGCTCGAAAATCCGCCAGCGAACGAACAACATTGATTGCATTGCCCGGCTCCCGCAAGTACTGACCTGTAGGTTGATACGGAACCGTTCCGGTGATCCCACCGTCGACCTGACAGGAGGCCGTACCATTCCATCCCCAGCCATCACCGACAGGATCGGTATCAACACAGATACCCGTTTCAGGATCGCTGTTGACAACAGCATCTACTCGACATGAAGCAGTACCATCCCAACCCCATCCATCACCGACAGGATCGGTATCAACACAGGGACTGGTTTCAGGATCGCTGATGACAACAGCATCTACTCGACATGAAGCTGAACCATCCCATCCCCAGCCATCACCAACAGGATCGGTATCAACACAGGTACCCGTTTCAGGATCGTTGTTGACAACAGTGTCTACTCGACATGATGCCGAACCATCCCAACCCCAACCGTCACCAACCGGATCCGTATCAATACAGGGACTGGTTTCAGGATCGTTGTTGACAACAGCATCCACACGACAGGAAGCTGAACCATCCCATCCCCAGCCATCACCAATAGGATCCGTATCTACACAACTATCCGACGACGGATCGCTGTTGGTAGTAACATTGACACGACACGATGCCGAACCATCCCACCCCCATCCGTCACCAACCGGATCAGTGTCAATACAATCCTGAGCGTATACATTCACTCCAAAGAATTGCATAAACAGGGTAAACAGAGCTGCAGCACGTGCCCGCTTCAGCCTATTCAGAAGACCGGGACGTGTTCGTACTGGAGTTGGTTTGGATAGAGTCATTACGTTTCCTTGTATCTTAAATCTTCACGCAATAAGCCCACGCGACAGCACAGTTACACGCAGACCACTATGGGTTTGATTACCGATATTCTGCACTTGAAGCACGAAAAGTAAGATTACCGTTTAACTAACCCGGCAGCAGCACAGACAGCTTACATTCTCAGCATACTTTTTAGCGCACCCACAAACGCAGAAAGAATACTGTCTTGTGAAAAGGTAAAGGTTGAAAGACTATCCTGACCAGTCGCTGCGGTATAGGTTTCAAAGCCGGTATAAGTTTGGTTATCTACTCCAAGCCAGGAAAACACCGCCTGCTCTGCAGGGACAGTGGCGCTTTCATATCGGTTATTATTAAGCACTAAATCATCGGAGGCTGCATTGATAGTAACCATGTATTCACTGAGTGACATTATTGAGTTGTCTTCGATACGGACGTTGCTTGATTTATTAATAATAACTGGCGCACCACCCCATACCGGTGCTGTGTAGTTACCACGAAACTCATTGTTATTAAGCGTTACGTTATCCACATTGCTGTCGGGGGAAATTGTACCGATGACAACTCCCGCCTGGCTGTTATCCGCTGCAACATTTCCTGTTAAAACTATTTTACTCGCCTCACCGGGCTGCTCGCTACCTACCGAAAAACCCACTGTATTCTGATGCGAGTAGTTATCGGTTACCGTAATATTGCGGGCGCCGTCCACGTATATGCCAGCAGATGCAGCTACCGGAGAGACGCAGCGATAGACCTCGTTATTACGTATTATGCCGTTTCTTGCACGGTTTAGTCGTGCGTCATCCAAACCTACCCAGTCATAGTTTCCAGCCGCGACAATACCAATGTTGGAAATATCGTGTACAACGTTATTGTCTATTAGAAAGCCATCAATGTTACCGGTTACTTTGATCGCCTCACTATACCCGGTCGTCAGGTTATGGACTTTGTTATCCACTACTAAAATATCACTCATTGGCTCTGTACTATCACCGACAATCACTATGGGATTTAAATTATCCGTAGGCGCTGGTGTATTCGCGGCTTGCGAATCTGTAGTCCAATGCATATTGTGAATAGTGTTACCTGCTAACGTAATGTTTGAACTGGCACCGGTAATGTGTATCCCGGACTTATTACCAACAAGGTTGGTTAACTCCATATCCTGAATCGTTACATGACGCGCGTTTCGGATGCTCAGCATAGCGCCAAACTCCAGTATCTGACTGCCATCAAGTACAGCTTTTTCACCTGCATGACTTCTTATTGTGAACGGAGCGCCAGCACTGCCACTTTGTTGACTGTCTATCACCAGCGCTGTGGACAATGAATAGGTACCTGCCCGCAGGTTCAATGTCACGCCAGTCTCACTAGGCGGGATCGCTCCAACCGCTTGATGAACTGTTTTCCAGGGCCGGCTCAGTGAGCCATCACCCGTGACGTCGCTGCCTGCACCCGCCACGTAGTACTGGATACCGTTAGCGTTCGTAGAGTGATCAGAGTGGATAATATTGACTCCTGTGGGTTCATGCCCTTCACCACAGGAAAGCAACAAAAACGGGGCCACAATATAGACCCGCAGAATACAAAAGATTCTCATTCAAAGGCCCCCAATGGCTTCCTGATTTATACCATGACATCTACGATCAGGTTAGCAGACAACAATGGCCGCTATCGCAACGTGGTAACAATGAACCATAAATGACTACATTACTGCTCGCGTTTTCGGAGCTTACCCACGATAAGTTTAAGCTCTACCACTGAACTACTCCCGAGTTTCTCAAGTATGCTTGACCTGTGGTGTTCCACCGTGCGATGGCTTATGCCAAGCATTCGGGCAATCGCTTTGCTGGATGGCGTCTCCTCATTTTCTATCAGCAAATCAAAGATGTTGCGCTCTCTGCCGGTTAAACTTGCAATTCGTTGACGAATGTCGCTGTCTTTGTTCCTGGCAGCGCTGTTGCGTGCATCCAGGCTTATCGCTTCTTCAATGCTCTCGAGTAACAACGTTGTTCGAATCGGTTTTTCCAGAAAATTTACTGCTCCCCGACGCAGAGCCATGACAGCGTCAGACACAGCGCTGTTCCGGGCCATGAAAATAATCGGAATCTCATTCCGTTGCTTTGATAGCTCCGTTTGAAGTTGAAACCCGTCCAGGCCGGAGATGCCCAGATCAAGTACCAGACACCCGGGCTCGCCTTCATAATCCGCAAGAAACTCTGCCGAAGAAGAGTGAGGTCTAACCCTGTAATTGTGGTTCTCTAAAGCTTGAGATAGGATTTTTAGCTGGGTCTGATCATCATCAACCAGAAATACAACAGCTTCATCGCGATTGCTTTCTTCACCAGACACGAGAAACTACCCGCCGTCTTACAGGGTTGTGAACACCTACCACTGCAAAGATACATTCCTTTATAGAATAATTACTTCTTTTTTTATTATAGATACTCATAAGCAAAGTCAGTCGCCTCTATCTATTACCCTGAAGTTACCTTGCAGAAGGTGATTTTCCCGTAAATAGCCATTTATCAGATGGGGAAGGAGCGCATAGACACCAGAATCAGCGTACCGATGATCCCCTGAGTTTCCTTGGATCGCAGAGCTGTTTTCTACAGAACTTCCTGCTCAGGCGACGAGAACCGCAAAACAGATCGAAGCGACGGAAGCCAACAACAGCGGAATAATTCCAATGACATTAAAACTTCAATAAAGTTCTCGTTGGACAATTGCAGAGATTATCAATCAATTATGAAAAAAATAAGAAAAAACAAACAGCGCGAGCTGCCTACACCATGCTGATTTGCATCAAATCTTCCTATAAGACTGTTCGATCAACCTTATTCTTGCGCGTGTCGCACTGACAGCCCAATTAAACCGTAAAGCTCCGCTGCATTAAACCGATAATAACTTTACTGGCTACCTATCAACCCACCAATGAATTACATCGATTTCCACATCCGCCACATCAAGTTTCAGTACATAGTACTTACAGTCATGCTCGTTCTGATTTTGCTGCTAAGCAGATGGCCCGGCCTGGCAAACGACATGGTAGTCGAAGAAGGTCATGCGAATGCAGAGGTGATATCAATTACTTCGCCAGACATCGCAGGTAACCATGAAGGCTTGCCTATCACGGTTGCTACCGTACTACTGGAGACCGGCGAGCGATCAAACATCTCACTCCCCGGCTCAACACTTGAGGCCGGTGATCTGATCGAGGTAAGAACAATCAGGTACGAAAGCGGCAAAACGCGAATTTTGGCCAGCGACGGGTTCTGATCGGCTGAAACACGCAATGTCAGAAAGATCTGACCGATTACCTGGAAACTACGCGATTCAGCAATACTCACCTATTCGGGTTGGTTCTTACTACATTTGCATTATGCTGCCGGTCTCGCGATCTGATATTGTTGGCACCAGACAGTGCTTAGGATGAGCGGGGATGGAAACAAACAGTGTCATCGGGAAAATTCAAACTGCGAACGATAGCCCGCTAGAGTTCGACCAGCTTATCAATGCCTGGAACTCACTCTGCGAGCGGGCGTGGATTGAGAACTCTAATGATTTCCAGTTTGCAGACATCGAAAACGCAGCGCTAGCAGCGTTGGCTGGCTACTCTGATCAGACACCACCGGGACCGGTCGGCAATGAAATCAGCCGAATGCTTAGTTCTTTCGACTATCCCACTTACCTCGTGACCGATGATGGCCACATTGCTGCATCCAATACCTCCGCGTCTATAGAGTTTGATCTGAATAACGGAGATTCTATCGACTCTCTACCTTTCACAATTGATGGCTCTCAAGTGATTTCTGATCTCATTATCGAGAAAATGAGTGAAGAAAAGGAGTTCCAATCAGATGCCACCTTGAAACGCGCAATTTCAAGCGCTGAAGAAAAGGATGCAACGATTGCAATAACAGCTTCTTTCGGGCGTGTACCGATGACACTGGTATTTGTCGTTACTACCAAATGGAAGCCGAAATCAACAGTACTGCTAAGGCAACAGTTCGGACTAACAGAAGCTGAATCCGAGATATTAGTCAGTTTCGTTGATGGATATTCTGCGCATGGGATCGCACGACAACGAAACCGTTCCTACGCCACAATCA
Source organism: uncultured Granulosicoccaceae bacterium (assembly GCA_937998875.1). Classification (GTDB taxonomy): domain Bacteria; phylum Pseudomonadota; class Gammaproteobacteria; order Granulosicoccales; family Granulosicoccaceae. The sequence goes on from CALLBO010000066.1 coordinate 40,702, forward strand.
GAACGCAGTTTCAGTCAATTCTAAATAAGACCGGTACGCGAAATCAAACCGAGCTGCTTCGTACTGTGCTATCAATATCTGACTTCTCCAGAAGCATTGGTGAAATCATAGACACTGCCAACCATCCGTACCGACGTTGCGCCGAGATACTACAGGAGGGTGGCAGAATTGTAGAAGTGACACTGATGGGCGACACAACCGGCAAGCCAGTTCTAACAATTGCCAATGCCGCAAACTACACGTTCAATGCAACAATTGAACAGGCGCTACACGACGCAGGCCTGTTTATTATTAGTCTGTGTGCTCCCGGTTGCGGAAGAACCGATTCAGTACCTGAGAGTACAAACAGGATGGATTGCATAGCTAAGGATGCCGCAGCGGTACTTGACCAGTTAAACATAGATCGTTGCACAATGTTGGCATACAACGCCAACTCACCCGTATGCTATGAATTAGCGAGCCGAATCGAAGACAGATTCAATCACTTTATTCAGATTGCTGCTGTTCCACCCAACCGATTCGTACACTCATCAGCTACAACACAGTCGTCATGGGTTAACGGAATTTTAAAAGCACGCATGGCTCACCCGGGAATGAAAAATATGTTGTTCAAAGGGGCTATGAAGGCATGGACCGCAATTGGTGCAAAACAATTTATGCGGCTACAGATGAGCTCAAACCCTGTTGACTGCAAAACAGTTCTTGCAACTGAGAATATAGTCGAATACGAACATGCTTTAAAAACCGCAACGCGCGGAGGCGTTAGTGCGGCTGCCGAAGACCTGGCGCTAACCTTTGAGGATTGGACCACTAAAGTTAAATCACTCAACACAAACATTACTGTCGTGCACGGTACCCGGGATAAACTCGTGACCATAGATATGGTACGTCGATTTGCAGATGCGTTTCCTGACAAAATACGAATGATAGAGATACCGAATGCAGGTATGCCACTACTGCAAAGCCATACAGATGAAGTGGTGAAGTTATTAAAATCCGCGGCAGAAACGCGGGGACCGGGAGCGACCCTTCATCCAATTAAAAACCCGGTCTTTACACAGCCACCCTTTTTAAAAGTGAATCCCGGCTGAAAGTTAACCCGGAAAGTGACTTTCAGCTACTCCGGCCATCGCTGCGGCACTTTTTGTAAGCGCGTAACATCGTAGCCTGCCTCCGATAGAATCTGCTCCATTCGTCGGTAAACTTCGTCATCCATCTCCGGCTCCCTCGACATCAGCCAGGCATAGTCGCGTTTGGTTCTGCCAATAATAGTGTGCTGGTAGTCGGGACTGATATGCATCACCAGATATTCGGCTTTAAATGGCCAGATGAATTGCATGCTCCATACAGCATTGTTATCTTCACTCACTTTTCCAGTAGGGTTCATGGCTTTCTCCGGCCCGTCAAACCCACCTTTACGATATCGAAAGCGGGTAGCTATCTTGTCGCCATCTGTTTGCCGGTAACTTTCCACCGCGTTGTAGATGTTTTTCTCAAACGCAGTTGGAATATTTGCGATGACATACCATTCACCCATAAATCGGGTGAGATCCAGTTCTTCTGCGACGCGCATTTGCATTTTGTGCCTCGACTGGCAGCCGGCAAGCGATATTGCCGAAACTGCTAACATAGCTGATACAAGAAATGTTGTGTAAAAAAATCTTCTAGCGCTCACCAGTTTTAATCTCGACGTTCATACATTGCTAAGATGGCTGAAACAGCTACCAACATCGCCTGTGGTGTTACCGGTGACGCCACGGCTTGTATCACTGGCCTGCTCTCTTTGGTGGCCACGGAATGAATGCGCTGGTGCTTTCAATATACTGCGCGTACTTTGGTCTGCGTTCCGCAATGTCTTTCTCTAGTAGTGCCACACCCGAAAACTTTAACAGCAGGAACGTCATCGCAATCGGCGCTACTATTGTCCACCAGGCACCAACAGACAGGGCCAAAAAGTAAAATCCCCACCAAATTGTTGCATTGCCAAAGTAGTTGGGGTGACGTGAGTAGCGCCACAATCCGTAGTTCATCACCTTACCTTTGTTGGCAGGGTCTGCTTTAAATCGGGACAACTGCCAGTCTCCGACTGATTCGAAAAACATCCCGATAGCCCACAACACAACACCGATGATAGCAACTCCATTAATTGTTCCACCGCTGTGTATTGCAGCCCACAACGGCAAAGAAATAAGCCATGCAATTAACGCCTGAAAACCAAAAACAATGTATAGACTTTTAAACGCGAAGTTCGGGTTGTTGCGCTCTCTCATCGCCTGGTATCTGCGATCCTCCCCTTCCTCACCTAAATTACGCCACGTAATATGAATCGAAAGGCGAAATGCCCATAGCGCAACCAACGCCAGCACAAGAACAGACAACGTCGTACGTTCCTGAGCAGTGGCAAAGTAAATTGCGGCTGCCACGAGAAAAAGCAAAGACCAGATACTGTCAACGATACTGACATCTCGTTTAACCAAGCTTATCAGCCAAACGACAAACCCGAGTAAAAGCGCGCCGATCAACCCATAGAAATAACCACTGATACTGATCATACCTACTCCATGCCAGTTAACGTCTGAGTGACAGTAGGGCCGGGCTCAATGAACCGCGTCGCCAAACTCAGCATCAGGGGCGTAGCGATAGCCCAGACAAGAGCCAGATAACTATAAGCGAGCACAGGATGCAGAATCATGATCCCGCCAAGTTTCATTCCCGCTAGATAAGCCAGCGGGCCTCCAATCGCACCAAACAGCACTGCGACCGGGATACTCTTTTTTAACCATGCAAGACTGGTATTGAGAGTAGTCGCAAACGCTACCCACATGGCAACGATCCAATATGGCGCAAACAGACTGTGAAACTGACCGGATGGATAAGACACCCAACCGGTAGTCACCAACAGCGAATCGACAAGTACTCCGATGACAGCGGCGCACACCAGTAACTTGCACTCTGCAATCGGATTGGTAGCAATACCCGGATGAGTCGACAGCCAAAGGTGGATTACTACAAAAACAAGCACGAACACCGGACCGACCCAGGGCATCTCATTGGCACCACCAATGACGCAGGCAAACCAGGCCAACTGAAACAGTAAAAAGTTAGCAATGACTATCATTCTATGCGTGTTCATTTTGGTTACCGGGTTCACTCAGTCCCACGCGTTCCGAGCCCGCGCTTCTCGAACAGATAATGTGTCACCCACCATTCGTTGCCTTGCGAGAATCCGAAGAGCTCCGCACTTGCCATAAAAAACAGGCGCCAGCGGTGCCACCATATAACGCCATCTCTTTCTCCGTAGGTACTGTTAATAACAGGCATCAGTTCCGCTTTCAGCAGATCCATACGGTGCAGCCATGAATTCAGCGTTTTCTCATAGTGCTGACCGTTCCACCGCCAACGGTTGACTAGCGTAAGGTCTTTCTGAAAATGCAACGGCAGCTCATCGCTGGGCATGATTCCTCCGCTGAAGAAATGGCGACTCATCCAGTCGGCCGGCCCACGATCAATAAATTCATAAGGCGAGTTCTTGTGAACAAAAATGTGCTTAAACAACAGACCACCTGGCTTTAACCAGTCATATACTCTGCGATACAGCACCTCATAGTTGCGCATGTGTTCAAACATTTCGATCGATACAACGCGATCAAACTGATTGTTTGTTTCGAAGTCGTTCATATCTGCTGTAATAACAGTTATATTTTTAACATTGGCTTGCTGCGCACGCGCCATTATAAAGTCGTGTTGTGAAGCTGAATTGGAAACAGCTGTAATGTGGCTGTTGGGGTATTGGGACGCCATGTAGAGAGTAAGCGATCCCCAGCCGCAGCCAAGCTCCAGAATTTGCTGATTATCAGCCAGCTGTGCTCGTTCACAGGTTACTGCAAGTGCCAATTGCTCCGCGCGGTCGAGATCATCGTTACCCTCTTCCCAATAGCAACAGCTATATTTTGCGGCGGGCCCAAGCACTTTTTCAAAGAAAGCAGCCGGTACTTCGTAGTGCTGTTCGTTGGCCATTTCCGGGACTGGCGCAATGGGTGAGTTGTTCATCATTTGAAAGAACGATTCTGCACGCAGCGACACAGCTTCACAATTTGCCGTGTCTAATTCACGGATGCGTGCCCGGAGCAACTTGCGAATGCCAGCCCGGGTCAGCGCATCCGGGATAAGCCCCTTCTCGACCATCCCTGTAACAACGCCGATCACTTAGTTTTGCTCATTAGCTTTCGATTGGCAATTGAGTGTTGCGTCATCGGTGGCCCACAGTCTTCGAAGGTAAACATGCAACCTGCTGGCAATATTCGATCCTCTGTGGGACCTAGTTCCGAAATGGTCATCCATGGACCGTGAATAGGCCGTGAACAGTGGTCACTTAGCCTGGGTCTAACTCAGGTAAAACTGGCGTAAAGCCTTACACAACTTGTACTCGTTTAACGTCACTGAAACGTTAATTAACACCAGATCAGTTATCGCCGATCAGCATTGGTCGCTAAATACATCAGCTATAATCACGATAGCAATATCAACACACGCCCTGCGATTACAAAACCAGCTTTTGATAAGCGACAGTCATTACAGTCAACTGCACTGCTTATTTTACGGAAAACGATGACAAGTATATCTATTTCGCATCGTCACGATGACTCTCCGGAGCTAGTGAGGCGAATCAGCGCGGAATTGAAAAAACGCATCAAACCGGGCGACGATAGCGAAACCCTGATCGATACTACGTCCATTTCACAAGGACCGGAATTTCATGAAAGCCTGACTAGTGCTATTAGAAGCAGCGAGGTGCTGCTGGTTATGATCGGCAAAAACTGGCTCTCTGATAAAGACGACGAGGGCAGAACTCTTATACAGTGCCCATCAGACGTTGTGCGAACCGAAATCGAATCCGCTTTCGTTTCTGATGTTCCAGTAGTTCCGGTATTGGTCGGGGGAGCCACGCTACCGGCGACTGCAAAATTACCGCCGAGTCTTCACATTTTGGCAACAACCATAGCCAGTCCTGTGCGCGGGAGTGCGGGTTTTGATGATGATATGGAGTGTCTGATTGAACGTATCAACCATCACTTAAAAACTCCGATAAACGCAAAACATAACCACGTAAGCAATGATGGACAGAACCGCTCCCCCAAACGCCAGTTCTTTGACCGCACATCGCGTGGAGGGCGCAAATTCACTACTGCTTTTCTCGCCATTGCAATCGCGCTGGCAGGTGCTTTACTTTTCCAACCCTTTTCCAGATGGGCGAATATCGGGTCACGGAATGCTGAAATACCAGTCGCGATACCTTTTATGGCCAGAACGAAACAGGAATTTAGTGTCTACAGCGCAATAACTGGAACGATCAACGTTTATAAGAACTCTTTACAACTATCTGCCACATCCGGAACCATAGAGTCGAAACTCAAGACTGCGGAGTTTGTGCAAACAGTACGCTTTGGTCTTGCAAAGAAAACTTATGCGTTCGACCGTTTTAGAGTTATCTCCTGGGCTGAACCGCATAACGTCGGGAAATGGGTAGATAGCGACTCATCGCTTTCACTGCGCATCCTAGACACAACTATACCGGTACCACCTTCCGTTTTTGAACCCTCTGCCAAAGAGGACGACTCACCACCGCTAAAGGATCACTGGCTGGTATTCCAGGTGGAGCTTGGTGAGGAATCAGAGTCAGGAGGGGCTATTGTCTACGCCCACAGCAATAAAAACCTATTTTCGCCTAAAAAGTGAACTCGTAGTATTCCTTGCCAACTACCAACGATTGAAGCTGTATTCTTCACGGACGCAGGTAAATCGCTACTCTGAATATTCTCATGGGGTCACAAGAAGCTATCTCCGGCTAACACCCGATTGCCCGATGAGGTTATTCGATATTGATTTTGGCTCTGTTACAGAGCACCGCCTGATCACAGCATTAGCACACCAGCAACCTTGATAATCTGCGGCCACTTAACATAAAGCCGTGTTTTGTTGCTGGAAAACATGATGGCTATAACAAAAACAGACCCGCCAAAAGGCATAAGCCAGATTTCCATTTTGTTCTGCGAAACCTCGCATCATCTTCACAGGCCGTTTCGTGTACGATGCGCGGTCAGCTCGCCCCCCCTGTTCAACGAGTTCGAAGTTGGCTACACAGATTAGTATGAGATAGGAATTGTTGATTCATGAATGTACTTGGAATTTCGGCTTATTATCATGATAGCGCTGCTGCACTGGTTACTGATGGTATCATCGTAGCAGCTGCGCAAGAGGAACGTTTTACTCGAAAAAAGCATGATCCCGGCTTCCCTGCCAAGTCGGTCGAGTATTGTCTGGCCGAGAGCAACCTCTCCATTAACGATATCGACTACGTCGTCTTTTACGACAAGCCAATGTTAAAATTCGACCGGTTGCTGGAAACCTATCTCAGTCGCGCACCTTCAGGATTCAAAAGCTTCTCTATGGCCATGCCGGTATGGTTGAAGGAAAAACTCTATTTAAAATCTGTACTCCGTAAAGAGCTAAAAGCACTCGGTGTGAAAAACAAAACCAGCGGTCCGCAATTACTGTTTACCGAACACCATCAATCACACGCAGCATCTGCTTACTATCCTAGTCCGTACGCGGATGCTGCCGTATTGTGCATGGACGGTGTCGGTGAATGGGCAACTACATCGGTTTGGCACGGGCAGGGCTCAAAGCTCACTCCAGTCTGGCAGATAGATTTCCCGCATTCACTGGGCATGCTCTATTCAGCGTTCACATACTACACAGGCTTCAAAGTAAATTCAGGTGAGTACAAACTGATGGGCTTAGCACCCTATGGTGAACCCACCTATGTTGACACCATTCTGGACAATCTGATCGATGTCAAAGAGGACGGTACGTTCAAACTGGAGATGGACTACTTTAATTACGTCACCGGTCTTACCATGACTAACAGTAAATTTGACAAACTGTTCGGCGGCCCGCCTCGTCAACCGGAGACACCGTTAAGTCAGCGAGAAATGGATATCGCCCGATCCATACAGGAAGTGACAGAACAAATCGTACTTAAGCTAGGGCAGTCCGTGTACAACGAACTGGGCAGTGAGAATTTGTGCCTGGCTGGCGGTGTTGCCTTGAACTGTGTGTCGAACGGTCGCCTGTGCCGGGAAGGGCCGTTTAAAAATGTCTGGATCCAACCGGCTGCAGGCGATGCAGGTGGTGCCGTTGGTGCTGCGTTGGCAACATGGTATCAATACCTTGAAAAGGACAGGCCTGCCCCGACAGGTGGCGATGCGATGTTTGGCAGCTACCTCGGGCCCAGATATTCACAGCACGAAATCACCACCCAACTAGATGCGCTCGGCGCGAACTATGAAGTCGTCGCAGACGATGACTTACCGGACCGCATCGCCAGTGTATTGTCTGATGAGAGTGTCGTCGGTTGGTTCCAGGGTAGAATGGAGTTCGGTCCACGAGCTCTGGGCGGCCGTTCTATCATTGGCGATCCGCGAAGCACCAATATGCAGTCTGTGATGAACCTGAAAATCAAATATCGGGAATCATTTCGACCTTTCGCCCCGTCTGTACTGGCGGAACGTGTATCGGACTATTTCGATATTGATGGCGATAGCCCGTATATGTTACACGTGGCCGAAGTCAAAGATCAGCACCGCATTGCCATGACTGATGAACAGAAAAATCTGTTCGGTATTGAAAAACTGAATGTGCCGCGATCTGTTATTCCCGCGATCACACACGTAGATTACTCAGCGCGAATACAAACTGTACATAGAGAAACAAATCCTCGCTATCATGCGTTGCTTTCTTCATTCGCTGAAAAAACAGAATGCCCGGTCCTTGTTAATACGTCGTTTAATGTACGCGGCGAGCCGATCGTGTGTACACCGGAGGACGCCTATCGCTGTTTTATGCGAACGGAAATGGACTACCTGGTAATAGAAAATATTGTTCTCCATAAACCTGATCAACCTGAATGGAAGAAAGACGAAGATTGGATGAACGAGTTCGAGCTCGATTAATTACGACGTAACCTTGGAATAAGTACATTGGATACAAAAAAGATACCTGAGCTGGACTCCACCGGCTTACGAAAATTTGCGTTAACCACGGCACTTATTATTGTGCTGTTGTTTGCATTGGCAATACCTTGGCTATTCGGGTTTGGCTATCCGCGATGGCCATGGGTTATTGGTGCAGTTCTGGCCGCCTGGGGTGTAATCGCACCAGCGACACTCCGACCTCTGTATAGGGGATGGATGCGTTTCGGATTGTTGATGAACCGGATAACAACACCCATCATCCTGGGTATTCTGTTTTTCCTTGTGTTCACGCCAATTGCTCTGTTCATGCGAGTGATAGGTCGGGATCCGCTGCATGCAAAAATCGACAGAAACGCCACCACCCATCGAACCGTTTCAGCAGTCTCCCCAAAAGAAAACATGGAGAAACCTTTCTAATGATTGAGCTACTAAGTGACTTATGGGCGTATATGCGTGCCCGAAAAAAGCTCTGGCTTGCGCCAGTACTGTTCTTGCTGGTAGCACTGGGTGCGCTGGTAGTATTTGCAGAAGGCTCAGCCATTGCGCCGTTTATCTACACACTTTTCTAGTGTTAGATCCATCCATCAAAACATGGGCCAGCGATAGATGAATCGTATTGAAGCAATGTCCCCGGCAAAGCGCACTTTGCTTATCAGCGTAGTGCTGCTTTCACTTGTGTTCACCCTGGTTGCAATAGCAGAAGTGGGTGTTCGCACCAGAATGTATTTCAAATACGGAACTTTCTGGGGATTGGAAGTAAAGGTTCATGACGATGAAACCGGCCTGCAGCTGCCAAAACCAAATGCAGTTGTAGGCCCATTACGCATAAATTCCCTCGGCTTCAGGTCACCTGAACTAACCACTTCCAAGCCTGACGACACAATTCGTTTGGCTTTTCTTGGGGGATCAACAACGTTCTGTGCTGAAGTAAGTAGCAATGAAATGGTTTGGGCTAACATCATCACAACACAGTTGCAAAAGGATTATCCGCAACAGAACTTCGACCATATCAACGCTTCCGCTACAGCAATGGTTGTAAGCGAGTCGTTAATAAACCTAAAAAAACGCGTTGCAAAGCATTCCCCTGACATTGTTTTCATTTACCACTCAGTGAATGACATCGCCGTGAATTCGATGAAAGCAGCAGTAGCTGAAGGTCACGTGCCGCCCCGGTCAGAAGTGAGTCCGTGGTTTACAAAACTAATGAAAGTGTCGTTACTGGCCGACCTCGTCTATAAAAACCTCATGATTATAAATCAGGACAAACAAGGCATTGCTGAGGAAAAAACACCAAAAATACCTTTCGACGAATCAATGACCACTCAATTTCGTATTGACTTAACCGAACTGGTTAACGAAGCATTGAGCGGATCAAAACTGGTAGTGATACCCACATTTTCAAGTCGATTGAAAAGGGATCAGGATCCGGAATACCAAAAGGAAATTGCAAACATACTTTCCTTTCATATGCCCTTTCTTGACATTGAAGGATTTCTTGACGCCTTTGACAGTTACAACGCGGTGATTCGTGAGTTCGCAAGCATGGAAAACGTACTCGTGATAGAAACAGAATCAATTATCGACGGTACCGCAGACAACTTTGCCGACGCGGTGCATTTCACAGACACTGGCAGCACAATATTGGGCCAGCATCTGGCCACAGAGCTCGCCAATTCAGCGCAATTTCAATCGCTACAGATAAAAAACTAATGGATGCAATTATTGGAAGCCTTCGACAGCTTCCCTTAACAATCAGCTGCAGAATGGCCGCAGCTTATTATCTGACCTGAGAAAAAGGCAAGCCGGTAGATCGGCTTGCCATGGTGTTGTACCACTACTCGTCAATCTCACCAATGATAATAGATTCGGTAAAGTTGCTTTCCTCTGGCTGATCAAAGATCAGCTCCACACGACGATTTTGTTGTCTGCCGGAGGTGTTTGAGTTGCTGGCAATCGGCATGTCCTCGCCAAAGCCTTTGGCTTGGATGCGAGAGATGTCAATCCCTTGTGCCATTAGCGCAGATCTGACTGAAAATGCACGTTCGACCGACAAGTCGTAGTTGAAGTCTTCGTCACCGGTGTTGTCGGTGTGACCCTCTATGGTCAGGCTGCGATCAGGGTACTTCCTGAGAAAGTTTGCCACTCGCTCAATATTGGATCTGGCACCTGCTTTAAGTGTTGATTCGCCTGTATCAAACAGAACATCTCCAAGAGTCAAAACCATACCGCGATCGGTGTTTCTGGCCTGAAGCGCTTTTAGCTCTTCCAACTCTTTAAGCTGATTAGCAAGCTGTGCCTCACGTTCCGAAACTTCTTGTTTCAGTGACTCGGCCTGCCGCTGTGCAGTCTCCGCTTCAGAAGAGCGAAGATCAACCTGTACCTTGGTTCGTTCCATGTTGCCGTTATCGATTTTGGCCTGATAGCGCAACAGCTCTGAGCGTTGTTCTGCGATTAGAGCGTACTGCTCTGCAAGATAAGAGCGATGATTGATTGTCTTGCTGTCTTTCTTATCCTTCCACGCCTTGTTAGCAGAATCGAGCTTGCGCTTGGCCACATTCAGATCTTCGGTGGAGTAGGCACTTTCGAGAGTATCATCACTCACTCGCTCGAAAGTAGCGCGCGCTGTGTCCAGCGCTTGATTGGGTTTGGGGCCGGCGCAACCAGCAATGGCTACAATGGATAGCCCAGTGGCAACAGCGAAAGCAACTTTGGTAATTCTAGTCATAATATTAGTCTCCATTTCTCGCGGAATTCGAACACGCTTCTACCCGAATTAAGCTTCGGATAGACCGCGCAACTATTCCTGAACGCGGGCAATTTCCTGTTTCATGAGAGTGATACTTTGTTGCAGCTCTTCGTAAGCTGCTTTTGACTTTTCTGCTTCGGCAGTTGCCTCGGCCAACTCTGCGTCTGCCATTGCCTGCACTAACAGACGCTTGGCTTTGTCATACTTCTTTTTGCTCATCAAGGCCTCAGCCGCTTCGACTTTCTGCTGTGCGGTACGAAGTGCTTTTGGTGCGTGACTTACTGCGCCCGCTGCCTCAGCACTTCTGATTGAAGCATGCGTCAGCGTCAGCTCTTGTTTTGGTGGCGGGCCGCTCGAACATGCTGCGAACTGAGTCGCAGCCAAAACAAGGGCAGTTGTTTTTACGAAGTTCAGAATATCCATAATTCCCTACTCGAATTTGTTAACAGATCAGTGTGACCTCAGCCCATACCATCGGCGAGAAGCAACGAATTTTTATAGAAAAGATCTAATATATAAGTTCTGTAATTTTTAGAAACGCCAGAAACGCGGTGGTCGGTTTTCTGATGAACCGCAGATCAAACATTAGAAGCAACTAATATGAAGAAGATGCCCGGTAGATGACGCGCTACTCCGATAAGCCCTCAAGCTTTAGGCGCTAGGTTGCGCTGCTGGCCCCCATAAGCTCAAAATAGACCACTATCGCAATTTAGGTTTACCATCGATTACCGATGACAAACCACGAGGGAAGCCAGGGTACTAACGCGTGACAGTTTCACACAGACTCCGGTGCTTTGAACCAGAGAGTTGTCCGCGTTAAATCCCGTTGTCTAACATTCAGTTCCGCAGGATAATTTCAACACGACGATTTGCACGTCTGCCTTCAAGGCTTTTGTTATCCGCTACTGGCCTGGTCTCACCGTAACCAGTTGACGTAATTCTGTTTGCACTGATCCCGTTCGCCTTAAGGGCGTTGACAATTGCACCGGCGCGCTGCTCAGAGAGTTTCTGATTAAAGCTTTTAGAACCGTGATGATCAGTATGACCTGCAACCACAACACGGCTATCAGGATTCGTACGTAAATAATCTACCGCACGTAATACTATTTTATTCGCACCGGGTCGCAGCGTGGCCTCCTCAAAGTCGAACAGAACACCATTAACCGTCATATTGGTTTCTTTTCCAGTGCTCTTTGATGATGAGGCACGGACAGCCCCGAGCTCCGGCTCTGAAGACGAGGGTAGAAATGAGCACGCAGTAAGTAAGCTCGAGATCAATATGCCCAACGCCAGATTTGTCAGAATAGATTTCATGTTTTTCCTGAAATAAGTTAATGAGAACCTTGCACCCATATCGTCCAAAACACGAAAATATTTATAAATAGTACTTCAATATGAGCGGCATATAACTTGATCAACACTAATTGATCACGAATTCGTTGGATCGAGTGCTACATAACAGGGAAATAAAAAGGCCTTACCACGTTGGATGGCACCACGTCGCTGACACTCCGGCGCAGTGGGCTGCCTGGGCTCACACGAGCAGCACGACGCTAGCTGAGCCAGTGATACAAAACACATGACGTCGGCTGGCTCGATTCTATCGATGACTCCGATCCGAGATCCTCCCAATTCGTTAGCACCTCTATCACCTATTATGCTGCCTCTGATACTTGCCTCGGCTAGGCGGCCTTCCGCATAACACTGCGGTTGAAATTTTCCAGCGCTGTTGGTTTTCCTACGCCGTAGCCTTGTACGTAATCAATACCGATGTCTGCAAGCTTACCTCGAACTTCATCATCCTCAACAAACTCAGCTATGGTTTTGATGCCCATAACTCTTGCTATCTCACCGATGGCCCTAACCATGACGACACAGGTTTCATCTGTCATTAAGGGACTGACAAACACACCATCAATCTTAACGAAATCGACTGGTAGATTTTTTAGATAGGCAAACGAACTCATACCGGAACCAAAATCATCCAATGCAATCTGGCAACCTGATTCTCTGACAATATTCATAAATTCAGCCGCACTGCTCAAGTCCGAAACCGCAGCTGTTTCTGTCATTTCAAAACAAAGAGATGATGCCGGTACCGGACTTAACAGTAGCTGCTCAAGTAAAAAGTCCCTGAACATTTCATCGCTAACCGAATTACCCGATAAGTTTATAGCGCAAACGGGCACTTCATCACCCTGAATCAAGCGCTCTTCCATCCAGCTCAGTGTATTTATAACAACCCAACGATCAATTTGCGGCATTATTGCGTAACGCTCAGCAGCCGGAAGAAAAGCACCGGGTGGTATCACATCCCCGTTGTTATCCAGCATTCGAACCAACACCTCTATATGAGAAGACGGGTGTTGAGATTTATCAGTCGATTCGATAATTTGCCCGAATAATGTAAATTTTGACGTCTCCAGTGCATGATGTATTTTTGGAACCCAGCTCATTTCGCTTCGACGCTTGCGAAGTTCATTATCGTTTTCCGTATATACGTGCACTCTATTTCTACCGGCGTCTTTAGCGGCATAACAGGTTTCATCAGCAGCTGACATGATCCGCTCCGGATTTTCACCGGTGTCCGTTATACACACCACACCGAGTGTGGCGGCTACAACAAATGAGCGACCCTGATTGAGGTAACGATAGGCCTGGGTTGTGACGCGCAGTTCCTCCGCTAACTGTATACCTTTCTCCAGACTAGTGGATCTCAATAACACAGCGAACTCATCGCCACCTAGCCTCGCAAACATCACATCCGGATCAAACAGACCTGATAATATTACGCATAACTGCTTAAGAAGTTCGTCCCCCGCCGCATGACCACAAGTATCGTTTACCACTTTAAACTGATCCAGATCAAAATAGATCAACACATCATCAGGGCTACTTTCCGTTCTCTGTTCAAGGGCGTCACACAAGGCTGATTCAAAAGCCTGACGATTCTTCAGACCTGTCAGAGAATCATGCGAGGCGCGATGTTCAAGTTTATTTGTAAGTACCTGTGATTCCTGCATGGCGGTGCCGAGATCGTTAACTGCATCTGCGAGCATCGACATCTCACGTGAGCTGGGAATCTCAAGTCGGCCGTTATATCGGCCATTTGAAAACGCCCAAAGCTTTGCTGTCAGTTTGTTGATTGGCGACGCGACGAGAACATGCAGCAGAATTAAACTGAATACTGTCAGCGCGAGGAGTGCGATCATCAGTGTTTGTCTACTCCGTGCGATACGTATATCAATCTCCTCAGAGAGTCCGGCAATATTCCATTGCGCAAAGACTTTACCGAAGAGTTCCCCTTCGTATTCAATAGATTGCTCAAAGCGGGGAGTAGAAGGTATTTTCCCAAACTCAGAATGGCGCCACTGCGTCATGGGCTGACCGGATTCATTGGCGATCAGTATAGAAGTGAGATTCGGATCCAGCGTTGCTGTTTCCCTGACCAGAGTATCGAGTAACGCTATATCTTCCATGATAACCGCCTCCTGCGCCCCAGCAGAAATTAACTTCAGCACAAGATAGCTCTGTTGCTCAAGTTCATTGGTGAGATGATACTGACGATATTTTTGATCTAGCTGGATAGCTACTAACATCACTAAAAACATGGTGCACAACAGAGCTAAACATATCTTCAGCCACAGCGGATAGGGTATCCTCATAAGACGCTTATGCTTCACTACAACTCACAATCCGTCTAAAACAACAGTAGTGTCTGGAGATCTCTTTGACTGGAAAAATTCGGCATTACTAGTTATGGCGGCTCTTATCTCCTCAAAATCAGCATCCGACCCCGGTACAAACTGTTTTTGATCCAGCTGTCTGAACGCATCAGGGGCATCCAACGCAAACATAACAGAACGAAGTGCCTCGAATAATTCGTCCGACATGTCGGCACTGGCAATCCACGGCTTATTCACATTGTCAAACGTAGCGAGTGACCGCAATGGCAGACCCTTTTTCTTTAATTTGTTAAAGGTACTTTCCTTGAGGGCTCCAGCGTCGAAGCTACCGTGTGCAACCGCGTGACCAACCCGGTCATGTCGATCCAGATATTCGAAACTCGCAAGATCAGTACTTGCAACACCATGTTTGAGGAGATACGCCTGCGATAGATAGCGTCCTATTGTGGAGGCCTGATTACCAAACGCAAAACGCACACCTTTCAACTCGCTTACTTTCGAATAGGGGCTGGATTCGGCAACACAAATGACACCTCTTGTTGTTTGCTTTCCATTTTTACTGTCCAGCGCCAGTATCCGTAACCGTGGATTCTGTTTGATAGCAGTAACGTATGAAGCAGCACCAAAACGAGAAAAATCAACATCACCGTTAACCAGTTCTGCAACACCCTCTTCATAGCTTCGCGATATCTGAAGCTTGATATCGACTGGTTTTCCGAGTTTAAGAGTCAGCGCTGTCTCTATTGCCGACAGTAGCGGGCGGAATGTTTTTACAAGCACGGTGGGCTTATCTGTTGTGTACAGTCCAAAAACCAACTCGATCTTCTGTTGTGCAGATATTGGCTGCAAGGAGGCGCAAAAAACTAAAAGCACTACAACCGTCTGTCTAACTATGTTGTCAGTGGTGCATCTTTTCACTCGACACTCTCCCGAAAACAAAATTATTCTGACCGGACATATGGGATAAATGACAGCGTCTAACCATCATGAAAACCGTGTCATCAAGAATCGGCTGGCAGGAATAGGAACTTTAGTAAAACAGCTGTACTAACCACGACCACCGACAAACAAAATGGCTACCATTCCAAACGAACATTGAAAGACCATAAGCCATAAGCCATAAACGATAAGCAATGGACATTTCATCCTGCCATACATGTGCTCATAAGCAGCGGGGAAGCTGTCTAACAGATGACTTTACTTGACAAAATTTCCGTTGAGTAATCACTTCAATTCCACTCAACGCGTCTTTCACTTTAAGTATTCGATGATTGAATCGTGTTCGACAAACGATTCCTAACAGTTTCGGCAACTTGTGAGAATTCACAAGACACTGGCTTTATACTAAGGAAAATACTTGAATATTCGCAACCAACGGTTATACAAGGGTTGTTCTGAAACCGCATACTCATAGGTTCGCGAATCCAAAAAAAGGCCATTGTAGGAATAAGTGGTTTTAACCATATTTCCGTTCATATCATATTCGTAGTCCTCCACAGCAATATCCGATCGATCAGACAACTCCATGATTGACTCTCTTCGAACTATTCGTCCTTGCGCATCATGTTCGAAGCTTGTGTTTTCAATCTCTGTATATGTATCAAGAGGACCTTCCTGAAAAAAGATTTTCTCCCTGCTTAGATTTGAAATCTGTCCAGCCGAATTGTACAGGTAACTGTAATTATCGAGCCGGGTCACCGCGCCGTTATCGGAATAGGTACGGGTGCGGGTTGTCAATTTCCCCGAAGAATCATAAGCAAAAACCGAATCACCATAAGTCGAATTACTTTCTACAATTTGGCTTAATAAGCCTTGCTCGTTATATTCATACAATGTATTCCCCCCATCTGCCGAACGCCAACGCAGCATTTGGCCACGTTCATTAAAATAATTCGTCGAGATTGATACAGATGAAGTTCCATCGAACAAGTCATAGTCTGTATAAGTTACTTCTGTTGTGCGATTTTCAAAATCAACATCGTACTCAATCGTACGGACAAGCTCATTAAATTCATTGAAACCCATTGCTTTTACAACGTGATACCCATTGACAGTATCCGACGGCGATCCCGTGCCAGTTGCTGTATCACCACCAGATCCACCGCACCCGGATAAAAGTACGAACAGCAATACCAACCGATAACCGCTTGCCTTGAATTTTTCAGTAAACATACTAACCATCCTCTTGACCGAGACACCAGGAAATATATCATCAAAGTTACCTATGCATTCGCGATGTCATAACCTCTCGCCATGACTTTTTACCAAATGACGACAAACGGGATGAATAGAGATTCGAGCGTATCAATTCTCTTTTTATAGCCGCCTCTCCGGATCCGCCTGTCTGTAAGCCAAAATCAACTCTTACTGCCACCAGCCTTCAGCGTCGCTACCCTGCCGGCAACAAACTTCCTCAGGCTAGCGCTTCGACTGGTAATCCTCCAGCCGGCGGCCATAGTCTGCGTGATCAGGAAAAACATAGAACTCATCACACAAGATCAATTTTTCACAGGAGTTTTTAATACACCGCGCACTATTCCAAAAGGTTTTACGACTACAGAATTATGGATTTTCTGAGTAAGCCGATAGCACTGCAGCAGCATACACCGCTGCAGAATCTGTCCGGCATGGACAGTTACAAAGGTTCCGTTCCGGCAGCAAACTGCGGACAGCAGGGGCTTACATACAGCGTCACGCTAATGGTTGTTGGGTACTATGGATATATCTATTTCGAGAATTGCTGTGATCGGTAGTTTACGTTCCAGAATTGTCATAATAATTTCGCTGATGACCATCGCGGTACAATTGGCGATTTACGCCATCTTAGATAAATCTAATCAGGAGTTTCTGGCAACACGCGAAGCGTCGGTAACAGAGCGGGTCGCAGAAATAGTGCCTGCTGTCATCAACGCGGAATTTCAGCGACTGGAACATGAATTACTTCGTTTCACCAGCCAACTAAGCTCTCTCGAGCAAACCCCTGACAACTCTGTCGAAGATACTTTACTCGCACTGACTGACAATCAGAATACTAGTTTTCTTGCCGCTGGAAATCGGCATATTTTCGTCAATAGAACACAGGTCAAAAAAACAAAAGAGGCCGCGTTGCCCTCGGGCCCAGCTAAACCGGATTCTGTCCCAGCTGCAGGTATCGCACCCGTCGCTGATACCGTGGTGCACTCTGGCTACTTTGATCAACAATCATCCTTCCTGACAGCCACCACCACCGTTGATGTCGCTGCACAAAACTTCCAGGTCACAGTTGCTTCAAATGTTGATGAAAACATTCTGCCTTCAATCGAACAGTTTGCACAGGTCGGGGCACAAACAGTCCAACTCGATGAGACTGCAGATACGGGTATATCTAACCATCTACAAATTGCCGGGTTTCCGGACGCAACTATAAAATGGTCTTATTCAGGCGCTAATGAACTAGACAACCTGATCATCAGTCAACAAACCCGGCTGAGAATATTGTTGGCGTTAAGTCTGGTCATTGTACTTTTTCTCGGTATGGCTTTGGCCCGTGAGTTGACTAAACCTCTTCGGTTACTCGTAGAGGCTACACGAAAGATTAAAAACGGCGATTACTCCGTCAAGGTGCCTATGTTGCACCGTGATGAAATTGGCGAGCTCGCAGAAACTATAGATCTGATGCGCGAGCACGTCGGCGAACGTGAAGACGAGATTCTCAAACTTGCATACGCAGACACTCTGACTGACCTGCCAAACAGGACGCTTTTCGATGACAGACTGAACACGACTGTCTCCCTCGGACAACGCAGGGGAGATCCTTTCGCGGTTATTATCCTCGACATGGACCGCTTTAAGTACATAAACGATGTACTCGGCCATGAATCCGGTGACGCCGTGCTCAAAGAAGTTGCGGACCGGCTAAAGACAATCCTTCGTGACTCAGACACTGTCGCGAGACTGGGCGGTGACGAATTCGCACTACTGCTTCAAGATGTTTCTGAAGCGGACATCATGACTGCAGTCGATAGAATTACATCGGTCTTTGAGCTGCCAGTAACCCTTAATAACCAACCTGTAGATGTTGGCTGCAGCATAGGCATTGCGTGCTTTCCCCAACACGGTGACGATGCGAGTACATTGCTGCGCCGTGCAGACATGGCAATGTATTCTGCAAAACGCTCTGACAAAGACTACGCGTTCTATGATCCAAACTGCGAAGAGCACCAGGAAGAACATTTATCTCTACTGAGTGAAATCAAACGTGCGGTGGAGTTTGACGAGCTACAACTGTTCTACCAACCAAAGGTTACCCTTGACGACTCATCGACTCTATCTGTTGAAACCCTGCTGCGCTGGCAGCATCCGGAGCGCGGTCTCGTCCCACCTGTAGAGTTCATTCCTTTTGCCGAGCAGACTGGTGCAATCAGACTAATAACCCGCTGGGTAATTGCCAACGCAATTGTGCAGGCGAGAATCTGGGCAGACCAGGGCCTGGCGATAAAAATGTCAGTCAATATATCTGCCCGCGACTTGCTTGATTCGGATTTCTCCAACTATGTTAGCAATCGTCTTCAGGAAACAGGAGTCGATCCGGCGCTGATTTGTATGGAGATTACCGAAAGCGCATTGATGGAAGATCCGATAAAGGCGAGACGTACTGTTGAGGCGTTACACAACCTCGGTTTGTCGATTTCAATTGATGACTACGGTACCGGATACAGCTCACTGGCCTATGTTAAGAATCTACCGGTTAATGAATTGAAGATTGATCGCGAGTTCATTAAAAACATGATTGAAAGCGAAGAAGATGTTGCGATCGTACGATCTACTATAGAACTTGGCCACAACTTAGGGCTCAAGGTGGTAGCTGAGGGCATAGAGCATGAAGAAGAGATGCAAATGCTGAAAGAGTTCGGCTGTGATCAGGCTCAGGGCTTCTTAATCAGCAAGGCACTAACAGCCACAGACATGGAAGCATGGATTAGTAACCAGGAAACTACACTCACTAAAAACATCAACGCCAAACTGCACACCCAAGAGAACCATAAAAAGGCCAGCTAACAACCTATTTTTTCCTACAGGTCCCCACGATTCACGCACTGACAACCCACCTTAAAATATCTGTCCGATGCTAATCGGACATCGCGGGTAACTTACTCCTGCTCCGCTACTTCAGCGAAACTCCTTACAACCGACCAACGGTCGCGCAACCTCTATTGCAATTCGTCCTGCGCGATTGGCAACTTCGTGCGCAAGCATAGAGTCATCACACCTAAACACTACTCCCAAGGCACCGTAGGCGTTAATGAACCTTTCACCTTATTTTCGGAACACATACGAAAACAGCCAAGCCAGCATCACTTAAAACAGTTAGCTCAATTGATTCAGCGTCTACGGCTTCACACTTCGCTGTGGATCACTTGTTTTAGCTCGAACATTTATCATGCTGTGTTAACATTCTTTGAAGGAATACCTGCCAATGAGGAATACCATGTCAAAAACCCTGTTTTCGTTGTTTTTCTGCAGTCTGTTTCTAGGTGCTTGCGGAGGTGGGGGTAGTAAGCCTTCCGCTAACATCTGTACGACAAATGTGGCCGGGTGTCCCGCCACCTCGTTGTCATGCCCACAGGCTGCAAATTGCTACAGCACTGTGGCAGATTGCGCAGCCAGTAATGAGTGTCCTGCCCCGGGAAACACTACTCAAACTTCAAATAACTGCACCACTAACATCGCTGGCTGTGAAGCTAACGCATTCTCCTGCGATGCAGCAGCGAACTGTTATGAAACCCAGGCTGGTTGTATCGCAAGCAACGAATGTAGCGTAGCCGCAAAAACGCCAAATCCGCATGAATTTCCAGCCTGGCCTATAAAATGAACAAAATCGGCATCGCAGTATTTGCCACTACTGCGTTCGCTTCCTATCTGATAGGGCATTACAGAGGCTCACTATCGGGTGACAGCGAAATTCCACATTCCGCGTCGCCTTCGCTTGCACCGTCTTCGGTTGTGCAAGTCGCTGCTGGTAGCAACCAGTGCATACCGAAGCAGCGTACTATTGCAGCAGGTGCTGGCGAAATTCAGGAAGAGTTTGTACAGGTTGGTGGTTTGGTAGAAAAAAGCATCGATATAACACAGCAGTCGATACCGCTCGAACTGATTCCCAACTCCACTATTACCAATTATCTGGACGAATACCTCGATCCTGAAATTGCATCCCGTGTTGAAAACCCGAGACAGTTTGCATCAGATCTCATGCAGGCGATGAAATCTGATGACACACAGGCACCGGTTGCCGGAAGGTTAAACGCCTACGTCTCACTTTCACCTGTATCTGGTTTCCGAACTGTTGATTCAGGCGTTGATTTGCAACAGTTCAATCCTGTGTATATCCACTTGTCTGCACTGGAAGCCGACAGGATAGACGTAATGTTAAAGTGGAAACACCTGCAATCCGGTGAGATCATCCACCTGGATCAGTCAATCGTCACGAATTCCACACAGACCACTTATCGTTCTTTCAAGCCTGATCAGGGCTGGCAAAGCGGAAGATATCAGATCGCTGCCTATGATATGCATAATGCGAATCATCTGCTTTCGGTTGTCAGTTTTCAGGTGCAGGATGTCTACGAACAAACACCTGAGCAGGCACAGCAGATAAATCAAGACGCTATTAACGAGATGATGTCTGTCGGACAAGCAGTTTCAAAAAACCACTAGTTCCAGAAGCAATCTACTCTAGTGAACAAAAATTGTTCATTGAGCGCCGCACCCCCGTTACAACCTGGCGTCATCCCGGCACTTGTGCGAGTGTTGTGATGATCGCCAAGTCTATCCGTTACCAGTCGTTCCTCGCGTTGCGACCTGTACGCGACGGCATAGCCAAACCACCTTTAAACCGCCGAAACATCCAGACAAACCAAAACGCCAGACCCGCGAGTCCAAACACACCGCCACCCACCTGAATCGTATCTCCTTCGAGCTCCGACTGGCGCTTTAATTGGGTAGCATTAGCCATAAAAGCCTGTCGACCAGACACCAGCTCGATAGTCCCGTCCAACGCACCCAACGCTACCGGCTCGCTCGCAGCGCCATTGGTTGTATAGTCAAGATAACGCACTGCTGCGCTTGAGTTGTAAGTTCCGTCTGGAAATACATCTTCTACACCGCCACCGATAGACAGGTTATCTCCGATCAATACAAACTTAAGTTCAGCCGGATCACCGATGACTTGTCTCGGTATGGCTATTTCTACAGTGCTGCCTGAAGCCGCTCGCGGAGTTGCAGCCAATACAGTCCAGGTCCAGTCTTGTCCGGTGCCGCTATAGCTGCTAACCGCACTACCTTGCTGCATATAGTCAGCACCGATTGCAAGCCCGCTCTGATAGCCAGTGGCAGGGTTTGAGTCTGCATCGATGTATACAGTAAATAACCAATCCTGCAACAGTGCCAGATTCTGACCGTCATTGCTAAACGCAAGATAAAAGTGTCCGGCATTGTGTGCCATTGCCGCTCGCAGGTAGTCCACCGGATTCTCTGCACCAGTAACATCGTCAGGGTCATCGCTGAAAAATTGCAAAGCCTGCCATTCACTGAGATTGCCATCGACATTTACCTGAGCAACAGGATTACTTGGAAATTGTGATTGTTCCACCGTCTGCACCGTGATGGCTACGGTTGCAACCCGACTGGTAGTGCTGCCATCGCTCACTTGAAAGCTAAACGAGTCAGGACCTGTGTATCCCGCATTGGGTTGATAACTCAGCTGGGGCGCTGTGCCGGTTAACGACCCTTGTTGCGGTTGCGAAATTATCAGGTAACTTAAAGCATCACCGTCAGCATCACTCGCCACCAACGTTGCATCAACACTTGTGTTCTCTATAGTGATTAGCGCCAGGTCATTAGCAACCGGTGTGGTGTTGGTTCGCGCGGAAGACGAATAAGTGAAGTGCCTGCCGGTAGCGGAAGGGTCATAAACCGTATCGGGGTATAAATCTTCTACCGTACCACCATAGGGCTCGTTAGACCCTACGAACGCAAGCTTAACGATCTCTGCATCGGCAAAAGCGCTACGTGGAAAACTATATTCAAAGGAACCGTTACTCGACGCACCGTCGACCTCCGCTATAAAGTTCCAGTTCCAGTCGTTGCCAGTGCCCGCATAGCTGTATAGAAAACGGCCTTGTAACACGCGATCCGCTCCAATGGGTAGTCCGAACTGGGCACCAGTGGCGGCATTGTTGTCAATATCAAAGTAGATTGTCTGACCCCACGACACGTTGACCGGGCCATCATTCACATAAGCAAGGTAAAAGTTAGCACTATCGTGCGCCATCATCGCTCGACGCCAGTCCAACGGGTTACCGGTACCCATGACATCGCCAGGATCATCAGCAAACGGTACAAACCCGGTCCACTCGCTTAAGTTTCCATCGAGTGTAATAGCCGCGGCAAGATTACTGATGATTCCCGTCTGCTGCACAGATACGGTCACGCTCGCCAGTGCACTGGTTCTCTGCCCGTCGCTGACGGTATAGGAAAATGTATCGGTGCCGACAAACCCGGCTGCAGGTGTGTAGGTAAGATTGGGGGCTGTTCCGGTTAGCGTACCCGTTAACCCGATGCTATCTACTGCAAATGTAAGCGGGCTATTGCCGGTACCCTGTAAAGAGATACCAGTACCCGTATCCATAAAGGTGCTGACTGAAAGACTCGACGCAACCGGTGCCGGACCCGTCGGCTCCAGATTGCCACGATACGCGACCCATCCGACCGAGTTAGCCCAGACAACCGCAGGCTGTGTCGCTTGTGTGCCACGCACTCTGACCCGGGTTTCCCCATCTGCAGCAATATAATCCTGCGCGTTCTGCGTGACGTCCAATCGCACAATCGAATCTGATTGATCACCAACCGTGCGTGTATCAAGCCCGACCCAGGAACCGGTTGTGAAGTTATAAAGGAAAGTCTCCTGGGTTACGTTCGGTACCGAGTAATGACCGGAATACGTCATAATCAAACGCGACACTTCATTGCGATCGGCGATCTCGCCACTCACATACCAGTCAACCACATTGCCGTTACCAGTGGCTGCGGAATCAACATCGTAAGTATCTACATCATCAGCAGTTAAAAAATCTACCTGTCCGTAGTTCAGCGCGCCCGTTAGTACCGTTACCGACTCTGTCAGGTGCGTCGTTTTAGGTATAACACGCACATCTATAGTGATCTGCCCGGTTCCGGAACCCCCGAGCCCGTCAGAGATCGCATACGCAATGGTATCTATACCGCTAAAACCTGAGGCGGGACTGTAGCGCCAGTCACCAGAGGCAAGTAGCGTAACGCTGCCACCATTACTACTGCGGCTTGGCAGCCCGGAAACACTCAGGGTATCGTTGTCAGGATCAGTATCGTTGGATAACAACTGCGCCGCGGTGATCGTTAGCGATGTTTCCTCGGCAGTGCTATAGCTATCTGTGTTTGCCACCGGCGGATTGTTATTGTTACCAACGGGGCCACCACCATCGTCACTGGTGGCGTTCAAACAAATTGAGAAAACTGACTCGAGTATATTCCACGCCTCCGCATCATTGGCGCCAGTTGTAGAGACACCGATAACACCATAGCGGGGATCAGCACTGTTGCTAACCCTGTCGGTAATAATTTTTTCATTGATTACCTGGTTGGAAAATTCCTTATCACCTAACAGTAACGCCAGTCTTGCCAACTGGGCATAGATACGCGCCTCACCAAAAAATAGACTTTCGGTACCACGAGCCAGGCAGTCTGCTGGTTGATTATTGACACAGTCATCAACATCGACACCGGAATACTTAAGATACTCAGGTATGCGATCATTAGTTTGATAAAAGTTTTTGAAAAACGCCAGGCTACGTGCTGCAGATCCAACAGCTAACGATTTTTGAGTGGCACTCAATGCGGTGCTGGTGGTTTTTGATACACGTGCCAGGTGAATTGCAGTCCACAACTCCTGAATCACTTTTAGATGCTGGCCGCGACGGGTGCCCTGATATTCAAAGTCGCCGGTCCAGGTACCATCCGGTTTGTAGCCATTGTAGTAGAGACCCGAAAGATTAATCTCCGAATCCAACAACAGCTGAGTGGTTGATTGCAGCACGCTGTTCCATCGATGGTCTCGCTCTGCCGCATGCGCAATGGCACCTAAATCCTGATAGTCCACGGGCAGCAAATCGGTACCAAGGTAACCGGTACCGGTCGCAATTGCAGGGGATGGACTCAGACTCGCATCGTCAATTTCGGCCCAGTCCCACGCAAAGCCCAGCAACCCGCCTGGGTATTGCGGAAACAGTGCGTTGTTGCTGTTGCGGCCGCGATCGGTCACTGTCGTCCAGTACAAACCTTCAAACATGGAATCAGCAAGTGCGCCGGCATCACTGCGGCCAAAGTTTTCCTGGCCGTCGATCAGGCCATGTATCAAACGCAGATCATCAAGGGGTGCGTTGGCGTTGTACCAGTTGTTGTTAAAGTCATCATAAAACTGAAACGGCCGCTGGGTATTTTTATCGATAGACCAGTTCGGTACATGATATAGCGGCGAATACATAAGTTCACTGGCATACCGATACACTTCATTGAATGCCGTTTGATCACCCATACACGCAGATGTGCGCATCAACAGCCCCATGTGTTCACCGGTTACGTTGTGGCCGTTGGTATAGATTTCAGTCGACTGGTTATTGTCGACAAGATTGGTATACACACCAAAACGATTGGGCTCTGCCAGCGAGCTGTTGCGCATGCTGTTCAGCACAAAATCGAGTCCGC
Organism: uncultured Granulosicoccaceae bacterium; assembly: GCA_937998875.1. Classification (GTDB taxonomy): domain Bacteria; phylum Pseudomonadota; class Gammaproteobacteria; order Granulosicoccales; family Granulosicoccaceae. The sequence continues at coordinate 65,943 of CALLBO010000066.1, forward strand.
TTTGTGCAGCCTCCGCGTGCGCAGGATCGTCAAACTGCGGTCCGGCATAGGTCGGGAGGTCATATACAGGACCATCAGCAAGCTGAATTTCCAACAGCGCAAACTGATCAACCGGCACTTCAATCCGGTAGGTACTGTGTCCTTCGCTACTTATCGTTGCAAAGCCATTCAGACCATTACTGTCAGGTGTACTGGCAATAACACTGGTGATTATTTTTCCGAACGGAACTTTGTAGTGTACCGCCACCGTCTTCACCGACTCTACAAGCGGCAACTGCAAACCACTGTAGTTCACCAGATACAGCAAGTGCTTGTTATCACTTTCGATGGCACGATCCACATAGATGTCTTCACCATCTTCTAAAGTGAATGGTTCATCTACATGAATGCGAACCAGCTTTTCCAGTTCAGTCAGAGTATCTGCGGCGGCATTGGCATCGAGCTGTTCACCAAACAGTGTAGTACCGACAATGTCCGGTCGATAGATCGCAAGACCATTGCCAAAGGTATTAACCCGCGGCCCCACTGCCCCTTGAAAATCGAACAAATCAGCTACCGCACTTTGTGCGCGAGACGCACCGGTTTCATCCAGCGTGCCGGGCAACTCACCTGTTGCCAGCAAGGTTCCACCGCCTTGCACATAGGCACGCAGGTAGTCAGCATCGGCATCTGATAGCGAAATAACACTCGGCAGTATCAACATATCAAGGTCCGCTGCACTGGCACGCGGCCCCTCATCACGACCATGTACGATGGTATAGGGAATGTCCATCCGCATCATCGCCGCAGACATACCGCGATAACCACCAACATGCTTGGCGGTAACAACACTTGAAGATGGCGCTATCGCCCACCACGTGTCATCAGGTGTGGGGGGTGAGGTCACCGAATACAATCCGAACTTACCACTGGTTTCGTAATCGTGAAAATCACGTGTCGATGTGCTGTACCAGATTCCCGCGTTGGGAACACGCGGCTCAAACAACACAGACTCATGATCGCGAACATAACCAAACCAGTTGGTACGAAAATCTTCGTCTACAGTTACCAGCATAGAAGGCGTTTTTGACTCAAACGGCACGTTCTGCGTCGCGACAGTAGCCGCCATCGTCAAGGAAGCATCAAGGGGTTCGTTTCCATAGGAAAAGCTCCACGATGGCTGATCCGCGTGCACGCTCCTGCCCCATTTGAGCATCGCCAGTTTATTTTCAAAGTCATCCGGTGTAGACCACTTCATCGCCTGTGTGTTAGACACACTGTCTGTCTCCCACACAGTAATAAAATTGTCTTCTACCGGAATATATGAACCATCCAGCCCGTAAGCCGTGCTATCGAAATAATCCAGCGGAAAATTTTCTATCACAACTGCAAAGTCTGGATTGATCGCCTGCGCTGCAGCACGTACATCGTTTAGAAAGTTGGCAACGTTAATGTGCCGCCATTTAATCCACGCTCTGAAGCCCGGATCACTCATGTTTTCAGCAGTCGGCACGGTGTATCCTGCCCCGCCATTCAAACCTTCAGCAATGGTCCATGCATTAAAATCTGCAGCCGCAGGTGGCTCTGCACCAGTCCATTTCGTACCCGTATCAAGATAGATCGGTACGTCGAGCCAGACACCATCCAGATTTGATGCAGCAAGTTTTTCTACCCGCTCGATAAAATATTGCTTATAGCCCGAGTTGGGTGATAGCCACGCGCTCTCTTCGCCGGGCGATACCCATACTTCCTGGCCTCCATAGAAAACATTCGGTGTTCCATCGATACCCTGTTGAACCCAGTCAGGGTGATCCTTGGCAAAAGTGGATGCCGCGACAACCCCGTTATCGTCGATGGCATTTTTGGTGAGTACTTCAAACGACGGGTAATAAATAACCGCTTTCATACCACGCTGGTGGGCAAGCGTGGCAGCCTTATCGAGAAAGGCAACCTCGTTATCAAATTCCTGATCGGTGAGGTTATAGGACAGCTGGCTGTCGATCTCCAGAATGCTGACGTTTTGCGAAGCACGCTTATCAAGCAACGCTTCAAGATCAGCATCACTCATTTGGTTATATATAAAGGTACCGCCGATTCGGCCGGAGTAAAGCCACGGCTCGGTCGCGAAGATACTTGCTGGCAGCATCAGCGCTAACACAGTAGCGAGCACAATACGCAATGGCATAATAAATCTTCCTGTATTTCTTTGAGCGTCACCGGGATCCGGATAACCCGGACAAGTCCACTCCAGCGCAGCTAACATGCCAGCGAATCTGAACCAATTCTCAGTTCTGACAGCTGTCTGAACCTCGGTGACGCACCGTGTGAGGACATGGCGTATTTAGTCCCAAATCTTGCGCTGCGGCTCGGAGACTGACAGTTGCAGGTGGATCTATGCACCTGGTTGAGTACCAGGTGGAGCTTTCTCTCCAATTGCGTTTGTTATAATTGGCGTACGAGTGTGCTATCCAGATACGGACACATTAGAGAAGGAACTTTTGAAGTGGTGTTAGAGCATAAATTTCGCTGTACTGTTGTTGGATTGCTGTTCCTATTTACTGGAAACTGCCTGGCCGATGATGCTGCAGACTGGCTAACTCATTTTTACGATAGCCGCGGCGTCTGTGTTTCGAGCGCGAGTATTACCGATATTCTTGTGCAGGATGAAACCATTATCGTGCAACTTGAAAGCGACAAGGAGTACTTAGGGAGAGTAAAAAAAGGTGGCCACAGAATTCTTCAGGACTGGTTAGCATTGCATTGTCCCCTTCCTACAATTGCCTATGCCAAAACACTTAAAGGTAAAGATGTCATAGTGAAAGTGGACGGAGTGGATGCACTATCTTGTTCAGCTTTTGAAAAAAGCAGGCAGCTACCCTAACGCAAATACCAGACAGATCGCCCAGCCGCCTTGCTCAATTCAGTGATACGAGACCATTATCGCCGGAAGCAATCCCGGGGAGCTGGAGGGTTCGTTGTTACCTGAAGCATCACTAATTTTTTTTTGCTTTAACACTCTCTATTATAAATGCGGCAAGCTCATCAGATACCTCGAGTGCCCCTTCAAGAAAGCCACCGAACTCAGCGCCCATCTCCGTAGAACCGAAATGCAGTCGCCCTTGCCAGAGATCTTTTAGCGCATCTGGTTGACCATAGACAGGATGGCGACGCAAAGGTATCTGATCAAGCTCAGTGGCTGTGTGGGCATCAAAGGCCCAGTCATGCAGCATGATACTTTCAAGCTTTGATCCCGCCTCACCAAAAAGTTTCTCCAGCTGCGCGGCTATAGCATCTTTCAGAGCGTCAGCATTTCCCTTACGATGATTAGCCGGTGTCCCCACAAAGCCAAACAGTGCATAAGGCCCGCCTTCAGACGGTGAGGCATCGTGAATTTCAGCCAGTGGTCCACGGCGGCTCATTGCATCACCTGATAAACCTTGCTCTTTCCAGAACGGTGTCTTGTAGGTGGCAACAGCTTTCGCATGACCCGCCATCCAGGTGGGGATATTCTGCGCGGCTTTGATTGCCCGCTCAGACAACGCCGGTGCAAAGTTCAATTGCGAGGCGAGGCGCGGTGGCAGTGCAAGTACTACCTGGTTTGCATTAAAAACTGCACCTGTTTCTGTGCTGATTCCAATAGCGAAATCCTTATCTAGGCCGGTTTCGGTTAACTGGCTGACCGGCGTACTTAAATGAAGACGTTCTGCAGGCAGCTCGTCAACCAACTTATTAATAAGGTTTCCAAGCCCGCCTTTTATGCGCCACGAACCCTGCATTGAAGCCATACCCTGACTCCGATGCACCATGCCGGCCTCATCCTGATACATCAGCTCACCTTCATAGGCCTGATCAAAGCGGTTTAATCCAAGTTGCTTCAACAGGGATTCCATACGAGCCTGACCGGGCCAAAACCACGATGGCCCGAGATCATACCCCTGCCCCTCTATAACCTCAGTTAGAATACGACCACCCCATCGGTCACGAGCCTCCACAAGTTGCCAATCGCTACCCGCCACCTGCAATTGCCGGGCTAATGAAAGACCGGCAAGTCCTCCACCAACAATCAGAATGTCAGTATTCATTGCATGCAGATGACTTTTGATTGATGTAATCCGGCAACCATATAACCATGTTTTAAGCCGTTTGCATCAGTGATTGTCCAGGACCAGGTCCGATAAAAGCAATCAGTACAAGTGGGGGTCGATTTATTATGTCAGTCTCACTGATAACGAATATCAGTTGTTTATACCGCAGGAGGATCTACATAGCGAAGATGGCGTGTCTTCATCCAGACCTTCGCACCATCTACACCCGCTGTTGCCCTGAGCTTGTCATCTTTGGGAATACGCAACCAGCTTTCCGCACGCAGGCTCTCACTCTGATCCGTGCTAAACCCACCTTCTATGACCAGAAATTCAGCACCTTCCGGCGCGTCAATCTCTACCACGGCACCTGCCGACCAGGTTTCCAATTGAACCGTTTCGCGTTCGTCTTCGAACAGTGGCATCACCCATACTCCATCGCGATCCGCTGCGGGCACAGAACCCATTTTGTTCATGTCAATCTTCACCGGTGTACGATCATTCGCTGCAAACTGCCAGAGCTTAACGAAAATCCTACAGCCATTATCAGAGCGCGGTGTATGCGATGTGGTTGGCGGGTTACGTATATACGATCCCGCTGGAAAGTCACCGTGTTCATCCTGAAATACACCATCCAGTACGATAAATTCTTCACCACCGGTATGAGTATGTTCTGAAAACTGACTTTCAGGTGCATAACGTACGATGGTGGTAGCGCGAGCTACTTCATCACCAATGCGGTCAAGCATACGACGGTCGACACCTTTCATCGGCGAGGCTACCCAATCAAGCTCGTCACTGTGTACAAGAACACGTTGCGTAAAATCATCATTGTGGTTCAATACTATTCTCCTTAGCAGTGAGTCGAGTAGATTCGTCTGGCTGAGTTTATAAACACTCCGGAATGCCTGCGCAGCGCCGGAGCACAACATGTTAAGCGGCGATACTCGGACGAGCTCCCACCTTTTCTCTCCAGGCTTGTAGATTATTCAGCCCATCTGGAATTTCCACTGCAGCAAAGTCTGCAAAAGCAAGCCCTGCGAAAGCAGTGATATCAGCCATGGTGAAAGCATCACCGGCTAGATATTCGGACTCCGCCAGCACAGAATCGAGATATCGCATCGTGTTCTGTGCTGTATCTTTCTTTTTAATACCCCACTCAACGTTCTGATACGTCTCAAGATCCGGCCCGAGCCCCGGTGTCGCATGGTGAAAGTAAGCACCGACCGCATCTACCAGACCCGCTTCCGCGCGCAGGTTCATCATTTGAGTTTTGGCGCGTTGTTTAGGCGTCTCACCAATTAAAGACCGGCCCTCGTAGGCACCATCAATGTATTCGGTAATCGCGGTACATTGCGAAATGTTGGTCCCACAAGGCAACTCTGCATAAGGCACAGTCGAATCGGGGTTTTTAGCGCGAAACGCATCAGTGCGGTGCTCACCACTCATTACATCTACAGGAATAAACTCCACCTGCTCTGAAGCGTTCTTCTCGGCGAGAGCAATTCGTACGCGGCCCGGATTAGGAAAACCTTCAGTGTCATAAATTTTCATGGATTTTTAACGTAGTCAAAAGGAAAATTGAGTATACCTACCAGTAGGTAGATGTCAACAATCCAAATGGTGGCTGCTATCAACCAATTCAATGGCTTTCTGCAGTAATACTCCTATTCGGCGACTAAAACCGGAATTATTGTAAATAGTTTTGGGCAACCCGAAGCAACCTATTGATAGGTATAATTAACCCACTGCCGGTTATCAGCGGCAAGCCCGCACAATTGCCAGATGAATTGAGAATGGACCGAAAAACAGAACTATTAAATTGCGCAGAAAATGTTGCCAGACGCCGTGGTTACGATGGTTTTAGTTACGCTGATCTGGCCAGCGAAGTCGGTATTCGCAAAGCCAGTATTCATTATCACTTCCCGTCAAAAGCAGATCTTGCTGTCGCTTTAATTGAGCGCTACGCCGACACATTTTCAGATGCCTTGGCAGTGATTGATGAAACCTCTGATATCGCATCAGACAGGCTCGCCGCTTATGTGCAGGGATATCGGCGTGCTCTGAGTGGCGGCGCTAAACTGTGCTTGTGCGTCGCTTTTTCAATCAGCCGCGACTCGTTATCTGAAGAGGCTTTGGCTGAATTGGAAGCCTTTCACTCAAACAGTATTATCTGGCTTACCAAAACTTTTGAGCTCGCAAATAAGGATGGCAGCGTTACCAATACCGGTGACCCGCTGGAAGAGGCAACCACGCTGTTAGCCATCGTTGTGGGCGCGCAACTAGTGGCACGTGCAGCAAACAAAGTAGGTGATTTTGACCAGGCTACAAAATTGTTTTTATCACGGCTGGCATAACAGTTCTGGCTCAGAATGCGATTACCAATGCGTGGAGCACAGACACCCAGATTTTAAAAAGTGAATTTGCTAATGACCTGAACTACGCAGCCTGGCGTGTAGCAAAATTATCCCAACCACATAACGCAGGCACCTCCTCCGCCCTGGAGGGCTTGCCGTACATATAGCCTTGCAGATAATCACAGCCGTAGTTCTGTAATGTTGTCGACTGCACATCTTGTTCCACACCTTCACCGATGGACTCCAGGTCGAATCTGTCGGCAAGCTCTACAATGACTTTGGTCAGGCGACAGACAGACTCATCTGTCGCCATAGTTTGCACAAATGCTTTGTCGATCTTCAAAAAGTCTGCGGGTATGTGTGGCAGATACGCCAGCGCAGAGTACCCGGTACCAAAATCATCAAGTGCCACCCGAACCCCCATGCAACGTAATTCAGAGAGCACACTGACAGCACGATCAAAATCCTGCAGGAGGTCCGACTCAGTCAGCTCTATCACCAAACACCGCCCATCCAGTTCGAGCTCACGCAATGTCTTCGCCACGAAATCGGTAATACCGTGGTCAAGTAACTGCGACGATGCAAAGTTTACTGTCACAGCTATATCATCCACTAACGGATACTGGTCTCGCCAATGTCTAACCTGTTGGCAGGCTTTTACAAGAACTTTACGACCAAAATTAATCGATAATCCCAACCGCTCTATCGTTGGTATAAATTCCGGGGGCGTGACAACCCCCAGGGTCGGTGATTCCCACCGCGAAAGTGCTTCCAGTAATACTGTGTTTTTGTGGGATGCCGAAACAATCGGTTGATAAACAAGAAGTACATCATTTTCTGCAACAGCGTCACGGACTTCGCGTTCAAGTGTGCATCTTCGGGTTACTTCCTTGCGAAACTCAAGATCAAATACCTGATAGTCAATAGTCGCATCCTCCTTGGCTCGATACATTGCAATGTCAGCGTCGCGCATCAATCGAACAGGATCTACATTGCCGGATGTACTCAATGCAAGGCCAACCGACCCTCCACTATGAATGAGTTGTTGTTTTATCCGCAAAGGCCTTTTTAGGCGCGCAGACAGATCGCTCGCAAAGATGTCCGCCTCAGCAGCAGATTCAACCACTCTTGCAAACGCAAATTCATCACCGCCCAGACGCGCAACCATATCTGTGCTGAGCTCTATTTCCTTAAGATTCTTAGCCACATTAATCAATAACTGATCACCGATATTGTGGCCGAAGGTATCGTTAACCAGTTTAAATCGATCAAGATCAATAACGGCTACCGCCAGCAGTTGGTTCTTGCCAATCGTGCGGGCGATTTTTTCAAGAGAACGGCCAAACGAGTAACGATTTAACAAGCCTGTCAATGAATCTGTATTGGCGAGCACTGAAAGCGCATCATTCTTTGAAGACAACTCAGCATTTAGTCGCTCAATCTGCTGACTTCGCATCAAGGATTCAAGCGCTGCTACTAATTGACTGTTTTTTTGCTCCAACTCTGCATTCAGTTCCGCCATTTCGGAGGAGGCAGTTCTAAACGCATGATCGTTGAGCAAACGTTGTTCATTAGCTTCGGCGTAAGTCGCACTGACCCGTTGCACGAACTGCTCCATAGGGCTGTTCGGCTCTACCACAAGACCTGACTTGCGCAACTGCCTTGCGACCAGGCGCTCAGAGCGTTTGTCCATCGCTTCCTTCGACATCTATGTCTCGCACAAGGTAGTTAGCGTCATCGTTTGATTATGCAATTCGCATCGACCACTCAGGCCTGGCGCTAACTCTCCGTAAGAATAAAAACCAATCAGCTTGAACATCGGATTGAGAAGCTCAGCAACTGCCTCCACTTCTTCGTCTGCTCTTTGACCAAGCACCAATCGGCGACCCACACAAGACACAGCAACACAGAGCCCGCTCCCGGACATCAACGGACGTGCAGACTGCAGATTCGTACCAGCGCGCTCAGCGCCATCGATCAACGCATCAAAGCTTGCACGCATGAGCTGTGCGGTCCACCCTTTTGGAATATCACCGGCGAATGTCATCGAAGACTTTTCAGCATCAACGCCCAGAATAGTTCGCACAACAGCGGACTCAGGCGGTGCTCCTGGTGGACGTATTGCGAGCGGAAATAACAACGCAGAGCCCGGTAAGTCATTAGCACGGTCACCAAGATAGCGACTGTATAGCTCAAGCGCAGGCTCACCATCCAGTTCACATAAAACGTTGGCTTTTGCAGAGGTTATCGTTCTTTCAGGACCAAATATTTCCCAGCCTCCCTCCGAACCGGTAGATACCTCAAGGCGCTCACCATAGAATCCGACCGCCACAACACGTTTTGTATCTACTCGTCCATCAGCCAGAACTACAGTCTCTTCAAAGTTGCTCTGATCCGCGGCAAGACCACCAAAAATAGTTACGTCCCCAAGCTCAGAGGCAATGCCCTCTACCAACGCCGAGCCATTGCAATTGATACCATCCGATAGCACGAGTACCGCAACCAGATCAGCTGTATTTAGCTTATTTCCCAGTGTTCTACCAGCCTCAAGACTATAGCCAGGATCAGGCATGTCAGTGGAGGCAGTACGCACTTTTGAATGCTCAAAATGTAGTGTAGATATTAGCGGTTCGTCGTCTTCTATTTCATCATTAAGAAACTGGCCTGCAGTTGAGCAGCCAGTAATCACTGCCTCCGGGAATCGCTTTTCTAAGGCAGGAACGAACTCCTCTTCAGTGAGTGTTTCGCGTGTAGCGAATGCTAAAACCAGATCAGGCGCTGGTTCAAAAGCCTCGCTTAACTTACCGGTTGCAATTCGCATAGTTGCATAAATTTACGTGGGTACCAAAAGGCTATCGGCGATAACACTCCTGACTGAATTCACTACCGTAGATCAGTTCAATTTATGAATTATTCAACAAGCGGTGTGTATAGCTCCAACAACCGGAACAAACACAACACTAAGAAAATGCGAGCCATTTCGCAGTGCACCAGTGAATAACCACACCAACGGCCGTTCGGCTACGCGCCGGTATCATCAGGATACAAGACCGGCAAAATAGTTTAGTTCTTTCATCGCGGCCTGTGAAAACAAATCTCTGCGCGCGATATGCTCGCCAATTCATGAATAGTGCGATCTAGACCTTTTATGACACATACTGAAAACATTTCTCGCGAAGCCTCTTTCCAGAGTAATTTAGTCAACAGGCCAGGCTTGCACAGTGCGCCGTGGAACAACAGCGACGGCAGACCAATCAGATTGACAAATCATTTAGCTCCGGTGTCAGTGCACACCTGCCAAACGCATTGTTTATTGAGGTTCATGTGATATACCACCGGAGATTGACTTTTAGTTCCGGCAAAAATATTTGTGCTATCTTTATATAACATTGTTATTGAATAAGAAGAGGCTTCAGTAGTTACTAGTTGGTGTACAGAATTCCGTCACCCAGACGCTAGCCTTTACAGTTCTGTTAATTGCTGTCTGTTTACTTGTTGGTATCAAGTGACCCGACTCTCTAAATACAGAACGAAATTCGGAGTCAGGGTCAGGCACGCCAACCCCCTCCAACAGCCCCCTGATTCATCATTCCAGGCTTGGCAGGAATGACTACGGCCTATGGATAGTTCCAGAGTAATCGCCAGTGGCTCATTGCGAACTTGATTCAAAAAATCCAAAGCCTGGTGACTTATGCTCAAGCAACCTGATGTAGTAGTTTTGCAAATTGATTCAATCATTGAGGCGGTCTGCCGGGCCTTAACACCAAAGCAACTGTATCAATCTTTGGTGAATCTATTACCAGAGGTTTTCGATGCTGACACTGCCAGTATCACGCTTTGCATAGAAGAACGAGAGTCACTACAGATAAGAGTCGTTGACAGTACGACACAATCTTCCAGCACTGCCGAAGGTTACCGGCAGATAGAGATTGATCTATCGCGTGATGAATATCTTGCCGCGGTAAGCTCGCCTGCAATATGGCAACCGCAAGACATCAGATCATCTGATCAGATCAGTAAAACTCTTGCGTCGGTAGCTGAGCTGGACGACGCCACGGCGATGGTGGCTCCGCTTATGCTTCACGGAGAAATGATCGGTACATTAAACGTTGCGTCGAAATCAGTGGCCTTTGGTAAGACGGATCTGGATAAACTTAAGCAAGTGTCACGATTTACAAGCGTTGCACTAAAGCGAATGCACCAGACAGATATCCTCGGTACTGCTAAGCAGCGACGTCATCGCTTGTATACTGAACACCTGGAGCTACTAAATACACTTGGTGAAAAGTTATCACTTGTTTCAACAATAGACGACGCACTGGCTGATATAACAGAATGCGCAAGGCAGCTGGTGAATGCACTGCGCGTTAGCTATTGCGTTCTAGAACCAGATGGCAAACATGTGCGAGTAACAGCGCTTTCTGGAAGAACCGAAGACACAGCGGGAGAGCCAATTCCACTCAATGCCGTAGGACTGGCAGACACCCTTATCCACAACAAACAAATGTACGCGACTGATTTACGCACCTCTGAATTTTCGTTTCACCAGAAACTTGGGAAAAGTGGTATCGACCACGTATGGTCGTTCCCGATTGTTTGCAATGGCATCACCAAAGGTGCATTAAACGTAGGTACAGGTGAAATCAACCTTGACGTCAAAGATGCAACATCTGTCCTTGAAACGCTATCCAGGTTTTTAAGCTCCACACTTCAACGTGTCGAAGCCCAGCTTGAAACAATCACAGCAATGCGCGAGATTGAACAACAGGCAAAAACAGATATGCTAACAGCGCTGCCAAATCGAACTGAGTTTCATCGGCGCTTAAGAGAATCTTTGCTGGGTGCTGATTCCAGTGACGCACCTATTGGGGTGTTATTTCTGGATCTTGATCTTTTTAAGAACATTAATGACACCTTGGGGCATGACGTGGGTGATGAACTACTTTGTCATATATCCAGGAGGCTGGAGAACTTGCTACAAGCCGACGATACAGCTGCCAGGATTGGAGGAGACGAATTTCTCTTGCTCCTGCCTTCAGTAAAGTCACGTGAAGCACTGCTTGATGTCGGCAGGAGTGTAATAAAGGCCATACGACAACCCTTACAGATTGCTGGAAGAACCCTGCAAGTTGGCGTAAGTGTAGGGGCAGCTTGTTATCCCGCAGACGGAGACAACGCCGAAGCACTGATCAAACACGCTGACATTGCTATGTACCAGGCAAAAACACTGGGTCGTAACCAGTGCCAGATTTTCAACGACACGCTGGCAGCGTCCGTTAACCGGCGTGTACGTCTAGAGTCTTATCTTCGTGAAGCCATTCGTAATGATGAGCTTTCGTTGGTTTTCCAGCCACAATTCGATTTTTCCACCAACCAAACATTTGCGGTTGAAGCGCTACTGCGCTGGGATCATCCAACGGAGGGCCGTATTCCACCAGATGAATTTATCGGTATTGCAGAGCAATGTGGAATAATTAATCAAATCACTGACTGGGTGCTCCGGCAAAGCCTGCTAGCCGTAAAAGAATTTCGACAGTCTGAACCAAATCTCAGAATCGCCGTAAACGTTAGCGCATCCGAATTTTCAAGTCACAGCAATCTATTTGAACGAGTCAAGAGTACTTTAACAGCATCCGGTCTACCACCTGAATCATTGGAACTTGAGATTACCGAAACAGCGCTGCTGATCAACCCGGATCACGCCACAACACTCATAGAACGATTTAGTGACGAAGGTATTTATTTGGCAATCGACGATTTCGGCACAGGCTACGCTTCGATGAGCTACCTTATTCAGCTGCCAATAAACACCATAAAAATAGATAAGTCCTTTGTTGACGGGCTGGAGTCAGATGTGAGAAAACAATCAGTGGTCGGTGGCATCATTGCTATTGCTGCAGGTATGAATTTGTACATTGTTGGAGAAGGAGTGGAAACTATTGAGCAATTTAACTGGTTGAATAGCCACGGTTGTCAATCCGCACAAGGGTACTTTCTCAGCGAGCCAGTCACCGCAAGTGAAATTCCCCGGAAACTAAAACTCCTCACACACTACGATTTTGCAGCATAGGAAACGCTACTGAAACGGCATCGCATCCACTTGGTCGGTTGCGCAAACTGAGCAGCCACACTCAGGTCAGGGCCGTCGGATTCCTCACCCTTTGCATAACCGGGGAAATGCCGCTGTCTATTCGTTATCTGCCAAGTCAGTTCGTAAGAGCTGACTCGTTAAACGGGCTCATCTGGTATTGAGGGATTACAAGTTACGAGCTCTGAAAGTGATACCGAAGCGCGCGGGTAACTCACGACTGTAGTGACGCCGTTGCTATCTGCTGCCTCGACAAAAACAATAGTGAGAGTGAAGTTAGCATCAACCGTCATCTCAAATAGTTCGCGATCTTCGACGAACCTGTCATCAAAAAATCGTATTCATAAAGTTCGTAAAGATTATCGCCTATGGGTATTAGTTGTCGGCCGCTCAAGTCTGGACGCCCGTTGAAGTCAAATTCCTCAAAGCACTCAAAGTAGCTTCGTCAAAAGACCGGACTTATCCGCTACAAATAGTTCATCACTACCTCCGATATGCACATGACCGAAAAATACTTGTGGCACTGTCAGCCTACCCGAGCGTTTTCTCATTTCATTCTGGCCTATGGAGTCTTCGGTGATGTTGATTTCATTAAATTCAATCCCACGTCTTCTCAGGAGATTTACAGCACGGCCACTGTAGGGACACCATGGTTTTGTATATACGTCTACTTTAGTCATTGACTAATCCTTTCCTATATTGCAATACATAGATACTCTCACAGAGCGCGTGTTGTAAATTAAGACACAGGTCGGCCTGTATCGTTCTGCCCTGTTGCACTGAAAGGGGCAGTTTTTAGAGAATGAACATTGAGCTGTGATAAATATCTTAGATATCGCCAGTGACGACTATAGGATTACGCTTTTGGCCGCAGCCATCTATCTAACCTTTTCCTGAAAAATCCCAAGACTCTCTTCGGTAACACGTTTGTCATCAAATCACCCCTAACTGCGCGATGGTGATAAAGAACATTGGCCACGATCGGTATTTGGTTCTACCTTACTGTTAACTATCTTTTCAAGCTCGTCCGCACCACCCACATAGGACCCATTTACCCAAATTTGAGGTACCGTAATCGGGGTTTTCGGCCCGACTATGGGCTTCACACGACCAAGCATCTCATACAAGGCCCGTGGCTCCTTAACCACATCATGGTATTCAGCTGGAATATTAGCATCGGCCAGGTAGCGTTTTGCTCTCACGCAGTGCGGACACGACTCCTTACCAAACAAGACGGTACCAGTGCGTTCCGATCGCTCTACATGTGCAGCGATTATCGCTTCTGTCAGAACACCTCTGTTAAGTGCATGCCCCTGACTGACTAGTTTCCCCTCAACCAGAACGATGGGAGCATGCCATCCACGACGCGTTAGTGGTTTCCACCAGTTTGAAAGCCAGTCAAGCGTCTCAAGCTCAACAGGTATTCCAGCCAACTCGTTATCAAAGGTGTCCTGAATGACATCGACGGTAAGCGAGCATTCGCCACAAGGGATCGAAACCTTGAATGGACCCCAACTGCCCGCCCAACGATACAAAGTTACTTTTACAGGATCACTGGTTGTTGCCATGTTTCTCTCGGAAGCAAAAGTGTTTTTCTTCGGCAACTGGACAGGTACAAAGTTCCGATACCTTAACAACTATGATCCAATGTTCAGCTCTGCACGCCGCCCGGCGCAGCCCACTTGCCAGGCTTTTTGGCAATTCTCCGTCTACTTCTCAACCAAACTCGCTTTTCTAACATCTATATAGAGTTCATAAAACAGGATGTAACAAAACTCTCAGCAATTTATAACCCCGAGAACTCCAAGGCTTGCCCCCACTCAAAGCCCTACAACACAATAATGGCCATCTCATAATAACTAACCTAAAGGTGGCAATAGACAGAGGAAAATCCAGTTTAACCGGCGGATTCAATCTACCCGAACTTTAATGTGGAGAACATCGTGCGATTAATAATAGGTTTCGTTTTTATTCTTGTATCCAGTATTGCCAACAGCGCATCGTTTGATGCAGATTTCGCTAAACTTTATGAGAAGCACTCAAAATCAGTCGTAACAATATACACCACTACTATCTCTACCATAAATGGCTCTTCTCGAGCATCCAGTGGAGTGGGATCGGGCGTCCTGATTGAAAAAGACCAAATATTGACTGCCGCTCACGTTGTCGATGGAGCACATATCATTCATGTACAATTTAGCGATGGTGAGCGCATCAAAGCAGATGTGGTTGCCTCACTCGATGCCAGTGACGTAGCACTAATAAAACTTCAACGCAGCCACCCGAAGCCCACAGTAGCCACGCTCGCAAACTCCGATGAAACACCAATTGGAAGCGAGGTTTTCATTATCGGCTCACCGTTTGGCATTACCCAAACGTTAAGCGTCGGGCACCTGTCTGGCCGGATGGACCGCGGGTTGCTGGTCGGTGGTGCACCAATAGAATTTTTACAAACCGATACCGCAATCAACACTGGCAATTCCGGCGGCCCGATGTTCAATACGGCAGGTGAGGTAATTGGCATTGTTAGTTTTATTCTGACCAAAAGCGGGGGATTTGATGGCGTGGGTTTCGCCACATCCAGCAACACCGCCAGGCAAGCGTTACTCAGTAGCTCCGGAGTACTGGCCGGATTTGAAGGCATCATGCTAGATGACTTCACTGCGCGCTTACTAAATTTGCCGGGACCCGGGTTGCTGGTACAACGAGTTGTTGCAGATTCAATTATCGGTCGCGCTGGGCTACAGGCCGGCGATGTTTCGTCTGAAATTAACGGACAGTCAATGCTGCTAGGCGGAGACTATATTCTGGAAATCAATGGTTTAATCTGCGAAACACCACACGACTTTGAAATGATCAGAGCGTCCACGATCGCACTGGATGACAGCACACCGTACGCTATAAAAATATTCAGACAAGGAAAGGTGATTGAACTTGTCACCGAATCATCGACCGGGCCGACTCTTGGATTGCATATACAGAAGTGATGTAGCGCATGAGAGGTTATCGTTTGAGCGGCCATAACCTCCAGTCAGACAGGCATACCACTCAATAACCTGCTTCAAATTGTAGGTGACGAAACAGCGTGCGAATTTTCTCCACGGCCTATGAGAGAAACCGGTTAGTGGCGCTATGGTAAGTGATGTGGAATATTTCCAGTTTTGTTGGATCTAACCGGGAAAATGGCCGCCACAAACGATCTGTTCATCACCCTGTCCTCGTGCGCACGGGTGAACCACAAAGACGACAGCACCGCACACTTCCTGTTGGTGAATCCACATGAATAATCAAGGCTGTTGCTAACTGTACAGTTAGACGCCTTCATATACTTCTCTCTACCAGATCAATCCGATAACAACGAACAGAGCGCAACTAAGGTATTACCGAATTGCTGCTAATTCTAAATTTGGACGTTCCTGCAATTTCAGAGATGCGGCAACATTTCCAATACGCAGCTCATTTGAACGATCAATGCAGATCTCGGCACCTACAGGAACTCTTAAGCTACATCGCGCTCTTTCGTGCAATTTAACCTAACTGAAACAGCAGCCACAGGCTCCGGTACATCCAATCAAAGGGAATTATTTCACATTGACAATCAATATTTTTGCCAGTACGGTTTGCAACATGGGACTAGCGGGTATTTTTTCCCATTTGTATTCTCCTGTTCCCATGACCGCTGAAGAATAATTTGCCAGCCAGCAAAAACTACAGCTTTTACGATCAACCACTACGCTTCAAACGGCTTAAAAAGGAACCTTGCCATGCCAACAAATAGAAGAGCCAAACGCGCACTCTCCCATGCCCACAATCAGTGGAACGGTTTTGCGTTTACCGAACCAACAGCACCGCAGGAAAGGGAAGTGATATCGCGCTTAGGAGATGGCGAAGTCATAATGCGTGACAACGAAATTCTAGTCACCGAAATCGGATTTATAACCATGGCGATTCATACGGATCGCGCCACCAAACACTTTAATGCGTTAGTGGTACCCGGTGTCGACAGCAACGGTATCCGAGGCTTTTTAGTTCTACGGGAAGGCGCTGCTCCCTTCCACAGCCAGTCTTCCAGTCCGACTGAAGCAATCCATGAGTCTGAAGTAGCGCAACTGAACGTTCAGACTCTGGTCGAAGCCTATGGCGACAAATACTCCTTGCACGCCGCGGCTGGTAAAGCGCCATGGTATAAAAACATCACTACACAGGATATAAACCGCTCCGGACTATGCTCGTGGGGTACTGAGTGTTTTCTGCGCCGCTTCAGGTTAAGAACCGTTGCACACCACTTCGGACTACCCAAGGTGTTACTAAAACTTGCTGGCCCGGATGGTAATCAGGCAACTGCAGCCAGCCTGTTGCGAACGGAGAACAAACCTTCTAATCACGGGCATCCCTCAACGCACCTACCAAACGGCTCTTGAACCTTGCATCTACGCAACTATGAAAAGTGTATCCATAAGTATTGCCTTATATCTTCATCTGAACCCATGCGACTGGAAATATTAAACTGCTCAGCGTCAGCCTGATCAGACAGAGAATCTACAACCTAATTCACCTACACGGGTAATCTACTACGGCCTATGCCATAAGGGCTTCCTTTCAACGCGATCCGTCAACAATGCAGCTTTCAAAGCCGTCCCAACCCCAACCGTCACCATCGCTATCAACGCATTGAGTCACTGCTGTCTCTGTTGACAGAGGCTCACAAGACTGTCTCGCTACAGGATCCCACCCCCACCCACCATGCTGGTCGGCGCTACTATAATCGCAATTACTTGAAGTGTCGTTAACTACCGGTGTATCAAGGGGTGGGCAAGACTCTTGCGTTTCACTATTCCAACCCCAGCCATCGAAAAGCGATGCGTAGCTGTAACTGCAGTTATTGTCGACTCTTGAAGTTTGATCAGTGTTGCTTGTCAATGGCTCACACGATTGACCAAGATTAGCATTCCATCCCCACCCTCCGTAGGCGTCAGCGTTGCTGTAGTCACAACCATTAACGGATGTTATGAACCGACCTTGCTGGTCGACATCGGTCAGGAGCACGAATCCACCGGATTGAAATGCGACGCTGTTGCCACCCATAGCAATTCTGTGGATGTAAGGTCGATAGTCGTCCTCATATTGATTTCTAAGAGGATAAGGCAGTTCAAACCGATCGAGAAGAGACTGCTCGGGTATGGAATCGGTCGAAACCCAAAAACCATTTTCGTCTTGTTGCAGGATAGTCTTCGCAGCACGCTCGGCAACGAGAACCTTATCTCCAGAGAGTGAAAATGTGCGCGAACGATAAGAGGGATAACCACGGTAAGTAAACTCTACATCGAGAGTCGAGTCTGGAGCTCGCATCCACTGGCCATCAGGTTGTCTTGAGTAGCTATAAAGGCCCTTTGCGCTGTCAGTGGCTACAATAGTGTCGCCATCAAGCAACAGTGTGTCTCCAAACGCGAGTGGACGGCTGGTGAAATAGTCTGTATCCAGTCGAGTGGTTTCACGCCATTGATTTGAAGTATCACGTTCAAAGACTACGATATAACTTGGATGCCACCAATTGCTGCTGAAACCAAACGCAGCTGCGGTGTTTCCAGAGATAATAAAGTCTTTATAAAGCTCATTTGGTTGACTGTTTATGACTTGTTTGACCCAGCTATTACTAGAGGTGTCGTATGAGTGTGCGATCAGTGGGTTTGCCGCTTCCGTACCAGAATACTCCTGGTACAGTATGGCGTCGTCACTGCTGCCTGCGACGATAAAATCAACTTCATACAGTGTGCTTTTCCTGATAGTCATTTCTGTTTCTTTCTGCCAGGAACCATCATCATTTCTACGTACGATGTTTAGAATCCGGTTGCGGGAATAGCCACCACGGTCATAGTTATAAATACGATTTTCGGGATCTTGAGAAAGGTAAGAGAATACATCCTGACCCATGTGCGCAATGTCATTGGTCGAATATTCAGAGATGTCATAGAAATCCGCTTTGTTGCGCCAGGTTCCATTCTCATCCTTTTCATAAATGGACAATCCATGGATGTCACAATCAAGGTATGAGGCACCATTAGACGTCCACAACATTCCCAACCTATTGTCAGTAGTTTTTATATCTGTGGCTTGCACCTGCCTCTGTTTCTGTGCATCACAGACACAGAAGCCATTCCATCCAAAGCCATCTCTATCTTCGTCCTCACAGACCGGTTCAAATCGTGGCTCGATAAACGCGGGGGATGCTACGGAGGTATCCAGAATAAACAGCTGTAGGCCTAGTATCGCGACAGCTGAGAAGATTAAACGATTTGCCAGCGCGAATGACGAAGCGGTGTACCTTTTATTCATTCTTTCACCCTCTTATTGTCATGACATTATATGTCCTCCTAACCTATGACGCAACTAACAAAATGTGAACGAACAGGGAAAACAGCTCGCATTTCAAGTAGTAGCCAAGTGCGTCAACCAGGGTTACCACAGCCCATCACGCGCAGTAGTTTTAGGACCTGGCTCAGGTATGTTGTGTATCGACAAACAGATCGGTAACCGAAAGAGAAGAAAATGGAAAGCGGCGTCAGACAACTAAATCCCTGGGTTTCTATGTGGACGAAACCACGAACAACCATTCAGCAAATAGTGAAAACCAACCCTGAACATTTGGTTTTTCTGTTAGCTGCTATTGCTGGTATTTCCAAAGCAATGGATCGTGCTGTCATAAGAAGCCTGGGAGATCAGTGGCATTGGCCGTCAATATTTCTTTTCGCTTTAATCGGTGGGACGATTAGCGGAATAGTCGGTCTTTACATTGGTAGTACGCTTATCCGATGGACCGGAACCTGGATTGGCGGGAAAGCCTCTGCACAAAATATTCGAGCCGCAGTTGCGTGGTCCTGTGTGCCGGTAGCCTGGGCAATGTTGCTTTGGATCCCACAGCTGGGACTGTTTGGTCAGGAGCTATTCACAACGGAAACTCCGAACCTTGATGCAAACCCGTCGTTGTCATATTCACTGTTCGGATTTCTTGGGGTTGAATTTGTAATTGGAATTTGGACTGTTGTCGTATTGTTGAAATGCCTTGGACAAGTGCAGGGTTTCTCAGCCTGGAGGGCTTTGGGCAACCTGTCCCTGGCCGGGCTAGTTTTTCTCATCCCGCTCTTATTAATGGTTTTTGTGTTTGTTTAGTCGCACTAATAAAAACGTGAGTAGGATCATAAGTAACGAAATGGTGGGTGCTCCTCCACCAGAGGAGTCAGGATTGTTACCATCACTTTCTCCGTTGTTCGTGTCAGGGCTGCTATTGTCATCAATAGCTTGAAGGTTCGTCGAATCTGTACCTGAGTCCTCTGTAGAGGGTGTTTGACTTTCAGGTTGTAGTTGTACGCTGGCAGAATCAAGTGGGATCAGGTCTTTTCGGTCTTCTGTCTGATAAGGCCCGACCAAACCGCCCGAATCTACGCATGTGGTATAGCTCTCAGACGAATGCCATGACCTGATCAGTGCGGGAGCACTATCGGTAGCCGGAATGATTTCTACTTTATCGTGTATGGTCATGCCCCAGTAACCAAGTACGCTGAGTCTGCCGTTTAACACGCGCCACTCATCGTTCGTACCACCATCTCCACCACCAAGGCCAAAACGCGTGGCCACAAAACCGCGCTGCTCTCCTGTGCGAACAGCATAAAAAGAGTTGTAGATCAGATTAAAATACTCAGGGTAGTAGCTATTGCCGTCCCATTGCGCAGGCCAACAGCTGATTGTTCTTCCCCAAAAGCTCTGGTAAACATCCCAGTACGCTGTTGTTAGCTCTACAGGTTGTCCGCTTTCAAGATTAACGATTGGTTCGCCATTGCTTTGTGTCTCTGCACCCGTTGCAATCAAGGATCGGTTCGGGGTTTCTTCGTTCTGAAGTTCTTCTCCTATGAAACCCGTTGGGCCGAATGATGCTCCCGATTTATCAAAGCATTCCCGATAAGCAGGTGAACTTGGCCCACCCCACACCCGTATTCCTGCAGGTGTGGTGTCAGTTGCTTCGATTATTTCTGTCCAATCAGCAGCGGTTCGGCCGGAAACCGAACGGCCCATCATTGGCCCGATGTAGCGTCCGTCAATTACTGTCCATATTTTATAGATGACATCATCGGGCCATATTGAATACGGATTGTTGTCATAATCTGCATACGCCATGTACGGTGCAGACAGAGGTAGTGGATCGTGCATAAGATTGCTATCGTAAAAAGCGAATTCATTAGTGTATCGACCTTCATCACGGTTCCAGTTATAACCCTTGCATTCAATATTTCTTCCTGCGATGTCGCGGTTTGCGTTCCAATAAGGGCGAATTAGCTGAACCTGTTCTCCGGTTTCAGCATTGACTAAACTGGGGCTGTCCGTTGAGTCCTCTGTAACTTCGCAGGTACCCATAGCACCAGCCTCGGAATTCCATTCCCAACCGAATCCATCGCCATCAGGATCGACCGCTGTTGTCGAGCACTGACGGATTTTCTGGGAGAAAACCACGGGAGTGGTGAGTAATGTAGACAAGATAAGTAGGCTGTAAACGCCGGTCTTGATATTCATGTGATTGTTATTGACTTTTTGTGTCATGACTTTATATCCTACGGAGGCTATGTGTCAACGCGTGAACTATTAAATTTGATGTAAATGTTGTGAACTCGGATCAGACCCGATTTTGTATGATTTAAATCACTATGGATTTGATTCACGTTCTAGTTATTAACTATTCACTTTTGATAAAACTTGAACTGATCGGCAACGAAAGAACTGACCCAGATGTCTTCCTAAGTTGCGGCCTGATGGTTCAGCCCTTACAACAACTTCGTTACGGCCTTGGCTCCTTACGATACAACACCGAGTCAGCACTTCGCATTGGTTGGCTTAAGTTATTGTGTAACTCAGATTGCTGCTAGAAGTTAGCTTTAGCTGTTTGTAGCGCCAGGGACCACCCGAATTATTTGTAAAAAAAAGAAGAATATACTTATTCACGATCATTAGATCGACGCATTCTCACGGCTGTCAAAGCCGATTACCAACTTGCACTTTTCCTTATAGACGACACCCTGGCAGCATCTGCCTATCCAGTTGCATCCCGAACGGTGTACACTCGTCACAACGAGTGCATTAGGACTTCAAGATGACATTTCTTCGAGGCACCATTCTTGTCGTATTTATTCTAGTCAGTCAAAGCGCTTCTGCTCTGACTATATCCATATTAGAAACCACACCCAGTAGCGTTGTTTGGTCAAGGGTACTGCAGGAAATCTACAAGCGCGCTGATATCCCGCTGGATTTCGTGAACTTACCCACAGAGCGCTCACTTGCACAATCAACACGAGGAATCATTGACGGAGAATTGGTTCGTATACATAAAGTTGGAGACTTATATCCAACATTGATCCGTGTGCCCACTCCTTTTACTTTTTTTGAATCCAGGGCCTATGCACGATCACCAGACACACAAAAACGCATCGATCAGGACGGCTGGAACGCTCTCCAAGACTATCGCGTTGGAATAGTTCGAGGTATGAAGTATGCATCTATTGACTTGGAAGGTATCAAAGACGTAGTAGAAGTAGATAGAACCGAGCAGCTATATAGAATGCTTGAACACGACAGAGTTGACATAGCGTTATCGACAAACGTCAGCGGACTTTTCCTCATAAAGAAGTTCAACTTCCAGTCCGTACAGCTTCTTGAGCCAGTTTTGCAAACGCATGACCTTTACCACTATTTGCACGAAAAAAATAAAAAATATATTCCTATACTGGACAATACTATTCGCGCAATGAAGGAAAGCGGGGAGCTCGCAGAACTCGAAGCACAAATTACTCAAGAACTTCTGGAACTAGAATAGCAACGACGATTATATATTTTCCTAAATTCTATAGACCCTGATCCGGTTGAGACGTTATCTGTCCTATATAGGCGCACCTTTGCAGCGTAGCGTTGAAGCACTGACTAACAACGAGCAGTTGTCGGGATGTATTGTTACGCCAAATAAACTGCGGGGAAAGTCACGAGACATCTATAGTGTTCGGTAGTTTGTTGTATTGCGTGAAAAAGAATACTGCATGCAGCAAGAAGTTGATTTAACACCTGTATCGATCAATCACAAACCAATCACATTGCTTTAAATAAGTGACGGAATGGTCGACTGACCACCGGCTGCGGTACAACGCCGCGCAACTTTAGTGTAATTTTCCCGTTTTTTTGTCGAACTGCTGCTTCAACAAAAGACATATTTACAATACTGCTGCGGTGGATCTGTACAAATCTCTCCGTCGGCAAACGCGACAATAACTCCTTGATAGGTACTCGAATCAAAGCGTGCTGCGTTGCGGTGTAAACATTCACATATTTATGTTCTGCATGAAATAACGCAATTTCTTCCAAAGGAACAAGTCGAACCTGCTCGCCGATACTGGCTCTGATGGCACGCAGTGTATTGTCAGCAGGCTTGTTACTGGATAGCTGATTCAAGGCCCGCTTAAGCTTCACTTCCATCTGTTGATTATTATCCATGTTCTCTCGCAGAACCAATCTTTCCTTAACCCGGCTCAGCGTTTGCAGCAGGCGATCAGAGGTCACGGGCTTAAGCAGATAGTCTACAGCCTCCGCTTCAAAGGCTTTAAGCGCATATTTATCATACGCAGTTACAAATACTATCAATGGTCCGTATTGGCTGTTTGTGTGAGCGCAAGGCCAGGCATCAACTATTGATTGAGCTACATCAAGACCACTTAGACCTGGCATTTGAATATCCAGGAATGCAACATCTACCGAATTTTCCTTTAACCAACTCAACGTGGCACCACCATCGCCGAATTCAGCTACTACATTAACCTCAGGCATTGCAGATGTTAGTTCGCGTATTAGTTCCTTGCGGAGTATAGGCTCGTCGTCTGCTATAAGTACATTGATTGTCATGATCTTCTGTTACTTCAAAGAATTGCCTGAGTTATCTACCTTTTTTCATACCTAAGCGGAATCTGCAACTGTACTTTTGTACCACAGCTTCCGTTCGGTACTGGAGAAAAGACCCCAAACGCCCCACCTGGTTGTGTAAGACAACGGGCCTGAACATTCACCATACCAAAACCTCCTTCTGAATTAATGTCGGTGTCGGGTGATGATTTTAGAATTTTGTTGGTGTCGGGTATTCCAACACCAGTGTCTTCAACGCAAAGCGTTAGTGTGCCGCCAGATGATGCTGCAGTTACTACAACACTACCACCGTCTATCGACGGCTCAATTCCATGTTTTATTGCATTTTCTACAATCGGTTGCAGCAATAACGAGGGAATAGAACAGTCTTTCAATTCTTCCGGTAAGACGGTGGTGTAAGTCAGACGATCTCCAAACCGGACACTTAACAATTGCAGGTAGTTATCAAGCATCCTAAATTCGGATTCCAGACAAACGCTTTCTGTACGGGACTGTCTTAAGGTGGCGCGTAGGAAATCATTGAGTAAATCAAGCATCTCTAATGCTTTTTCCGGATCACTGCTGATTAACGCTCGCAAGTTCGCCAGTGTGTTGAAAAGCATGTGCGGCTCAATTTGCGCCAGCAAAGTGGAAAGTTGCGCTTGGGCGGCTCTCTCAGATTCCTCAGCTGCTTTAATTCGCAATTTTGCGATGGTATTTTGTGTGGAAAAATACCCATTAATAGCTACCGTTACTACAACAGTCAGCACTAAAGATACAATAAGTAAATGCCGATCACTGTAAGATTCAATCGACTGTTCCGGCAACCCAAGAAGATAACGTGCAATCGCGGATCCGACATAAAGACCTGTGATAATAGCGAAAGGCATCGCAAAAAACGTTAGACGATCAGGCAGTAAATTAAAACGACGACTCAGAAATCTTGATAGAAGCAAGAAAGTACAAATGATGCTTCCAATCAACTGAGCGTGTACAAAATTACTCAAAAATCCAGGATTACTTTCCTGCGGAACAGTGATCCAGATAATCAAGGCAATCACCGTGCAAAATAGTGCATTGGTTATATAAATTCTGAAAAGTGAATATTGGACGCCTGCGCCACTGTGATCTTTAAAATAGCTATCGTGTTTAAGCATTACCTGGTACGAACTTCCCGTGTAGTCCTATCGGTAAGCCGTAAGGCAAACTGGCCGAGGCAATGGGGCCGTCCTTTAACGACCTTGTATCAAAAACGCGAAACTCTGTTTGATCCAGATACCAGTTGTACGCAGTTCCGAGTATCCAGCCTCTCCCTTCTTTGCTATTCGGCTTTGGCACAAGAATGTGTTCTTCAGCTATAGTGGTTGGCCCATAAGACCACGACGCCATTTCCGACGATTTCCGATCAAACGAACTGACCGTGTCATAGCCAAATACCTCATTTGGCATGCTATGCGATCGCTCAAGCATCACCAACAGATTTGTTCGTTCGCCTGGAAAACGCTCATCAAAACATGGGAAATCCGCTCCGCGGAATGGAAGATTCTCGGTGCGGACCGAACCAGCCACTAAATCGACAATGATATCCATCGCTGTATGCGACGGTAGCTCAGCGTCAAGGGCCTTTCCTCTCGTGGCAAGTTCAATCTGATTCATTAACGCATGGAAATCCGGTCCACGAGCTGTTTCAATACGTAGGTCACTCCCCTCTTGCCAGGCATTGCCAAAGTGAAATACGAAGAACGGTGGTATTTCAATTTTTGTTACCACTGACAGTGTTTCTTTATCTATCACTAAAAGATCCACTGAACTGTTGTCGTCCCACTTCAGCATAGATAAAAACGATGGAATACCAGGTTCCGTCGGTGGAATAAAATCGATCGGCATAAGTGCGAAGATCAGATATTGCTCAGTCATTGCAAAATCATGAATCATATTAGACTTTTTTGAGTCAACTACCTGAACTCTTTTTAAAACCCCCGACGGCGACAGTTCGTATAAAACAATTTTATTCTGGCCACTCAAATAACCAAAGTTCCAGATGCGCCCCAGTGAATCTACTCTGGGGTGTGCAGAAAAAGGCAAGCCATTTGTCTCCGCCGAGAATACTTTGCGCCCCAGTGTATCCAAAGATTTCGAATCAATCCGCCACGCTGAACCGGCTTCCCACAGAGCCAGAATTTCATCACCCATAGGCAGCACAGATATATTGGCAACGTTTATGTCATCAGGTTTATGAGGTTGCAATGCATCATCGAAAGATGTGCCAAAACCACTCCATAGAAACCTGCCGGCTTTTTGCTCAGTTTTGTACTTATCGGTTTGAACTATTTTTCCAGAATGTCTGAGTGTTTTCCCCTGAATAAAAAATGATTGAATCATTCCATCACCATCAAACCAATGATGATAGTTCGAGTCTCCGCGCTTCATTCGCGCTGGCCCGTTTCTGTACAAAGTACCCACCAGATCAGTTGGCAAGGGATTATCAAACGGAATTTCGGTGGGGCCGAATTGCTCACGAAAATTTTCAAAACTAGTAGTAAATGCTCGGGACGGTGCAACCCCTTCCGAGGCCATCCCTTGAGAAAATAGTGGCGTACCGGCAAGTGCATTCAGGGCACCTATCCCACCAACCGCCTGCAATAGTTCACGTCGATCCATGGATGCCCTCCTAACGCAGTTGAATTGTTATCTGTGCCCCAGATGCCGGTAAGTCAAAACGTGTGCCCTTCCAGTCAGGTGGACCGAAGACAAGCCTACCATTCAACGATGCACCCCAAGGTTCGCTGGGTATGCCCAACAGGTTGGTATTCAGCACCTCGTTGCCGTCAATGTCCTGATAAAGCAACACTGCGTATTGGCCGACCGGTAATTTAGATAAGCTGATTGGCATTTCCCCCTCTAACGCAGGAAGCGAAATTGATCTCGTCGGTTCGTTGTTGAAACTTGACTCACTGTTGAATAACACAAGTCGAATGTTGCCGGTGCTTTCTTTAACGTCTTTCAGTGTAATATCAATATCAGCAGCGTGTGCCGACATTCCCATCAATAGTGTCGTAGCGGCTATTTTACTAATCCAGTTTACTCTGGCAGTCATATTGCTCTCCGGCTTGTGTTAGCAGTTCCCGAGAAAACAATGTACGTTATTGGCGATGCGTTCTTGCGATTTATGCGATGAAATGCATTTTTAGGGGTATGAATGACGGAGATGCAAATAATATGGACCAGCACTGTTGCATTTTTTCCTGTTAAGGCTTTCCTCCGGTGCGTCATGGTGCAGGTAACCTTAGGGGATCAAGTCTTGAAGAGAGTCATGTCCGCTCTTACACTATGTTAGTTTAGATGTGTATCGCACTTTACCAGTAATGTGCATCGAAGCAGTGTCAGGTTTTTTCGTGGTCTTTTGTGGAATATTGAACAACGGTTACGCGATCGGCTTCTCTGTGTAATCCTGTAGCATTTGGCAAACTTTCTACTGTAGTCAGCTGTAGAAGTAACTTAGTGTGCCAAGCCTCGTAAGCTCCAAATTTAGCAGGGGGCAACACCTTTCTGCCACTTGCGTTTCCCCTACATAAGACAGGTATTTTTATGCAGGAATGATTCCGTTAACGGTCGTTCCCATGAACATCTCAGACAACAGATCATATACGACCTGCTAAGCCTTGCCTCCATCTTCGATATAGATGTAGCGGCATTCGCTGTTATATCCAACCATTATCATATAGTTCTTCATGTCGATGCCGAAGCGTGCAGGAATGCTGATCCAAAAGATATCGTTCGAAAGTGGCGCGACTTGACCGCATATTCGGTGATCGCTACACACAGATATACGGTTGAAAAGAACCACATCTGCGAAGACTCTACGGGAACGCTACGGTGGGTATCCTCATACTAAACTCTAAGACTTAAATCTATCTGCAACTTTTTGCAGAGTCAGATCAAAGTCGCATCCGGCGTCAAATCCCACATAATTTATTGAGTATTTAGCACTTTCTTCATTGAGTGATCCACTCAATATGGTTTCCATTGCTACTTGAATAAACTCATTGTCGCTCGTGTAATTCACTATCGTACGTGTATTTTTGAACTCAAAGCTTCCGGTCGATTTTACACTTCCCTTTTCTGAGGTTGGGCCACTCCCGATCACGATTCCTTGCCCGTCTTTAACAATAAAGTTCAATACCTTACTTGCCTTATAGGTTAGGTGTTCGCATTGAAAACGGAGAACGCTTTCATCAGGACTGAATTTAGTCGCTGATTTCAGCGTCGCTACCCATCGACCATCAAATACACTTGAGTCGGCAGGTTTGAGTGTTGTTGTTTGACAAGCTAAGGCGTGCCCACAGATGAAAACTAATAGCATTTTTAGTTTTAAATTGTGGATCATAGTGCACTATTTCCAGCTAGGTTGTCGTAGCAGTTATGTGAAATCATCTTGACCTTCCTACCGGTGGAGTGTTTCCTATGGATTAAACCGAACTTACCGGGGTTAAGAAAATACTGCAAGCGGCTACTTGCATTGTCTATATCTTTCAAGATTAATTTCAAAATCTAAGCGTTACACGCAATTGCAGCCTTCTTATAATTTATCTCTAAGATTCGTAAGCTCAAGATGCTACAAAAGCACGCAGGAGTACTGTCGAAGGGAGAGTCGCATTTTTCATTTCCCTATCATTAGAATTCCTGTTGGATGCCCCAGAAATATTCCATTGTCATATCATTCTGAAGCCCTAACATAGCTTACCAAATCCCCATCGTTGCGCCCCGGACCAACTAGAGCCTCGAACATAACTACCCGACAAAGCAGGCTTTATCGGGGTGCAACACATATGGATAATGGATATGAATATATTTTTTCCTGCGCCATCTTCCGTTGAAGATGGCAATCACTACTCAATAATCAAGAGACTAGTAGATGCAAAACTACTACAAGTAGTGCTGTTCACCGGCCCACCCGGATGTGGCACTACCGCTACGAGCAAATCTGGCCACAAAACCGTTGGATCCCATATTAATATCAACCAACCCGGCATGTTCAGTCGCGCTGGATATATACAGAACATTGCCGGTAACACAAAAAGATTTTTTCTCTCAGATCGTGATCGCAACGCGCAAATATGGCGCCGCGTCTACGACCAGATATCTGCTTACTTCGTGCAACTGTCCAAGCTTGGCCGGACACCCAGTCATGCCAATCCGATACTACTATCAGCAAACGAAACAACTCATTTAACCTTATTCGGGAAAGAGGTAGAGCAATGGAAATCACTGGCTGAGAATCGCGTTATCATGAGTATCAGAGATCCTGTGCTACAGATGCGTTCAGCATTGTTAAAGATCCTAGACAACATCGATACCGATATTTTTTCAGATCACATAAATCTACACACCCACGGATGTTTTAATCAGAATTCCATACAGAGCGAACATTTTAATATATCGCGAAACGATGATGTACGAGAATTCTCTGTACACGGAACACCGTTACTCAACCTGACAAAACTAGAAACTCTTATTAACAACAAGATAATATCAGAAGAAAGCAAGGGAAAGCTGCTTTGGCCCGAAACTTATCGCTATATAAAATCCTCTAACGACTTTGCGCTACTCAACAACACTGCACTTAAGCGGTTTGCTATATACAACCCCCTTTTGGAAGAACCAGAGGTACAAAAAGATATTTGGCACACTGCTCTAGACCATAAAGACTACGAACACGCAGCGCGTACGTACCAAGGAATAAAAATGGAAGACTTCCACAAACTTCCAGATTATCTAAGCGATACGCTGTTCAGATGGAGAATAGGATGGATGCCAACACTTATACACCTCCAAAACAATAGCTTTCCCGATTTAATCGTTAGCGAGTACACCTATATGCAAAACAATGCACAACATTCATGGGACACAATACTCAGTAAGCTGCAATCACGCGGCCTCTGGCTTAAAGATACCAACCTGCATTTGCCTTACAACATTTGTGCAGACCAACAATGCGAGTTACCGTGGAAAGCCTGGTTCCTAGGTCAAGACCACAAAACAGTACATGAACATCAACATATAACCAAGCCACGAAACAATCCGATCCCGGAGATCCAGCTACCAGCATGCCTCCAAGCGTTATTGCCGGAGGCCAAAGAGGCCTACCGGCTTGCGATGTCTTACGATCACGTTGTTGGTCAAGTTAATGTACTGTCGCCTGACTTGGAGCAGGCTTAAAGATATTGCTCCGGAGTAAGGATCTCTTAGTGCCAATAGCCCCGTGCGTACCTCAGTATAGGGAACGAGAATTTCCAGGTATGCAAAGGCAAATTGAGTTTGCCCGTGTCGAGCAACCAGCTCCGACGCCGGGGCTGCAAGCGTTTATTGATAACATCAATCGGTATGACTGGGATATCTAAACCTTGTGACCGGGCCAAAAGCACGTGCGCTGACTTAAGTCCAGGCCCCCGCTCGGAGGTGCGACCCACTCATCACCCGGTCGTGGTCATTCACTGATGAAGCGCCAAGTGAATCCGTGCAGAGCCAACATCTCGCTGGAGCACCTGCACGCGCAACCCACCAGCAATATCGATTATCACATTGTGTAGGACAAGCATTACAACCAGTGCCTCACAGGTTGGTTAAAACACAGGTCGGCGTTAGTGATGTTCTTTGTACTGCCTGTCTCTACAAGTTTATTTTGACCCGTTGTTACAACCATATCCAACAGCAATGCTATCTACCGTTTGGGAGATACTGGCGCGGCTGGCGCCTAACTCTTCAAGCTCACGGGTTGATAGCTGACATAAATCTCTATGCAGCTGTTGTTTGATTAGACTGCACTCTGAGTGTGCAGAGTGATTGTGTTCGTTTGCCATCATATCGTCTCCATAGTTGGAATGATTTCCCGATCAAGTGCTGACGTGTACAAAAACAGACAGGTAGATTTCAATATAGTTCCATAAACTGGAACCGTTAGTGCCGGAATATCTGTCCAGACGTGTCTCACCGGTGGGGCTTCCCTGTACGACCATATTTCAAATGGGCTGTTTCCTGGCGGCTGACACACAATATTAGACATTTGCAAAAGTTTAAGGAAAGAACTGAATATTACGTACAGGCACTCTAAAAAGAATCTGAGGCATACTTCGATTCATGGCGTTCGAGGCTGTTTGATATCAGCTGGTTTATAAAAGTGCTCAATGAGAACATTGCACGACAGGCCAAAAAAGAAGACGACTGCACCGGGCACTTCTGGGAGTCCCGGTACAAATCTCAAGCACTACTCGATGAAAAAGCCGTGCTCAGTGCCATGGCCTATGTCGATCTTAATCTCACTTCTAACACCCAACTTGCTGTGAATGCGAGTTCTTAGCTCGCGAATAGCCAATCAATATCGATAGAGATCGGAAAACCAACAGCAGAACATAAATCGCCCTCTCTTCTACCGTGCCGGTCCATATTGTTTCATTCAGCAGAGCAAAAAGAGTTAGAAGTCGAGTGACTGGTTTGAGTTGAGAGTTGAGCCTGGAACCGATGGTAACCCAAGAAGATCGAGCACAATGTTGGCTGTTTCGCCTGTTCGTATCGGCTGAGCGCTTCCTCCAAGCTGGATCTGTGTGTCGCCTGGGTCGAATCGATCATCAACATTCTGGCTATATAGATCGCTGCCTGGAGTAACACCAGGGCCCTCTATGATCAGCGGTACGGTAAAGTTACTTGGGTCGGTGGCGTCGGAGTGCAGGAAGCCGTCGGTTGGTCCGCCATGATCGGAGGTGACGATAACTGTCGTTGTATCTCGTAGTCCTGTGCCATCAAGGGCAGTTAAAAGTTCGCCCAAAATACGATCCGCTTCAGTAACCGATTCTGCGTACTCAACAGTACCCCAACCCGATGTGTGCCCACCGCTGTCCGGAGTTCGAATATGATAGAAGCCGTGCGCAGGTGCGGTGGTTGTCGAGAAAAAGTCTATGAATGCGGGCACAGCATCCTGGGGATTATCGCGATCATAAAAGCTAATCTTCTGAGTTCCGTTATCTTCTCCCGTAACGTCGAGCGCACCGTTAAGGTTCCAGTTTCGCTCGAACATATCGAACTTGCTTTTACCTGCGATCAGAATGGTGTCTCCGCCGTTGTCGTGCACTACGTCGAACACCGATGCGATATAGCTTCCGGCTTCGTGGTGCACGGTGACTCCGATGATGGCATTGTTGTAGTCAATCTGGTGGCCATCTATACCATATACGTTCCGGCCGGTGAACTGGCTGTGATGGTTTGGCAGTGTTTGAGTGAACGAAGGATCGGTTCGTGCGTTAAGCGTTGATGAGCCATCTAGGATCAGCTGATGCAGATTGGGGGTAAGCGTTTCGTTAACATGGTCGGAACGCAGGCCGTCAATGCTAACGTGGATCGTCCTGTCAGCTTCTGCGATAGATTCGGGTAGCTCCTGGTCGTCGTCAGGATTAGTTGGTGTTTGATCTACACATGGATGATCGGTCCGCGTGCCAGCTTCCCATATTCTGAGTATGTACTCAAAAAAAACTGAGCCATTAGTGTCGGTGTAGGTTGATGCATTTTCGCCCACCGTTGCCAGCCAGTTACTGTTCCTGATAATCACGTGGTTGCCGCCCAGATCGTTCCAGGACAGGATCGTCTGGCCAAGGTCGTCATGAACTAATGTGCAGCTAACTTGTGGTGGAATGTCAGCCTGATTATCGTCTTCAATACAGAGTGTGTCGGTTCTAATGCTATCTTTCCAGGCACGCAGCTCGTAGCTATCTTCGGGGGTCGACTGACTGTCGATATAGTTCGAAACATTCTCGCCCGGTGTAGCTAACCACGCTTCGTTCTTACGGACTACGAACCTACTTCCATTATCGTTCCAAGACAGAGTGGTTTCGCTGCCGTCTCGGTAGAGTACGCACTGCTGTTCTACGACAGGCGAGGGCTCGTTGGTATATTCGCAGGTTCGATCGATAAACGATGCGCCTACCCAGGTGCGAATGGAATATGTTGCGTCAGGACCAGGGTCGCTAACGGTGAAGTCAGCAATATTCTGACCGACAGTCGCTATCCAGCTACCGTCTTGTTGAACAACATGAGTTCCTCCGCCGTCACCCCATGACAGTTCTAGTGACCCTTCAGAAAACGTAGCGGCACAGGCCTGCGTGTTGTCTGCCATTGCAATTTTCTGGTTTCCAAGGCTCAGGGCGACGATAGCGATAATCATAGGAGCTAGCGCAGTAAATAGGTTTTTCGGATTAAGTGCTTTTTGAATAGAATGGTTTCTCATGCCGGGTATCATCTCATATATAAAGTTTCTATAGAACAGTGATCCGAACGGTGCTATTCAAACAGAATTTTACGGACAGGCGCTTAAAAAGAAACTGTGGCGTACTTCACAGTGTAATTTGACATCAATCGTCAATCTTACCGCTGTAGATGTAATTCGTTATGCCCAAGCCTCGTAAGCTTCAAATCTCGCTGGAAGCAACACCTTTCTATAACTGTGTTTCTCGATGCGTCAGACGCGCATTTATATGCGGCAATGATTCCGTTACCGGTCGTTCCCATGAACACCGCAGACAACAGATCATATACGACCTGCTAAGTCTTGCCTCCCTCTTCGATATAGATGTGGCGGCATTCGTTGTTATGTCCAACCATTATCATGTGGTTCTTCATGTCGATGCCGAAGCGTGCAAGAATGCTGATCCAAAAGACATCGTTCGAAAACGGCACCAGCTCTGCAATGGCAAATACGTTTCTCGCAGATACCTGGAGGGTGATGCGCTTAAGCAACATGAACTTGATTTGATCGATACCCTGATCAAGTCCTGGCGTTCCAGGCTATTTGATATCAGTTTATGAAAGTCCTCAATGGGAACATTGAACAACAAGCCAACAAGGAAGACGGCTGCACTGGAC
>CALLBO010000067.1 GCA_937998875.1 uncultured Granulosicoccaceae bacterium
ATATTCGGCCAGATTTCCGCGTACTTGGCATTCAGATCCAGCCAGTATTGAATACCGTCGCCGGTATCATCAACTATCGCTTCAACCGGACATTCAGGCTCGCAAACACCACAGTCAATGCACTCATCAGGGTGGATGACCAGCATGTTTTCACCCTCGTAAAAACAATCAACCGGACAGACCTCAACGCAATCCATATGTTTGCACTTGATGCATTCTTCTTTAACGATGTAGGTCAAAACCGGGGCCCTCTGGAAGTTGGTGTATGAATAGTGAGTTTTACTGGCAGCTTAATGGCAGTCTGCGACACCACTGATCGTGTGCAAGCAGGTTCGTGGCATACAACCATCGAGTCTGCCTTCCGCTTATCAGTATACTGGCGATTATAAATGAATACCACGGAGCCCATATGGCCCAAGAATCACCACCGGCAGCAGCACTCGATCACTTGATCGTTCTGGACCTGACACGGATCCTGGCCGGCCCCTGGGCTTCGCAGGTGCTGGCAGACCTCGGTGCTGATGTTATCAAGGTAGAGCATCCGGTAAACGGAGATGATACCCGCAGCTGGGGCCCGCCGTTCGTCAACGACAAACTGCCACCGGAAGGTCTTTCAGCGTACTTCTGCGGGGCAAACCGGAATAAAAAGTCACTTGCCCTCGACTTCGCCTCTGAGAAAGGTTCAGCGATTCTACGCCAACTCATCAAGCAGGCAGATGTGGTTATCGAAAATTATAAAGTTGGTGGGCTGCAAAAATATGGCCTGGATTACGAATCACTTAAACAGGAACAGCCGGGCTTAATTTACTGCTCCATCACGGGCTTCGGCCAGACCGGCCCGTATGCCCATCGGGCAGGCTATGATTTTATTATTCAGGCCATGAGCGGCTTGATGAGTGTTACCGGTCAGCCGCCTGAAACACCGGGTGATGAGCCCATGAAGATAGGCGTGGCGCTCACCGATATTATGACCGGCCTGTATGCCAGTACCGCAATACTCGCAGCAGTAGCACATCGTGATAAAACAGGATCAGGTCAACATATCGACATGAGTCTGATGGATGTATCGGTAGCGGCAATGGCTAATCAGGCAATGAACTATCTGGTCAGCGGAAAGTCACCTACCCGCATGGGCAATGCACATCCGAATATTGTTCCTTATCAGGTATTTCCAACTGCGGATGGCCATCTGATCATCGCCGTGGGTAACGATAGGCAGTTCCATAGTTTGGTAAAAGTGCTTGATGCAGAGTCGCTAAGCAAAGACAAAAGGTATGCAACCAACAAAGACCGGGTAGCTAATCGCGAACAACTCATACCGGTTTTAACAGAGCTTACAAAAACACAATCCACAGCACACTGGGCGGCTGAGCTTGACCGCGCACAAGTACCTTACGGACCCATCAACAACACCGAAGCCGTTTTTAACGATCCGCAGGTAATTGCACGGGAACTTGCGATAGAACTCGATCATCCGGTACACGGCAAAGTACCCGGGGTTGCATGCCCGGTTCGTTTTTCCGAAACACCGGCGCGCTACAACACTGCACCACCGTCTCTTGGGGCTGATACGCTTGAGATCCTGCAACAACGGTTAAACCTGTCATCAGATGATTGCACTGCGCTGGTAGAAGCCGGTGTATGTAACATCGCGTCAGAATGAGACAGCGTGAAATAATCTACCCTCGCACCTGAACTATAGGCCGTATTCTGTGGCTCTGTCGCGTGCCGGAAAACGAGCGCCGCTGTGACCCCGAACAAAGGCGGTAAACCCAGCCAGGTGTGTAGAGACCAACAACACCTGCAGGTACAATTCCCTCATTAAGCCTGATACAGGCAGCCGTCAGAACAGGTCAGCAACATGGCAAAGTTTCCGTCAAAAGCAAAAGTCGTCATTATCGGCCAGGGTGGAATTGTAGGCGCATCCGTCGCCCATCATCTGATCGAGCGCGGGTGGGATGACATTGTCGGTATCGACAAATCTGCCGTCCCGACAGACATCGGCTCAACTGCTCACGCATCAGATTTTTGCTATGCCACCGCGCATGATCAGATGACCTGCTACACCACCATGTACAGCATTGATTTTTTCGAAAAGCGCAGTCGCTATGAAAAAGTCGGTGGCCTTGAGGTCGCACGCGTTGGCGATGATGATCGTATGGCTGAGCTCAAACGTAAAGTCGCTTCCGGTAAAGCATTCGGCACCAATGCACGCATGATCAGCGCAGCAGAAGCCAACGAAAAAATGCCGCTGCTGGAAGAAGACATGATTCAGGGCGCACTATGGGATCCGGATGCAGGTCTGGTCACACCCCGCTCACAAGTCGTCACCGGTGAAATAGTAGAAGAAGCCGAGAAGACCGGCAAACTACAAGTCTTCGCCAATACACCCGCCACCGGCTTAAAGATAGAGAACGGAAAAATAGTTGGCGTTGAAACCCATCGTGGTTTTATAGAAGCAGAGTACGTTGTGGTGTGCGCAGGCCTATGGGGCAGACTCATCGCCAACATGGCTGGTGAAGACTTACCGGTAATGCCGGTTGATCATCCGCTGTTATGGTTCGGCCCGTACGACAATTTCGCAGGCACAGGTAAAGACATTGGTTACCCGTTATTGCGTGACCAGGGTAACTCTGCCTACCTGCGTGACACAGGTGATCCGAAGACTACCGAAGGTGGCATGATCGAATGGGGTTACTATGAAGAGAAAGAACCGCGCATGTGTCACCCGCGTGATCTGCTCGAAAAAGAGGAGGCCAGACTCTCCCCTTCGCAACGTGATTTAGAGATGGATCAGATCATGGAGCCCCTGGAGCGTGCCATTGAGTTAACCCCTATTCTCGGGGAACTCGGGTTTGATGAGAAACGATCTTTCAACGGACTGCTGCAGGTAACAGCAGACGGCGGACCTTCAGTTGGTGAATCAGCTAATGTACGAGGACTTTGGTATGCAGTCTCAGTTTGGGTAAAAGACGGTCCAGGTACAGGCAAAGTGATTGCAGACTGGATGACAGACGGAAAGACAGAACTCGATCATAGTGGCATTGATGTGGCGCGTTACTACCCGTTTCAGCAGGAAGAACAGTACATCCATGATCGCTGCTATGAGACCGCGTTTAAAATATACAACCCTGCAGTCCACAATCGCGAGCCCTACACAAAAGGCCGCGGCATTCGACGCAGCCCTTTCTACGAGCGCGAAGAAGCACTTGGTGGTTACTTCATGGAAGCTGCTGGCTGGGAACGCGCACACGGCTATGCCAGCAACGAACATCTCATAGAAAAGTTCGGTGACAAAGTACCGGTACGGGAGGCGGAATGGGATAACCGCCACTTCTTCAGGGTATCCAATGCAGAACATCTACAACTCAGTGCAGACGTTGGTATGGTGAACTTATCGCACTTTGCCATCATTGATGTCTCTGGCCCCGATGCAGAAGCCCTGATGGAATATGTTTGTGTTGCCAAAGTGGGCGGTGATACACCAGCAGGCAAAGGTATCTACACACACTTTCTTGATCATGCCGGCGGTGTCAGAGCAGACCTTACTGTTATACGCATGGCGGATGATCACTTCAGAGTCATGGATGGTGGCGATTCAGGTGCACGAGATCTGGTATGGCTCAAACGAATCAGTGAAGACTACAACTTCAACAATGTCACCATAGAAGATAAAACCACTGCGTATGCCTGCCTGGGTCTCTGGGGTCCAAACGCCCGCGCGACCCTGGAGAAAGTTGTCGCAGAGCCAGCTGCACTAAGCAATGAGAACTTTCCGTTTGTGACCGTTAAAACGCTCGACATCAATGGCGTTAACGTTGCGGCATTCAGAATATCCTACGTTGGAGAACAGGGCTGGGAACTTCACTTTAAATATGAAGACGGCCTGACCGTATGGGATGCACTTGCAGAGCAGAACGTAACACCCATTGGAGTAGAAACCTACGCCAATAGCAGACGCCTTGAAAAAAGTCTGCGACTGCAAAACGCTGATCTTTTAACCGAATACAACCTGTACGAAGCTGATCTGGCACGCCCTAAAGTTAAAGCTGCAGACTTCCACGGCAAAGCGGCTCATCTGGCTTTTCGTGAACGCGAACATCAGCCCGCCTACCTTTGCACCCTGACCATGATAAACAACGTCGACTCCGCAGGTATTGCGAGGTACCCGGTCGGTACCAGCCCGATAGTAGATCCCGAAACCGGTAACAGCCTCATTGACAGCCAGGGCAGACGATCATTCATCACCAGTATTGCCTACGGGCCGACAATCGGTAAGAACATCGCCCTCGCCTATCTGCCCTATGAGTACTGTCAGGCAGGACGTGAGTTACAAATGGAGTATTTCGGTGAGCCCTATGCTTTAAAGGTAGAAGGTGTCGGCTACAAACCTTTGTATGATCCCGAAAATCTGTTACCCAAAAGTTAAGCCTGGCGGGTCGTCATATAAGTGCGTACAAACTTATGGAACAACCCGCTGGCTATGTTATGAAGAACTCGCTATGAGCACCTGGGCATGACTACCTCAGCACGATTCATCGATACCCTGTTGCTCGATCTGCAAGGGCGTGTACGCAGCAAGCGTTTACTAGTTTCGATGAAGGGAAAACTGCTTGAGGGCCAAACCCGGCTGCCGCTTTCAACACTTGCTCAGGATATCTACGGGGAGGATGGTGAAGCGCTAACGGGTATCGGGCTGGTCAACGGTGATCCAGATGGTATCTGCCTGCCGATAGAACGCACCATTGCAGTACAACCCTGGTACCCCGACGCAGAACAGGTAATCATATCGCTGATTGATCCGGATGATAACCAGCGCGATAAGCTCAGCCCTTACGACTCTCGGGGTCAGCTAAGTGCTCAGGTAGAAAAGCTAGCTTCCCTCGGCCTCAGAGCCACCGTGGCGCTGGAACTTGAGTTCTATCTACTCGACGGCAGCACCCGTAATCAAGGAAAGCCGGTTGTACCGGAATGCCTTCGTATCGCCGGTGAACCAAACGACCTGCAGCTCTATGATCCCCGGATTCTTGATCGCATGGAACCGGTGCTTACCCGAATACATGACTGGTCAGACGCACTTGGCATACCGGCCGAGACCACCATTGCCGAATTCGGGCCCGGCCAGTTCGAGATCAACCTCAGACATAGAAGTGATGCACTGCAGGCTGCAGACGATGCCGTGATATTTCGCAGAATAGTAGACAGAGCAGCACAGGCATCCGGGCTCATCGCAAGCTTTATGGCGAAGCCATGGACACAACATGGTGGCTCCGGACAGCACGTGCATCTGAGTATCATCGATAAAAACGGCAACAACCTGTTTGATGCTGTCAAAAATGAAACCGGTAAACATGGAATCGCAGCCAACCTTGAACATGCCATTGCCGGACTACTGAATACCATGCCGGATGCGCAGCTTATCTTTGCACCACACGGCAATTCCTATCGTCGCATCGTACCGGGATCATTTGCACCACATCGCGTTGACTGGGGCTTTGATCACCGTGCGGCAGCGATACGGATACCGGAGACGAATGGCAGCAACGCACGCCTTGAGCATCGGGTAGCAGGCAGCGATGCGAACCCCTATCTATTACTCAGTGCGCTACTCGGTGGTGTGTGCAAAGGCATCTCCGACAAAACGGAGCTGTCTGTAGACCCGTTATTACCAGGGAAAGAATCTCCGGGAGCACGCCTGACGCACGACTGGCTAACTGCCGCACATCGGTTCGGGGCATCATCAGCCATGAAAGACATCTTCGGCAATCAGATGATCAGCACTTTCTCTGCAGTCAAAGTAAATGAAGCAGAGGAATTTCTCGCCCGTGTCGGTTCAGTTGACTGGGATATCTATCTGTCTCGAATATAAAAAGCTCACCGGGTCTGTTATTCATCGAACAAAAGCTGAGAGCCTTTCAGTAGATCGAAGGCCTGAGGCTCAGTAGTTCCGGTACTACTCACCCAGTAATAAACGCCATCTTTGACCGTGATACTGAAGCCAGCACCCCAGTCTGATCTTTCCCACCAGCTTTCATAGTGATTTCGCTCACGATTCACGCGCCATCTACCGAGAGAGGATCTTTGTCCTTGCTGTGCATATATAGTCTGTCCGTCTTCGTTAAAGTACTGTCTATACTCGTGGTCAATCCAGGTACCGACTGCCGTATTGCCAGACAGAAGCTCTATGATTTCTGCAGCGCTAAGTGTTTTGTCTATGCTTAATGCTAGACCCGGAACTATCATCAGCACAGTAAAAACAAGTTTTTTCATGATAACATTCTCACTATAGATCTTCCGATTAGTCACAACGGTTGCCCGGGAGTTCCCGCTGACAATTCGCTTTCTGCAGTGATACCTTATAGGCGACTCAATAAACTGAGCGAACTCTCCTGATGTTATTAAACAAAAACCTGTTTGAAGGTCTGAATAATGTAGTGCACCTGAGTGCCGGCGGTGAAACTCCGATGCTGCACTCCCATCGCGATGCATTTGAGCAGTTCATGCAAGACAAAGCACGGGGTGAGCGGGCGCGGGAACTGATCCATGAGAAAATGCTGGAAACTCGCGCGCAATGTGGTGACCTGTTCGGTGTAGACTCCTCAGAGATTTCATTTATATCCTCTACGTCAGAAGGCATCAATATCGTTGCCTACGGACTTGACTGGAAGCTGGGAGACAACGTCGTCATAGCTGATGTTGAGTTCGGCTCCGGCGTATACCCATGGACGCTGTTAAAACAAAAAGGAGTTGAAATAAAAGTCGTCCGTCATAAAGACTGGCAGGTATCGATCAGTGACATAGAAGAGCAGATTGACTCACGCACCCGGCTGGTACTGATGAGTCATGTCAGCATGTTTACCGGCCAGCGTATTCAGTTACAAGCGCTTGCCAATGCAGTACATGACCGTGGTGCGCTGTTAATACTGGATGCTACACACTCAGCAGGCGTTGTTCCGGTTGATGCATCTTGTGCCGATGTTGTAATCACCAGTTGCTACAAATGGTTGCTCGGCACGCATGGT
Organism: uncultured Granulosicoccaceae bacterium; assembly: GCA_937998875.1. Lineage (GTDB taxonomy): Bacteria > Pseudomonadota > Gammaproteobacteria > Granulosicoccales > Granulosicoccaceae. Next base: position 7,023 of record CALLBO010000067.1, read on the forward strand.
ACTGCCATATTTTACTGGAACCGGGAAACACTGCCGGAGTTAAACGCACCATTTCTCGGCTGGGCCAGCGCTGCCAGTGCCGGTGGCTGGAAAGAACCGCTGGAACTCACACAACATCAGGACGGTATGAAGTTCATGCCTGCCAATCCGAATTATCTGGGCATCTATATACTGAATAATGCTTTAGAAAATCTGCTGCCACTCGGTCATGAAGCGGTAGAGCAGCACGCACTTTCACTTACCGGTCGATTGCGGGAAGGCATTACGAAACTTGATCTTGGACGGCTTAAGATGTCCATAATGACCGCAGAGCCGGCGGATGATCGCGCAGGCAACATCTGCATCATGTCTGATCGTGTTGACGAACTATCAGCAGAAATGAGAAAACGCGGTGTACTGGTTTGGGGCACCTACGGCAGTGACTCACGACTGCGGATATCAGCACATGTTTATAACGATGAATCTGATATTGATGCCTGTCTGGAGGCACTGGGCAGCCTCAATTGAGTATTTTCGAATCAATACATATGAAGCTGTTACTGACAATATTCCTGCTCACGTTCTCATCTAGTGTACTGGCAGAGTGGATTGAGTTTTCGACCAGAGCGAATGGTGATGTTTATTTTTTTGACAACTCGCGAGTTGAAAAGAAAGGCAACGAAATTAGCGTTTGGACCAGAGTCAGATACAAGACGTCGGTGATGGCTGCGTCGAGCTACCAAAGCCTTCTAAAATTAGACTGCAGTGAGAATTCAGAAACTATATTACAAAGTACTTTTTTCACTGATAGCGACTTTTTTGAAAGTAGATGCCATATTTTCGTAGGGGGGCATAAGCGTCAGCGCATCCACCATAATGACGCAACGAGCGCTCCGAACTTACAGTTAACTAAGATGCCAAAAATTGACTAGAAAATTGCACATCTGACGTGCTGCACATTGGTGAATGCGCAAGCTTATCCCCCTACGAGGATGCTCAGAATCCGCGACACATGCAGGATGATTTGACGGAACCGTCACTCATACTCATCGCAATTTGAAGCTTTTTTTCAAGCTCAGGCAATTCAACATTTTCACCCCGCACTCTAAGACACTCTACCAGTCCGTGTAAGGCCCATACATTATCGGGGTGCTGTGCACATCGATAGAGTTTGTTGTTCAGTCCGAGATCAGTGCGATAGATGTCTTCTGCTTCTTCATAGTGACCCTGCTCTGTCAACAACGCTGCCAGTGCGTGACGTGGAGGATGCATCCATGCCCAGGGTTCAGTGTATTCAAGATTGTCATCGCGAATTACAGACTCTCTGAGATGATCAAACGCTTCTTCATAATTGCCTTTGTGATAGGCAAGCTCCCCATCCAGCATCTTCTCACCAACACCCAGAGTAGTCACCGCAGGATTATTAAAGAATTTTCTATTCGATGGGATCTTCGCTACCGACTGGTGAAACAATCTTTTCTGCTCTTCGGCCGCTGAAATCTCTTTTAGCGCTGCATAGGCAACCCCTTTCGCATAATGATGCATCGCAATTGAAGTGCAATACAGCTCTGCATCCGATGGTAATGGAGACTCAATAATCTCCTGCCACCTGCCAAAGCGTACCAACACATGCATCTTCATGGAGTAATATCCCTCCATCGTATACAGCACCTGGGGCTGGTCGGTATGCCGCAATACGTCCTCAGACAACGTGTCACACATTTTATTAGCAGCGGCCAAAGCAGGCTGATACTGACCCAGAAACATGCACGTATACATCATCATATGCAGATCATGGCAACGCGCGGTGGTATAAAAATTATACGGTCCGGCGTAGGCGAGATACTTATCATCCGACGCGATTGATGCCTCGCTAACAATCCGGGCTTTGTCATACTCACCACACAACACATACGTATGGCCGGGCATATGATTCAAATGACCCGCATCAGGGCAAAGATCCGCCAGCAAATCTGCAGACCGCATGGCCTGTTCCGGTTCATCAGACATTTCTGTGCAATGAATGTGTAAGTGCAGAATTGCCGGGTTCGGTGGACAGCCTGCTGCCTCATTCATTGCTATAGATCGCTCAATAACCTGCAGCGCTTCCAGCGTATCTGCACCAACAGCGGGTACTCCACGTTTTACATCCCACAACTTCCACGGCGTTCGACACATCAATGCCTCGGCAAACAGGGCGGCAATATCGTGATCTTGTGGATGATCTTTGTACACTTGACGCATTGCATCAGCGTAGTCATCATCCCACCGGTTGTAGTCCGGCAACTCTACCGGATGCGGTTTTTGAAATCTCTGCGCCAGCGCTTGTACTAGTTGATTTTCCAGATCGGTGGCCGTCTCACTATAAGACATGGCTTGTTGGATATGCTGGTAGCAGAAGCTCGTTTTCTGCAATGCTTCTGCTTCACTGAAGTCGCACCATGCATAGTTGTAAAACGGACCGGCCGCATAGGCCATACCCCAGTGCGCCATCACACAAGCTGGATCGTACTCCAAAGCCTGCTGGAAGCAGTTAACACCCTCTTCCTGATTAAAGCCATAGCACCAGTTCAAGCCTTGATTGAACCAACGCTGCGCTTCGGTGGAGCTGGTGGAGATTTCTCTGGTGTGACTGCCGAGATCGAACAGATCGATACCGTGCTGCGCAGCGCCGTTCAGTCCAGGCATAATCAGTCAGAGTTCAGCAGGGTGCCCATACGCTGAAGCGCCAGTTCATAACCCTCAACACCAAAGCCGATGATTGTACCTTCAGCACGTAACGTAACGTAGGAGTGGTGTCTGAAACTCTCACGTTGATGAATATTGGAAACATGCACTTCCAACACCGGTCCTTCGAACGTGTTCAGCGCATCCAGAATCGCAATAGAGGTGTGACTGTACGCACCGGCATTTATAATAATGCCACCGCTGTCTTCACGCGCATCGTGAATCCAGTCCACAAGCTGGCCTTCATAATTGGACTGCTGAAAACGTGTCTGCAAGCCGAGGGTAGACGCCAACTCACTACATTTGCTTTCGACATCTGCCAGCGTATCGTGACCGTAGATTTCCGGCTGCCTCTTACCCAGCAGATTCAGGTTGGGGCCATTCAGGAAAGTGACTAGCTTACTCATCGAGTTGATCTTTAAAATTGACTACGTGAAGTATAGCGTCACTGCGGATTATCTGTTTCACCGAATAGCACCCACAGCCACATTTTGACTCACTCTGCAAACCCTGGTTGATTCACTCTGCAAACTCTGGCTGCAAACTCTGGCCGACCCGAAAGACATGGCCATCCGGATGACGGATATGCATTTCTCGAACATTCCACGGCATATCGGTCGGGGGAAAAGTAACTTCCACCCCGGCGGCGGCGCATTCTGCAAAGGCCGCATCGACATCATCTACCCACAGTGACATCCAGACACCTTTATCAGAGGATTCGTCAGTCGCATCACCAAATGTTGAGATATTAGTCCTTTTGCCGCGCCCACCCTGCCCGTCGCAGCATAAAAATATCTCGCAACGACTCTGGTTTCTACTTCGGTCATCACTCTGGCAAACTGACCCGAAACCTACAGGCTCACCCCACTGAAAACCAATTTTCCAGCCGATGGATTCAAACCATTTAAAACTCGCCTGAATATCTGAGACATTCAGTATCGGAGTAAGACTACTAACTTTCATTGCAATCTGCCTGGCGCTTCTAACAGACGCTACGATACCGGAAAACGTACAGTGAAACAGGCTCCACCGAGCGATTCCGCCACTCCGGGTATTAACTCCGCCCGATGATGCAATGCTATGCGGGATACTACGGCAAGACCTAATCCAAATCCTTTTGAACTCTCACCGCGCTGGAATGGCTTAAGTAGATTCTCCACCTTGTCAAGGCTCAGTCCAGGTCCGTCATCTGCCACGATCAATTCAATAGAATTGTTGCGCGATTGCACTTGAACCTCAACCTTTGTCATTGCGTGATTTACCGCATTCTGCAAAAGATTATTCACCAGTGTGCCAAGGTGATCTATCGAACCAAATACTGTACCCGACAGATTCCCAGCGCGCAGGGTCACCTCAACAGACTCGTCTGCATACTGAGCCACGCACTCTGCTGCCAGATCGGCAAGATTAATCTGTTCTTTGATGACATCATCCATTACATTGTCAAGCCGTGCGAAGCGCAGCAGAGAATCTATTTGTGATTCCATTTCATCCAGATCACTACTGACTCTGGATAAATACTGCGCTCGAGCTTCTGGCTGATCAGAAACTGCCATTGTGTCTATGCCGAACCTTAATCTCGCCAAAGGAGTTCTCAAGTCATGACTAACAGCTGAAGTTAGCAGCTTATTGTCATCTACCTGGTTCTGGATTCTTTCTGCCATGCGATTAAATTCCTTTTCTATATCTGCGATATATGAAATTCCCTGACTGTCCACACGGCTGTTTAGGTTACCACTACCGAACTCCATCGAGGCCTTGCGAAGCAAACCCAGCCTGCGCAGCAGGGGTTTTAGCCATAGCAGTACCAAAGCCAACGTTCCAATATAAAACATACTGGTAAAAAGAATTTGCAAACCGGGTTTTGCGCTATCCAGCGCTGGTATATCCTCCAGCGATAAGACTTGCAGATGATTTGGGATGTAGTAGTTTAAAGACAAACCTGTGTCTGATTCGAGCACAACAGGTTCACCTGACTTTAGCTGCGTCAGTATCGATTCCGGCAGGGAAAACTCTTCAACAGGTGTTACAGTTGCGGCATATCCGCTGGAGTCCATAAACTCGTCCAGATTACCGACATTATTCATCGCCAATGCCATATCACTACCTATGGCGGTGATAACAGACAGATAATCTTCATCTGTGTCTGATACTCGTGAGAACAAAGCATCCAGCGCCCATCCCAGGCCGAAGATTGAAACCAGAACGACCAACAACAACGAAAATGTCAGGGAACGCATTGATGAACGCTCTGCATCAACATGCCACTCACCACGCATCCGCCACAAACATATACCCCTTACCCCAGACCGTTTTTATTTTTTGTGGTGGCTGACTGGTATCGCCCAGTTTCTTGCGCAGGCGTGAGACCAGAATATCAACTGATCGATTAAAGCCATCATACTCAATACCACGCATCGCACCGACCATGTCATCACGACTCATCACAATATTAGCGTTTTCACTGAGCAACCAGCAGAGATCAAACTCATGCGTTGATAGTTCTACCGCTTGCCCTGCCATTAACACGCTCCGGGACTCGGCATTAATTTCCAGCTCTCCAAAAATGCGGCTATTCTTACTTGACGGAACCGTCTCTCCACGCGACAGAAGTGATTGAACCCTGGCGAGCAATGCACGGGGCCTGACTGGTTTAATCAGGTAGTCATTTGCACCCGCCTCTATACCAGACACTTCGTCGCTTTCCTCCCCCCTTGCGGTCAGCATCAGTACCGGTTTGTGATAAAAGCTTCTTACCTCATGACAAACCTCAAAGCCATCCTTCGATGGCAGGTTTACGTCCAGAATAACCAGTGCCGGCTCATCGGTACGAATCATCTCAACTGCCTCATCACCGCGATTCGCAACCGTAACAACATAGCCACTGTCTATAAGAAAATCGCTGATCCACTGTGCAAGAGAGGCATCATCCTCCACTACCATGATATGAGTGGCGTCACTATGAGTGGTAGTAAAAGTCACTAAAAGATCCGCCATGAAGTTCGACGGCTGCTTCGGTTTTTATACACCCAAGCAATGCTCACGTCTGTTTCTGCAACCCTCCCTTCACTATTGTGAAGATAGAACTTCACATTCTTACTGGACTCTACCTCATACCGATATCTCCCAAAGGTTACATTGCTCCAGCAGTGAACCGGTTCGGCCCGATCTTCAACCAGAAGACAATAGTTACCTGTTTCCGGTGCCTTAAATCTCAACAAAACACGTTGATAACAGGTTTGGCCTTTTCTGAGCGCTACACACCGATTCGGCTTGGCGTTAAACTCCAGACCAGATTGTAAGCCAATCTGAGCACCAGCGGAGGAAACGATCAACAAAGTACTCAGGGCCGTGAAAATCCGGGTAATCTTCATTCCATACATGTCTCGCCCCTATCCCGATTGGAAGACGCGATAAAAACCGGCTTGCACAGTGTACATATCATCACCTTGCGCCAGTGGGCTATCACTCACCGACTTTGGCAATAGCGAATATTCAGCACCAGTACGAAAAATCCACTTCTCATTAATAGGTAACGTTGCACCGATTTGAAGTGTAGGGAGGAATCCATCATCTGCTTTATAAGCGGTGAGAGTGGCACTGGACTCTTCATCACTTACATTAAAGTAGTGTTGGATTACTCTCTTGGAAAAGTACCGCACACCTGCCAGACCATGCAGATTCCAGTTACGGTACTGAAATTTTCGTCCGAACTGAGCCGCAGCAACCACGCCTTCGTGCTCACCACCGACGTCGCGAAGTAGCTCAAGCTGCACTTGGTTATCACCAAAATAATGATTGCTGCGAACACCGAGGCTGATATCACCTTCTCGATCAGTCACAGATTCAAAACCTATGTATTCGTCACGTTCAATATCGTCGAACATCGTCGTAGCGACGATATCAATGCCCATCTCATCAGTCGCATACGCGTTGTAGCCTAGCGTGATATCGCTAAAGCTGTCTTCAATAATCTCTGCAAAAAAACCGCGGTACTCAAGCCGCGCCTGCAAGCCGATATGGATTGAAAGCTGGAGGTCACCAGAATCTTCCGCTTCCTGATCATTGAACCCGACCAGTGGTAATTGCCCGGCAAAAAATCCAAAACCAAGTTCGAGAAAGCTTTCATTGCCCGGTTCATCATTGCGAATATCTCTGGCTATATCTGCGGCCTGCAGGCCCTGGCTAGCCAGTAGTGCGGTCACTAGAACTATTACGTTTTTCATTTTGAGTGGTTTCCATTTGATCACGTAACCAGTTTGCGGCCAAATCACAGATAAATCTGTAACAGGATGTAATTAGCGATAACTTTCAATGGTCAAAATACATTGTGTTACAGGTAGTTACAGGCTGTTACAGATCCAGCGGCGATGTGCCCCTAGTCTTTTCGCTCCAACCGCAACAGAGTAGAACGAAAATGACCAGGACAGCAATACTTACAATTCTATTAATGACCGGGCCGTACCTCATTGGCTGTGATTCAGATAATGATTCAAAGGGTGATGGTGATATTGCAACAACATTGAACTGGACCGACTGTGGCGAGGCGGGCCTTCAGTGTGCGACCTTGTCCGTCCCAATGAACTACCTCGAAACTGAAGCTGACACTATAGATATGGCGCTTATCAGGCACGCAGCGTCGAGTGTTCGCAGGGGAGTGCTTTTGTTGAATCCGGGAGGACCCGGTGGATCAGGCGTCATGCTGTTGGAGGATCTGATCACCTTCGACGCATTTCCTGAGTCTGTTCTGGAGTCATTTGATCTGATTGGATTTGATCCAAGGGGTATTGGTGAAAGCCGCCCGGTTGATTGCACCGAGTTTGGACTAAACGATATTGATGAGTACCCTATCGACGTATCAGCTGCCACTGTAATGCACGCTGACTACACATCATTTGCATCTGGTTGTGCAGAAAAGTACGGTAATTATCTGCAACATCTCGGCTCTGCAAATGTCGTTCGTGATATGGACGAGATACGCAAGGCCATCGGAGATGAGAAGATAAATTTTATCGGTTACTCCTACGGCACTCGCCTCGGTGCTCTGTACCTGCAGATATATCCAGGTAGGAGTGGCCAGTTTGTCCTTGATGCCAGTCTTCCACCACAATCGGCAATCTCTATGCTTATATCCGGTCAACTTGATCTGATGCAGACAAATATCAAAAGAGTACTCAGTACCTGCCTGAAAGAAAACCCTGACTGCTCCCCGGACGGATTACTTATCCAACTTAACGAGAGAATCGTAAACCTGATCTCGACAAACACATTTGAATCGGCCGAATCTATTGACCTGGTCGGTGAAATAGTGATTTCCGCAACCCTTGATCTGGAATTTGCAGAGCTTGCAGCCGAACCGTTAATAAGCTACATCGAGAGCGGAGACTTGTCTGCGTTTTTACCATTGGCTGATTTTATGGATTCTCCGGCAAATGATGAGGACGACGAGGAGGACAATGCCACAGCAGAAGTCGCGGTGATGTGTGCTGACGATGCAGCCAGGCCGGATGCGACAGAACTGATAACTGTCCTGGAAGACTACAACGGTAGATCAGATCTTTTCGCAGAGTACCTTATTCCGGCAATTGGAATGTGTAGTGGCTGGCCGGAAGCGATTGAACCTCTGCCACCAATCGCGGTAGACACCGCACCTGTGTCTCTTGTCATTGGAGGCACTAACGACGCGCAAACACCGTTGCAGTGGTCAGAATCTATGGCAAACAGCATCGGTGGACTATTTATAACGTCCGAACACTCAGGTCATACCTCTGCCTTTAACGGTAGCAGTGAGTGCATCAACGATATTGTCGAAGCGTTTCTGGTAGAGAACACCCTACCCGACAATCTCTATTGCGGTCAGGAGTAGCAGGTAATTATCTATAGAATGCAGCGCACCTGCTGCATTCTTTCTATTGAACGGCTGTACTAACTACACCTTATCGCTAACTGGCTTAATCTCGGCGGCCAGGAAAAAAGTCAATAATGCGCAGGGCGCGAGACACAACAGTGCGAATCTCAGGCTCAGCAATTCAGACAGAAATCCGATTATCGGTGGAGCGAACAAAAACGCAGAAAACGATATCATCGTCATTGCAGCAACATTATCGGCAGACGATTTACCCGGTCTGCGAGCGGCTGCCGTCACCGCCAGCGGATAAACGATGGCCACTCCCATACCACTCAGGGCAGCGCCAACAAACGCAACCAGAACGTTTGGCGAGACCGAAAACAAAGCAATACCGGCAGCCGCTGCAATACCAGACACCTGTACAATCAACTGTTCACTGAAAAGATCACGAATTTTGTCCCCTGACAGTCTCACCGCGGCCATTACAATAGAGAAGAATGAATAGGTAATGCTGATCAATAGCGGTGATGCATCGAGTATTGATCGCATAAACACAGCAGACCAATCTATAAAAGCACCCTCTACCAACATAATGCCAATCGGCATCACACACAGCAGCGCAATAGCTTTTGAAGGCAGCCTGAACAGAGAGGAATCTTCTGTTGACGAAAGCTTTTGTTTCGCGACAGAATTGAGGATCGGCAATTGCGAGGAGGTAGTGAAGCCTGCTACTGCCAGCAGTGGCATCACAATGATGAAGTGCTTTTCTATTGGCACTCCTATCTGGGCGACAGCCCCGCCGGCCAGCGCACCGAACATTGAACCCAGACTCCAGAATCCGTGACAACGTGACATGATTTTTGTGCCTAAGTGCTGTTCCAGCCTGTCTGCCTCTGTATTCATCGCCACTTCCACCAAACCGATGGTCAGGCCGCACACCAATAACACAGCCATAAACGCGAGTTGAGTCGGTGCCAACGCCGGCAATATGAATGACAGCGCCCACAATGGCAGGAACACCTGGCAGGCACGCCGCAGACTACCCAGCAACTCAATGATACGAGCCGCAACGAAAAGACCAACCAGCGTTCCCAGTGGCAGCGCCAGCAAACTCAGACCGAGTTGGCCATCACTGAGGGAAAGCTTGTCTTTAATATCGGGAATACGCGGAATCCATGTACCAAGCACACCGGATTCGATGAAAAAAATGCCAAAAATGGCGTAGGTAAATTTTCTGGATGACATGGAGTCGGATGGTGCTTGAATCAGAGTAAAATAACAATAAGTGATGGTCGGAACTGTACCGAAGGTTTTGCTAAACCCGCAGCAACCTACTAACACTATGCTTCAAAATTACCAACTCTGCCGTGCTTGTATTAAAAATAACGGGAACTCCAATGACTGATGTCTATATCGATCAAAGCATCCAAAAGATCCGGGACTTGCATACCGACATCCTGCAGATGGATAAATCCACGACCACTATAAGAGAGTATATTTCTCTTCAGGCAGAACGGCTGTTGGATGCCCATTCGTTTGGCAGTACAGCGGTGATATTTCATCTGGCCTGTTGGTGTAAGCCGTTAATCGGAAAAAACCATGAAGAAATAATGAACGCACGTCTAACACCGGAACTTGCACAGCAAACAATGGCCGCGGAATACGGATTCCCGACATGGAACAATGTAGAAAGTCTCTCAGAAACCCAATTCGATACCAGATTTGAAGCCTGTGTAGACAACATGCTTCACGGCGAGTTACAACTGCTGCAAAGTGCGCTTCAGTCAAGCCCGCAACTGGCCACACAAAGATCGCAATACGGTCACGGAGCAACACTACTGCACTATTTGGCTGCAAACGGCGTTGAGTCTTATCGGCAGATTACCCCAATGAACGCTGCGGACATTGCGCAGACTCTGATCGACGCCGGTGCTGACGCGAGTGCAAAAGCCAGCATCTATGGCAACAGCGATGTACGCGGGCTGCTGCTATCAAGCGCCCATCCTGCCGACGCCGGCGTGGTGGGATCCGTTAACGCTATTCTAGAGCGCGCAATGGGTTGATACCCGGGCAGATGCTTTAGCCTAGTGTAGGCGAATAGTCTGCCATACAAGTGGTAGATATACATTAAACCTGCCCCCTGCGGAAACCGCTCTGAGCCAAACAGATATGCAAGCCAGGGTGACAGAAAACACGAAACCGGTCGTCTGAATGCAGACATTAACAATGTCCTATTTTCGTTGGGGGGGCATAAGCGACAGTGCATCCACCAACCTGCTTCAACTAACGCTACAAACTTCAGGACGAATTAGATGACCAAGTGCAAAACATATTATGTATTAGTTTGGTGGATGCGCAAGCTTATCCACCCTACGGGAACCGCTCTTTAACCAAACAAATAGACGAGCCAGTGCGACAGAAAAAACGAAACCAGTCGTCTGAATGCACTACATTGATGATGCCATTTTTTCGTAGGGGGGGCATAAGCGACAGCGCATCCACCAACCTGCCTCAACTAACACTACAAATTTCACGGCGGATTAAATCACCAAGTGCAAAACATATTATGTATTAGTTTGGTGGATGCGCAAGCTTATCCACCCTACGGGAACCGCTCTATAACCAAACAAATAGACAAGCCAGTGCGACAGAAAAAACGAAACCGGTCGTCTGAATGCACGACACTAACAATGTCCTATTTTCGTAGGGGGGCATAAGCGACAGCGCATCCACCAACCTGCCTCAACTAACGCTACAAACTTCACGGCGAATTAGATCACCAAGTGCAAAACATGTTATGTATTAGTTTGGTGGATGCGCAAGCTTATCCACCCTACGGGAACCGCTCTACAACCAAACAAATAAACAAGCCAGTGCGACAGAAAAAACGAAACCGGTCGTCTGAATGTACCACAATGATGATGCCATTTTTCGTAGGGGGGCATAAGCGACAGCGCATCCACCAGGAGCCGCAACAAACGCTGCGAACTAACAGTTAATTGCCAGATTAACCGGTTAGTTGTGTCTGACGTGCTGCACATTGGTGGATACGCAAGCTTATCCCCTTACGGAATAAAGTCTGTACACACAACATGAATCGTACACCTTACTCTGAAACAGATTGGTAGATCAGCGCGTTCAGGTTTTGCAGGTTATTGTTGTCATCTGTACCAAGGTTTAGCACACAGTCCTTTAAAGCTACAGCTCGAGCTTCCCCTAACGGCCTGCTTGCGAATCGCATAAACTTTTGTTCCAGCATGTCCGTACTGAACGGTATCTCCGGGTCACCAGCTGCCTCCACTGTACCGGACTCAAGAATCCGTCCATCCTGAAGTTCAATTACGACATGGCTCTTACGCAAGCCGGGAAAGCACTGGTTATACTCCTCCACTTCTACCATCCTAATCATGTTGCTGATCCGCAGAACATCTTCATCCCGCAATCCTGCACCATCGATATGCTCCACACCCACATCGTTATAGATAACAGCAGCAGCAACAGGAAACGGCAAACTGTACTGCGCCTGCTCGGTGGTGGCCGGTGAAGTCACAGCGAGTCGCTTTGACTCATGAAAGGTCCCAATCTCTACCCGCTTAATCTGCTCGGGCTTAAAGTCGCACTTTTCCTTTATGGCCAACACACCCGCAATCGCAGGCTGTGCCCAGCGACAAACCGGATAGGCCTTAACGTATTGGTCTGTGATCGTCCAGCCAGCACCGATATCTGCCCAGACATTCCGCACTTCATCACTTTCTATTGTTACTGCCGGTGCACCGGTAAAACCCTCTTTCGCAAGCAAAGCTGCAGAGCACCCAGTCATTGCGCCCCAACCCGACCCGTCTTTGAGCATGGTCGGGTGATCAATGCATCGCATCATCTGGCTACGCGGCCCGTGATACTCCGCAATACCCAGTGCCTCACGGGTCTGTTCACTATCAAGTTTCAAGCTGCGTGAACCAATAGCCGCAGCAGCCAGCGCTATCCACGCACCGGAGGTGTGATAGTCACAAGCCGTAGCATGCAATGCGATACCAGCGCGACCACCTACCTCATAACCCATCACAAGTCGGCTGAGAAACTCTGCCTCAGACACAAGTTGATCGACTTCGGTAAATGCCAGTACTGCAGGAAGCACTCCACAGCCTACATGCCCTTTGGTTGGCTTATATCCATCATGTGCGTCGACCGAATCTATTAACATACCACCAGCCAACGCAGCCCCGGTGGCACTGCACCGCCGGCCATCAAAAAGCATTCGGGCACTTTTCGCCGGATCACCAGATCCAAACTGACTGAACGCATGATTGCGAATTATCTGTGAAAGATCCGTGACAGTGCCGCTGGCAGCCACACCGAGTAAATCCAGCAATGCATAGCGGCTTGCTTTTTTAACATGATCCGGCACATCATCCCATTGCAGGTCGTGGATAAAATCAAATACTTTATTCACTGTTTAGATCCTGAACATTTGCCTGAAATTCAAAGAAGCATTGGCCGCTTTAGCTTTAAAAAAGGATACGCCGTCACCACCACAAAGATCAACAACGCAATACCATGGTGACGCGAATACGAATTTTCTATTGATCGGATCTGTATCCGGCGCGAACATATTTCAACTAATCACTCTAAACTGAGCGATATGTTATCGTGTGTTACTCAACCACCGTACCGAACTCTACACTGCAGACAAATGCTCTGCGCTCATCCAACTTCACACCCAACTAGTATGAATTCAGACTCAGTAAAAGACGCTATCGATTCCGGTGATATCGCCGGACTGGAGACAATACTCAGTTCCACACCGGCGCTCGCCAACACAAAGATCGTCTGGGGACCTGAGAAGAAAAACAAAACCGACCCGTTGCACTACATCGCTGACGCTGTATTTGAAGAAAAACTCACATCAGACAAAGATGTCGAGTTGGCACAACTGCTTCTGAAACATGGAGCACTGATTGATGGAAGCGAAGGCACAGAGTCACCGCTACTGGGCGCTACTTCTCTGGCAGCCGGGCAACTTGCTAATCTGTTAATTGATAAAGGTGCTGACATACATGCGACATCAGTTCATGGAGCTACCGCTCTGCACTGGAGCTGCTACACCGGCTTACCTGACACAGTCAGCCAGTTGCTTGCCGCCGGTGCAAGGGTGGAGCAAAAATGTACTCAATTCCACGCAACTCCGTTATTCTGGGCAATTCATGCTATAAAATATGGATCAGATAAAGCGCACAACAAAATGATCGCTGCCATCAGACATCTGCTGGATGCTGGTGCCGATAAAGACACCTGTAATCACCAGGATTACACTGCTCTGCAGCTTGCTAAAGACACTGATAATGAAACGCTAATCGGTTTGCTGCAGTAGAGCACAGGTATTTAGTTAACAGATGCTATGTATTCGGCAGGAAACTCATACTTTGAAAGAGCCGTTCTCAACTTGGCAGCATATTCCGCATTGGACTCTTCAGGGGCCGGTCGTCTCAGTAAGTTATAGCAAATCGCTGGAAGAGCACTATTAGCAGTACCATTTCCTATTAGATTTACTGACAAAGCCTCAGGGCAATAGTCTTGCAAACCATCAGCAGAATACAAGCTGTTGATATCGGTATGAGTCACCGACATCACCATTCCATATGAGCGCGCTCCACTCCTGGCCACCAGGGTTGCGCGATTGCCGATAACAAGTTCAAAACCATCTGCATATCCCTGTCTTGGTTTTACTACCTCAATACCATTTGAGATGAGAATATCCCCGTCCATGAATAATCCGTAGAAAAATGCATCTACCCGTCGATCCGACATTTTTTACTCCTCCTATATTCAGGTTAACAGCAAATCTCTACCCAGACTATTATTTTCGCACCACTTCTAAACACCCTCGCTATCAATCACAATACAGATGTCATCGGCCAGAAATTCGGTGACGGAATTTTACGAAAGAGCCTGATAAACTTCATAGCGAATTCTCATACCCACCAAATCTAATTATAAACAGCGAAACGACCATGCCAACTAAAGCTGTTACGGGTAACGTTATTGTGAAGATGACTAAAGTCACCTGAATGCTTTCATTGAGGACACCCCATAAATCAAACTTATCTACAACAGGTGAGTTTATCTCAAAAGCCAAACTTTGAATCAAGGCAGCAATTGCCGCTGACAAAAACGAAATCAGCGGGGTAATAATATAAGGCTTAATACTAAAACGTATTCTCTTCTCAGGCACATACCACTTCCCACACGCCCATCCTAAACTACAGGCGCTGACTACTGCAGCAATCCAAACCACCAGAGAATAGTAAGAAAGCCCTACCGAGCTTCTGACAATCAAAGCCAATACAACAACAGCTGCGAAAATTCCGTGATATACCGAGCTGAATACTCTTATATTTTCGGAAGTAATTTTGCGCACTAAAATCTATTTTCTCTGATCGTTCTCCAAGTGAAATACTAACATCAAATAACCGCAGTTAGATCAGGCATCAGGGCAACGAACATCCGATAAGCTCTACACTAGAAAAATGAAAGAACCAAAGCCGCCAACGCCGACATCACCAGGATAATGCCGATGGACCGGTGATAGACAAAAGCTGCAATACCACAAAGCACAGTCAATAAAGCCACACGCCAGTCAAGCGAGCTTAGTGACGGGGTCCAAAGTGTTAAAAAACCATGCTTTATCGGCTCTACCTGGCGAAATAGCACGTGCAGTGCAAACCAGACCGACAGGTTTAGGATCACACCCACAACGGCCGCGGTAATTGCAGACATAGCTCCCTTGAGTCTCGGTTGATCACCGAGCCAGTCAATATACGGGGCACCGGCAAAGATCCATAAAAAACACGGAACAAACGTAACCCATAGAGAGATCAGCGCTGCACCAGTTGCGAGTGCAAATCCACCTGCTTTGAATCCGGCCAGAAAGGCGACAAACTCGGTTACCAATATCAACGGGCCAGGTGTGGTCTCTGCCAGACCTAAACCGTCCATCATCTCACCTGCGCTCAGCCAGCCGTATTGGGCAACAACATCCTGCGCAAGATAGGCTAGCACAGCATAGGCACCACCAAAAGTGACCACCGCGAGTTGTGAAAAGAAGGCACCGACTCGATACAACAGATCATGGGCTCCGATTGCCCAAAGGAATAGAAACGGCAATATCCACAGAACCAGCCAGATCGCAACGGTAGTCACCGTCGAACGAACATGACCTTCGGCAGGAGCTGCAATATTTTCACTTACCGTATTGTGATTCTTACTACGTATAAAACCGTACAGCGCAGCAGCCGCAATGATCAAGGGGAATGGCACGTTAAAAAAGAAAATCATCACAAATGCCAGTGCAGCAATAACCCAATGCTCTGAGTTTGTCAGTGCTTTCTTCGCTACACGCAGCAACGCTTCGATAACGACGATAATAACGGCTGCCTTAATACCTAGAAACAGCGTTTCAACGAGACTCACCTTGCCATACAGGGAATAGACAGCGGCAAAGAAAAATACCACCAGCGCTCCCGGTATCACAAACATCAAACCGGCAATTAATCCGCCTCGAACACCATGCAATTTCCAACCTGAATAAGTTGCCAGTTGCATCGCCTCCGGACCGGGTAATAACATGCAAAAGCTCAACGCACTAAGATATTGTTTTTCAGACAGCCAGTTTTTTTCGGCCACAACAATCTTATGCATCAATGCAATCTGTGCAGCCGGACCGCCGAAAGACAACAGTCCAATTTTTAGCCAGACATAAAATGCCTGCAGCATTGTCGGACTCTCACCAGGCTCTGAAGAATTGCCGTCTGCTTGTGTGGTAGCAAGGTTGGAATTATCAGCCACCCTGATCTACCTCGACCCAACGTGACCGGCGCTGGACCAGTCGTGCTTTTCATCAAACGCATCACGCGCCCAGCGATACATCGCATCATAGAGTGGCATACCAGCGTCGAGCTGTTCGAGATCATCGCTGTATTGGCGCGACAAGCCTAATGACATTGCCATCAGTCCCGCACACTGCGGTGCGAGATCCAGGTGATCTGTATCGGCGCCGCGCACAACGGTAGCCAACCGGCTCAGTGCCTCCGCGGGCTTGCTTTCACCTTGCAAACCGAATTCATGCAACATCGTGTCAAAGGTACAGCCTGAGTCACGATGACTAAAGAGCACATCCTCAACATCAAACGGTATCGCGTTGAACTTTTCCGCAACCAGTGCCACCTGCGACCCGGTAACAAACATAAATATCGCATTCGGATCAACAAACCGCCTGATCAGCCAGGCGCAGGCGATACGATCGACCTTGGGTCTGACCCTGGTAACCCAAACGGTCTGCCCGGCGGCATTGCGTTGAACATCTTTTGTCAGCAACATGCCGGCATCGCGCCAGCCGAATTGCCCGCCCTCGAGCACCTCAGCGGAAACACCATTAGATCTCAGTAGTGCCGCAACGCCTTCGCTGATCTTCAGGCCTTTCTGACAATAGACCACAGCATGCCGGGTACCAATATCATCAACCACAGTACTGATGTTGTCGATCACAGACGGGAATTCGCAGCGAATCGCTGCGGGAATTAAACGGGGATCATCGTCGAAATCTTCTCCATTGCGCGCGTCAATAATGACAGGGGCAGCAGGGGTTCCTACGAGACGGGATAATTGATTAACAGATATCTGGACTGGTGACGCCATAACGCATCCTCCCTCATTTCAGGGTAAACGAGTACCGGCTCAATACTTGGGTGCCGGTAGTGCATGGATGCGAATATTCAGCTGACGCCTCACGAGGCATTCGCAGCCCCATATCGCTATTGTCTACAATCCTGTTGCAGTGATCAAGCTCTAAATTAGCACTTGCTGGATGAACCGGAAGACCTCAACCGAACTACACCGGTTAATAAACAGTACGCTATTGCTACGATGCCACCACTCACTGCGCCGATAACAGTCTCCTGTAAATTGAAGTTTGATCTTCCGCCCAGCATAAGACTAAACGCGAAATACATCACAGACACAATCACTGCACCCCCAAGCATCCCAGAGACCAACAACACCCACAGGCTTTGTCTGTTTTTAGATTGTAACCACTTATGCAGCGGCAGAATAAACACTGCAAATCCCAGGTAACATAACAACCAGTATGACAGGGCCGTAAACGCGCTGGAAAGAACCGTTGTTCCGGAGAAAAGCAGCCAGAAAAATAAGATTACCGGAATTATCAAAGACGCAATTACTCCTGCCTTATTGGTGTTTACGCTAGCCATTTATGATCCACCCGCCATTCGGGCTACTCCACCGCCGGACTTGTCGTAGACACAGACCTTCTTTCACTAAAGCATTGCACCAATGCTCCCAGACGGGAACAACTGCGCCAGTCGTAAAGATTGACCGCATCACACATGCCCAGCGCTGCTATTAGTGAGATGTCTGCGAGAGTGAATGATCCAGGAACAAACCCTTCCTCTGTCGCACGTACGTCTAGCCAATCAAGTATTTTTTCAATGCGTATCTGCTGCCGCTGTAAATAGTCGACTTCCCCCGAATGTAGACCAGCCCTCTCGATACTACCTCGGTAAAGAAACAGACTTACCAGAGACTCAGTCAGTGTTTCCAGAGAAGCGAGTATCTTGAGATCCTCCCATTTGTTGTCAGCGCGAAAGACGTGCAAATAGAGTGGAACATTTGAGTTTAATCCCTCGTTGCAGGCACCATAAGTATCCAGCAGGTACTCGGCGATGACACTCGAGTCAAAGAGCGTCAGCCCCCGGTCTTCAAACACTGGAACAGTCAGGTTAGGATTGAGCGGACCGATTAAATCAACTGGTCTCATCCGATCCAGACAATCGGACTGATAGTCCAGATCAAGCTCTGCAAGAATGATTCGCACCTTCCTCGCATAAGGCGAAAGGTTACTGAAATAAAGCTTCCGATGCATACAACTGTTCCCCCTACATCTTCCAGTTAAGAACTTCTATAACCTAAAACAAGTGTGCTGAGCTCGCATCGAATCCGAAACTTGCCTGCTGCCCTGCGGTAACACTAAGATTCTCTGCAGACGCGACGCGAAACGGAGTGCCCTGTTGCGTGATAAGTTCAACTACCGTTTCGGTTCCTAACTGCTCAACCAGTGTCACTGTTCCAGTCACAGGACCAGTCGTGTCAAGAAACAAGTGCTGGGGTCGAACACCAAGTCTAACCCGATCTCCATTGTTCTTATTTTCTGAGACCAATCGAACAGCGTCTACCTCCAGGCCTTCTCCGCTGAAGCTTCCCTGTAAGCCACCCGAAGACACACCACTGGCACCTGTAAGCACACCATCAAAGAAATTCATTTTCGGTGACCCGAGAAATCCCGCAACGAACTCATTAGCAGGATTGTGAAACAACTCCATCGGTGCACCCACCTGCATAACCTCGCCATCTTTCAGAACAACTATTTTGTCTGCCAATGTCATCGCCTCTACCTGATCGTGCGTGACATAGATTGTCGTCGCATCGAGTTGTCTGTGCAGTTTGGCAATTTCAACCCGGGTATCATGTCGGAGTGCAGCATCCAAATTGGACAAAGGTTCATCAAACAGGAACACATCTGGGTTACGCACAATGGCACGACCGATCGCTACACGTTGTCGCTGACCACCAGAGAGTGCCGCGGGCCGACGGTCAAGCAGATGCTCCATTTGTAAAATCGTGGCAGCCGCCTCTACACGCTCACGGATCTCTTTCTTGCTTTTACCTTCCAGATCCAGTGAAAACGCCATGTTGTGATAGACCGTCATATGCGGATACAGCGCATAAGATTGAAATACCATTGCAATACCACGCTTTGAAGGTGGTAAGTCCATCACCGGACGATCAGCAATGTATATTTCACCACTGGATAAATTTTCCAACCCGGAGATCAATCTCAATAACGTTGATTTGCCGCACCCCGAGGGCCCGACAAAAACAACAAACTCACCGTTATCAATATCCAGATCAACATCACGGATAACGTCAACCTTACCGAATGATTTGCTAACCCCTCTTAAAGACACTCGTGCCATTAGATTTCCTGAAATGATGCAGTGAGCAATTCAAAGTCAAAAGTACAACGCAGGGTTTGAAGATCAGAAACCCGATCAAACACAATCGTCGTTGCAGCACCAGTCACTTCTGTCATTGTATTTGCAGACATGAATGCCGGTTGATCCTTACGCCACTTCAGAAACGCCGCAAACTCATTATAAACAGAACCATCTCTAGCCACCTCATCGAGAGCCGCTCGTTGTAAATGGCGCGCATCTATCGGCAGCCAGGTACTGTTGGCTTTAGAAAAACCACCGTTCGGTGAATCTCCGCTCCACACCATCGGCGTCCGACAGGTATCGCGACCGGGAAACACAGGGGCAAACTCAATACCCCATGGATCCTGCATCTGTTCTACTGGTATATCCTGCACATCCTGAAATGCCAGCTCTTCTCCCTGGTAGATGCACGCTGATCCAATCAGGCAAGTCTCTAACTTTAACAACAGTAACTGTAACGCTGGCTGCTGTTCTTCAGTAAGCCCCAACGGTGCAAGTTGCCTGGTCGCGCTACGTGGTACATCATGATTAGAGAATGCAAAGCTTAGACGCCCTGTTCCGTTAAAAGCGTCGACTGCTTTAGAAATAGCCCGCTTTAGCCCATCAACGCTCAAACCATCCCATTGCAAAAGATTGAAGTTGTATGTGGCGTGCAACCGCCCTGGAGCTGTGAAAGTTTGACTTGCCTTGATTGGGTCATCACCGTGCAACTCCCCCATCAGGTAACGATCGGTGTAGTGATCGGCAACAGATCTGAACGATTCACTAAATGATTGAATCGCGGGTTGGTTCAACTGTGCCGTATCATGCAACTGACGAAAGAACGGTTGCTGTTGCTGTGGCAGTGGCCCTGGTACAAAATCCGGATTGGCAAGATTGTTTTTATAAGGTGCAGAATCTGCGTTAATAGTATGCACGGCATCTAGTCGGAACCCATCTACGCCACGATCAAACCAGAAACGGGCAACGTCCATTAACGCTTCGCGTACAGCTGGATTAGCATGATTAAGGTTGGGTTGCGAACTCAAAAAATTGTGCAGGTAATACTGCTGACGACCCGGCTCCCAGCTCCACGCCGGTCCACCAAAGAAAGACAACCAGTTATTCGGCGGACTCCCGTCAGGTTGAGGATCTACCCAGTGAAACCAGTCTGCCTTGTCGTTAACTTTAGACTGACGGCTCTCTACAAACCAGGCATTTTGATCAGAACAGTGAGCCGGAACAATATCGACCATGATCTTGAGATTTAAGTCATGTGCTTTTGCCAGTAGGTTGTCAAAATCGGCAAGCGTTCCGTACTCAGGATTCACATCACAATAGTCTGAAACATCATAGCCAAAATCTTTCTGTGGACTCTTAAAGAATGGACTGATCCAGACAGCATCAACACCAAGATCTGAAATGTACTCAAGCCGGCTGGTGATACCCGGCAGATCACCAATGCCATCATCATTGGAGTCCTGGAACGAGCGCGGATAGATCTGATAGATCACCGCAGTCTCCCACCATTGTAGCTTGTCAGCTTCCATCATTATCCACCTTTGACCGAGCCCGCCAACAGACCGCGTATAAAGTAGCGCTGCATAGAAAGAAACACGATCACCGGCACTATGATAGATATAACCGCTGACGCATTAAGCAAATGCAGTTGATCTTTAAATGTGCCTAGCTGCTTTTGCAATCGGATGGGAAAAACCAGATCAGCAGAGTCCGCCGAGCCGATGTACAGCGCGACAATAAGATCATTCCATACCCAGAGGAATTGAAAGATACTGAAAGACGCCAGCGCAGGCACGGACAACGGGATAATTAGCCGGGTAAATATCTTCAGATGACTGGCACCATCAATTCGAGCGCTTTCCAGTAACTCTTTGGGCAGCCCGACAATGTAGTTACGCAACAAATAGATCGCGAGTGGCAACCCGAAAGCCGTATGTGTTACCCACAAACTGGCAAACGATTTAGAGGGAACCTTACATGTTCTGGTGACTTCACAATCTGTCAGCCAGGCATTTAGCGAAGTAGCCCATGAAGCAATACCACTAAAACCCTGCAGCACCGGCAGAAATGCGAGCTGAGTAGGCACCACCATTAATGACACTACAATTACAAAAAGCCAGTCACGCCCCGGGAATCGCATCCACGCAAACGCGTAGGCTGCAAAGGCGGCTATTGTGATCGGTATTATTGTGGCGGGTATGGTTACGATAAAAGACGAGATAAGCGCGTTGGGTACGTTTTCGTTTTCAAACAATACTTCTATATAGGCATCAGTACCGAATACCGGATCCTGATTGATAAACGCATCGAGGTTCTTTGCCTTGGGTGCCGTAGCCTCAGGGAACGTCCAGGTAAAATCACCTGAAGACTGAAATACAAACTCACCTCCACGCACGTCCATGACCTCGCCCGCATAAACCAGTTTCTTGATCAGCTTGGTTTTTCCCGGCTTCTCAGGGTCTGGAACCCGCCCTTTGAATAGAATTGAATTAACCTCACCGGTAATCTCAAAGCTTTCGCGATCACCGTTGAGTCTTTCGAAAATATTACCGCTCATGGTTGTGAACGGTTCTGACTGATCCCTGTCGTGCGTGCCGAATCGATGACCCAATTCTGTGGGAGTAAACGCTGTCCAGAAGCCTGACGTTTTAGATGCAGTTTCAGAGCGCAGCGAGGTAGTGACCAATGCTACAAACGGCAACACCCAGATGACAACAATCAGCGCCAGAATAATATGCTTGAAAGTACGTGTCATCCGCGACTCCAATTCAAGAGCTTTTGATCAGGATACTTTTCAGAACTTTGCATCAGTGTCCAAGCTCTCTCTGTTCACGCCGGATACGCCGTGCATTGAATACCATGTTCGGTATGACTGTTAGCATTAACATTACAGCGATCGCGGCAAAGAGATTCTCGACGTTATCACCACCCACCGACCAGTTGTTACGCGCGTTTTCCATCATCGTGGCCAGCAGCAGTTTGTCATCATCATTGGCAGACAGTGCGTACGGGATATCGAACATTTTCAGCACCAATATCACCAGCGTGGTCCATACCACCACCACAGTCGAAAATATCTGCGGTAGCTTGACGCGAAAAAACATCTGGAATGGATTAGCACCATCGATTTTTGCTGCTTCAATCGTGTCTTCAGGTACACCACGAAGGGCTGCAGAAAAGATAACCATTGCAAACCCTGTTTGCACCCAGACGAGAATCCACATCAGAAAAAAATTGCCCCAGAACTTCAAACTGTACAATGGTTCATTGTAGGCGGCTGTGTGCCCTAGCAATGCTTTTAGCAATCCGATCTGATAAGACGGTGTGACTCCGTTTAAAACCTGTTGTGGTTCAATGCCACCACCGGCGAATATGTTCCGCCAAATCACCGCAGCACCTACGAATGAAATCGCCATCGGTACAAAAATCAGCGTCTTAGCAAGAATCCCCCAGCGAACAGAATCTGCGAGCACTGCAATCAACAACCCTAGTGAAATACAAACGGTGGGCACCAGTACAAGCCACATAAGACTGTTACGCATGGCATAACGAAACTGCACATAGCCAAGAGCCGAGGAATCCCAAAGGAATGCATAGTTGCGAACGGTACGCGCACCGTCTGCCTCTTGAAAGGAGAGGCTCAGGGTTGAAAACGCCGGTACAAACAAAAACAGTATTAGCAACACCAGCGCAGGACCGACAAATATCCAGGGTTGTATTGCTTCAATGATGTACGCCTCGCGCCCGGCGGAACCTTTTGACGATACCCGCGCAAGCCCCTGATTAAGCCAGTTGGATAACCAGAAGTAGAGAAATGAAATACCAACCGCGATAAAAATAGAGCGAATCGCAAAACCAATTTTTGCAAAACGTTCCTGCGTCTCGAAGGTTGAAAAAGACCAGGCATACTTCTCGTGGAGCCAGGTACCGAGCTGCACCATCCAGTCATCAAGTGGTGAAGTGACTATGTATGCCAGAACACCAGTGACCGGCAATACAAAAACAATGATTAGAAAAATGGCCAGACCATTACCGGCAATAATTGGCCTGTTTGAACCCATGTTATTCCCGAAGCCAGTGGACGAATATCGCTTTTATTGTAACAGAAAAGGCGCATGAAGTACTCATGCGCCTCTGCTGAACTACCGTTTGCAAGCACTCTGCCAGGCACTCTGGCGAGCGCCCTGTCAAAGAACCTGTTTGATCAAAGTCCCTACTTGATAGCATCCCATGCAGACTGAATGTTGTCAGCAGTGGTCTTAGCATCCTGACCATTCGCGAAAGCAGTCATCTCCGACCAGAACGCACCCGCACCGATTGCACCGGGCATCAAGTCGGAAGCATCGAAACGGAAGGTTGTCGCAGACGAGAGAATCTCACCTTGCTTGCGCAATGTAGGTGTTGCGTAGGCTCCAAGATCAGCACCTTTGTGAGCAGTCAGGAAAGTACCTTGTGACATCCACGCTTCATGAGCAGACGCTTCTTTCATGAACTCAAAGAATGCTCGAGTTGCAGGGCTGTCTTTGGTCATTGTCCAGAGCGTACCAGCGCCGAGAACAGGATTACCCAGATCTGCTGACTCATAAGGAGGGAAGTAGAAGAAGTCTGCAGATCCGTCCGTAAGCTCTTCACCCTTATTGGGGAAGAAAGCAGGAATAAACGAAGCTTGACGATGCATCATGCAAGATGCAGGACTTGAGAACAGCCCCTTTGGTGCATCACCGAAGAATGTAGTAGCGACAGATGAAGCGCCCCCGGCAACGTAGTCATCATTACGGGAGAACGAACCGTAGACTTCCATCGCGTTAATCACTTCAGGGCTGTTGAATGGCAGTTCATTCGATACCCATTTGTCATAGTTTTCCGGCGTTGTGGTGCGAAGCATTATATCTTCCATCCAATCTGTTGCTGTCCAGCCGGTTGCATTACCCGACTCAAC
Source organism: uncultured Granulosicoccaceae bacterium (assembly GCA_937998875.1). Taxonomy (GTDB): domain Bacteria; phylum Pseudomonadota; class Gammaproteobacteria; order Granulosicoccales; family Granulosicoccaceae. The sequence goes on from CALLBO010000067.1 coordinate 31,582, forward strand.
ACCAATACACCACGGCGTGTTGCCGTCAGCAACCATCTGATCTGATAATTCAATCAGTCCTTCCATGGTTGATGGAATCTCATAACCGTTATCTTCAAACTGCTCCGGCGAATACCAGACCAGTGATTTAAGATCCATCTTGAACGGGAAGCCATAGAAGCTTTCGTTGCCGTCTTTGTCTGCGTAAGTACCCAGCGCTACCCACGATGGACCTGCACCGTAGTTTTCTGCCATCCAGTCAGCAGATTCCTGACCCAGCGGTGTCAGGTGACCTTCTTCGGCCATATCAGCTGCCAGACCTGGCTGTGGAAAAATTGCGATATTCGGTGCGTTGTTTGAACGCAGATCCGCGACAATAAGTGCAGCAAAGTCACGAGAACCGGAATACTTAACTACCGCACCGGTTGCCTTCTCAAAACAGCTGGCTGTGTTGGTGAGCATTTCTTCGTCTTTGCCCTCCATCGAACCCATGATGGTGATGACTTCGCCTTCGAACTTGCCAAGATCACCAAGTGCTGAAGGTGTATCGCATACCTCTGCGAATGACGGTCCTGCAAACAGGGCTGCAGCTGCAAACAGGCTGGCCGCTGTTCCTAGGTTAAATTTCATATTGCTTCTCCGGGAGCGTGAAATGAGGCGGTAGACGCCTTGAACCCCGAAGTATTGACCAGCGGCCTCGCGCCTGTCAACGAGGTGTGCCGCAAACGGTTTGAATGGTCGTTTCTGGAAAATATTTTTGATAACTAACAGGTAGTTACGAAAACAATCTGAAACCACTCACACCTTCACGCAATTGCAAACGGCCACTTACCGAGCCAGGCATGCACAACGCAAATCCCAATCAGAATGAGGGTTACCAGAGCCAAATGAACCCAGGGCGACTTAATTGGCGCCGAATTTCTATCTACAAGTGATTCTGTTCTTTTTGCCACAACAACCTGTGCGACCGCCCATAACAGTAAACCCCCGAACAATATTACTGATGCCAGATCACCGTTTACCAACAGGTGTGCTACCGCCCAGACTTTAAATCCGGTTAGCTGCGGGTTCTTTAAAGAACCGAATACGAACGCAGTACCGGTTACCGTTGCTGTTGTAAAGTAGATATAAAGTGCGACTACCATTAGCAGATTGTTGACATAAGTCATCCATGCCGGCGCGTTCCACAATGAAACGTAAGCAGCGTTCTTATAACCCAGCACCATAAACACCAGTGACGCTAAAACAACAACACCGATAATCAGCTTGGAACCTTCACCAAACCTCTTCTGCATGGATGCACGAATATCAGGTGCAAGAGAGCGTAGAAAGTGAGCCGCCGTCCAGATAACTAGCCCGAGTATTAATAACAATATCCCTCTTCCTCCGTAATATAGTGAATAGCGCCAGTAGCTACTTTAAAACCAGGTATCGGTACGGTCGTTTATATCAGACCAGCCCTGGCTGATACGCCTTCGCTACAGAGATTGTCAGCTGACAATCCGATGCACACGATGCCTTCTTTTGCACTAACGGGCGCAGGCCTCACGTTCCACCGTCGTCCTACAATTTGAATAAGCTGCATCTGCCCGGACAAATCTCTTGCGAACCCCTTTACACGCAGCAAGCCCGGTTCAGTTTCCGCCAGGTTAGCAGCCAGTTGCTGCACATTATACTTATCTTTGACTTCAAGCTTAAATGTGGTGTAGACGGAAGTCAGATGGGTTTCACTATCATTGGTTTTATCGCACTGATTTACGTCTCTCGAAGTATGCTCGGTCAAAAACAGATCAACCGGATAATCAGCATGACTCGTGGCTACGCATCGGGCTGACTGATAATTGCTCCGCACCCAGTCTTTCTTCTGCACTAACTGCGATTCATCAAGCAAATCCGTTTTGTTAAGCAGTATTAAATCTGCCGATGCGAGCTGTCTGGCTATCGTATCAGCAAGGTACTTGTCAGAAGCGTGACTCTGAACAGTGACGCAGTCTGCCAGCACCACTATTGAACTGAGCGTATATGAAGTTAGTAACGATAAAGATCCCGCGATGGCACCGGGCAAAGCTACCCCGCTCGCCTCAATGACTACCTGGTCAATTGCAGAAGTGTCAAGTTCCATCATTGCACTGGTTAGATCATTGCCATAACTGCAACACACGCATCCACCGCTAAGATTTATAACATTACCGTCTTCTGATTCAATAAGCTGTGCATCTATTGCCAGCTCGCCAAAGTCATTGACCAGCACAGCGTATCTGCGACCCGACGCCTTATTTAATATCTGGTTGATCAGTGTGGTCTTACCACTGCCCAGATAACCACCCACAATAGTAACTGGTAAGGGCGAGCCATCAGCGCTGACTGACATTGGAGAAACTTCAGAGCTGACTTGCATCAAATACTCTACCGTCCTGGACGGTGCCCCAGACACCGATATCCCTCAATGCGAAAGGTTCAGCTTCGGTAGGATCATCTTCGAGTACCGCAAAATCAGCTCGCTTGCCCGCCTCTATTGAACCGATCTCATGATCCATTTGCAGTGTATACGCCGCCCCCATGGTAATGGCATATAACGCTTCATCTACAGTGATTCTTTCATGGTGACCCTGCACTCTGCCGCTACCGGTGATTCGATTTACTGCACACCACGCGGTAAATAGCGGACCGATCGGCGTGATTGGGGCATCAGAGTGAATAGCTAACGGAATGTTGTTATCAAGCGCGGTGCGGCAGGGGTTCATACGCTCCGCCCTTTCCGGCCCGACGGTGAACTGATAGTGCTCATCACCCCAGTAGAAATGATGATTGGCAAAGTGGTTAACGCAAAACCCCAACTTTGCCATGCGCCTAAATTGTGCAGCATTAACCAGTTGGCCGTGTTGAATGGTAAAGCGATGATCATTTGACGGGAATTTTTGCAATGCCTTTTCCAGCATATCGATCGCCAGATCAGTTGCTTCGTCACCGTTGGTGTGCGTATGCACTTGTATATTATTTTGCAATGCAAGTTCATATATCTCCAGCATTTGCTCAGGTGCGATATACCACAGACCGTTTGGCGCGCCATTGTAATATCCCGGAGGATTAATCCGTGCCGTAAAACCTTGTATGGATCCATCCGCAACTATTTTTATTCGACCGAGCCGGAATCGATCAGTACTTTTTTCAGTGAGGTTCATCACCTGCCGGACCAGTTCTTTCGGCGTTAATCCATGATGAAAGCGGTACGCGGATAGGCGCACCGGAAAGTTATCCCGCGAGGTTACATCAATACCAATCCCGACTATTTCATCGGTAAGCCTGGCCGCAAGATCAGTTGCCGTAGTGACTCCCGTACGCACACACAACTTACCAAAATCGAGCAGCCCCGGCTCATCGAAATCGAGCATGTTGCTATCAAAGCCTGCATGTGCCCCGACCGGCATCATGACATCCGGCCCGCGCAATTCACCAGTGGGCAGACCATCATCACCGAGTGGCAAGCCACCATTGTCGATACCTTCACGAAGAAACCCGGCCAGTTCCAGTGCGCGGGTGTTTACATTCATGATATGACCGGATGCGTGCATGATGCCAATCGGCCGCTTGGTTGATACACGATCAAGGTCTTTACGGGTGAGTTGCTTTTCTGCAAAGTAGATCGGATCAATTGACCAGCCCGCTATGGGTGTTTCGGGATCAGTCATTGCTTCATCCCGCTGCTTCAGTCTTTCTACCACCGCATCAATAGTTTCTACGCCGGACCAGACTTTTCCATGCGGGTCCATTCGATCAAAGAAACCACAGTACACATAACGCCACCACTTACCTTCCACCGCGTGGGAATGGCCTTCAATAAAACCCGGCATTATCACCTTGTTGGCAAACCGGTCATCAAGCGTGCCGGCACCAAAACCTTCAAGCTCGGCAAGTGCTCCCGTACCTATGATTCTGCCGTCCCTCACGGCGACGTGGGTAGCCTCTGGTCGCGCAGGATTCATGGTTACTATTTTTTTGGCGGAATAGATTGTTATCATGTGGGTTAAAGCTCACGCTGTGACCAAAGTCAGATCTATGTTGCCAGCAATACTGAAACAAAGCGAGTCACCTACACAAATGAAAACAGATTTATGAATACCACCGCAACGCAACCGGACTCACAATACGACACTTTGATCGATAGCCAGACCTGGGCTTTCATCGAACGGACAAACGAATGGTATCCGCCAAATACCATCGACTTCTCCATGCAAAGACAGCGCGAAATATACAATGCTATGTGTCGCGAGTTTCATACTGGCTATCCCACCGGGGTTTCTGCCACTGATGACACGATACAAACAGATGACTACAACATCCCGGTGCGGCGCTACACTGCTGCAAAGAAGATCGATACCGCGAGCATCGTATACTTCCATGGTGGTGGCTTTGTTGTAGGAGGACTGGATAGCCACGATGATGTTTGCGCAGAAGTTTGTGCCGTCACCGGATTAAACGTAACCGCTGTTGACTATCGTCTTGCACCGGAACATCTGCACCCGGCCGCCTTTAACGATTGTTTTGATACCGTTATCCATGAGTACCATCGAGTTAAAACGCCGCTCATTCTTTGCGGTGACAGTGCCGGAGGTAATCTGGCGGCGGCGGTAAGTCATACACTGCGCGACTCGGAATTAAGGATTGCGATTGCCGGGCAGGTTTTGATCTACCCGGCTCTCGGCGGCGATACGACAAAAGGGTCTTATAAAACACATGCCAATGCACCTTTGCTAAACGCCAGAGATGTAGCTTTCTATTCCACTATAAGAACCGGCTACAAAGACTATTCAAACCAGGTACAACTCGCCCCGTTAACAGACAATAACTTTAAAGATCTGCCTGCGACAGTTGCTTTCAGTGCCGAATGCGATCCGCTCGCCGACGATGCTGAGCACTACGTTGCAGCCATACAGGCTGCCAGTGGCGAAGCGCGCTGGGTAAACGAAGCGGGACTGGTACATGGCTATCTGCGAGCACGGCATTCAGTCAACCGTGCCAGAGAAAGTTTTGAAAGGATCTGCGACGCGCTCAGTGAGATGGCGGGAGGCATCAGCCGAGCTTAAAAACAGGAGGCACAAAAAACAGTTTGTCTAATACGCATAAACCGATTGCCAACCCACCCCGGGCACTATTCCGCAGAAAAGCTGCAGGGTCCGCAATCCACTTAGCGCTTCAGTTGTCAGACTATTTCTGTTTCAAAACGGTTGCAATTGTCGCGATTTGAGGATGTTTGCCCAACGCATTGAGATTGCCGGACAATTGAATCTTACTTTGTTATCGAGGTTACGGCTTTTCAAACGAATTAAAACTTCAGGCATAATCACCTGAACCGATAACCGCGCACCTTATGAAAAATAAGATACGAATTACTGATGAGCAAAAGTCTGATTTCGACCGGGATGGGTTTGTCATTGTATCGTCGGTACTGGATGGCACGACAATTCATAACGCCTGTGACCGGTTTGAAAAACTGTTCTCTGGTGAATTTGAAACCGGCGTCCAACCTGATGAATGGAACTGGCGTAGCGGACGAGATGATCCTGCGCTGACACGCCAGATATGTAATGCATGGAAGTCCGATTTAACTATTGCGTCGATAGTGTTGCGTGAAGACATTGGCGCTGCCTGTGCCGCACTTCGGCAGTGGCCGGGTACCAGGATCAATCAGGACAATGTCATTTGGAAACCACCCGGCACCAGGGCATTAGGGTTTCATCAGGACGACAGCTACCAGAACTGGATTGTGCCGTCCGAGATGATGACCTGCTGGATTACACTGGATAATACCAAGGCCGATCAAGGTACCATTGAATACGTTCGTGGCTCACACAAGTGGCCGTTAAGCCAGCCAATCAATCAATTCCATGCACCCGATGATCCATTGGCGGATATGCGAAGCGCAGCTGATGTCGCAGGTGTAACACCAGACATTGTGCCGATAGAAGTACCTGCAGGATACGCCGTACTGCATCATGGACGTACGTGGCATGGGTCGCGATCCAATAGTGGTAACGGACCAAGAAGATCGGTGGTCGCGCACTGCATGTCGAGTGATACGAAATACCATGCACACAATACAAGCGGCGTTTACAGTCGTTATAAAAAACACAATAGTCAGGAAATGGATGAAAGCTTTTTTCCGGTAACCTCCCGATCAGACGGCTATCGAAGTGAGTGGCTTACTGGCTACCTGGCCGGGAAAATTTAAAGATACATCATGAAAATAGTAACCGAATTCCCGTACGAAGTTGTTGAACACCCGGATATGGGAATTACCATGTCTGACGGATGCCGGCTATCTGCCCGCGTGTGGATGCCGGTGAAAGCACAACAGGAACCAATGCCGGTTATCTTTGAGCACCTGCCCTACCGTAAACGTGACGGCACGATTGTTCGTGATCAGTTCACCCATCCATGGTTTGCGGGGCACGGTTACGTTTGCATACGCACAGATATGCGAGGCAACGGTGAAAGCGAAGGCTTAATGGATGATGAGTACAGCGCGCAGGAACTGTCCGATGCCAAAGAAGTTATCGATTGGGCAGCCAACCAGCCGTGGTGTAACGGCAACGTTGGTATGATTGGTATTTCGTGGGGCGGTTTTAACGGGCTACAACTCGCCTACATGCAACCTGACGCATTAAAAGCTGTTGTTACAGTCTGTTCTACTGTTGATCGATACAACGGCGATATCCATTACAAAGGCGGCTGCTTGCTGGGTGAGAATTTCGGCTGGGCATCCAACATGTTGTCTTATTCATCACGGCCGCCTGATCCAATGCTTGTTGGTGAAAACAAATGGCTTGAGCTCTGGCAAGAACGACTGGAGAACATAAAGTTCGATTTATCAACCTGGATTAGACATCAGCATCGTGATGACTACTGGAAACACGGCTCAGTCTGCGAAGACTACTCACGAATTAAAGCCGCTGTGCTCACGGTTGGCGGCTGGCATGACGGATACCGCAACACCATTGCCCACCTTGTAGAGAATCTCGACGCACCGGTGAAGGGAATTATAGGCCCGTGGATTCACAAGTACCCGCACTATGCCGCACCGGCACCCGCTATCGGTTTTTTGCAGGAGTGCAAGCGATGGTGGGACAAATATCTGAAAGGTGTCGATAACAACGTCGACAATGAGCCCGCCTATCGGGTCTACCTTATGGATAGCGTTGCACCGGACAGATGGCTTGATACCCGCCCCGGTCACTGGATTGCAGAGCAACAATGGCCGGCTGATCCAATTGAATCGGTCGACTACTTTCTTGCAGAAAACCACCTGCTCGCCAAAGAACCCGCCACAGTGCAGGAAGTGATTCAATCACCACAAGACTGTGGTGCCGCCGCAGGAGAGTATTTTCCGTTTGCCTTCAGCGATGAACTGCCGGATGAACAATCTTATGATGATGAAAGATCAGTTTGTTTTACCAGCGAGACCTTAGCGCAAGGCTACGATATCGTTGGTACACCTGTTGTATCCCTATCACTTACGCCAGACAGCACCAACGCCCATATCACAGCGAGACTGCTCGATATCAGACCGGACGGTCAATCTGCGCTAATCACCTACGGCATGTTGAACCTCACGCACATTCACTCACACGAACACCCGAATGCGTTACTGCCAAACCAGGCAATTGATTTTAAATTGCAGCTGGATGATATTGCCTATCACATACCGGCTGGCCACAGGCTTCGCATCGCGCTGGCTAACGCAAACTGGCCAACAATCTGGCCTTCCCCCTCAACAGGTACCCTGACGCTAACGAATGGTAAAGTAGCAATACCGGTACGTGAACCCGGTTTATCTATAGATTCAGGTAAAGATGAAATCAGCTTTGACCCACCTGAGGGTGCACCTCACTGGCAGGCTAAAGAGTTGCGAGCGCCATCCTATCAACGTGAATGTTCCGCAGACGCCGCAACCGGAATTGTTACCACGTCCATACACTGCGACTTCGGCGAAAATGAAGACTCAGTGCATGGCTTGATCTCAGGTGAAAGCATGCACGAGCAATGGAACATCCACCCGGATGATCCACTATCTGCAAACGTCTCTACCCGCTGGCAGCAAACCGGTGGGCGGGCGGGATCAATGTGGAAGACTGAAGTCACCAGCAGCATGCATAGTGATGAAACCACCTTCTATTTCGAGGCAGAACTTAAAACCTGGCTAAACAATGATGAGTACTTCAACAAGTCCTTTAAAGACCAGGTGCCACGCGATCTTGTCTAGCGGGGACCCATAACCAACTACAGTGCAGACGATAGCCGTCTGCACTGAAAATCGGCAACCAGTTGCCTACCTGACCTACCTGGCAACAGCACCTACGAATGGCCGATCGTTAATTCGAGAACTCACGTAAGCAGGCTGTTTAGTTAACACAGGTGCATTGCACGTACCTAGGATCATATAATCCAGCGCACTGGATAACATTCCTTCCACCTCGCCGTCATCATCGACCCCAAAGTCACGGGTGTAGTCATCAGCAGCAAAACAAGTTGGCGGTATTCCGCCTGCTACACTGACTCCATTAGCGTTAACTCCCTGCGCCTCCATTGCGTTGAGCGATTTTCCACAAAATTGGTTTGCCACAGATATGAACGCCTTACCCTCAGTTCTCCCTCCCATCACCGTGACATCTATGTAGGGACTCAGCGCGTTAATAAGTAACTCTGATGACGACGCAGTTCTATCTGTGGTTAAAAACACAACCCGGTCGAAGTCGAGCACCGGACTCTCCGCAACAAAGTCCTCCTGATAATTTTCGGATGAGTACTTGCTGTTGTACTCATAGCGCACCAGCGTACTACCTGCCAGATCTGCACCGCCAATCTGACTGGCGAGCTTTTCTGCTATGTAAGTGTAACCACCGGGGTTATAGCGCAGGTCCATCACAAGCTCAGTCGCACCACCCTCCTGTAGCCGTCTGATCGCGGTGTCCAGCTCGTCTTCCGATATTCTTAGAAAATCGTTAAACACGATATGCCCGACTTTTCCGTCAAACGAGGGGTTGCTGTATAGACCGGTATGAAGCACGGTATTAACTCTGTATTCGCGTTGCGTCAGATTGACCGACTTTGACAATCCTGTTTCGCCATCTATGAATTGCCAACTGTTCGGCAGAGGATTATCTTCGTCACCTACAAGTTCGAAGTAACGTTCATTGCTCATCTCATCCCACAACTCATTGTTGAGCCCCAGGAGAATATCTCCACGCTTAATTCCAGCACGACCGAAGGGAGCATCGTCATACGCATATAGCACTCGCAGGTTACCCTCATCATCCCGACCCAGACTAAAACCGAATCCAAACACCACGCCTTCTTCAAAAAAGGCTTGTTGACCACCGGCATCACGAACACCGGAATAGGGATCCAGTTCTGTAAAACGCAGATCCCGGATCAACTCCGTTGTGGTGACATAACTTGCAGGATTCACAACTGGCACCCTGTCAGCGTACAGGTAGTAGTCTTGCATGTTGCGATAAACCCATTCATTTACCGCTTCAACCGAACAGTCGGTACTTACGTTTATACTGTACGTTGATGGTTCCGATCCGAACACCTGTGCGTACATCTCACCATCAGCATCAGTTGCCGTGCAGGTATCTTCAATGAAGGGACGCCTCGAAGCACAGAGCAAATTATCGTTAGTGAGCTCTGCATTGCGGTACAAATACAAGTCTGCATCGCCAGTCGTTGTGCTCAGTGTGATTTCGGCATCAGACGGAACTCTGTAGACAACGCTTGCTCCGGCGGCCACTGAACCACTGTTTGTGGTACCTGCGTCTATAACCTCAGGTACACTATCCGATCCTCCCTGAGGCCCGGTTGTATCCGACTCTGTCGTGACAACGGGTCCGTCATCTGTCTCTGTGGTGACGGTGGTTCCACCACCGCTACCGCCGCAGGCTACAAGACCAAATACCAGACCAGACACCAGGCATGGCCAAATACCAACTTGCACGAGTTGCTTTTTCATTCCACTCCACCCTTTTAGACATCAACCAACACACTACCCATAACTGTTCGTCCCTACAAGTAGAAACTCGGGATAGTAGTTGAGCTTTCGATCCTAATAGCGCGAAACTTGACGTGATCTGAATAAAGCTTACTGGAAAGCTGAGTATTGCCAGCGATAAAAGCCCGGGGAATCGCGCTATCTCAGTATTTCTACAACACCCGGTCTCGCTGGTTAAGCAAGTTAGATAACCACTCCGGGTCCATTTCAGGCACAGAAGACAACAATAGCTCGGTGTACTCAGGGTATGGTGGCGATAAGATCTGACTCTTCAGACCCTGCTCCACCACCTTGCCTTGAAACATCACCACTATTTCATCTGAGATTGCTTTGACAGTCGCTATATCATGAGTGATAAACAGATAACTGATGCCATATTGCTCCTGCAGCCTCAACAACAGTTTTAGGATCCCTTCCTGTACGATTTGATCAAGTGCCGACGTTACTTCATCACAGATAATAATATCCGGTTGCGCCGCCAGTGCTCTGGCAATACAAATACGTTGTTTTTGACCACCAGATAACTCAGCCGGCAGTCGATCAAGAAACGATTCATCGAGCTCAATCATTGACAACAAGTCCATCACCCGCTGTTCCTTCTCACGACCTTGCACGTTGTGAAAAAACTCCAGTGGCCGGCCGATAATATCTTCTACCGTCTGGCGCGGATTCATTGCAGTATCTGCCATCTGGTAAATCATTTGAATACGACGCAGCTGGTCTGGAGTGCGATCTGAAAGTTGCGGTGGCAATTCGTCACCATTAAACATAACGCTGCCTGCAGTTTGCGGCAGCAACCCGGTAACCACTCTGGCTGCAGTTGACTTACCGGAACCCGACTCACCAACTACAGCAACCGTTTTACCTCGCGGCAAGTCAATATTGATTCCATGGAGCACCGGTGTTTTTCCGTAGGCTGCATCAATATCTTTTAACTGAAGTATAAAATCTTCACTACGCTGCTCAGGCTTTTCAAGCGAACGCACAGACCAGAGTGACTTTGTGTATTCTTCTTTCGGGGCGGCTAACATCGTGCGGGTTGAAGACTGTTCTACCTCCTCGCCATATCTGAGAACTTTGATAACATCTGCCATTTGCGCTACAACAGCAAGATCATGGGTAATATAGATTGCCGCGGTATTGTACTTATCTACAATCTCACGCATCGACGCTAACACTTCAACCTGCGTGGTGACATCAAGAGCCGTTGTGGGTTCGTCAAAGATAATCAGATCCGGTCGTGCCGACATAGCCATCGCCGTCATCACGCGTTGCAACTGACCACCAGACACCTGGTGCGGGTAGCGCTGACCTATATTTTCAGGATCTGGCAGATGTAGAGAGTCGTATAACTCAACCGCATCTGCTCTGGACTCTGCGTCATTACGTACATGTGACCGGGATGCAGATTCAATTGTTTGATCTATTAAACGGTGCGCGGGATTGAACGCCGCCGCTGCAGACTGCGCTACATAGGCAATGCGGGTACCCCAGTACTGACGTCTCTCTTTTTCTTTGAGCCCTAGAAGATCGGTACCATCAAACTCAACAGTGCCGGAAGTAAACCGACAACCCGCGCGAGCAAAACCCATTGCCGCAAGACCCAACGTGGACTTACCAGCACCTGACTCACCAATGAGACCCATTACCTCACCGCGGCGCAGCGTCAGGTCAACCCCTTTGATAATCGGATGCCACTGCTCGTCGGAAAATCCCTCAATGCGAATATCGGTCATTCGCAACAACGGCTGATCGTCATGACTCTGGCTGTTGTTGCTACCATGGCCGCGACCATGACTATTACTAGTGTTCATCGCGCAACCCGCTGGTTTTATGCAAGAACCAATCAACCACGAAGTTTACTGCAACAGTCAATAGACCGATTGCCGCCGCTGGTAACAATGGTGTAAATCCGGCTTTGATGTCGTACTGCGCAAACTGAATTAGTGATGCGTTGTCCCGAACCATCGAACCCCAGTCAGCGGTGGGTGGTTGAATACCCACACCCAGAAACGACAACGCTGCAATCGTTAGAAACACAAACGAGAATCGCAAACCGAATTCAGCCACCAGCGGTGGCATAATGTTTGGCAGAATTTCTTTCTTCATCACCCAGCTGAGTTTTTCGCCACGAAGTCTGGCGACTTCAACATAATCCATTACCACCACACTTACCGCCACTGAACGGGTCAGTCTGAATACACGCGTTGAGTCAAGCACTGCAATGATCAGAATCAGGCTAACCACACTCGGTTTGAAGATCGACAACAGTACCAACGCAAAAATAAGACTTGGAATCGCCATCAGCACATCCACAGTCCGACTCAACAGTTGATCAACCCAGCCACGGCGAATAGCAGCGACAAGGCCAAGTCCGCCACCGATTGCAAAAGACAGTAGCGTGGTTACGAGTGCAATTCCCATGGTGTTGCGTGCACCATAGATAAGCCTGCTTAATATATCCCGCCCGATCTGATCAGTACCGAAACGATGGGCTTCATCCCAGGGGCCAAACGGTGTAGGGAATACCTCTGCCTCGCCATAAGGTGCGAGCAATGGAGCAAACAACGCTACAACTATGTAACCCGACAAAACAATCATGCCGAACCAGGCCGACAATGGTGCTTTCTTTAATTCGATCCACCAACGTTCAGCACGGGTGCGCCGCTTGCGTACTGACCCAACCTCTGCCGAGGCGCTATATCCATCAGGATTATTCATCTCGGGTGCAGCAGCCGCGGGTTAGTCACAATGCCAATAACATCTGCGATTAAATTCAAAATAATATAGGTACCTGCAAAGATCAGTGCGCATGCCTGCACAACCGGAATATCACGGGAGGTAACTGAATCAACCATCAATTGCCCGATCCCCGGATAGACAAACACAACCTCAACCACCACAACCCCGACAACCAGATAGGCAAGGTTAAAAGCGATGACTGTTGCAATAGGTGCCCATGCATTAGGCAGTGCATGTTTTAATATAATCTCCGAACGAGAAGCACCTTTCAGACGAGCCATCTCAATGTACGGGCTTGCCAGCAGATTAATAATGGCAGCGCGTGTCATACGCATCATGTGAGCGATAATCACAAGTGTTAACGTGATTGCAGGTAATGCAATACGCCGTAGTCGCTCACCCAGCTCCATATCTGCATTAACTGTAGAAAGAGACGGAAACACCGGCCACAATGAAGCGAGCAAAAGTATCAACACATAGGCAACAAAAAACTCCGGCATCGAGATTGTCGTGAGCGTAGTGACATTTACACTGCGGTCGTACCAGGAGTTTCTATACAGTGCTGCGGTTAAGCCCAGGAACAACGCCAGCGGTACCGCGATAAGCGCTGCTACCCCCGCAAGAAACAACGTATTTTTGAGCCTCGGCGCTATCAATTCGACCACAGAACGCGAACGATCCTGCCCGGACGCCGAACGCCCGGAGAAAGACGTACCGAGATCCCCCTGCACCACAGATTTGACCCAGTCAAAATATCGCGCCGGTGCGGGCTTGTCCAAACCGAGCTCCTTCCGGAAAGCAGCCACTGTCTCTTCTGTTGCCGCCTGCCCCAGCACCGCCTCACCAAAATCGCCGGGTAACAGGGAAATTGCGCTGAATATGATCGCAGACACGACGAAAAGCGTCACCAATCCTAACAATAGCCGCTTGACAATGGTGACCAGTACCGGATGCAATTATCTTCCTGCCTTAATGTTATAGTTAGTGTGACAGCATCAGAGGCGGATCTGTATGTGCTGCAAATATACTGTACCAACGGACAGAGTCATCGTCTAATTTTTCGCGACACGTAAGCATGACGTGCGTCATCTAACAAAGGCTGCATTGCCACCATTCCAAACCGAGGAGAACCAATGAAAAAAGAAATTATCATTAACCACGCTGATCAACTGACTGCCGGAAAAATAAGTCGTCGCAAATTTATCATGACTGCTATCGCGGCTGGGGCCACTTTGCCAATGGCAATGACGATGGCGACCAATGCAATCGCGGCAACGCCTGTTAAGGGTGGCAGACTAAGACAAGGCCTTGGCTACGGCTCAACCACAGACACACTTGACCCGGGTACCTCTGAAAACGGTTTCACTCAGGCACTGCACTATTCTTATGGCAACCAGTTGACAGAAGTCGACAGCGACGGTTCTCTCATACCGGAACTTGCTGAAAGCTTCGAACCCAGCAATGGTGCAAAGACCTGGACTTTCCAGTTACGCAAAGGGGTAGAGTTCCACAATGGCAAATCCCTCACGGCCGATGACATCATTGCCACCTACGACTACCATCGCGGCGAAGATTCAAAGTCTGCGGCCAAAGGGCTGTTGACTGCCATTACATCGATTAAGAAAGATGGCGATAACACTGTTGTATTCGAACTAGAAGCAGGTAACGCTGATTTCCCATACATAGTCAGTGACTACCACCTGATTATCCAACCTTCGAAAGACGGAGCTATTGACGCATTGTCCGGTATCGGTACCGGCGGATATATTCTGGATACTTTCGAGCCGGGTGTACGGGCACTTTCCAAACGCAATCCGAACTATTTCAAAGAAGGTCGTGCACACTTTGATGAAATAGAGCTGCTTGCGATTCTCGATGTTACAGCGAGACAAAATGCCATTATGAATGGTGATGCCGATGTTATAGATAACGTTGACCCTAAAACAGTGGCACTGCTTGCACGCGCACCGAACCTTGAAATTCTCGAGACTACCGGCACACAACACTATACGTTCCCCATGCGCCTTGATGTCGCACCATTCGACAACTATGACCTCAGAATGGCACTTAAATATTCCATCAAGCGTCAGGAACTGGTAGATAAAATTCTGCTTGGCCACGGCCTTGCCGGCAATGATATTCCTGTGTCTTCCGCGATGCCTTTCCTGAATACAGATCTTGAGCAGCGTGAATTCAATCCTGAGAAAGCAGCGGAACACTACAAGAAATCCGGTCATACCGGAACTATCCAGCTTTCTGCTTCTGATGCCGCATTCGCAGGCGCTGTAGATGCAGCCCAACTGATCGCAGCATCCGCTAAGGAAGCAGGCATAGCAATCGAAGTTGTGCGTGAGCCTAATGACGGATACTGGTCTAACGTCTGGAACAAAAAAGGCTGGTGTGCATGCTACTGGGGTGGTCGACCGACTCAGGACTGGATGTACTCTGCAGCGTACACAGCAGACACCGAGTGGAACGACACCGCATGGAAAGAAACAGATGCTGCCAAGCAGTTCAATGATGTCGTGGTTGCCGCGCGTTCTGAAACTGATGATACCAAGCGCAAAGGCCAGTACTTCGAAGCACAGCAGCTACTGCATGATGATGGTGGAGCAATCGTTGCCATGTGGGCGAATTATATTCACGCTCACTCGAAGAAGCTTACCCATGGTGACAACGTTGCTGCAAACTGGATTAACGATGGCAATAAAATAGCCGAGCGTTGGTGGTTTGCATAAGCGCATAGCTTAGTTGTTTACGTAGGCCGGTGATCTTTTTGATTACCGGCTTTTTTATGTCTATTGATAATCGAGTCTTGTTGTTAGTTATCCCCTCTTGCAAAGCAAACTACGCTTTGTATTCTCCCAAGGGAGAATGGCTATCAGGGGTACCGTTTAACTGTTTGCAAAACAGCATAGACACCCTCCCCCCGGGAGGGTGTCGTAAAAACCCTAATTACCCAAAGCTATTAGCCGCTCACCACAGCTCTCATTGAGCACGGGAATCTGAGCCTTATAATCACAAAATAGCTTAACAAGCGTCTGATAAAGCTCAGTAAGAGCTGACGAAGAGC
>CALLBO010000068.1 GCA_937998875.1 uncultured Granulosicoccaceae bacterium
GCCGAAATATCCAAATAATCAATGAAAACATCGATTACTCTTACTGAGTTATCTTCCGTTATGTAGTCATCGAGCCGCTCAGGGAACATGGTCGCCTGCTGCCGGTTCTCACCCTCGATAAAGCCACTCATCTATTACCCCGAATCCTTGGAATTGCTTATATTCTACCTGATAGTTTTCACACAGGCTCGGCACAAAGCTGTCTTTTTAGAGTGCTGCGCTATTGACTCTTCGTTCTCTGATAGATTGCTTTTGCATACTGCGTTTAGGGGCTTTTTTGCTTCTCTCAAATGCAGTTTCAATTTGTTTTTCTTGAACGAATTTTAGCGCTGCTCCCAAGCGCTTGTTGGAGACGACGTCAGCTTGCTTAACCTGGCTGACTTTGCCAAATATAGAGTAGGGGAGCGACAAGCCGTCGTATTTAATATCTATAGTTCCATCTGGATAGTCATAAATTCTTACCTTTTTCCGCCTCAGTTCTAGAGTTGTATCATTGGGTTCCAAGAGATACATTACCCGATCATATTGAACCGTTAGACTGTTGGTAACGGTCCTGTCTTCCTGCCAAGTCATTGTATCTTCCAGAATATCGAATTCACTGAGAGTACGGTGGACATCTTTGTCATTCGCTGGGACTTTTCCAAAACGACGGTTGTAATCTATTCTAAAGCCGTCGAGGAAATCGTTTCCATCTTCAATCGAATTGATACCTTGAAGTCTGAGTTCTTTCACAAGACGGTCTTGCAACGTACGGTTAGCTCTTTCAACACGTCCTTTGGCTTGTGAGGTGTTTGCGCAGATTATGTCGATGTTCAGCTCATGCAGAGCTCGTCCAAATTGCGTCATACCGTTGCCGGTAGTTGCTCCAGCCTTGTTTACTCGGAATACAGAGTGTTTGTCACTGTAGAAAGCCACAGGCTTGCCATAGCGCTCGAGATAGCGTTTCGTGCAGTCGAAATACGCGAATGTTGATTCACTTTGGCTAATTGAGGGCCAAAATCACAGTAGTTCTCGCGAACCAGGTGTATTACGTAGTCTTTGAAGCTATCAGGATATCGCCGATTACTCGGTTTGCCACGCTTCTTGGAGGTTAACCCAGAAATACCATGAGCTTGATACGCTGTTTTCAATCTCTGTACTTGTCGAATACTGAGTCCGAGTAATTCAGAAGCCTGGGCACGTGTCAGGCGTTTTTCTACAAGCTTTCTGATCGTATCCAGTCGAGTTAATTCTTTATCGCTCATGCTATACAAAGTCACCTGAATATCCTCCTGATCAATCTGGTGAAAGTCTGAACACCAATTTACAATGGGGACATTTTTATATAACGCTTACACCATAGGTGCGCATAATATATAAAAGGTAAATCGCTCTCTTCAGCAGAAACAACAGAAGCTTCAACCGGTTGTGCAATAAAGCTGAAGGAAAATAGTACACCCGCTGCAGTGGATAGGATTTGTTTCCAGTATTCCTTCACTTTTTTGGATTTAGCGTTCGCTACATTCATTTCAGCAACAATGATCATCGGATCAATATCTAAAAGTTCTGCAATTGCGTGGCAGTGCTCAATACCAAACGTCTTTTGAACACCGCGCCTGGCTGCGGATAGTGTCGTGGTCGGTATACCAGTGCGTTTAGATATCGCGTAATCCGATATTTCAAGTTCTTTGGTAATCCGTTGTAAGTACTTGTTTGCAATAGTATTAATCATTGGTCCGATATAATAAGTAGTTAATTTGAATCCATAGTACATCGATCTTCCATGTGCAATACATTGCACTAGTGCATAAAGATGCATTAGTATCGGCCTACCAGAACCAAACTGAAGGTCTGTAGAAGCATGGAAACAAAAAATGTGAGGTGTATCTAATGGAAAACTACCGCTGCGCTCTGTGCGCCACAGGCGCGATTAACCTCTTTTCTTATCAACCGCTTTTTTCTCAAGTCGACAGCTGGGGGTGCAATTCATGATGATTGTCTTCCTGGTTTGTATCTCGTCTGTTCTTCTCGGCGGTGCCATCGGTATATTGCACGATTTAAAGCGTTACGACCTTGACTGACCACATAACAGTCGAAGTGGATAGCGAGCTAGGCTTCCATCAGTCAACGACGACAGACGTACGCGGCGAGAACATAACAACTGTTGCGGACAGACACGAAGTTGATCCTGCTCTGTTGGCGGTCTCGGTACTTATCAAAGTATTCGAGTCAGTTCCAACCGCAACACTGGTGAAGGCAACTGAGTCGCTGACTATCGAACAGGTGGTGTTGCGGTTAATTATCATTTCTGCTGCTACCGCAATGCCTCGTATAGAAGTGATCGAAGGTCCGCTCGCATGAGTGCAATCGCGTGTAATTGGGGGTCAACACTGTGACAAACAGCTATAAGTCCGTCCGAGACGGCGAAGCCGTCTCTAGTCTTGATCTAAGGACACTTACCGACTATCAACATCGCGCAATGGTTTGGGGCGCTAGTTTGGAAGGCGCTTTTGGTGCAAGTTGGGGATGGACAATTAACGACTTTGGAGACGGTCACTTTGAAGTTGTTGGGGTTTACAGCGATGACGGCCATAAAGTAGGGAAGGTAAAAAAATCTATTCCGAAAACAGTAGAGACATTCGAGGAATTTTGCGCTTTTCTAGAAGCCGATATGGCGAAAACAAAAAAGCGAGCGAAAACAGTTGACGATATGACGCCGGAAACTATAGAGCGGAGTCTACGACGTACCAGGAAGGTCATTCGTGAGAAGTGCTTAATGATGCGAGCCGACAAGCTCCTAACGTTTACAACGCGGGCATCAATTACAGATTCTGAGATATTCAAGTCTATTGTTACAAAGTTTCTTAAAAGATGCCGACTGTCAGAGGATGATTTTAAGTATGTAGCGGTATTCGAGAGACATATGAGTGAAAAAACCAGTCCTGAAAAATACGGATCACTTCACTTGCATGTTGCTATTGCGGGATATTGTTCTTATAAAAAGTTGCGACATTATTGGCGGCAGTCAGTCCAGGATGTATTAAAAGATGGTGATTATGAAGGTGCAAATATAGACGCAAGTGAATTCAGACGTAACGGACTGAAGTCAGGACACTATAACCGCGCGAAGATAGCGAGTTATATGTCGAAATACATCACCAAAGATATGGACAATGACGGATTCGAGCCCAACAAACGAAGATACTGGGCAAGTAGAAACATAGAACCACCAAAAAAGACACGTATATTCACTGCACCGGCAATTAACAAACAAACATACCTGACAATATTTTCAGACATTCTAGGCGTAAACTTAAAGAAAATGTTTATGCCGGAATTCACGGTTGGCGGATCACCACCAACTATATGGTTATCAACGTAAAGGCGTAATGCAAAATGAAAGTAACACTGATAGGCATCGAGTCAATTGAAGGTGTCAGTAAAAAAAATGGGAGAGAATATGCGATCTATACCCTACGTGCCACAGCTCCAGTCCCGCTGTCGCAACAGGAAAAAAAGACACCTGACTACATTCGTAAAAAGCAAGGTCAGCAACTTATCGAGCAACAAGTCAATGAGATATTGTTCAGAAAAGTTCAAGACATCAGCGCATCGTATGGCCTACCGTGCGCGGTCGATTTACGGTTCGAAGAAAATATCTCAAGCAATGGACAGATTTACCAGGAATGCATTGATATTGAGGTCGATGAGTACTCGCAAGTCGAAGCGGCGGGTTAAGTAAATGGCAGTACTAGCCAGCTGTGACGGTGACACTTATCTCTGGGAAAACTCTGACCAGTGGATGAGATGTACAACTGGCTGGTACGACATCAACCCAGAGTATGAGATACCAACAACAAGCGGTGAAGGTCAAACTATCGTTGTATACCAGGTGCCACCACCAGTAGACATAGGAGAGTTAGATCCGACGATAGGAGGTGCAATGTACGCTGCGGGGTTCGGACTCGCGTTTGCACCATTTTTTGCCGCGTATGGAATTAGACAGATATTAAGTCTTATCAGGTAAAAAGATAAGGCTGTATAGAATTCGCGAAGCCTCGCGGGTATAACGCGCAATCATGCGCACAACATAAGGAGTCCATCATGGATTTTACAGCAATGACTGGTTTTTCAACTGCCGATATCCTGGTAGCGTTTGGCGCTATCGGTGCCTCACTGGCTGCGATTCGCTATGGTAAAGCGGGCGTACGTTGGGTGCTTGGTTTGATCCGCTGATAGCGAGTTAGCTGTCATTCTGGGGCGTCGGTCGCGAACGGCGTCTCTTCAAAGCAAAATGGGATACATAACAATGAATGTGTTAGATCTTTACTACTGGGGAATATTTTTTGGAGGCGTGATAAGTGGCGGAGTTACCTATTACGCATTGATGATTTAGTGAATGTCTTTACCCTGGTAAGAACCATAGCAATAGCAATGACAACGAAGAATAACAGCAATAAGTTGATATGGGGTGCTACTGCGCTACTGGGTCTGGTGCTTTTTATAGGCGAAAAAGTTAGAGCACAAGATGAGCAGTATTGCGGAATACAAATTGGATCACCGCACCAGGTGACGCCAGCTCCACCAGGGGTTTTCGGCAATAATGCAGCCAATGCGTGCAGCGGTGAAGAATGGGTTTCTGCCATCGCAGGTGGTAGTGATTATGAAAGATCCGTTTGTACATCAATAAACGGGTTTCACACTGGGAGCTGTCCAGATGGTCAGAATTTAGTTGGCTCGCTTAACGATTTTTCCTTTGAAACACAGACGCATACACTCAATTGCAGAACACAACAAAATATTGGACCTTGTGCGAGCGGAGAGCTTGTTAATGGCGTGTGTACGGTCGTAAATAATGAACATGATTGTCTGTGTACCATAGATGATTTACCTATGGATCTAGTAACGGATACAGGATATGAGAATACATGTGACAGACCGGCGCACCAGTCATGTCCAGATGGGTCTGTAATTCTTGCTACTGAAAGTTGTCCACCCGAATGTGACAGTTTAAGTAGTTGTACACAACAGGCATGTCAGTCGGAATCAGCGCTTTGTGAAGCCGGAACAACGATTACATCAGTAGGTTATGACAGCCAACAAGGAAGTGCATTCTCCTGTGGATCTGGTGGCAATCTCTGCGAATTGGTTGACTCGGAAGAGCCACAATCGCAGTGTACCGACTATGGAACGTGCCTGGCAGAAGCCTGTTCAGTGGGATGTACTGAAGGTGGATATGTAGACGGATTTGTATACGGCTCTGGCAGTAACTATGCAAATAGTTGTAGTGCATCCGGCAACGTATGTGGGGATAATCCTAACGGCAACGGGCAACCTGATCCGGATGTGGAGAATCCAATGGTCGACAATCCAGATGTACAGACAACTGGAACAAATCAGACTGATGTTGCGGCTGCAGTCAACGAGTCGGCAGAACGTAACACTGACGCTATAAACCAGTTAAACGTGAATATGAGTCAGAACACACAGACAGTAAGTCAAGCGCTGCAACAACTCGGCGAATCTGATGACGCTAATAGCGCCGCTGTCGTTGCATCGAATGACCGGATTAACGCCACCAACAGGGCAGGATTCGGAGAGGTAAACGATAACCTGGAAGCAATTAAAGAATCATTAGATGAAATAGCAGAGGAGGGCGATGAGATAGACACATCGTTTTATGGCCAGATACAGAATGCACCAATAGTGCTGGCAGGCAGCAGTATATCTAACATGTTCACCGGCGGCGGCAACTGTCCAGAGTTCGCAATGAGTATCCCGCAACCCGTGAACGCTACACTGCGTACATCGCTTCACTGCGACATATTCGATACGAATGCAAGTATTTTAAGCGGTGTGTTTTTGGCGATATATGCATTCGTAGGCTACAGAGTATTTATCAGTGCTTGAGAACTTCTTCAACAAAATCATTTCAGTATTTGCCGATTTGATATCAGCAATACCGGTTCCAGAATGGATGCAAAATCTGACCGCGGCGCAGTTGCATCCAACAGTGCTATGGGTTCTCGGAGAGCTACAAGTGGGTTACGGGATAGGAATAATATTGTCAGCGTATACTCTAAGGTTCCTGGTTCGTAGACTGCCGATTGTCGGTTAATGAGTATTACTGCTTACACCGGTCTTCCAGGCTCCGGCAAGTCATATGGGGTGATGAAGAATGTCTTGGCACCTGCGCTTAAAAAAAGCGGACAGCTGATATCTGAAGGCAAACCAGGTATTCAGGTATGCACCAACATACCAACGAATAAAGAAGCCTGCATGGAGCGTTTTGGGTGTGTTGTAGACGAAATCGACATCCTGGAAGTATTGGAGCCAGAATTCAGTTGGGATGAACGGCTTGAAGGCGGCTCGCTGCTGGTGCTCGATGAGATATGGCGTCTATGGCCAGCGGGTATGCAAGCCTCAAAAGCGCGTGAGATTGATAAAGAACTGCTAGCAATGCACCGTCATAAAGTGGGTGAGAATGGTCGTTCTATGGAGATTGTGCTTGTAACACAGGATCTCGGTCAGATATCCGCATTTGCCCGTCAATTGGTTGAGTACACATATCACGCTAGGAAGCTAGATAACGTTGGAATGCCAGACAGATTCAATGTAAACGTGTACCAGGGTGCAGTAACAGGATCTGCACCACCTGATTCAAAAAAAATAAAAAGCATCAAAGCAGAAAAATATGATCCGCAGTACTTTGAGCTGTATAGCAGTCATACCCAGGGCGACGGTACTGCCGGCACTGAGGAAAAAATGGATAAACGCAATAATGCGTTAACTGGTGCATTTGCCAAAGTCATATTGGTGGTCTTGGCGGTAGGGATAGCCGGTGTGCTGTATGTATTTAATGGCATATTCGACAGTGACGCCGAGGCTGCGTCTACTGCATTAGAGACACCTCCATTGCAAGCGGAATCACTACAAGTGCAATCGAGTATGCAGGGTATAGCTATAGAACCTAAAAACCAGTCTGATTTTCTCGATAACATCGATACCATCTATATAGAAATAGCAAATAAGAAGGGTAGTTTTTATAGCTATGAATTTAGAGCACGAACAAACGATCAAGGTGAGACAACACTTAATACCAAAAATCTAAAGCGATTGGGCGTTAGAGTTGATTCAATCGACAGATGTTTATCCCGTTTGGTAACTAACAACTCTGAGCGCTTAGTATTTTGCCGAGCTAATGAAATAGATAGAAGCATATTTACTACTTCAGAATGAAAGAACTGGCGCATCGGCGGTGAGCGTAGCGATGCCGACGTATCGCCAGTGCGTTACAACAATGAATAAAAAGTACACCATAAGAAATCAACATAAGGTGTATAAAACACTACAAATATAGGGGATTCATCACTGTAACGTATAAATAAAAGTAGTAAAATAGATACTTCAGGTAAAAACAAATGATTGGAGTTTGAAGTATGAAAATAGATTCTCCGGCGGCTATTGCGATTCGTGACTATCAGTTGCTGCTCGATATCTGTACGAAGTTTGAAGACATAGATATAGAAGAAAAAATATTCAATAAAGAGCAAAGGGTGGCCATTGACTATGCGCTGACCAAAGCTATCGAAAGAGCACAGCACAACATTGAGAGAATGACGGGTGAAGAATCATGAAGTATCTTCTGGTAGTAGTCCTGGCGGTGATATTCGTCCAAACCTGTACAACCAGAGCACATGCACTAGACGGGTGGTATACGATGCAAGGCGTTGCAGATGTAAGGGATGGGGATGGCGTGGATATCGGCGGCGTATCTGTCGATCTGTACGGGCTGAATTCACCTGGCGGGTTTACTTCTGAGGGCATCAAAGTGACCGATTACCTGGTGGAATTGCTCCAGGGAAGACAAGTGCAAGCTTCCTGCACTGATAATGCTGCTGCAACGTTACGACCACGTTGTTTTATCGCGATTGATGGATTTGATATAGGGTTGAGGCTGATTGATAAGGGCATGGCAGAGATACGATTCCCGACAATGAGCATTTACCTGGCTGCTTATCGGAACGTCATTAGCGGCACTGGATCATCGAACTAAAGCAAGCAGCTCTGCAAACTCGCAACTATTGGCACTCGATTTCAGAGTGTTCAACGAAGAAAGTTTCTTCTCAATAACGCTCGCACGCGACTGGGCTGCAACCAGCTCGGTCGCCATCCATCGATAGTGACTTATTTCCGATTTAGTAACAGTTTCGCCAGATGGGCATACGACGATACCGTCCAGTATCTTAAAGTCCCGCCAGTGTTTATGCGTACCATCCGTTAGAGACAACCGTTCCAGGGCGTAATCAGGTGGTCCATATCGTTTCCAGTTTGAGAGCGTTCGCTCGGTTATATTGAAGATGGATAGTATTTTGGCATCGGTAAGGCAGAACATCAGACAGCACGCATCGGGTAGTTGAAAAGGCAACTATTTATATAGACCATCTTTCTAAATAGTCCCAGGAATTTACGCGCATAATATATATTATGTTAAATCACGTGTTGGGTTGATTGGCGGTAGGTCTGCTCTGCTTGTGTGATGTAAGCCAGCAACACTAGGGCTTGTTTCGATCGGAGGACTTGAATTGACCACAATTGGCGGACTTATTATCCTTGCGGTTAATAAATATCAGCAGTCATTTACGGACCGGGTCGCTTACGGGATTGGTCGTCGCCAAGTGTGGAGGTGAAGATGCCCCCTACTATTGGTTTGCTAAGTCATTCACCCCGAATTAGCCAATTTGCTGTCCCAGATAGTTAATCCGAATTACACAGACGTGTAAGGACGAGTAGTTAAGTCTTCGTCCGCTTTAGAGTGCGAAATCAGCAAAACTCCAAACACGATCTCGTTGGGGTGAATGCTCTCCCTGCCTTCATTCAGAAATCTCACTAATATGACCAACTTTACCTGTGAACGTGGCACAACTTTACTCCCACCATTCACAGACATCTGTAATATCAACGGCTACCGGTATCAGTAGCTATGGATATCGATTTATCTTAGATGATGAAGCTTTTGGCTCAGCGCATCTGGTGTCACCAAAGTTATACCCGAATCGGTAATACGGAATCCGTTGGCACGATCTTGATCAGCATTGACACCTATGGTTGATCCCTCCGGTATGACACAACCAGCGTCGATTATCGCGCGATGTATAACGCAGCTGCGGTTGACAACAACCTGAGGCATGATCACGGAGTCTGTGATTTTGCTGTACGAATTTACTCTGACGTTACTGAACAACAGGCAACCTCGTAATTGAGCGCCAGAGACGATACAGCCCCCGGACACCATACAGTTGACTGCTAGTCCGCGGCGTTTACCCGAGCTATGGATAAATTTCGCTGGTGGTAACTGCGCCTGTAAGGTGCAAATTGGCCAATCTTCATCATAGAGATCAAGTTCGGGCTCTACACCGACCAGCTCCATGTTTGCTTCCCAGTAGGAATCTAAGGTGCCAACGTCTCGCCAATATGGCTGTTTGTCTGGAGAATCATCGCCGAGTCGAAAAGCGTAAACTCTGAACTCGGAAACTATCCTTGGGAGGATGTCTTTTCCAAAGTCATGGCTACTTGTTGGTGCGTCTGCGTCGTGGATGAGGTGCTCGTATAGGAACTCGGTGTTAAACACATAATTTCCCATAGAAACTAACACTCGACCGGGTTTGCCAGGTATTTCAGCAGGTACCGCTGGTTTTTCTGCAAAACCGACTATCCGACCATCTTGATCCACCTCAACGACACCGAAGGTTCCTGCCGCTTCTTCAGTCGAGACTTCGACACATGAAACGGTGATGTCAGAATTCCATTCTTCATGCCGGGCTATAAAAGGCCCGTAATCCATTTTATAAATATGATCACCTCCCAAAATTAAAACGTGATTGGGTTTCTGGGAACGAATAATATCGAGATTCTGGTAAATCGCATCTGCGGTGCCCTTGTACCACCCATCATCAACACGCATAGACGCAGGAAGAATTTCCAGTGACTCGCCAAACTCACGTCTGAACCCAGACCAGCCATTGACAAGATGTCGGATCAGAGAATGAGATTTGTATTGAGTGAGGACGCCGATGTTGCGCACACCGGAGTTAATACAATTGGATAACGGAAAGTCGATAATACGAAACTTACCACCAAACGGTACAGCTGGTTTTGCACGCCAACTGGTAAGTTCAAACAGGCGACTACCCTGCCCTCCAGCCAGTATCAATGCTAGTGTATTACGAGTTAGTTCGCTAATTCGCCTTTGATCTAATCTGCCCATATGGTGGGTTTCCTCGCATTGTGTCTCCAGCATAACCCAATTTTCATCGATATAGCAATTTGAACTTTGTGTTACCCCGATGCTCCTTAGTGTAGCCAACTACAAAGGTTGTCAGGTTCTACTGTAACCAGACAGTGAACTCCTGTATTTATAATTTCAGCCAGCTTATTGGAAACCTTCTTTAATAGCAGTTCGAGCGTAGCAGCTTACAACTTATCGCCGATTCACTGGATCTATATAGCTAATTATCTACTTAGTCTCATAGACGTAACTGGATTAATAACGACTAATTACATCTATTATAGCTTCCAGTGTATGTTGAACAACAGCCAGCCATACAAATTTATGATTAACCGCCCTTCGGCCGACCGCAGTCATAATCTATGTTACAAAAAATAAGACAATTCATAAATTTCTGACGATAATATCTTTAGCTAGAGCATCGTGTGATGCACTACAGACAGTCACCGCTCCTTGAATACACTCCGTACTACGCTACATCAGTGCTTGTAGTCGATTCAACTTTTGTATCGAGCTCTTGAACCCTTGGGCGTCGACGGCGTCTGGTCTTAGCGGGTACCATCGCACGCATAGATTCCAGCTTGCCGTAACAGAGCAATTTGTCATCGGCCTCCAGTATCCGACCTGCTTTGGGATTCGGTATCACCTTATTTGCTCTGTGTAGTGTCAACACATTGATATCCTGCTCGATCAGCTTCGTGTCTTCTATACTCATACCTACAAAGTTCGATCCCTCCGGTACAAATATTTCAGAGACGCCATAGCCCTTGCTGATTGTCAGTCGTTGTCTTATATCAATCTCGGGAAAGTCTACCTGAGCTGATATGTAATCAATAACAGCACCCGCGACATCCAGCTCCGTGCAGGTTTCAATGCCCTCGAGACCAGGAGATGAATTTACCTCCATAATCTGTGGTCCGTCTTTTCCCTCTAACATGTCCACACCCGCAACCCTAAGCCCGAGTATTTGAGTAGCACGCACGGCTGTTTCAACGTAATCCTCTGACAGCTCGACCGGCTCCGCAATACCACCCCGATGAACATTACTCCGAAACTCCTGCCCTTGAGCAACCCTCCGCATAGACGCGACAACTCGATCACCGACTACAAATGCACGAATATCCTTGCCTTTACTCTCAGCGACAAATTTCTGGATCAAGACGTTTTGTTTCTGGCTTTGCAGTAGCTCAATAATTGATTCCGCCGCATTTATAGTCTCTGCCAGTAGAACCCCTATACCTTGAGTGCCTTCAATCAACTTAATGACTACCGGAGCACCCCCTACTCTCTCTATGGCAGGCAGTACATCTTTCTTATCACGGACGAACGTTGTTCTCGGTATGCCAATGTGATGCCGGCTGAGAATTTGAAGGCTTCTAAGCTTATCTCGAGAGTTGATAATACCGTGCGCTGTATTAGCACAAAAAATATCCATCTCCTGACATTGCCTTACGACGGCAGTACCATAGTAGGTTATTGATGCGCCTATGCGCGGTAAAACAGCATCATAATCACTTAAGGCTTTCTGGCGATAAAATAGATCGGGGCTTCCCTTCTGAAGATCAATGGCGAACTTTAATGTGTTCAAAACCTTGACTCGATGACCGCGCGAAAGTGCTGCTTCTTTTAGTCTTTGTGTGCTGTACGAGTTGGGAGCACAAGATAAAATGCCGAGCTTCATTTTGTAGTCTCGCTTCCCTGCTGAATGGCAACCGGTTCGTGCCTTTTATGGTAGCGTTTCATGACTGTTCAATAGATCGAAAAGGCCCTGCACTCAATTGAGCGCTTATCGCACTGCGCCGTCCAAGGATATAGGAGCGAGACGGATCAACCTGAATTCGATCTTTCATGGCTGTGCGACCCAGTAGCATTTTAAATCGCATGTCTTTTCTTGAAGTCAATGTAATCTCTATTGGCCATGTTTGATTACCCATTGTCACAGGGCATTTAATAACCCAGCGGTCTTCCTTATGCCCCCCGGAATCAGCCACAGTGCGTTGGGCCACAGTTTCAGCAACACAAGTGATAGCAGAGTCGTTGTTTCTATTAACCTGTGTCCTGAATTTTACTTTCTGAACTCCGTTTTCACTGAAATTCTGTATGTCAAAAGCATGCAGTGATGAGGTTCGGGCACCAGTGTCGATTTTAACCTTAATCGGAGGAAGTCCCAGTGTGCCTATTAGAGCCCACTCACGCCATCCCACCAGTAAAGAAGTGCGAGTGCTCATCAGTTATTCTTCATCCTCACGGTTTCTACCACGCTAATTATCTTTCTTCCTGACCCGAATCACGTTGTACTTAATCTAAGCGCTTGTTATCTATGCGAAATATTAGTTTTCGTGGCAATTTTACGATACTTTCGATGATTAAGAATCTACGCACTTTCATTGCGCAGGGTTGTAATAAAGTAATATTTACAAGATATCTGCGCAACTTCCTAAATATAATTCGATTTTCGTTAAAACACACGTTTGGTGGATTGTGTAAATTCTGCGCTCTTGCTCGATTGTGTTTCCCAGTAACAGTTAAAACCATTTGCTTCGTCATCGGGATGCAAAACTTGCAATAAAGGCGTGGCTGAGTCGCCAAATTTCGAGGCACTACCAAAGATAAAGACGCAGTTTCGTCTCGCCAATTCTTGATTCCTTCATCCAATGCAAGGCACTGAAAATGACTGAAAACACGTCCGAGAAAACGGTCGACCAGCTAGTAGATGAACTGCTGGGTGGTGATAGCGCTGCCTTAGATGACAGCCAGTTGAAGGTTGTAGAGGCGATTGTCAACAGCGAAACTGTTGCAGAGAATGTTGATGAGGCTTATCAGAACTCGCTGTCCTTCGGTGATCGTCTTGCCGACAAGGTGGCCAGATTCGGTGGTTCGTGGCTTTTTATTATCCTGTTTCTTGGTGTTATGTTGACGTGGATGCTTGCGAATGCAGTGATCCTGCGCAACGGTGCCTTCGACCCCTACCCGTTCATTTTGCTAAATCTGATGTTATCGACAGTAGCTGCAATTCAAGCGCCTTTTATACTGATGTCGCAGAATCGACAAAGCGAGAAAGACAGACTGAAAGCAGAACAGAACTACGAAGTGAGTCTGAAAATAGATCTCGAATTGCAGCTGCTTCATGAGAAGCTTGATTCTTTATTAACGCCTGAAAGCGAATCTAACTCGAACTAGTAAATATCTATGAAAATCTATATACCGTTGCTCAAATTTTGTTCTACTGCACTGATGCTACTAGCGCTGTATCCGATGGGTATTCATGCTAGAAGCCATACGGCAGCGATAATCGACGGATACCAAATAGTTATAAAGCAACCAGGTGATCATAGCGGTGAGGTCGGCATAGCATTAAAGCTCAATGATATAGAAGACGTATATTACCTGAATCTGCATCACTCCGATCTCATCGACTCTATGTCAATTACGGGGCCTGGAGACCAGACCGAAATTTCTGTTTTTGAAGGTGTGGTCACAGGGATCGAAGATAGTTGGGTTCGCTTGCTTATCTCTGGCGACTTTATACATGGCATTATCGACGACGGTAAAAAGCGACTTGAGATTTCTTCGGACGGCAATACCGCGATTCGCTCCGATTTACATGGGAAAAATAAATCGGCCAAGTCTTACCAAATTTTCCCAACTAATACTTTGGTCTCCGGGAAACAGTTCTCCCGCGTTATTCGTATCGGATTAGTTGTCGATGAACTTTATGATTCTCAATACAACAGCCGCGGTATTGCAAGGGCAATTAGTATCGTGAATGGAGTTGATGGAATATTCAGGCAGGAGTTAGGGATCGCGGTAAAGTTAGATGTTGCCATCTTAACAGAGGGACAAAGTTTTTCTTTGCAGCCAGGCGCATCGCCGAGCCAGCTTTCAAGCTTTGTGCAGTTTCGTAATCAAACGCCTGAGCTGCAAGGTGATATTTCGCTAGTTCACTTGTTTAGTGGCAGTGCACTACCCGATACACCATGGGCTGGTATTGGATACGCCTACATTGGAACGACTTGTTCACCCGTCGGGAATGACGTCAGTATTTCTACGCCGTACTATCGTGGTGTGGAGCTGGCAGCACATGAGATTGCCCATAACCTCGGTGCTTATCACGATCAGGACACTGCATCGTGCAGCACCGATACCTCCAGATTAATGGATCTGGCTATTGATGGTGCGACAAGTCTCTCTTCATGCAGTAAGGATCTTGTCAATGCCGACCTTGCACGAACTGCATGTTTCGAGGAAGTGCACGACGCACAGATTACGCTTAATCGATCCGGCAATAACACCATCATTTTTCGTGTGGTAAGCAGCTCTTCGTTCACAACGTTAATTTCACCCGAAATAGTGATTTCACACGAAACACAAGCACGTAACTTGCCTCAGTTTTGTCGCAATAACTCGACGGATACCATTATCTGCACGCCGCCGTTTGTTGCCCCAAACCAGCCGTATCAATTCTCGATAGGCTTTGACAATTCAGCATCAAACGAGGTCAACGCAGAAATCAGTGAGGCCGCTACATTTGATCTAAATCCCGACAACAACATTGCAAAAATCGTTATACCGGCAAACCCGGGTACTGTCGCGAGCTCACGTTGCGTAGACAGCGATGGCGATGGTTTTGGCTGGAACGGGACATCTACGTGCATATCGGTGTCACAGACCGCACCGGTCGAACAGATGCCGAATATTGTAAACAGAAGTACCGGTGTACCAATTCAGCTCAGTAACGAAAAATGGGCTGCATCAGACCTCGCCAACCGAACTGTAGAGTGCCAATCCCACTACTACAGTTCTGGTCAAAATCAATATTTGAGAGAAGATACTTCATATACCAGATATCTGCACACCACAAATGCTGGTAGCAGTACCGGTGGTACGGTGAAGATCGCACGCTATGTGAGAGGCAGCAATCAACAGTTTGTTGCGACGGCTGTGCAAACTAGTGATTGGTCTGTCCAGGGAGGATTTTATTCAGGGCCCGCGCCGTTTTCACGCAGTCAGTGGGTTCAGATTGTTGGAGCGGGAGGCAATCAGCAGAACGCAATTCGCAGTTATTCGAACGATAGTTCTTTTGACCTTTGTACGGCTTTCCCGAACCCGGCGGGCAAATTCGTCCCAAGTGGTGGTACAGGTTCCGTGGTATGTACGGATACACCACCGATCAATGATGGTTGGGGTTGGGACGGAGTACGATCATGTCGAATACCGTTGGCTGAACCATTACCGATGCAAGTGGAGCAAACGCTTATTAGCCCCGCTGTCGTCATCAAGACTTCGAACAAGCCTGTGCTTGATGGGCAAATCCAATCCTCGGAATGGAGCCAGGCGACAAAATATTCTGTGACTGGAGACGTACTTACACTGCCAGTTGGGATCTCCGGGATTCGAGGTGAAAGAGGTGTAGACAGCTGGAACATCGGCCATGACGGTCAGAGTTTATTCATAAACGCCATTGTCCCGGATCGTTCGCCCTTCAAAGACTCAGGCCTATATCAAAACGATGATAGCCTGGAGATATTTATCGATGGCGGCAATCAGCGTACTAGCGCCTACGATACCGACGATTCTCATTTTATCTTGCGAGATACTGGTGAGATCTCTGGAAGCTTCAGGCCGGGTATCTCGATATCTCATGTGCGCCGTTATGACAACACGGCTCAGGTTTATCGGTATGAGATTCAAATAAGAAAAGACTTTCTACAAATAAACCGCGGTGAGTTCGGCTTCGACATGCAAGTTAATAACGACCAGAACGGTGGTGAACGCGATGCAAAATGGGGTTGGGCTGGTGTACCTGGTAGAAACACCCACTGGTATACCATGAAGAATATAGGGTACGCGTGTCTGGATACTGATCCTTTGTCGGCCCGATGCTCAAATCCGGGCAATGTTTCAAGCAACCAGTCAATTTGTGTTGACACCGGCGCTCTGGGAGATGGATGGGGATGGAACGGCTTTGCGTCATGTAGAGTCGATTCAGCAACTTGTATAGATACAGGATTACTCAACGATGGATGGGGATGGGATGGTACGAAATCGTGCCGTGTGCCAATCAGGTAGAAACCGAGTCGAGAAGGTCTTGCGCTGTCAGAACCATACGTAAACACTCATGGTTTTAATCGTTTAGGATGCTTGTGCCTACAGGATTCGCATCCAAATTGTCTGACAAGCCAATGTTGCTAGACGAATCCAATGTGGCGCTAGTGATGCCCTAAGCTTACACGCCAACCGGGGCCTATACCCCGGTTCTGTAACGCGTATGAACGGAAAAAGACTTTGTCGCGAGAGGGTTGTTGTGCCCATCTTGTTTAAACGCTTCTTCGTTTGATTTCAAGTAACGCTACACATCGCCCAAAGAGCTCTGACGTACGCTTTGAGATCAGTTGATGCATGTGCCGTCAGTTGTACAACGCATTGGATGTCATCAATGTCATCCTTTGCAATCAACACGTAGTCAGCGGAACAATGTTGCTTCCCGTTGTCATCAAGCTTGCCTTCAAGCGTACTCGCTTTACCAGCAGTGTGTACTATAGCTTCATATGGATAACTCTCCAGTAGCGCTGTTTTATCCTCTACATGATCAACATGGACGTACCTCACTAGATATCCGCGATTTGCAAAGAGCATTGAGATGGTGTCTACCTTTACATCATCCCAGCGGACAACCAGAATGGTGGGCAACGGAACGGGTTCCCCTTGCCGAGATCGAAATTTTTTGGCAGAGGGTTTCGTAGATAGTTTTTTGCCCTTTTGGTGTCCATTGCCGTAAGCATCAGCAGGCACCTGTGTAGTTGATGTTTGCATCTATTGAACTCCTGATGTTTTAATATATTTTCAGTATTTTGGTCTGGAGAATGTTGCTCCAACTACGATTAGCCCAGACAAGACTACTCTTCAGATTTAAGAAGGGAGTCGATTACATGGACAACGCCGTTTTTAGCAACAATACCCTGCTTCAGGACTTTTGCATCGTTGACTTGTGTGATGCCATCGTTAATCGAAAAACTTATTGGGGCACCAGATATCGTTTCGATGCTGACAGCCTTTTCAACGCTAGTTTGCATCAGCTCATCAGAAACAATATGACTGTTCAGCAGATCTGCAAGTTGCTCTTTCTCATCAGGTGACAGGGGTTCTGATAGCTGTATATCGAGACCCGCCTGTTCCAGCACCTCATCAGTCGGTAAGAAAAGTGTGAACCCATACTCACTGTCCAGGAGATCATCCATACCTGCGGCGTTGGCGGCTTCTATAAATAATTGGTGATCCGGATTATCTGCGATCACATCCATAACGGTATTGGAGCTGCGCGCGGTAACCGGCGCACTAGTGAGCGCGGCCAGAGCCACTGCAGACAATAATGTATTTCGCTTTGTTTCGGTAAATTTCATGTTTGGCTCCTGTTGAACTGATTACACAGAAAACATGGGGATAAACTCACCGCTGACAATTCGTAAATACTGAAAGCAGACGAACAGATATTCGATTAAAGCAAAGATAGGCATGCCACGACGCAGGTAGATGGACCGTCGTGCAATCAAGGCAGAACAACTCTATGCAGTGGAGTGCGAACACTTATTAGAACGCGTTCACATTTTACCGACCATCATTAGAAATAGTTGCGACCATGACAGTCAGGTAAGTAGTAGCCAGTGCCAGGTTCTCAGCTAAGCGTTGGATAGGAGTTTGATTTGCTTGGAAACTTCTTTGGCAAAACAAGTGGTAGGCTTACTGGTATAAATGAAGATCACGTTGGTAATTGCACGAGCGGTCGCGGCATGGCGCCACCGCTCAACACAAGCGGTGTAATCAAGAAACCGATACGATAAAAGACGAGGGTTGGTAATCCAACCCTCGAGTGATGACAGTAAAGTGCTGACTGCTACGTCGATGGCCAGTTTGCGGGAATGATCACTTTATCCACAACGTGAATAACACCATTGGTTGCGTCTATATCAGCGTCGGTAACCGTGGCGGTGTTTATCATCATGCCGTCAGACAAGTCGACAGAAAGTTCACTGCCTGCCAGGTTCTCTACGGAGTCGGTGTCGTTTTTGATGTCTTCCGACGAGATCTTTCCAGATACCACGTGGTAGCTCAGAAGCTCGACGAGTTTATCTTTGTTTTCGGGTTTCAACCA
>CALLBO010000069.1 GCA_937998875.1 uncultured Granulosicoccaceae bacterium
CTGATCTACCAGTTCCGTCCACTGTTCTAGGCTCTTTCTTGCTCGGCGACTTTGCATTGTCTTACTCCATAATTAAAAGGAGCTCTGACTCTCGGCAATGTGTCTGTGATTCGCAATACTGCTGTGGATAGATCGCTTACAATCATCAAGCAGGGATATTTCACCGATATAACTGCCCGAACCTTCTATGAAAAGTGTTATCTCGTTGCCATTCTCGTCGCTGACAAAAATCTTTACCTTGCCGGAATTAATTATATAGAGCGATTCTCCGGTTTCCCCCTCGCTCATCAGGATTGCACCTTTGCGAAACTTCAGCGACCTGGATTTCGCCAAAATAAGCTGAAGCGCGTTTTCATTGAGCTCGCTAAAAATAGGAACATTTTTTAAGAGTGACAGATCGTTTTCCATGACGTGAATTCCCGGTATTGCCTGTTTCTGCGACTATTTGATTTGTATACCCGCACATTAAGAGCGTTGTAGTTCTCAGAGAGCAAACGTGGAGTTGGAGGTAATAATACCGGTTTAGTCCGGTCTTGTGCAGCAGCCGGGAACAGCGCCTCACACCTACACTTTACCCACAGTTTCTAGACGGCAATGCCAAGCGGGGAGTGACATGAAAACAGCGGGAGTAGCGTGGGTTATCAGTGGTGGATTGTTGAACAATCAGAGTGCGATGAAAACGGACGTACGTTCAGTCGCCCGAGCGTCGGAAGGTCTCTCGACCGGGATCAGTACCAAAGCATTGCGGGAGAGAACGCATTCTCCGATGCAGAATTTCAAAGTTCGACGATGGACAAGGCAAGTGCTTTTCCTACTGAGATCGTCTGCAAACTCAATAGTTGGTATTACGAAAAAAATTCCTTCATTGCCTGGTCAGCGTGACATTGACTTGTTGCAGGCTATGCAATGCAGGCAAGAGCAACAGGGTGGTGGAGAAATTCCAGTGCAACCAGATGCAGACGAATTGAGAAAAGTGCGTGCCGATGCGTTAGTGCGGGAAAAGATAATGAGCCACAGGTATACAGGTCATTAGACCGGCTACTCGATAGAAAACGGGATGGTTCAATACTGAGGGGAAATTCATGAGAATACGGAAAAATATAACGGTGGTACTTATGTGCTTTGCTGCCAATGTAGATGCTGGTCCCGGATTCAGTAATAGCACTATAGCAAGTTGTAGCGCACTTGATGCTACAAACCGAATAGTTTGTGAAGGAACGTCTCAACAATTTGCGGGGGAAAGCGGAGCTGGACTGTTGGTTGATTCAGATCGCGACGGAACGCATGACCGAATCGACCGCTTTCCCCGCAATCCAATGGAAACCATAGACTTGGGAAGTGATGGCATCGGCGTTGGTGCAGGCCGGGTCGAGGATG
Source organism: uncultured Granulosicoccaceae bacterium (assembly GCA_937998875.1). Taxonomy (GTDB): domain Bacteria; phylum Pseudomonadota; class Gammaproteobacteria; order Granulosicoccales; family Granulosicoccaceae. The sequence goes on from CALLBO010000069.1 coordinate 1,378, forward strand.
ATCGGGACACTGACGGCGATGGTCAGCCAGATAGGCTTGAGGTCATGTGTGGATCAGATCCATTCAATAAAAACAGCATTGCCGCCGACTATGACGCTGACAATGTACCTGATTGCTACGATCTTGATGACGACAATGACGGCGTTGCTGAGACTTGTTAATAATTACAGGTTATCGATCGGTGCAGTATTAATTCCATGGAAGTAACAGAAGATTTATAACTTGAATAGGTAAATACCCACAAAAAACACAAATAAGTCTGAGAATCAACTACCCGAATGGCTAAATGACTCTTATTCCTTCTGATGCCAATATAAGCTGTGGTAGTTCTATGCTATCCAAAGGTGATTTTAAAATCAGAAGGAGGGAGCGATGGGTGGTAATGGTAAGTTACTTGATTTTGCAGGCTTGAGGGCTGTGAATGTTATTGGGGCGCGGTCGATTTACCAGACCAAACTTGCAGCGCTACCAATTTTTTTGGGCAGCGTGTTGCTTGTTGGTCAGGCCGGATACGTTGTTGCTGCAGATATGCCAAACACCTGTCCGGTTGACGGCTGCGAAGTTGCAATTGAATCTGCTGAGAAAGCCGACGAAGAGCTGAAAATTACGCTGACGGCAAACTTCACACCCGATAACTCCAAAAACCACTTTCATATGTGGTGGGGTGAGCAGTATACGGCGGAGCAGGTCGGGCGAAATGCCATGAGTGAACACAACGCCGAGCAAGGTAAATGGCATCGCCATGATGACTATCCAACCTATATTACAACCGGGTCGGCGTCCGTAGCTGTTCGCGAGGGTGCAACAACCTTGTGTGTCACAGCAGCCGACGGTGATCACAATGTGCTCGATGCAGAAACGTTTCATTGTGTGGATGTCAGCGCTCACCTGTAGGTAAGTTTGTAACGGCGTTTGGCAGCAGGTTTTCTGCTGCTTTAAGTCCGCCCGGATCTTCTGCCTGGAGCGGCGTTGGGTTGTGGAAATAGTTTCAGATCAAAACTCATCCGGCATTGAACTGCCAGCTGTCATTGGCCGTTACAAAGTGGTGCGTGTGTTGGGGCGTGGTAGCTTTGCGCTTGTTGTACTTGCATGGGATGAAGAGCTTGATTCGTCCGTCGCCATAAAAATTCTCCACACAAGAAATACTCTGAATGAAACCCGTTTTCTGGATGAAGCCAGGATGCTGCGGCGGGTGCAGTCATTAAATGTTATATCGGTGCACGATATTGGTCGACTGGAAGATGGCTCTCCCTACTTTGTACTCGACTACGCATCTCGCGGAACACTTGAGCAGCGGTTGAAAGATGGAATCGACAGATCGCTTTTGGTTACTGACCATCAACTGCAACTCTTAAGTTTTGTGGATGATCTGGCCGATGGTTTGATGGCCATTCACAGTGCTGGAATGGTGCACAGAGATATAAAGCCTGCCAACATTATGTTTTGTGTCCGGCAGGGAGGTGTGCCTGATAAACGGCCGATGCAGTCGGTTGATAAGTTAGCTGGCAGGTTGCCTGGATGTCAGTCCGATGAAAATCACTGGCATTTGTTTGCCAAAGGAGAGAAAGTTGTCGTTGGCGATCTTGGAATCGCAAAGGATCTGTCAAGGCGTGATGCGGATGGCACTCTTCTGGGTGGTACACCATTTTATCTTGCACCTGAACAACGTAAGCCCGATAAGGAAGTAACACAAGCCGCTGATATCTTTGCTGCCACCGCTCTGTTATGGCGGGTGTTGATAAATGAAGTGCCCCCTCATTGCACTGAAGTAAAATCCAGAATCCAAAGTGCTCCGGTAGTTAGCAGCCAACCGGGTTGGTCAAGGTTGTTTGAGACTGGGCTGTCGGAAAATGCAGATCATCGTTACCAGACTGCCGATGAATGGCGATGGGCTGTCCATGACGTGTTGGGTAGTGGTACTTCAACTGTCGTATATCGAGGCAGTACCAGTGGCGGTAAAGACTCACCGGCTGACATCTGTCCATATAAAGGTCTCGCTGCATACGAGGCCGGCGACTCGCGATTTTTTAAAGGCAGGGATGCACTGGTTCACCAGCTATGTCGACGCCTGCAGCTGGAATCAGTGTTGGTTGTTGGTGGTCCGTCAGGTAGTGGTAAATCTTCGCTGGTCAGAGCGGGGTTGGTACCTGCTTTAAGTAAAGGTGCCGCGTCTGGCAGTGAGGAGTGGCAGTGTCTGTTGATGACGCCGGGTTCAATGCCGATGCAGGCGTTGCGGGAATGCCTGAAGTCGAGTGATAGTTTGAGCGAGATTGTGCATCAAGGTGGCTCCACGAGCCAGGGCAATAGCTATCAAATCGATGACAGTCATCAAGTTGATAGCGCCACAGTGCCAACTACCATCCCAACCACGGTGCTGGTTGTCGATCAGTTCGAAGAGATTTTTACGCTGGCGGACACTGATCAGAGAAAGGAATTTCTGCAAACCTTAGCAAGGCTTACTGGCGCTGCTAATGCTGCACTTAAAGTAAAGATCACGCTTGCGGTACGGGCGGATTTCTATGCTGAGTGTGCAAAAGAACCGTGGCTTGCTGAGAAGATTACCAGTAACCAGGTGCTTGTTGGTCCGATGACCACTGACGAGTTACAACAGGCAATTACAGAACCCGCACGTGAGGCTGGCTATGAACTGGAAAAGGGGTTGGTCAATGCGATTATTCATGAAGCCGGTACTGAGAGTGGTTCGTTACCTCTGGTTGCACATGCGCTGGTGGAAACATGGGTGCGTCGAACTGACAATATGCTAACCCTTGCAGGCTTTCTTGATTGTGGGGGAGTTGCCGGGGCGATAAGCCAGAGTGCAGACGCTACCTATGAGCATCAATTGGATGACGACGGGCGCGAAGCAACCCGGCGCCTGATGTTGAAACTGGTCAACCCCGGTGATAATACTCCTGATACTCGTCGTGTGGTGAATCGGGAGGATGTATTACAGCTAACAAGCGATGGTGCAGAACAATCAGACATTGCGTCCACGCTTACTGATGTCATTAAGAAATTGACGGCGGCAAGATTGCTGACCGTAGATAACAGTAAGGTGCAGATTGCACATGAGGCATTACTGCGCAACTGGCCGCGATTACGGCAATGGATAGAAGAATCACGAGACGACTTGCGCATGCGACGTAAAATAAATTTGCATGCAGAAGAGTGGCATGCAGAAGGGCGGGAAACTGATCTTCTTTATCATGGTACACCTCTTTTGGCCTCCCTTGACTGGCGCAAACAAAACCCCGATCAGCTAGGTGCTCTGGAGAATATTTTTCTTGATAGTTCCAGACAGCAGCAGGAGGAAATGGAGGAACACGCCAAGCGGGGGCGTCGCAAAACCCGCCGTTTGTGGAGCGCTGCTATCGTGTCGCTGACGGTCTTGTCCCTTGGTGCAACTCTGGCGTCTATATTTGCTTATCGAGCTTTTCGGGATTCCCAGGAGCATGCCCAAATTGCAGAGAGGGCAACCGTACAGGCTAACGATCGTCTGGCAGGTGCGCTGGGAGCTGCAGCTTACGGACAACATAAAGAGGATCCACGTCTTTCTCTGGTAATCGCATCTGAAGCGATGGCCAGATCTTCATCAACGGATACTACGCAGGCAAGCTCTACCTTTGATACGCGAGCGGCGTTGGTGTCTGCAAGGCAGGTTCTGGCGAATGATGGGCCTTTTATACTTGGCAGTCCCATCGTCGCGAGCGATGCATTGTCCCTTGCGATTAACCCGCAGGGCTCGCTGTTGGCGGTTGGCAATATCAATGGCGCGATGGACTTTGTTGATGTCGAGAGTCGTGACATGCTGCAACAGGGAACGCCAGGTCACAGCGGCGGGGTGAGAGATCTTGAATTTTCACCTGACGGTAAGCTGCTGGTATCTGCCGGCGCAGATGGCCGCATTCTTTTGTGGCAACCTGATACCAGTGGTACCTGGACTTCCAAGCTTTTGGGTCAGACTAAAGATGTTATTCCGGATATAGATTTTCACCCGAATGGTGAATACGTTATCACTGCAAACCATGATGCGACGGTCAGGTTCTGGCACATCGATGGTCAGACGCTACTGGCGCATCCACCGGCAAGCGGCAAGGCAGATATTAACGCGCTGGCAGTTTCTCGCGATGGTCGGTTTATCGTTGCCGGTAATGCAGACAAAACAATTAGCGCCTGGGACATTAACACCGGACAAATCCTTATGGGGCCGCTTGCAGATATTCATAGCAGTCATTTGCTCGATATCGTGTTTTCCCCGTCAGGTGACAGCTTTTTTACTATGACCACTGACGGCGAATCAAAAATGCTTTCATTTCCTGACGGTGATGTTCTGGGCACCCTGTTTGAATCTCCCGAGACTATTGGCGCGCTGCTGATAAATTCTGTTAAGGGAGAAGTTATCGGTGGTAACAACAGTGGTCAACTCGCCAGCTGGCGTATAGAGGATGGTGCGGTTGTTCGTCGTTCGGCAACCGGTCATTCGCAAATCATCAAGCATGCATCAATGACTAATGATGAAAGGTTGATCGCGACGCTGGGAAGAGATCAGCTTATCCGGCTTTGGACCATCAATGACAACTACCCGATGGGTCAACAGCTACAGGAAAACTCGCAATCGACGAAAAGTGTTGCCTTCAGTCAGGATGGCACGTTGATGGCCAGTGGCGATAAAGACGGGACGTTAAAGTTGTGGTATCTCAATTCAAATGAAGAGCCCAAAGCCCTGGTTGGCCACAAAGGCGAGGTGTGGGCGCTGGCGTTCTCACCGGATGGCCGTCTGCTTGCTTCCGGTGACAGGCTGGGTAATTTAAAAGTGTGGGATATAATGCATAGCCGTGTGGTTCAGCTATTCAACACGGGTGGTGATGCTATCTGGTCTCTTGAGTTCGGGGGAGAGGATGAAATATATATAGCCACTGATATCAGTATGATGTGTTATTCGGTAGCAGAAGGCAGATTGCAGGAGACCTGGTACGACTCTGCATCTCCCATTACCCGATTGGCCATGTCGTCAGACAAGAGCCATGCAATAACAACTTACGCCAATGGAGAAGTGGTTGTTGAAAAAGTGTCAGATACTGCGGCTGGCAGAAGAAGCAGAGTCATCAAAGTGGGAGATGATTTACTCTGGAGTGCAGCGCTTAACCACGATGAAACACTGCTGGCCGTGGCATCAAGTGATGAAACTGTCTCTCTTTTCGATATGGCCTCAGGCAAACGTCTCTCGAGGTTAACCGGACATAGAGGAGGTGCTACCAACGCTGCTTTCCTGGGGGACGGAACAACGCTCGTTGTGAGTGACAGGCGAGGCTCGATTCACTGGTGGGATATTCGCACAGCCAGGCGACTGGCGGCACCCTGGAGAGGTCACAGGAAAGCGATTTGGCGCATGGCATTACATCCGGATGGTGTTCGATTCGCAACAGCAGGTGATGATGGCAAGCTATGGATATGGGATACCCTTAATGTACAACGTGCCTGCGAAATTGGTTACCTGGGTTTTGATGCAGGGCAGAAAAATCAGTATCTGGGAGACGATTATCTAATGCGGGCGTGCAACTAGTAACCCTCGCAGGTAGCAACCTCGACCCGTTACCGAATAGTTCGATACGTAACGATATGATCGTGTAAATCTTCCTGCGGTGCTCCCAGACTGAAACGCCCCGAACCCCATATTGGCATTTGCTCGCGGCGCAAGTAAATATCTTCACTGCTATCTGGATAAACGTGGGTGCCGTTAGTTGACTGATCGGAAAGTACAAATCGGCCGCGAGTATATTCAATTGCAACGTGGCGTCTGGAGGCATGGGCGCTGTCTACAACCACCAGATTATTCATCGCCCGCCCTAACCAGGCGGGGCATTCTTTTGCAGTTAACGCTATTGTTTTTTCCCGGTAGCTGAGTTGCAGAGATACTGTTGCAGTGTCAACGGCAATCTCGTTAATCTGGGTTAGGTCCTGTAGCTGCCAGGGAAAATCGTAAACTATCACAGGCTCCGATTTTCCCTTCAGCGTTGTTTTATCAAACTCCCTTGCTATCTCCTGTAACGTGCGCGGCAGTTGCTCAAGTACCTTGCCGGTTGTGATGGTTTGGCCGGCTTGCGCAATAGACATAATTCTGGCGGCGGTATTAACCGTGTCACCAAAAAGTCGATCTTGTTCAAAGATTGCTGAACCACTGTGAATACCAATACGCATTTGCAGTGTATCTGGTAGCAGACCAGCGGTCCGACTCGCAAAGTCAGCGGTAGACTGGTGTATTTTTGCAGCACATTCAACAGCGTGTTTAGCCTGTTCGAAGCGACACATAATTTCATCACCAATAACTTCGTGTACAACACCGCCATGGCTGTTAACAACCTTGCTAAGACTTTCCTGAAGTTCTACAACGATACTCTTTGTGGTCTCGTCACCCAACCTTTCGTACAGAGCTACGCTGCCGGAAATATCTGCGAAAAGAACGATGGTAAAGTTGTCAGGCATTGCTTGCTGGTTGATCTATTCAAGCTGTTTCATTCTGTGACTATACCCTTTATTACCGGGGCGCGTGTAGTGAACAGTATGTCACCATTGATATCTGTTGGGTGTACAGCTTTTATAGAAAATATTATTTTCACTTAGTGAGTCTTCAGGCGAAACGCAATGTTTCGGTGCGGTGCTTTGTAAATAGCACGGGGGGAATACTTTTTATTTTCTAATCTCTTATGCGCTCTGCGTGAGCGATAAGGTATTTCGATCAGGATCCTTAAACCACGCTATTCTGGCACCGTCTGGTGTTGTCCATATACCTTGTTCGTCTTGTTGGAGGTTATCAAATCTTTCAAACACCACACCTCTACGAGTCAGATCCTGAACGGTAGTGGTAATGTCCGCGACTTCCCAGCCGAGTACGGTGTACATAGGTGGTGCCACAGACTCGACCTTTTGAACCCGTAGTGTTGTACCGTTGGCATCGAACACAATCGCGAACGGTGTGTCTTCCCTCAGTCTTAGTCCGAGAGGTTTTAATCCCAGAGTCTCGTGGTAAAAAGTGAGCGCCCTGGCCGGGTTGGCTGTGGCTGCAAACGCGATTAATTTTGAGTTGCCGGGCATATGAGTGATCCTGCAAGGTGTATGCTTCAAAATAACCCAATTGCAGCGACTACTGCTATTGGTAGAAAAAAAGCCATTGCGGCAGAAAAAATGCACCTGGCTTCATAATAAATATAATTGTAATCAGGGAGGCTTTATTGCATTGACATTATTTTCTTTTTGCCACTTTAATATTGTTGAGTGAACTTTCTTTTTAGAATCCTGATCTATTTGACATTCCAGGTACATATCCTGATGTTGATGTACATGCTCCGCTAGTTCCTCTATATAGCTGTTTCCGTGCTCAAAATACGCTGCCTTCTGGTCTTTACTAAGTGAGATGCTGATGGTGAAACCCACAAAACCACTACCAGAGTTTACATCAAGGATGTACTGATCTTCATTCTTAAGCAAATAGCAAAAATTAAATGAGTAGAAGACAACATTCATTTGAAGGTGGACTTTTGGTACACGGACACACTCACTTAAATACCGGGTTGATTTTCTTCATCTTGAGATGGGTACTGGTTTCACCTTCTACTTCAAATCCTAATCTTTCGTACAGCCGAGCCGCTTTTTGATTTACCTTAAGCACACTAAGCTTTACAGGCCGACCACTTTCAGATGCATATTCCAGGATTTTTCTTATTGTTGCCGTTCCGTAGCCCAGGTTTTGAAACTCTTTAAGAATGTAAATTCCAGTGATTGACACATGCTCCTTGTTTGTTTCGGTTCTCACATAACCTATGTCTTCATTATAAGAAGAGATAATGCTAATTTTTTGTGGTTCGAAAGACCGTAAATGGAAGTCTTTCTGAAAATCCTCGTCCCAACCCCATGTTTCATCTACATAAGGGCCGAGAGCTTCCTTTTTTACTCTAAAAGCGAAATCAGCGTCGTGCGCAAGAGCTTGCCGAAATATTAACTCCATTGCGTGAGACTTTTACTCATAGCGTTTAGCTCGCTCGAAATTCATGCGCGGCAAAATTGCCATGCAATTGAGCCTGTGAGTATGGCAATTTTGACAGCGTGTGAATTGTTTAATGAAGTAGCTTGCTAGGTGCATATTCCATTCAACTTGTCGACAAACCTATGCAACTCCGGATCTGTTTTTTCAATTGGAAGTTCATCTATATGAAACCACTGAGCATCTTTGAACTCAGAAGTATCATAATTAAGTGTACTCTCCTTACTGCCCATTAGAACATACCACAATGACACATCTGTGTGACCAGCCGTCAAGCCAACAGTAGTAGTGCTGGTAATGAATATTGGATTCTCGAATAGAAAGTTGCTTTCTATACCTAGCTCTTCTCTTGCCTCACGAATAACGGTGTCTCTTGGATGCTCCCCCGGATCAACATGCCCACCAGTAGGCAGCCACAATTTTGCGTTAATGTGGTCTACCAAAAGTAAAAACGGTAAGTCTGCTACAACGAAGTAAGATATCAAATGTTTGGGTGGGGTTGCTGGCTTTTCAAGCCGACAAAGCTCAGCGCCGGTATCTATCCAGTCAAGCACTTCTCTTTGCGTTTTTTCTTCTTTAGCATCAACAGGCGTAATAGAGCTCACCTCTGCCTTTATGTGATTTCGCATGTGGGTCATTTTTCACCTAATCTTAACCCAGCAGCGGTGTATGCGATGGTGGGTTCAAAAACGGGGGCTTGCAAGCATGCACGCAAACCGAGCGTGTATGCCGTCGGTCCAGGTGCTTGTTAAAGCGATGACTTATCTGGGGTATCACCATCCAGAATTTTGTTACAAAGCTTTATACAGTCACTGCATATGAGCACACCAGCGTCACCTTCCACACATTTTTCTTTTTCAGCAAATGATCTACTACAAAAAGAACATTTATTTGCAGTAGAGCCTGATGGTAAATCCTCACCTCGCAGCTTTGTAGGTTTCAGTGACCTTTTACGTGTAATCGTGACTTTGCCTGGTCGGTTATCGCCACCCGCATGCTTTGTAAAGCTCTCTAAATGATCACTAATTTTCCTGGTCCTCTCTCCGGCTTTGCTTTCGTCATCATCTGCCATTACGATTTCTAAGTTGTCGGTGTTGTTTATGTCACGTTCTGAATAAGCAGTTTAAATCTTGGATAGTCTAATCCAAAGCTCCGATTGCGGAATGTCAGACTTTCTCCTCTCCCGAATAACAAGTATTTCATCTACTACTTTTGTGTGTCTTACTCTTTTCGGATACCTGTTTTGGTGTAACTTTTGTTAGATGGTATCTCTTATTCGAGCAAAATGCTGCATCTCATAGTGCAGAGAAGAGATAGACAGGCTGGATTTCCTTCGATATACTCATGCTGTATGAATGTACAGTTAGTTTACCCAGGCTGTTTGGGTGTGACCAGGAATGTACAGTGATGAGGTCGCTATGCGGGAAACGCCATTATTGCGCAGGGGTAGGGGTGCTGTTAGCAATGTAACCGGTAGGTTTGAAAGCCTGCAGCATTGCGATATTGATGATGGCTGGAGTTCTTATGCTGAGCCGGAATCCAAAGTCACAACCCAATGGCGTGATGATTGTAATCGCAGCATTATTACGCGCAATCAGTCGCCGGATATTCATTTTGACCGCTCGATTAATCCGTATCGTGGTTGTGAGCATGGTTGTGTCTATTGCTTTGCAAGACCGTCGCATACCTATCTTGGTCATTCTGCCGGATTAGATTTTGAAACAAAGCTGTATGCAAAGCGTGGTGCGGCGAAACTGCTTCGTGCTGAGTTATCGAAACGGAGCTACCACTGTGAGCCAATAGCGATTGGTGTTAATACCGATGCGTATCAGCCGCTGGAAAAGAAACTGCAGATCACCAGAAGCGTGCTGGAAGTGTTGCACGAGACAAATCATCCCGCTTATCTGATTACCAAGTCTTCGTTGATTGAGCGTGACATCGATCTGTTGCGTAACATGGCTGAAAAGAATCTTGTCTCAGTGTGTATAACAATCACCACGCTTGATCGCAAACTCGCCAGAAACCTGGAGCCGCGTGCTACAACACCTGGTCGCAGGCTTAAGACATTGGAAATTCTGAGTCGTGCGGGAATTCCTGCCAGAGTGTCTGTGTCACCGGTGATACCGGCACTTAACGAAGAGGAGATGGATGTTATTGTTGAGGCTGCTGCTAACGCAGGTGCGCAAGCCGCTTATGCAATTGTGTTGCGACTTCCGCATGAGTTACAGGAGTTGTTTCCGCAATGGCTGGAGCAACATTATCCATTACGAGCAGCCAGGGTGATGAAGGCAATTCGATCTGTCCGGGAAAGTAAACTCAATAACGCGGATTTTGGTGCGCGGATGATCGGCAGTGGCCCCCGCGCTGAGATCATACGCCAGCGCTTTGCACTCGCCTGTAAGCGCTGTGGCATTGCGGATGGACGTGATTTTGAGCTTGATTGTTCGCAGTTTGTACCACCTGTGCCGGGTGGTCAGTTGACATTACTTTGAGTCTGTAGTTCAAGTTCCGTTGCATCATACTTTGCATGCATGTGGGCAAAGAGTGCCCCGTAACACTATAGAAAGATGTTGCGAAGGCTATGTAAACATATAGCCTTCGCATTGTATAAAAACTAAGGCTTGCTTATCTCAGCTTCTGCCTTCAGGTTGTCAACATAATCTGCAATGGAATTATTCATCACCATACCGCGCAACTGATCTTTTACTGTGTCAAAAGCCTGTGGCTCTTTGGCTCGTTTGTCAGATAATTTAATGATGTGATACCCGAACTGTGTTTTAACCGGAGTGGCTGAGTACTTGCCGACTTCGAGCTCGGCTGTGGCTGCGGAAAACTCCGGCACCATTGCACCTGCATCGAACCAACCAAGGTCACCACCATTTTCACCCGACGGGCCGGTTGAGTATTTTTTTGCCGCTTCCGCAAAATCAGCGCCGCCATCCAGTTCAATGATGATCTCTTTGGCTTTGGTTTCGTCTTCAAGCAGTATGTGGCTGGCGTTGTACTCCTGCGCGTTTGCCTGGGCAACCTGTTTGTCATACTCTGCTTTCAGCGCCTCGTCACTAGTATCTATTGTGGAGGTGACATTGTTGAGCAGCGCATTGGCCAGTACCCGTGCACGCATGGTTTTCATTTCCACTTCTATCTCAGCGCTTTTATCGAGCCCCTGCTTGACGGCTTCCTGTCGCATCAGTTCGAGAGTAATCAGTTCCTCCAGTACCTGCTCGTCAGTAGCAGTCTGACCGCGTGCTTTAAATTGCTCCAGGTGGGCCTGACGTTCGAGTTCAGTGATTACTTCGCCGTTGACAGTCGCGATGGTCGGTGAAGCAGTGCTTTCGGCCATTGCCGTGCCGGCGGCAAGTAATGCAGACACGCAGAGCGCGGAGAGGGTACGGTACATAGTGGGTGAGTCTCGAAAATTGAAAGGGTAGGGGGAAGATAGCGCTAAACGGGCGCTAATCAAGTGCACATCGGTAAACCGCTCGGGTCCGGCGGGAGTACGATGATTCGATTGTGTATTTCATGGAAGCGAGGTGGCATCAGGCGCTATAATCCGGGCAGACGAGTCAAATGAATCCCCCCTGTGACAGACACTCCCGATCGGCAAGCGACAGCGAAGAAGAAACAAAGTCCATTTATGGACCTGATAGTAAGCATCGTTCTTCCTTCCATCATTCTGATGAAATTCAGCGGGGAGGACCGGCTAGGTCCAACCGGTGCGCTGTTGGTTGCGCTGTTGTTTCCGATTGCCTGGGGTTTGTACGATCTGGCCAAAAACGGGGTCAAAAATTACGTCGCGATACTCGGTGTAGTAAGTGTGCTTTTAACCGGCAGCATCGGGTTATTAAAGCTCGACGCCCAATGGCTGGCAGTAAAGGAAGCCGCGATTCCACTTTGCATAGGCATTGGTGTGCTGGTAGCTAATTTTTTCGGTTTTCCGTTGATTCGAAAACTGCTTTATAACCCGGGTATTATGCGGGTTGATCGTGTTGACGAAGCGCTGGAGGCACGTGGCAATAAACAGCAATTCCTGCAGAGGCTGGACCGCGCCAATATTTTGTTTGCGTGCACGTTTTTCTTTTCTGCGGTTGCAAACTATGTGTTGGCTAAAATGATCGTCAAGAGCGACAGCGGAACTGAGGCGTTCAACAATGAGCTTGGTCGAATGATGTTCTTGTCTTATCCGGTGATTGCAATTCCGTCGATGATCATGATGCTCGCTATTTTTTACTACATCTGGCGCACCATCAGTAAGCTTACTGATCTCAAGCTTGAGCAGGTTATTGTTGGTGGTGAAGAAGAGGGGTGATTCTCTTTGCCGCGTCATTTTACAAGGTAGAATGGCAGGACAGTTCATCAGCCTGCTGCTGACGGAATCATCGGCTTCGGCCATCAGGTTATGTCTCAGTATTTCGAAATTCACCCGCAAACACCGCAACTTCGCTTGATCCACAAGGTGGTGGAGATATTGCGCGCGGGTGGCGTGATCGTTTACCCGACGGATTCCTGCTATGCGCTGGGCTGCATGCTCGACAACAAGAATGGTCTGGAACGAATCTACCGTATCAGGAGTTTGAGTAAGGGGCATCATATGTCACTGATATGCAACGATTTATCGTCAATTTCCACCTATGCTAAGGTGGATAATCGAAACTACAGACTGCTCAAATCGATGACTCCGGGCGCTTACACTTTTATTCTTAAGGCGACCAACGAAATTCCCCGGCGGTTATTGCACCCGAAAAGAAAGTCCATCGGTATTCGTGTGCCCGACAATGCGATTGCCCAGGCCTTGGTGACAGAGTTAGGCGAACCTATGATGAGCACCACATTATTGATGCCCGGTGAAGATTATCCGCTCAGTGATCCCTATGATATCAGTCAGTTACTGAAATCCGACGTCGATGCCGTGATAGACGGTGGCGCTTGCGGGCTCGAGGAGACCAGCGTGATCTCGCTCGAAGCTGAAGTGGAAGTTTTACGAGAAGGAAAGGGGGACATTGGTAAGCTGTCTTAGGGTACCGATGTCAATAGAATGTATTTTTCCAGAGAAGTAATAGCGCATGCCTGAGAATGAGCCGGAAACTCCGGACTCGCCGCTAGATATGTCCGTCCCGGTGGCAATGGTGCTGGGGCAGCCCTATTCTGACGCACCCAAAGATCTGTATATTCCACCCGATGCTCTGGAAGTTTTTCTGGAGACATTTGAGGGTCCCCTCGATCTTCTGCTCTATCTGATCAAGCGCCAGAACCTCGATATTCTTGATATCCCCGTCGCCGCTATTACCGCGCAGTACATGCAGTACATCGCGGTGATGGAAATGATGCGCATAGAGCTTGCTGCCGAGTATCTGGTGATGGCGGCAATGCTGGCTGAAATTAAATCGCGTCTGTTGCTGCCTCGTCCTGAAGAGGAAGACGACGAAGACGATCCGCGTGCCGAACTAATAAGAAGGCTGCAGGCATACGAGCAGTTTAAAAAAGCTGCGGAGGATCTGGATACTTTAACTCGCATGGAACGTGATGTGTTCGATGCAGGTGCCGGGTTACCTGTACTTGAAAACAGACAGCCGCTACCTGACGTCACGCTTGAAGAGATGCTTACCGCGTTTCGCAGTGTGGTGATGCGCGCAAATCTTAATCAGCACCACAATATTCAACGTGAAGCATTGTCTGTTCGAGAACGGATGTCGAACCTGCTTGCGACGTTGAGCGAACGTGGAGAGATAGAATTTCTTTCTCTGTTCACTCCTGAGGAGGGACGTGCAGGTTGCGTTGTGAGCTTTTTGGCCATGCTTGAGTTGTGTAAAGAGTCAATGGTTGAAATTGTGCAGGAAAAACCGTTTGCACCTATTTTTCTTCGTCCCGCCAGTGCCTCTGAAAACACTGACCGGGTGAACTTTAGTGATGACTCAGATCCGGATTCTGACTACGCATAACAACAAGGTGAAAGTACGTGACGCCTGAAAAAATTACCAAAGATCAAATAAAAAAAATAGTAGAAGCAGCTTTGATGGCAGTGGACAAACCGCTTGCACTTGCACAGTTGCACGCACTGTTTGCGAATGAAGAAGAGCCGGTTGAACGTGCGCTGGTTAAAGAGATGCTCACGGAACTGCAGGGCGAGTATGAAGATCGCGGTGTCAGCATTGTAGAAGTTGCCAGCGGCTATCGTGTGCAGATTGATCAGGAGGTATCGCCGTGGATATCGCTGCTTTTCGAAGAGCGTGCACCAAAGTATACCCGCGCGTTGCTTGAAACACTGGCACTGGTAGCCTACCGTCAACCAATTACCCGCAGTGAGATTGAAGAAGTACGCGGCGTATCGGTCAGTACCAATATTATTAAAACACTACTCGAGCGTGAATGGGTAAGGGTGGTTGGCCACAAAGAAGTGCCAGGCCGTCCGGCCATGTATGCAACCACTAAAGAGTTTCTTGATTACTTCAACCTACGCCGCATTGATGAACTGCCACCATTGAGTGAACTCAAAGATCTTGACAGCATCGCCAAAGATGCCGGTTTGCCGGTTGAACCGGTGCAGGAAACTGCGGCCGACTCCAGTGAAGATGAGGAGTCTGACGATGACGTGAATGAAGAATTGATTTCAAAGGAGCTCAGTGACGATGCTGATCATCATGATGCAGTTAATGTAGTTTTGCACTGAGTGATGCACTGTAGGTTGCTAAGCCATTAGTTGTCGTCCCTTTGACGATCGTCTCCCCAATGCGAGTCGATAAGCATCCGTTGTTTCAAAGACGTGTGTGGTGACCGTGTCCCGATTTTGAGTTTTTGAAAACCTCTCCAAGGCGCAAATGCTTGGATTCTCTGGCAATGCAGAGTGACAACGGGTATTTTGCTTGCGAAGAAGGCAGTCCCGCCGTTTGTTGTCATCCCCTGCTGTTAGTCCGTTTCGCAGCGGGGCATTTGTATAACCGTTGTGGCCAAACGACTGAATAGCAAATTCGCCACAGTCGCGACCAATGGCAGAATACAAACAACTCTGAAGAGAAAAAACCAATGCCTCAATCATCTACAACAAACCGCCGCATCGTACTTAACGAACGACCAAGCGGCATGCCGGATAGCAATACGCTCAAACTGCAGGAGTCGGAAATACCGGTTGCTGCAAAAGGCGAGATGTTATTGCGCACTGAGTACTTGTCGCTAGACCCCTACATGCGAGGTCGCATGAATGACGCGAAGTCTTATGCAGAGCCGGTACAGATTGGGGAAGTGATGACTGGACAGGTTGTGGCCAAAGTGACTGGTTCTGATATCAGTGGATTTGAAGTCGGGGATTATGTGCTGGCAGGCAGTGGCTGGCAGGACTATGCAATATCCGACGGTTCTGAAGTCTTGAATCTGGGTAAGTCACCTGATAATCCGAGCTGGTCACTCGGTATTCTGGGGATGCCGGGGTACACCGCATACGCGGGATTGTTAAAGCTCGGTGAGCCGAAAGCTGGTGAGACAGTAGTGGTTGCTGCGGCGTCCGGGCCAGTGGGGGCTACGGCGGGTCAGATAGCTAAGATTTTGGGCTGCAATGTTGTCGGGATTGCCGGTGGTCCTGATAAATGTAGTCATGTAGTAAATAATTTGGGCTTTGATCAATGCATTGATCATAAGGAAGATGATTTTACCGGGTTGCTTAAGTCCGCCTGCCCGAACGGCATTGACGTTTATTATGAAAACGTTGGCGGTAAAGTGCTGTACGCAGTTTTGCCATTACTCAATCCGTTTGCAAGAGTGCCTGTTTGCGGAGTGGTGTCCTGGTATAACCTTAAAGGTCTTCCGGAAGGGCCTGACTTTGGACCTGCCATTATGGGTACGATCTTGCGCATGAAAATCAAGGTGCAGGGATTTATTATCTACGACAGTTTTGCTAAAGAGTTATATCAGGAATTTGTTAAAGACATGACCGCCTGGCTTGAGGCAGGCAAAGTACAGTACAAAGAACAGGTGGTGATTGGTTTGGAAAATGCACCCATGGCCCTTAATGACGTATTGACCGGTAAGAGCTTCGGTAAGGTTGTGGTAAAAGTGTCTTAATCGGTCATAGGGTGAACTTCGTTTCTTAGTTGGGATATTTTCTCCGTTTTCTATTAAATAGTAGATTCAATACAAACAGCGGATTGCCCGACAAGATAGATAAATTCGTTTTGCCAAGCATTGGATTTCCTGTTAGCCTCGTGAAAGTGATGGACCAATCGAGTTGACCAAGGAGAGTCGAGTGTTTTCAAATCTTGTAAAAAGTGCTGTATTTACAGTAGCAGTAGCCCTTCTCAGTATTCTGCCAACCTTTCCGGCATTAGCCATACATCCCACTTGCTCGTCACCCGCCGCTGATAGTGACGGTGATGGTTACGGCTGGGAGAACAATGCATCCTGTGTCGTGCGAACGGATCGGCCTGTTTGCAGGTATGCAGAGAGTGATCCTGACGGCGACGGGTGGGGTTGGGAGTACAATACTTCGTGCCTTGTGACTGATGCGAGTATTGCAAGCTGTCAGTCAGCGGATTCCGATCCGGACGGTGATGGCTGGGGTTGGGAAAATGCTAAAAGCTGTCGCGTCTCAGGAACGGAAGTAGTTACTTCTGCAGACGGTGAGTCCTCAACAGATGATTCTTCTGGCAGCGACACATCAGACGCTGATTCTTCTGACAGTGACACAACAGACGCTGACTCATCAGATGGTGAGTCTTCTGATAGTGATGCATCTGACGGTGATTCGTCAGATGGCGACACTTCACAGGATGATCCAGTTAACGGCGATATGCAGGATGAAGAACCCGCGGATGAATCGACTCTCTCTGTAGATGCTATCTATGGTGCGTGGCAAGGTGCCTGTATCTCAAGCGGGGATAACTATATACAGACAATACTGGCGATTGATGACAGCATCATTGCTGAAGATGTGCATCAATATTCGGATAGCAGTTGTACCGGTGTACCGCAAGGTTTGTATTTTCCGGTTCGCATTTATCAATACACTATAGGCAACCCGGTCGCCCTTGGTCAGGCTGCATGGGAAGTAGATACTGAAATTACCCAGATTTCCGAGAATGGCGTATTTCGAGATGGTGCAGCAGTCGGTCAGCAAAGATACGGTTTAATAGGCTTTGATGATCTCGGGCAGCTGAATTTTACTGCGGGCAGTCTTACTGCTGAGAATAGATCAACGAGTTTTGGCTCTGCCGGATTTATGCGCAAACCCTCTCTCTCAGCTGAGGTTGGAGGCATAGGCGATTTTGTTGGACTGTATCAATCCAATTGTATTTTGCGTGACGACGGTGGTAGCAGCATCCAGATTACTTCCGTTACGGAAACTACCTCCAACCTGACAGACTACCTGTTCCTGAACGATTTTTGTGCAGGGCCAGTCGACGTCGATCTATTGACCCCGGAGTCAATCGTACCGGAGGCGGATTCTACGCAAACTTTCTTCGGTGACAATGCGCTGAATGTGTACTTTTCCCGTGATACTCAACAAGTAATAGCCGGGTCTGACTTACTGACCGAAGATTTCGAGTTTTTAGGTCCACGTGAACGGTATGGCCTGTACGCGCTGGTAGACGGTGATACTTTGATGCGTGGTGACTGTGTACTGCGTGAGTCCACTTGTAAAACAGCAAGAGAATACTTTGCGGATATGATCGACTTTGAGTTTAATTCTTCGCGGCGATTCAAGCGCGTAGATGCGATTAGTTATCCACTGGTTGGAAGCGATGATACGTCTGCGATTGCCGGATTGTGGGATTTGTCTGATCCTGATAGTGGTTTCTATGGCTATCAAAGCAATGAAGCTACCGGTCAGGGAACTTATTATGAAGTTGAAGGAGGTTCGCCTGACAGTCCGGACGCGTGTTTAAGAGCATATCCCGAAATACATACGGCGTACGAAGGTGACATCTATAAGCAGGAATTCAATCCAGAAAATCCTGATGCCGGTTACGTATTTTATTCGAGGTCTTTTGTTGAAGAAGAGATGCTTGTTTCAGAGGATCCAAGAACCGGCTCAAGATTCGAATACCCTGCCATTGAAGCACTGCCATCGCTGCCTGATTGTGTTTAACGATTAAGGCTAAGCTCGTTACAGGCATATGTGAGCAAAGTTACCCTCTCGTTAGTGGGAGGGTTGATGCGGTTCAGAGCATCTCCGTAGGGCGGATATGCTTGCAGCATCCACCCATGTTGCAGCAAGTGAGATAAATAATTTTCTGATCAATCCGGCGATTTAATTCGCCGAACATTTGTGGTGTTCTTTACGGCAGTTTGAAAATAAGCGGTAAGTTCAAGCTGCCCGCTGAGCTTTAATTGCACTAATCACTTCGCGAAGCAACTCCGCCTTCTCGGTATCATGCCGTGTAACAATACCCAGATTACGTTCTAGCCCTGGTCTGGAGAACGGCAAAGTCTGAACTGCAGCGGGCAATTTATTGTCGTCCCTGTCTCCTGGCACGATGGATACACCCAGTCCGTTCTTAACCAGTGCGATAACTCCTTCAAGTGTGTCAATCTCCATTGTCGAACTTATGGAAATATTGCGATGCGTAAGCTCAGCCTCTATCGCTTTCGCTACCTGCGCATGCCGTGCAAACCGAACATAAGGGTTTTTCTGCAAAAGCTCTCGCCATGTTTTACCGTTTGCGCTCTTGTGCGCAATGACGGTCATAGGTTGTGTATAGAGAAGGGTTGTTTGAAGTTCTGCGGGAGTATCGTCTGGCATAGTGATCAATGCGCAATCGAGTTTGCGATTCAAGACGTCTTTTTCCAGAACATGCGTCAAGCCGGTAGTCAGGCCAAGCTGAAGATCCGGGTGAGTGTGGCTGAGCGTTTTCAACAACGAGGGTAGCAACTGGGTTACCAGTGTATGCACAACACCAATGCGGATACGATTCTGTTTTTGTGATTGCCCGAATGAACCACTCAATTCCTCCCAATCAGAGAGCAGCTTTCGGGCGCGTGGAATAAGGGTGAGTCCCGCTTCGGTCAGGAGTGGCGGGCGGGTCTTACGGTCAAACAATTTCACTCCCAGGTGGTTTTCAAGTGCCGAGATTTGCAGGCTTACGCTAGCGATAGAGATATCGAGTTGGTCTGCCGCTTCCCCGAATGATCCGGTATCGCCGATCTGTACCAGCGCTTTAAGTCCTTTGACATCCATCTTTAGTTTTGGCTGGGCTGTATTTAGATTTAAATATATTAAAACATAGTAGAATTAAATTTAATAATTTAGAATCAGTAGAACTTAACCACTTTGTGAGCTTGTGATCGCGACCGACCGGAATACTGCTCCAGCCAGGATGCTCAAAGTCAGTATCTGGCGTGGTGTGGACGAGGGTGAGTTCATTGACTACGAAGTACCGATGCGCGCTAATCAGACGGTGCTGGACATTGTCACCGAAGTGCAACGAAATCAGGAGCCGGATCTGGCCTACCGGTTTGCGTGCCGGGTAGGGGTTTGTGGCTCTTGTGCGATGACAGTTAACGGCAGGCCGCGCTGGACTTGTCGGTCCCATGTGAACGATGTCATCGACGGTGATCGCCTGGTACTCGAGCCATTGCGCAGTCACCCGCGTATTCGCGATTTGGTGGTAGACCTCGCACCGTTTTTTGAAACCTGGAAAGGATCGGGTGCGGTCTTTAAACCTTCTGCTACACGCGATGATAAGCCTGTGAAAATAACCGCAGATGATCCGGCACGTAAAAATGCTGATGCGGGAATTGAGTGTATCAACTGTGCTGTATGTTATAGCGCCTGCGATGTGGTCTCGTGGGATAAGAATTATCTCGGACCCGCGGCACTTAACCGAGCATGGACGCTGGTTAACGATGCAAAACACGGTGAACGAAAGGAAACTCTAAACAAGGCACTGGGCGATGGTGGTTGTGGCTCTTGTCATAGTATGGGTAATTGTACGAGAAACTGTCCGGTCGGGTTGAGTCCCTCTGCGGGTATTGCGGGTTTGAAGAAGTTTGCTTTGCGTGGTTTGCCAAAGGTAGAAAAACCGTGACCGTGGTTCGTGGTTTGTTTATTGCGCAACGATACAGTGCGATGCTGCTTGCGCCGTTTGTACTGATACATCTTGCGCTAATAATAATCGTGGTGAGAAATGGTCTTACCGCCGAAGAGATTCTGTCCAGAACCAATGGGAGTACGCTCTGGTTTGTATTCTACGTTGCGTTTGTTTTGGCGGTCACAGTGCATGCACCTATTGGTGTACGCAATGTGCTCAACGAATGGACGAGGTTATCTGGCGGAGTAGTCAATGTAATCTGTCTGTGTCTCGCCTTACTGATGTTATCGACCGGCCTTCGCGCTGTGTTTGCGGTGACCTGACATGGCCAATAATCGCCAATCAATGCGGACTCACAAAAGCTATTTTGCTTTTGTCGGGCATAGAGTATCGGGGTTGCTCTTAGCGCTTTTTCTACCAATCCATTTTCTAGTATTGGGATTAGCGCTTGAAGGTGCAGATGCGCTGAACAGATTTCTGGCTTTCAGTGAATTGCCGCTGGTCAAAGCAGCTGAGTGGGGCCTGGTTGTATTGCTAGCAATTCATCTTCTATTTGGCATAAGAGTCTTGATGCTGGAGTTAACAGACTGGCCTAATTCCGCTGATGGCCGCACCGCTTGGATCATTCCTTCGGTAATTGCAGCACTACTTGTTGGTGTTATTTTCCTTGCACAACTGTAGAGCCAGATGAACGCTTCAATAGATACTCACCAAACGGATGTTCTGATCCTTGGCTCAGGCGGTGCGGGGTTGTTTGCAGCATTGCACGCCAAACAAACCAATCCTGATCTTGATATCACTATTGCTGTCAAAGGCCTGCTCGGTAAGTCGGGCTGTACCCGAATGGTGCAGGGTGGTTATAACGTCGCAATTGCCGATGGGGACTCTGTCGAGCGTCACTTTATGGATACGATTGTCGGGGGTAAGTGGCTGCCCCGACAGGATATGGCATGGGAGCTGTGTGTTAAGTCAGTTGAACGGATTCAGGAACTTGAAAACGAGCTCGGTTGTTTTTTTGACCGCAACAGTGACGGCACCTTGCATCAAAAAGCCTTTGCCGGGCAGAGCTTTGATCGCACGGTACATAAAGGTGACTTAACCGGCATAGAGATCATCAATCGTTTGATGGAGCAGGTGAATGCGCTTGAGGTTAATCGTCTTGAAGAACATCGTGCAATTGAATTGATTCCAGCACGCGACGGATCCGGTATTGCCGGTGTGCTGCTTATTGATATGCGCACCGGAACATACCGCTTTATCAAAGCTAAAGCGGTGTTGCTTGCTACTGGTGCGGGTCCGACTATGTATCTGTATCACACACCTTCCGGAGACAAGTCCTGTGATGGCCTGGCAATGGCATTGCGCTATGGCCTTTCTTTGCGCGATATGGAAATGGTGCAGTTTCATCCGACTGGTCTGCTTGGCGGTCGTGACACAAGAATGACTGGCACCGTACTGGAAGAGGGTTTGCGAGGTGCGGGGGGCTATCTGCTTAACGGGGACGGTCACCGATTTATGAAGGATTATCACGACAATGCAGAGCGTGCAACACGCGACATTGTCTCGAGGGGTATCTATGAAGAAATGCGTCGCGGCAATGTTACATCAATGGGTGGTGTTTATATTGAGATGGCGCACCTCGGGCCAGATAACGTCAGTAAGCGTTTTCCGGGTATGGTGAAGCGTTGTGCCGATTGTGGTTTTGATCTGGCCGGTGGCCGGGTAGAAGTTGTACCGACCGCCCACTATATGATGGGTGGTATCGAATGCGGTATAGATACCGCATCTGCCTCACCGGGGCTGTTCATTGCAGGAGAGGACTGCGGCGGGGTACACGGTGCAAATCGTCTCGGTGGTAACGGTGTTGGAAACTCTACGGTTTACGGCGGTATTGCGGGTGAATCAATGGCAGCCTTTATTGCTGCAAACCCGAATATCAAAGATGAAGATCAGCATGTCATAGAGCAGGGTATTGCAAGGGCCGAAAAGCCGTTTGGTAAAACGCCTGAAAATCTGCCTGCGCTACGCGATAGTCTTTATCAAACCATGTGGGACAAGGTTGGTATTCTGCGTAATAAAAAAGATCTGAGCAGTGCTGTAAGTGAAATAACCGCTCAACATCAAAGCTTGGACGATATCGGCTTGCAGGACGGTCAGCGTGCCTTCAACCTGACGTGGCATGACTGGCTCAACATGCAAAGTCTTTTTGATATCAGTAAAGTTATCACTGCAGCATCGCTAGCTCGCAATGATTCACGTGGCGCGCATTTTCGTGAAGATTTTCCGCACACGGGAGATCTGAATAGCACGTGTTATATCCGAACGTCAGGCTCGGTAGATCAACTGGTCACCGAGGCAGTGCCGGTAGACTTCAGTATTGTAAAGCCAGGGGAGTCTTTAATCGATGATGAAGCCAGCGTACCTCCTGCAACAGCATAAAACTCCAAACGGTTGAACCACGATGATTAACGCAGAAAGTATAGAAACAGCCGGCTATGAAATAATGAGAAAAGCCGCTATCGATATTCCTGAGGATTATCTTAACGGTATCAAGGCCTCTCAAAAGCAGGAGCAAAACACGCTGTCCGGTTATGTGATCAAAACAATGATCGACAACTATGATGCCGCCACAGAAGACCGGCGCCCGATGTGTGCTGATACCGGTCTGCCACGTTACTATGTAAAGATCGGCGACAACGCACCACTGAAAGGTGGCTTTACCGGAATAGAAAGAGCGTTACGCTCTGCTACCGCGAGAGCTACCACAGATGTTCCGCTGCGCCCAAACCGCGTGCATCCGCTATGGCGTACAGAGCACAACAACAACGTCGGTATCAATGCCCCGGAGATCGAATGGTCTTTTGAGCCGGACGTAGACTGGATAGATGTAACAACCGTGCACAAAGGCGGGCTGTTCGGTACAGATTACCGAATGTTATTTCCAGGTGATGGCATAGATGGTATCAAGCGTTTTTTCCTCGATACCATGATCGCGTTTGGCAAGCGTGGCCTGTGTTGTCAACCGGCAATTGTCGGTATTGGAGTCGGGGGTTCTAAAGACACTTGTATGCAACTTGGCAAACAGGCTGCTTGCTTGCGTTCGGTAGGCGAGCCAAACCCTGATGCCAAGATCGCGGAACTGGAAAGCGAACTGATGGAGATGGGTAACAGCATTGGAATGGGGCCGATGGGTTTTGTTGGTTCATCCATGGTTGTCGATTGTCATATCGAGGTTGGCTATACCCATACCGGCGGTATGCCGGTGAGCGTGCATACGTTTTGTTTATCATCACGGCGTGCTACCGCTCGCCTGCACGCGGATGGCAGTATCGAATACCGCACCGATCCCCAATGGTTCACCCCGTACATGCGCAGAGAGACAGTAGAATGGCCGACAACAATCAAGAGTTAAAAGAAGTTGACCTGCAACTGCCTGCAACGGCAGAGGCGATCGCAGAACTCAAGCCAGGCAACATTGTATTCCTGAGTGGTGTGGTCTACACCGCACGCGAGGGGGTTTATGATCGGGTATTGAGTGGAGGAGAGCCGCTGCCGGATGGTTTGCTGCAAACCAGTAACGTCAACTTTCATTGCTCACCGGCAGCATCACCGCAGCCGGATGGCACTTTCAGCGTTGGAGGTGTTACGGCGACTGCGAGCTTCCGTTTTTCCAAATACATGGCTGAGTGGCTTGATTTGACGCAAACCAAAATTGTTATTGGTAAAGGCGGTATGTCAAAAGAAGACTATGAAACTGTTTTCGCACCGCGCGGTGCGATCTATCTCACCACAGTGGGTTACGGTACCGGGGCATTGTTAGGCCGTGGTGTGAAGAGCGTGCGTGATGTCCACTGGCTGGATGATCTTGGTATTGCACAGGCTATGTGGATGTTTGAAGTAGAAAAGTTTGGACCGTTTATTGTCGATAGTGATTTGGATGGCAACTCACTGTTTGCAGCCCAGGGTGAGCTGGTAAATCAGAATATTGAATCGTTGTATGATGGCCTTAAAAAACCAACGTTGCATCGTTATGGTGAAACGGATGATCGCACTGATGAGTTGATGTAGTTGCTTTGGAATAGCCATACTCCCGCCGTTGTAGAGTGTCGCCAAAGTAAAGTAACACGCTTTTTAGGTTGCAGTTTATCGTCTGCAAGCCGTGCGAAGATCCCTCCCCGGCGCTTAGACGCCGACCCTCCCGCAAGCGGCCGCAAGCGGGAGGGTGGCATCGTTACTAACGACTGTTCTGTAGCAACTCGTGCAACAACCGGTCTCAGCCTTAACCTGCGCTTCTGTCAACAACACCATTTTTTTTGCCGCATAGTGGGGAACCGGTAAAGCCACCCTCCCATTGGGAGGGTGTCGCCAAAGGTCTGAATTTTTGCGATTATTGCTGGAGGCAATAAAGAGCAATTCAGATGGGGATAAAACGTCGAGTTGTTAAAGCAGACACGAGCGGTCAGTTGCAATTGCCCATTGAGGGTGAAGACGAT
>CALLBO010000070.1 GCA_937998875.1 uncultured Granulosicoccaceae bacterium
TCATTTTTCGGGAAATAAACAAAATTCCGTTCCGAATTGGCTGGTTTTACAAAACACCAGCGTTAAACAAAGTGCGACAAAACGATGAAGCAGCGGACGCATTCGCCGTCGCCACACGAGAAGACGCGAAGTATAGTTACAGCCTTTTACTGCACAGATTAAACAACGGAAATGAATGACTTAGGAAGTTAATAAGTTACTTGAACAAACCAACGTATAGACATGATTACCGTGGCTTGCTCCGTAACATTACTTACCGGACAGATCCGTTATCTGCTTTTCAGGCGGCATACGACCATAAAGATAGTCGCTCGGATGTGAATAATGCAGAAACCGTACTGACCCGCCTGACATTTGCCCGGAAACGATGCCGCTCGCAAAGACACTGCAGCGCCTAGAGCTTTGTTTTCACTACATTTTTTCTGCGAGTGTCGCTTAACATTCCTGTAACAATTAGTTTGCGTCGCACTCTCTTAGGAATCAGAATAACGTGAATCACTTCAGCTTTTTATACCGGACTCTCTGTGGCTGGCTACTGTCGACACCGGTTCGTCGCTGATAATCTTCCTGATATTCAGTGTAGTTGCCGGCAAAGAACTCCACGTGCGACTCACCTTCATAAGCCAGAATGTGGGTCGCGATCCGATCAAGGAACCAGCGATCATGCGAGATCACAATCGCCGAGCCCGGGAAATCCAGCAGCGCTTCTTCAAGCGCACGCAGGGTCTCAACATCGAGGTCATTTGACGGTTCATCGAGCAGCAGCACATTAGCACCCTGTTTGAGAGTCCACGCAAGCTGCAGGCGGCCACGCTCACCGCCGGACAAATCACCCACGCGCTTCTGCTGATCAGCACCCTTGAAGTTAAAGCGCCCCAGGTAGGCACGCGACGGCATTTCAAAGTCACCGACCACCAGGTTATCGAGCCCACCAGAGATGAGTTCCCAGACGGTTTTATCGCCATCGAGTTCGTCACGGCTTTGATCAACCCATGCAATCTGCACCGTTTCACCGCGTTCTATTGTTCCGGAGTCAGGCTCTTCTGTGCCCATGATCATGCGCAGCAATGTTGATTTACCTGCACCGTTTCCACCAATGACACCGACAATGGCACCTTGCGGCAGTGAAAAACTGAGGTCGTCAATGAGAAGCCGATCCTCATAGCCTTTGGTGACGTTTTTAAAGTCGAGGACTTTATCACCGAGCCGCGGGCCCATCGGGATGTAAATTTCATTGGTCTCGCTGCGCTTTTGAAATTCACGAGATTGCATCTCTTCGAAGCGGGCAAGTCGTGCTTTTGATTTCGACTGCCGTGCTTTCGCACCCTTGCGCACCCACTCAAGTTCCGCTTTCATCGCCTTGGCGTGAGAGGACTCCTGTTTTTGCTCCTGCTCAAAGCGATCGGCTTTGGCCTCAAGCCAGCCGGAATAATTCCCCTCAAAAGGGATACCACGGCCACGATCGAGCTCCAGAATCCATCCGGCTACATTATCGAGAAAGTATCTATCGTGCGTTATCGCAACCACGGTGCCGTCAAAGTCGTGCAGAAAACGCTCTAGCCATCCCACTGATTCTGCGTCCAGGTGGTTGGTCGGCTCGTCCAACAGCAGCATATCCGGTGCAGCAAGTAACAAACGACACAAAGCAACACGACGCTTCTCACCACCGGATAGATTACCGATCTTTGCTTCCCACGGTGGCAGTCTGAGTGCGTCGGCCGCAACGTCCAGTTGTCTTTCAAGGTTATGACCATCACTTGCCTGCAACACAGCTTCGAGTTTGGCCTGCTCCGCAGCCAGTACGTCGAAGTCGGCATCCGGCTCCGCATAGGCTGCATACACTTCATCAAGCCTTGCCTGTACGCCTTTTAAATCATCTACCGATTCTTCAACAACTTCACGAACCGTCAAATCCGGATCCAGCTCTGGCTCCTGTGGCAGGTAACCGACTTTGATGTCCGGCATAGGTCTCGCCTCCCCGTCAATCTCGGCATCGAGCCCTGCCATGATCTTAAGGAGCGTTGATTTACCTGCACCGTTAAGTCCCAGCACGCCAATCTTGGCACCGGGAAAAAACGACAACGAGATATCTTTGAGAATTTCACGCTTCGGGGGAACAATCTTGCTCACCCGGTTCATTGTGTAGACGTATTGAGCCATAATAGAGTGGTATGCCGATTATTGTGGTTAAAGTACCACAGCAGTCTTGCAGTGACCACGGACCAAAAGTTCTTTGTACGGCAGGATATTCGCTACATCCCAAAGCGAAAACCAAGATTTCGCAGGGCACGAAGTTGAAGCACGCCCTCACGATCTAATTTTGCACCGTGAAATTTCCAACCCTGCGTAAGTCAGTCACCCGATAGTCTATAAACTCTAGTCAACGAAACACTGTTATTAATCAGAGGACCCATCCGTGAATCAAATTAACGTCGGAAAGCTCAGTATTGCCGAACCTTTATACCAGCTGGTTAGTGACAAAGTATGTCCGGGTACCGATGTCTCACCCGAGCACTTTTTTACCGAACTTGAGAAAATAATTGCGGACTTCGCACCGCGAATAAAAACCCACCTCGAAACCAGGGATGCGATGCAGGCAAAGATTGACCAATGGCACAAAGACAACAAGAGTTTTGACCCGGCCGGGTACAAAGACTATCTGCAATCAATAAACTACATCGAGCCGGAAGTTGCTCCCTTTACAATAAATACCAGCAAGGTTGACCCGGAAATCGCAACCATCGCCGGTGCGCAGCTCGTGGTACCGCTGGACAACGCAAGGTTTGTTTTAAATGCTGCCAACGCACGATGGGGCAGCCTCTACGATGCACTCTACGGCACTGACGCTATCCCGGAAGATGATGGTGCGGAGCGCGCAGGTGCTTACAACCCACAACGTGGTGCGAAGGTAGTTGCCTACACCAAGCAATTTCTTGATGAACACTTTCCGCTTGCAAGTGGATCACACAGTGATGCTACCGGCTATAAGATTGACGGCAGCACTCTGCAGGTTACAACAGCCAGTGGCGACACAACGCTTGCCGATTCTGCACAGTTAAAAGGCTATACCGGAGACGCAGGTAAGCCGGACAAGATCCTTCTGTGCAAAAATAATCTGCACCTTGAAATGAACTTTGATGCATCGCATCCGATTGGTAAAACAGATCCCTCTTCATTGTCAGATGTGCAACTTGAGTCTGCCATTACCACAATAATGGATTGTGAAGATTCTGTAGCATCCGTAGATGTTGAAGATAAGTGCCTGGTGTACGCCAACTGGCTCGGCCTGATGCAGGGTAATCTTAAAAGCTCGTTTAACAAAGGTGGCAAAACGGTTGACAGGGTCATAGCCCGGGATCGCAGCTACACAGCAACAGACGGCAGCACGCTAACACTACCGGGCCGCAGCGTCTTATTGGTCCGCAATGTCGGCAGCCAGTGTGAGATTGATGCAGTTACCTATGACGGTATGCCGGTACCGGAGACACTGATCGATGCGATGGTGACATCATTGAGTGCCAAACATGAGCTTAATGGTAATCACAACGGTTTTAGCAACTCGCGCACTGGCTCTGTCTACATTGTTAAACCGAAGATGCATGGCTCTGAAGAAGTTGCCCTCGCAGTAGAGTTATTTGATCGTGTTGAGCAGGCACTGTCGTTAGAAAAGAACACACTAAAAATGGGCATCATGGATGAAGAGCGACGAACCACTGTAAACCTTAAAAACTGCATTAACGCAGCAAGTAACAGAGTTGTATTTATCAATACCGGTTTTCTTGATCGCACCGGTGACGACATTCACACAAGCATGGAAGCAGGTGCGATGCTGCCAAAGGCAGAAATCAAAGAAGCAAAATGGCTGCAAGCCTACGAAGATAACAACGTTGATTGCGGTCTCGCCTGCGGCTTACAAGGCAAAGCTCAAATCGGCAAAGGCATGTGGGCAATCCCTGATGAGATGGCAGCCATGTTAAAGGCAAAGATCACGCACCCACAACAAGGGGGCAGCACTGCATGGGTACCCTCACCTACCGCTGCAACTTTGCACTCAACGCATTACTTCCAACTAAACGTAAAAGCACGCCAGGATGAAATTAAAACCCGCACACCCGCAAGCGTTGATGACATCATAACTATTCCGCTGCTTGATAGAAATCTGTCTGCCGATGAAATCCAGAAAGAGCTGGATAACAACGTACAGGGTATTCTCGGTTATGTTGCTCGCTGGGTTGGTCAGGGAATCGGTTGTTCCAAGGTACCTGACATTAACAATGTAGGCTTAATGGAAGACTGCGCCACGCTCCGAATTTCAAGTCAGCATATCGCTAACTGGTTGCACCATGGCATTCTCAGCGAAGAGGAGGTTATTGAATCCATGCAACGGCTCGCAGTGACTGTCGATGAGCAAAACAGCAACGACAGCAGCTACAAACCGATGGCACCGGATTTTGCCGGCAGCGTTACTTTTCAGGCGTCACTGGACCTTGCGTTAAAAGGTAGAGTACAACCCAATGGTTATACTGAATTCATCTTGTATGAACGACGGCAGCAAGTAAAAAACGCTTCCTGATGCGTGAAGTTAACGGATAACCTTGCGGAATCAACTGGCGTTGATGGTGACACATCAACGCCCATTTTTTGCTACGTGAACAGTGCAACATTGGCGTGGCACGAATGGTGCGCCAACTCCCCTGATAGTCAGCAACTAGATAGCCGGATCCAGCAACGGATCGCACCCGCCAGCCATCTACGCGCTTGCTATTTATTCGACAGCTTTATGTCGGTACTAACAGGGGCACTGCAATGGCTTACGCTTATGGCAAAGCGGATACACCGAACCCCGGTGCAGATTCGCTAGAAGGTCGACGTCAAACGACATCATCAACGCGAAATCCATATCGTTCGCTACTACTGCTGCGATACATTTTGTTAAACGTTGTTGCATTTGCATTGCTTGGCGTGGCCTGGTCACAGGGATACGTTCACAAGGTAATCAATGCCGACCAGACTTATCTTTCAGTGGTCATTTTCCTTGTATTCGTTGTTGGCCTTGTTCTGTGCACCCAGAAACTCTGGCAGACCAACCGGGAAATAGATGCACTGAAGTCGCCTGACGGCCTTCGCTCTGACACTGTCTCACATCTGCTAGTGGAGCGCGAAACCGAGTCAGCTGTCAGTGGCTCGATGCGACTGCGGCTGTCACACAGAATTTCGGTGGTAAGGCATTTGGGCAATACGCTTGTACTGCTCGGGCTGATCGGTACTGTTCTTGGTTTTATTATCGCGCTCTCAGGTGTTGATCCAGAGACAGCATCCGATGTGAACTCAATTGCGCCGATGGTATCAAGGCTTATACAGGGCATGTCTACCGCACTTTACACCACCCTTATCGGTTCTATCTTCAATGTCTGGCTGATGGCCAACTTCCAGATGCTTTCCAGCGGCACTGTGCAATTGATCAGTGACCTGCAAGAGGCAGTTGAAAAACATGCGTGAAGATGATCTGTTTGACGAAGACAGTTCAGCCACTCTGTTTCGCGATGTCATCATGCTTGCACTGGCAGGTTTCGTAACATTGGTTATGCTGTTGTTACCGCACATCAATCCAAAAGCAGTCGCAGAAGACACGTCCAAATCGCCTGGTAATATGACAGTTGAATTGCGCTGGCCGGATGAAATTAATGCCGATGTTGATCTGTGGGTGGAGGCACCCGGTGATGTTCCTGTGGGGTACTCCAACAAAGGTGGTGAGGTATTTAACCTTCTGCGGGATGACCTCGGTGATACCGCTGATCTTACCGGCCTGAATTACGAATTTACCTATAGCCGCGGCGTACCGAAAGGTGAGTACGCGGTAAACGTACATTTGTATCGTAATCCAACAGGTATCTACCCCATTCCCGCAACCATCGTTGTGAGCCTTAAGCGCCCGGGACAGAAATCGGCAAAGCAGATTCTGGTTAGCAAACATGAATTGCAACATCAGGGTGAAGAATCAACCATATTCCGGTTCAACCTTGATGAGGATGCGCGACTGGTAACCGGCAGCGTGCACAACCTGCCAAAGAAACTGCGTAATAAAAAAACATGATCGTCACCACACACTGGTTTGTCATTGCAACCGCCCTGGCAGCCGTACTCGCATCAATCGCAATCTGGTCACCTCGATCACTGCCACCAAAAATTGCGTCATTGATTTGTGCCACCGCCCTCCTACCCGTCTGCTACTTCAGCCTGAACGATATTCTCAGCCGCCCGAAGCCAGTACAACTTGAATCGATCCATAAAGAGATTGCCGAGGTGCAGGTACTAAGCTCGGTAATGAGAGAAGGGGAAGCCATTTATGTATGGCTTCAGATCCCCGAAGTTGATGAACCAAGATCATACCGCCTGCCCTGGTCTGACGAAACAGCGAAGCAACTGCACAAGGCACAGCAGGAGGCAGAACAAACCGGCACAGAAGTAAACATGAAAAAGCCCTTTGAAAAAACGGCTGACAACCAGGCACCGATATTCTACGCAGCACCTCAGACTGCTCCCCCTGAAAAACAAGTCGCCGATCAAAATCCGATACTTTTCAAGGCTGCCAGCAATCAGGAATAAGGTCATCTGAATTACGTCACGCCGGACATACTGTTTAACGTAGTCGATAAAATCCCGGGATTGATCGCAACTCCTACGCAAAATCAACCAGTTGCGTTAAATCTGACCTAACCCTACCTGCCCTGAAAAATCACCTTCCATTGAAGAAATTCGATGAGTTGCCGATTTACTTTTAGTGGAGTAACCCGCGCTGGCAGCTGTGAATTACCCGATTGCTAAATCGGTCATTTTGCGCCGTCAGCCACTCTGACCCTGAACCTATCGCTCTGGAGACAAGTTGTATGCGCAAGCTCAGTGTTGCAGCAGTTATTATGGCAGTGACGCTATGCACTTCCGTGCACACTGCTGAATTAAAAGAATCATTCAGCCTCGGTCTTAACTACGCCTGGAAAAGCTACTCGGGTGACTTCGGTGGGATTAGCCCGTGGGCAAAAAAGGGTGTTGCGGCGGACCCGGCATCATTCGAAACCGAGCTTAATGACATGGCCGCCAACGGCGTGGATGTTATCCGCTGGTGGGTCTGGCCGGAGTTCTGGACCGATGCTATAACCTTCGACGCAAACGGCTCACCTAATCCGATCGGCCAGCAGGCAATTGATGATGCATTGAAAGCATTAGAACTGGTTGATAAGGCGGGCATGCGAGTCATGTTCTGTATATTCTCGTTTGACGGTTTCCGACCTACTCGCGAAAAATTCGGCATCACAATGACAGGCTACCACGACATAGTCGTCGACGATTCAAAGCGTGCAGCACTGATGTCTAACGTTGTGCGCCCGTTAATTGCAGCCCTCGGTAGTAGCCCTCATATCAATGCGCTGCACTCATGGGATGTAATCAACGAGCCTGAATGGGCTATGACCGGTGCGAATAAATACGGTGGTGACGCCTTCGAACCTAACAGTGAGCTTGAGCCAATCACTCATGATCAGATGGAAGTATTTCTTGGCGATACAATAAAAATCATGCGCCAGGAAACACCTGATATCCCGGTGACAATCGGCAACGCAGCGGTTAAGTGGCTGAACGCCTGGAGCGGTACTGACATAGATTTCTACCAGCCACATATCTACGACTGGGTAAACGACTATTGGCCGTACTCAAAATCACCGGCTGAGCTGGGTTTTGGTGACAAGCCAATGATCATGGGAGAATACCCGGCTGAAGGACTTGATGATGCAGATCACACTACGATGCTGCAAAGCTGGTTCAGTAACGGGTATGCGGGTGCATTGGCATGGGACTACAGGATTACCCATGCGCCAACAGAGACCGAAGATCAAAAAGCCGTGCATCGTAACAAGTATCTTAAAGAACTGAAGGACTTTGCTGCTGCCAAAAAAATTGGCAGTGATAATACGGTTGCCGCCGAGCCGGGTGCGCCTGCAGCAGCGCTGCCCGAGCCACAGCCACAGCCACTGCCATTGTCAAAACCGACCGCCCCGGTTATCGAACTGGGCAAGTAGTAACAGCATTCAGTCAGTTGTTAAAACACGTAGCGGTGCATTCGGCGCCGCTACAGCAGAATGATGGACGAGACGAGTCCAATTAGCCCGCCAAATACCGCACCCCACACCACCAGCCACCCCAGATGTTTGCGAATCATGCGCTGCATGATGTCTTTAACAAGTTCCGGGGTCATTTCATCCAGCCGATCTTTGACGATTGCCCCGATGCGATCACTGAAATCATCGCTGCTGGTCACGCTTTGCAATTGCTTTTGCATGTTGGATTGAAACGACGGTGACTTGACCGTTTTCAGCAGAAACTCCCGCATGCGTGTTTTAAACGGATCACGCATGGTGTCGAGTGTTTTCTCTCCCCCTACCATGGCGAGCATCGGGCCAAGCGACGAATCCATTACTACTGAAACCAGCTGATCATAAGCATCGTCCATATCCAGATTATTAACTACAGGCTCCACGTCAATTGCTGCCGCGTTTTCCGTCTTACTGAAAAACTTGTCGATGTTTTCCCGATTAAAAAGCTCACGGGTGACCAGTGTGTGTATTCCAGATTTAAATTCTTCAAAATGGGTTGGTATCACACCGGAACCATACAGCCCCGGTACTTTCTCGAACAACATGTGTACCGCAAGCCAGTTGGTAACAGCACCGGAAAGTGCAAATAGTCCGGTATAGAACACAACAGTCCCGATACTACCGGGCAACAAAAGCCCAACTATAATCAGCGCAATTGCTAACAGGTTGGGGAGGATATTCTTATCGAGTATTGCCATTTATAACGTCTTGTTTCACTCAGATTTGTTAAAGCATTAAGGAGAAGTATTCAGCGCAGGGACGCGACCGAAAAAAATAATAGGAAGTTGCTACCACATAAGATTATCCGGCACTTTGAACTCTGCGTATTCATCTTCGATCTCATCATCCTCAGATGCAGTATTACAAAGAAGCACAATGCTTTCATCGCGCTCGGCAATTTTCTCTGCAGTTTTGCGAGGCACCACTTTATAGCTATCTGAGAGTTTTACAATTGCCAGCGCACCGGCAACCAACGCATCACGCTGCTTTTCATTCACACTGATGGTCTTGATCAGGTTATCTTCAGGGAAGCTGAACTCCAGCTCACCTCGTTCTTTCACTTCATTCAGTTCAATAAGCTGAACTATCTGCGCCTGAATTGCCGCCTCTCTTGCTTTGAGGTTCTTTTGCTCATTAAGCTCGCGGTCTCTGGCAAGTTTGTCCTGTCGTGATTTCTCCACCGCCTCGGTTACCTCATCACCAACATCTTTACCGGTGCGCTTGAGTTTCTCTTTCGTGTTCTTGGCCTTCTTTGCACGGACCGCCTGCTTTTTATTCGCAAGGCCGGCTTTTAGCAGCTGGTCCTGGAGTGACTTACTCAACGATCAATCTCCTGTTTTATTCACAATACCCGGCGGGCTGGTGCTGCCGTTCGCATGAGGGTTAACTATAAGCTCGCTTGTAGGCTATCAGTCCTATCCCGGCACAGTGTTACGCGTACCACGGATAAGGCCATGCACCGGCGCGAACAAAAACACCAGTACAAAAATGAACATCAACATCAACACAATGGTGGGTGCTACAGCACTATCGAGCACAAAGCTAATGACAATACCCAGCACGGAAGACAGCACCGCAGAACCCACCGCATAATAAAGCATGGTGTCAAACCGGTCGGTCATCAGGTAGCCAATTGCACCAGGTGCAATCAGCAATGCAATCACCATAATAATGCCGACCACCTTCAGGGCAGTAACAATCACCACAGACAGCAACACCAGCAAGCCGTAATGTAGTAATTTAACCGGTAACCCTATCGCCTTTGCGTGCTGTGGGTCAAAACAATGCACCAGAAGATCTTTTCGACTCACCCATACAAGCCCGCTGGCCACAAAAGCCACCAGACCCGTTTGCAGAACATCTCCCCAGTTCAGACCAAGAATATCGCCAAAGAGTATTTCGTGTAGATGTGCATCAATTCTGAACACCGAAAACAACACGACGCCCAGACCAAACATACCTGAGAAAACCACACCCATGACGGTATCTTCCTTGAGCCGCGAGTTCTCAGACATATAGCCGGTTGCCAGGGTACAAAACATACCCGCTATAAATGCACCGATAACAACCGGTATACCTGCCGCATAGGCAAGCACGATACCCGGCAACACCGCGTGAGAAATGGCATCTCCCATTAACGCCCAACCGCGCAATACCAGGAAGCAGGACAACACCGCCGCCGCAACACTGAGAAACACAGCAGTGATCATTGCCTGCTGCATGAAGTCGATCGTGAATGGTGCGATCAGTAGTTCTAACACTAGCCAATCGCCTGTTTCATTTTTCTGCGCGATGCAATAACACCGTGAGCAGGTGCAAAAAAGAAAGCCAGTAGAAGACAGAGTGTCAGAAGCAGAATAATCACACCACCGGTAACGCCGTCTGTAAAATAACTGAGATAGCATCCCACCGCACTGCAGGCAGCACCGGCAGTCACGCTAATGCCTAGCAGCGTAGGAAATCTATCGGTGAGCAAATACGCAATCGCACCCGGTGTTACCACCATCGCAATGACCAAAAACGCACCGACTGCCATAAGTGCCGCCACCGTGCAGGCACTAAGCAAGGTAAAGAAAACAATTTTCAATAATGTGGCATTCAATCCTACAGACATCGCGTGCGATTCATCAAAGAAAACCACCATCAGGTCTTTCCAGATGAAAGCCAGCACCAACAAAGACACCACGGCTATGATCACCAGCTGAACACTATCCTCAGGTGATATTGAAAGGATGTTGCCGAATATGATTGTCTCGATCCTGACCGAGGCCGGTCTAAGAGAGATCATAAACAGTCCAAGCGCGAAAAACCCGCTGAAGATCAGGCCGATAACTACATCGGTTTTTAGCCTTGAACGGGAGCTGATAAACAACATCGCAACCGCCGCAAGCCCACCGGAGAAAAACGCACCAACCGAATAAGGCAGACCGAGCATATAAGCACCGGCAACACCGGGCACCACCGAGTGAGACAGTGCATCACCAATCAGCGACCACCCCTTCAACATGATGTAGGCCGATAAAAAACCGCACACAGCACCCACCAGGCCACTAACCCACATCGCGTTAACCATATAGCTATACGAAAATGGCTCGAGTAGATCCGGCATTACTTGTCTTCTGGCTTGTGTTCTGGGTCACCGGGTTGCCTGCCGTCCGGCGTGCCATCTGTGCCTTCGTTCTGACCGTAAAGTACAAAGGGACGCTCATCATCGGTGATAACTGTTACCTCTCTGGCGTCATCATCGTCATGCAGTTCCTGGCCACCCAGAATATGAAAACGCAACACTCCACCAAAAGCCTGCTCAAGATTTTCCCTGGTAAATACCTCCTCTGCCGGTCCGTCTGCCAAAACGGTTCTATTAATCAGCACAACATGATCGCAAAACTGCGGCACGCTACCCAGGTTGTGGGTAGAGACTAACATCACCCGACCCTCATCCCGCATGCTGCGCATTAACGCAATAATCGATTCTTCGGTTTTAACGTCGACACCGGTAAACGGTTCGTCAAGTAATATGACTCGACTCTCCTGAGCCAGTGCACGCGCCAGAAATACCCGCTTCTTCTGACCACCAGACAACTGGCCGATCTGTCGGTGTCTGTAATCAAACATATTGACACGTTGCAGCGCAGACTCAACATGCTTACGGTCGTCAGCCGAAGGACGACGTAACAGTCCCATATGGCCATAACGTCCCATCATCACAACGTCTTCAACCAGCACCGGAAAATCCCAGTCAACGTCTTCATTTTGCGGCACATAAGCCACGGTATTTCGCTTTAAGGCACGACCTGCAGGCTTACCCAGTATTTCCACAGAGCCTGTCGCTAAAGGCACAAATCCCATAATCGCTTTGAACAACGTCGACTTACCCGAGCCATTGATCCCTACCAACGCGCAAATAGTTGCGTTCGGAATACTGAAGCTTGCATTGCGCAAGGCAGTATGGCCGTTTCTGTAGGTTACGGTGATGTCTTTGGCTTCTATGCCCGGTTCTATGTCTGGTTCCACTACTACAGGGCTGTCTGTGGTAGCAATTGACTCGATGTTGCCTGCTACACTACTCACTCGTTAAGCCCTTTACAATTGTCTCGGTCGTTACACGCAACAAATCAAGATAGGTTGGTACCGGGCCATCTTCTTCACTCAATGAATCCACGTAAAGCACACCACCATAGGCCGCACCGGTGTCTCGTGCTACTTGCCTGGCTGGTTTATCAGACACGGTACTCTCACTAAACACTACGGGTATATCTTTCTCTCTGATAGCGTCAACCATTGACTTGACCTGCTTAGGTGTACCCTGCCCGTCGGCATTGATTGGCCATAGATAGATTTCTTTTAATTCAAATTGTCGTGCCAGATAACTAAACGCACCTTCTGTCGTTGCAAGCCAGCGCTTGCCTTCAGGCACAGCACCCAGTCGTTCTTCAATGTCTGCGGCCATATCTTCAATTTGCAGAATGTAGTCAGCCGCATTTTTCCGGTAAGTCTCTGCATTTTCGGGATCAGCAGTCGACAGCGCGGATTCTATATTACGGACATAGATAGAGGCGTCATCGAGTGACATCCAGGCATGCGGATTTGGCTTGGATGCATAGGGACCATCCCGGATCGGCAGCGGCTCCACACCTTCGGATACCACAACATCAGTTGCATCTTTAACTCTTGATATAAATTTCTCAAACCATCTTTCAAGACCCAGACCGTTCCAGAGCACCACATCCGCATCACGAACCCTTAAAAGATCACGAGGTGTCGGTTGATAGTTATGAATCTCTGAACCCGGCCGGGTAATGGACACTACATCTGCAGCATCACCAGCGACATTCTTCGCGAGATCAGCAATTACAGTAAACGTTGTCGCCACCAACAGCTTTTCGCCCTTTGCAGCGTGCACGGCTGGAAGCAGACAAAACGAAAGCAATAAGGCAACAACATTAATCAACGCAATCTTCTTTAAATATGCCTTCTGTTGCCTGTTTGGATACTTACTTGAAACCATATTCTCATTGACTTATAATTTAGCCTAGGCTCAGTTTATACACTTCGAGCAATATTTCAAGCCTTAGGTTAAGTGCAGATTCAGGCAATATGTAAGGTTCCCGGCGAGTTAACAGGCAATATCCGGGGAACAACAAGTGCATTTGCGAGAAACACTTAATGAGGAGTACTTACAATAAGTAACAAGTCAGACAACCCGGTGCCCGACGAAGACTCGCTACCGGAAGCGCACGAGCAGGCGGCCCGGTTCACTCAGGTTCGGGAGGCTCACAAAACCGAGGCAACCGAAGACTACGTAGAGCTCATCGACGACCTGATTCGCGTAAACGGCGAAGCCAGGCTTGTTGATGTTGCCAGTCGCATGGGTGTCACCCAACCGACCGCCAGCAAAACGCTGGCACGACTGCAGCGCGACGGGTTCATAAACTCAGAGCCGTACCGGTCAATTTTTCTGACAGATCAGGGCAAGACACTGGCAAACGAGAGCAGACTGCGCCATGAAATTGTATTCAACTTCCTGTTAGCCATCGGTGTCAGTCGGGACGCCGCGGTTCGCGACTCTGAAGGCATGGAGCATCATGTCTCTGAAGAAACCTTAAAGGTCTTTGAAAAAGTTATTCGTCAAAATAGCAAGTAACCTTAAGTTAGTGTTAACCCAACGTAGTATGTAATTGCTACCACGCTGCCCTCCTTATCACACCAGATCGCTAATGCCACCACCCATTACCAGGAACAACCAGCAACAATCGTTCGTGATTCGCTATAAGTGGTGGTTGCTAGCTGTTGCAGTGCTTGTATTAGTGATAGTGACAGCAACGATTTTCGCATCACGATCCATGCAGACGCTTGATGCACGCATTAAAGAAGTCTTTGATGGCCCCAAGTGGTCAATTCCCGCCCGTGTGTATGCACGCCCACTGGAACTGTACGCTGGTCTTGAAATCGACGCACGCACTGTTACTGAAGAACTTATCGGTCTTGGTTACACAAGTACAGATTCGCAAGTCAGCCGTCCGGGTCAGTTTTCAAACCGGGTCAACGCGGAAGACACAACGTTCGAGTTGCACACACGCGGTTTCATGTTTGCAGATGGATTTGAGCCGGCGACACCTCTCACCATCAGCTGGAACGCCGGGCAGATCAGCAAACTCACCGGTCCCAACGGCAACAACATAGCCATCACGCGGCTGGAACCGCAGATAATTGGACGCATCTCACCTACCAATACTGAAGACCGCTTGTTGGTTAAGCTCGAACAGCTACCGCAGGGTCTGACCGATGCATTGCTCGCCGTGGAAGACCCGAAGTTCTATCAACACAGCGGCATATCGATTCGTGGAATACTCAGAGCCATCTGGGTAAACATAAAGGAACGTCGTTTCGCACAGGGAGGCAGTACTCTCACCCAGCAGCTGATTAAAAATCTATTCCTCACCCGTGAACGCAGCATCAAGCGCAAGTTAACAGAATGGCCCATGGCCATCGCCCTTGAAAGAAGATACGGCAAAGAGGAAATTCTGCAGGCTTTCGTTAACGAAGTATTTTTCGCACAGGACAAATCGCGCGCAATCCATGGCTTTGGACTGGCCAGCCTGTACTTCTTTGACAAACCGGTTCAGGAGCTTGAAACACATCAATCAGCGCTGTTAGTCGGGCTTTTAAAGGGGCCATCTTACTATAGCCCTATCCGCTATCCGGAACGCGCACTTGATCGCCGCAACCTCGTGCTTCGAATCATGCATCGGGAAAATTTGCTAACTGCCGAAGAACTGGTGTTAGCTCAGGCACAGCCGCTGGTGATTGCAAATTCAAACATTGACCGCCAGCAGCCCGCTTATCTGGATCTGGTAAAGCAACAACTTAAGCGCGACTACCCGATAGAGGACTTACACAAAAACGGGTTAAGCATTTTCACTAACTTTGACCCACTGGTGCAACGACAACTTGAACTTTCAGTGCTGCAAGGTTACGAGCAAATCGCGACAGAACAATCGCTTGACCCCGAGGCCATTGAAAAACTCCAGGTCGCCTCAGTTGTTACGCGTGCAGATAACGGAGAAGTGCTCGCTATCGTTGGCGGAAGAGAAGCTCGTTTTGCAGGCTTCAATCGCGCTCTCGATGCCAGGCGGCAAGTCGGATCATTGATAAAACCCTTTATCTACGCAGCAGCGCTGGCAGAGCCGGAAAAATTTAACCTCTCGACATTCATTGATGACGCTCCCGTTTTCTACGAACAACAGAACGGTGAAATCTGGAGCCCCGCTAACTATACTCGCGAAAGCCTCGGACCCGTGATGATGTTGGATGCACTGACCCACTCACTGAATCAGGCGAGTGTGAATCTCGGTCTCGAAGTCGGCATTGAAGAAGTCGTTGCAGCATTGAGCCGCTACAAACTCACCAATCAAATAGATCCGCTACCCTCATTGCTGTTAGGTGCGCTAGAGCTTTCAGTTGTTGATGTTGCGTTGCTCTATCAGAGTTTTGCGGCATCAGGATTTAACACACCATTGCGCGCAATTCGTGAGGTGCAAGCCAGTGACGGGCAATTGCTCCAACGCTATCAGTTCCGACTCGAACAGCGCCTGGACGACGCAACGACCCACCAGATCATCTATGCACTACAACACGTGATGCGCGCAGGTACGGGCAGACGCGCTTATCGATACATCACACCTGATATCGCGCTGGCAGGTAAAACAGGTACCTCAAACGAACAACGTGACAGCTGGTTTGCCGGATACGACGGCAGACACAGCATTGTGGTCTGGATGGGACACGACGACAACACACCAACGCAAGTCACAGGCAGCAAGGGTGCACTGGAGATCTGGGCGCGAGCTATCGCAAACCTTGGCGCGAGCAGTCTGCGATTCAATGCGCCGCCGTCGATCACTTATGCGAATATAAATCCCGCAACCGGAGATCGAACCACCGCCGGCTGTGCAGGCAGCGTCAGGCTGCCCTTTCATCGTAACTATGAGCCGCCAGGCGACGCGTCGGAACTGCTTTCCAACACCTGCAACTAAACCTGACGCCGGTCATCGTAATTAGCGCTGGCTTTCTCTTTGCAATAACATATTCTTAAGGCAGGTATGGCCTGAGTGACCATGCCATACCTCGGTCAAAACATCTGATTCAACGCCCTGACACATAACTACAAACAAAAAATCGCAAATTAAGAGGCACTAAAATGAATTTGAGAAATATCCTGATAACCACATTTCTAAGCTTGTTCATTTCGGCCTGTGGCACCAAATACATTACTCAGCCACCAACACTTGAAGACAGGCCACCTCTACTGAGTGGCGGACAACCCTCTGCAACTGAACCTGCCCGCCCGACAATTGAACCGACAGCCACTCTGCCACCACCGTCACCGGCACAAAGCCTTCCAGCAGCAGTTGCATTGCGCGATCAGGCGACAGCTGCAACAAACGCCAGCGATTACACTCGCGCAATCGGCCTTTTAGAGCGAGCGTTGCGCATCTCGCCAAACGACCCGCAAACGTTCTACGATCTGGCTAGCAATCACCTGTCGACAGATCAGCCTCAACAAGCATTGCAACTTGCACGGCGTGGCTTAACGCTTAATCCCACTAACGCCCAGCGTGACGCACTTGAGGATCTGATAGCACGCAGCCAGGCAAATTTGTAAAATCCGCAGAGTCAAACGGACGCGACTTGCACCACAGCATCCATATTGATTGATCCGTAAACGTGAGGAAATAATTCCTCACCGCCTACCGTGTTTTCATACACCAACTCTGATTGCAGCAACCCGGAATCAATGTGCAACAGCAGCAATCCTTTAACCCCTCTGTAGTAACGTTCGAGAACTCCCTGTAGTTGCTCAGGCTTGCAGCAGTGTACAAACCCTTCTGCTTCAATTGACTCACAACGGTAGGAACCGGATTGTGAAGCCAGTTCAACGTCAGATGCCTGTGCTACGTGAAATATGAGGGCCAATTGTTTTATCCGTTGTTAGAAAATCTTTTCGCTGAGCGCGCGCGGGCTTTTGCCAGTTCGATATCGCGGTTTTTCGGGGCCGTGTTCGTCGACAAATTCTCCAGTAATTTCGCAGTCGCCTCAATAATCTCCGCTACTGCAGTCTCGTGCGCTACGGTATTCACTTGAGATGGCTTCGAGTAACCACCGACTTTCCTGACGTACTGCAAAGCCGCTGCCTCAATTTCCTGCCTGGTTGCCGGGGGCTCAAAATTAAACAGCGTTCTGATATTCCTGCACATGTTCTTACTCCCCTGTATTTTTAATTCGCGCTGGCGAGCACTCAATATACCAACCCTCACATCTATCATACCGGCGGCCCATCGCATCGTTGGCATTCCAGTGAATTTCCTGCTCGACCAGCAGCGTTAAGTTATTGGATCTGAGCAGCAATTGCTTTACCCTTTCAGCTAACCCACCAAATGTTACGTAATTATGTCCCACTACTGGACCGATCTGGTCAGACGACTGACACCCTATGTACCAGGCATACAACGTAGCGGTGCTGGCGTAATAAAACTTAACACCAATGAAAACCCCTATCCA
This sequence comes from uncultured Granulosicoccaceae bacterium, assembly GCA_937998875.1. Taxonomy (GTDB): domain Bacteria; phylum Pseudomonadota; class Gammaproteobacteria; order Granulosicoccales; family Granulosicoccaceae. Next base: position 17,709 of record CALLBO010000070.1, read on the forward strand.
CCATCGCAACAAGTTATCAAGGCGATAGCAGAAGTTCCATCAGATTCAATTCGCCGCTATCCGGACCCTCAATCCCTGCAGCTGCGGGAATCGCTGGCCGCCTATCATCAGGTAGATATTGAACAGGTTTTTGTCGGAAATGGCTCAGATGAAATTCTTGCTCTGTCTTTTATGGCTTTTTTTCAAGGTAAGCAGGCACTACAGTTCCCGGATATCAGCTACAGCTTCTACCCGGTTTACTGCGATCTTCTGAATATTAAACCGCACATGATCGCCCTTAATGAAGACTACACAATTGCGCTGGATAAATTCGGTGGGTCTGACTGTGGCGGTGTTGTATTTCCCAACCCGAATGCACCGACCGGCATCGGTGTACCAGTCGAACAGATTGAGCTGCTGTTGCAGAAAAACCCGGACGTTGTTGTGCTGATCGACGAGGCCTATGCCGACTTCGGCGCAGAGTCGGCAATAAAACTGATCAACACCTACCCGAATCTGGTGGTATCTCGCACTTTTTCCAAAGGGCGCTCGATGGCAGGCCTCAGACTCGGAGCGGCTTTCGCCAGCGCACCGCTAATTGACGGCTTGATTCGCACCAAGGACTCGTTTAATTCCTATCCGGTAGATGCGATCGCCAGTGCAGCCGGCATTGCATCACTTCAGGATGAACAATACTACCGGGAAACCGTTGCCAAAATTTGCAACACCCGAGAAATAACCATTAAAAAATTAACTGACCTCGGTTTCCGGGTACTACCGAGTCAGGCGAATTTTATATTTGCAAGCCCGGATAGCAGCAACTTAACTGCTGTAGAGTTATTTAAACAGCTTGATGAACAAAACATACTGGTACGGCACTGGAATAAACCCGGTCTTGAAGACTGGCTGCGCATCACCATTGGTACTGACACTGAAATGGAACGGTTTTTCGCAGCAGTTACAAACAATATTTAAACCGATTCAGCTTACCAAAATTAGCGTTACGCCACGCGCACCAGCACATGGCGCTTTTTACCGAATGACAACTTCACCGCACCATCATTAGTAAGGTGGCTGCGACCGATTGACATTGCCTGATCACTAACCGGTGTATCGTTTACCTTGACTGCCCCGCCTTTGATCCCGCGGCGCGCATCGGCGTTACTTTTTACCAGCTCTGCCTGCACCAGTAACGCCAGCAAACCAATACCGGCGTCAATCTCTGCAGAAGGTACGCTAATACTTGGCAGATCAGCAGCCGTCTGTCCCTCGGCAAAGGTCACTCGAGCAGTTTCAGCTGCTTTCTCTGCCTCTTCACGACCATGTAACAATGCAGTCACTTCAGTAGCCAGCACTTTCTTCGCGTCGTTTAACTCAGCACCTTGCAGCTTAGCCAGTCTGGCAATTTCATCCATGGGCAGAGTGGTATACAACTTCAGAAACCGTTCAACATCTGCATCTTCAGTATTGCGCCAATACTGCCAGAAATCGTAAACACTGAGCATGTCAGCATTCAGCCATACTGCACCACTGGCTGACTTACCCATCTTTCCACCAGACGAGGTAGTCAGTAACGGAGACGTCAGCGCAAACAGTGATGCGCCGTGCAGTCGACGACCCAGATCAATGCCATTAACAATATTACCCCATTGATCCGAACCGCCCATTTGCAGCCTGCAATCATACCTGCGACTAAGTTCGGTAAAGTCATAGGCCTGCAATATCATGTAGTTGAACTCCAGAAACGATAATGACTGCTCTCGATCAAGGCGGAGTTTTACGGAATCAAATGACAGCATTCTGTTCACCGAAAAATGCTGTCCCACATCCCGCAGAAATTCAACATAATTGATATCCATCAACCAGTCAGCGTTATTAACCATCAGGGCACTGCCACCCTGCTCTTCGAAATTGAGGTAGCTTGCGAACGCCTGCTTTATTCCTGCAAGGTTCGCATTGATATCATCCGGAGTTAACAGTTTGCGTGCATCATCGCGCAGTGAAGGGTCGCCGATCATTGACGTGCCTCCACCCATTAAGGTAATTGGACGATGTCCCGTCTGCTGCATCCAGTGCAGCATCATTATTTGAATCAGCGATCCTGCATGCAGGCTGGTAGCTGTTGCGTCAAAGCCGATATAACCGGTCACAGATTCACTTGCAAAAAGCTTATCGAGGGCGTCGTCATCTGAGGTCTGGTAGATAAAACCTCTTTCAGACAAAATTTGTAGAAATTCAGATTTGTAAGCAGTCATAGATACAGATTCAAGGGCAGGATTTTGTACGCGATCAACGCACCGGAAAGTATAGCGCAATGCCCATCAGCATGCCTGCATCCTGATCGGCTCACATGGAGCCCCCCCCTACCTCACAACAACAGGGTGTCACTGAGCACCTCCACGAGTGACGCAAAATGAGTATTCGTGTACCGGCCCACAACATATACTGTCAGTGCAAATCAAGTTCCAATCAATTCAAAGACAATGAGGACTCAGGCGTGAATCAGGATCTATTTGAAACCGGTCTCGAAAAAAGAAAAGCCACACTCGGTGCTGAGTACGTTGAAAAAAACCTCGCCGCGGCAGATGACTTCACCCTGCCTTTCCAGGAGGCCATGACAGCCTGGTGCTGGGGATTCGGTTGGGGCGATGACACGATTGACGAAAAGACCCGATCCATGATGAATCTCTCGATGATCGGTGCTCTGGGCAAAATGCACGAATGGGAAATCCACTGCCGTGGCGCTATTAACAATGGCGTCAGTAAAGAAGAGATTAGAGCCATAATTCATGTTATTGGCATCTATTGCGGCGTACCCCAGTCACTCGAGTGCTTTCGCGTTGCGCGTAAAGTGCTTGACGAAAATAACATGCTCTGAACATCACACTTTATAACGACTATCGGCACCTACCTATGCAAAGAATCATCAGCTACACAATTGCAATTTGCGCAATCGCAGCGGCATCATCCCCCGCCAGCGCCACAAACTTGAATACTTGCGATGCATCACTCGAATCTTCATTCAGAGAGAGCGCCCCACGCGATATTTTCACCTTTTACAATTTTTCAGCGGGCAACTGGGCAATCACTTCGATCAGTATTGACCTTAAAAACTCAGCTGGAAAACTGATCTTCGATACGGAGGACGGGGGCGGTGGAATTGAAGTATTTCAATCCTACAGAACGGAGTCTGGCGACGCAGCACTTGCCGGGGTTACCGAACCAGAAGACGGCGGCACAAACATGCAGATTGATTTTGCCAGTTTTTCAGCCGGTCAATCGCATCAATTTTCGATAGACGTCGATGACACGCTGGCACGGTCTGAACTAAGGCAGATCAGAGTAACGGGCAGTGAGCTGAACGGCGCAGCACTGCAAGTGACATTCACAAACGGCGATACTCCCAATGCAGAACCACTCGTGCTTAGCGGGAGTTACGATCAAACAAACAAAGCCGTAGTAAAGCAAACAGACTGCTGAGCCACAGCAGACCTGTCATAAACCAGCATCAAAGAGCCAACAATGTCACAAGTCACCGTTTCACTCGAAGAAGTAAGAAGCATAACAGCTACTGCATTAATCGCCCACGGCGCGAGTGGATGGATTGCCGACGAAGTTGCCAAAGCGGTAGAGAAAGCTGAAGCTAACGGCAATCTGATTTGTGGTTTGTATTATCTTGAGAGTTACTGCCAGCAGCTCCTGACCGGACGCGTCAATGGAACAGTAGAACCGCAAGTCAGCACACCGAAGTCTGCCAGTGTAAAAGTAGACGCAGGCTTTGGCTTTGCCCAATCTGCATTTGCGAGAGGACTCCCTGAAGCGTTGAAAGTTGTCGCACAAGCCGGCACCTGCTCACTTGCAATCTGTCATTCTCATACGTGTACTTCGCTTGGCTACTTCACTGAACAAATCGCACAGGCAGGCTATGTCGGTATCGGGCTAACCAATGCCTCGGCGGTGGTATCACCACCTGGCGGAACCAAACCGGTGCTCGGCACCAATCCCATCGCGATGGCAATTCCAGCGAAAAGCGGAGGTATAAAATTTCAGTTTGATCAAAGCACCAGCGCTATTGCGCTCGGTAAGATCACAATGGCAGCAGCTGCCGGCGAAGAGATACCCTTGGGCTGGGCAATTGATGCGGATGGCAACCCCACCACTGATCCAAAAGCAGCACTTAAAGGGTCGCTGGTTTCTACCGGTGGCTACAAAGGCTACGGCTTTGGATTAATGGCCGAAGTTCTGGCTGCTGCGGTGACCGGTGGAGTTAACTCGGTCCACTCCAGTGCACTAAAAGCGCCAGAGGGCAAACCGCACAACCTGGGACAGTTCTACTTCCTTCTTGACCCTGAAGTACATTCCGGCAGTGCGTTCTGGGATCGTCTTGATACACTTTCAGATGCCATTGATTCTCAACCGGGAGCACGACTGCCCGGCTCAAAGCGGCAGTCGGTAACTGAAGTTTCTATAGAAGCGAATGTCTGGGAAAAAGTCGTTGCACTTGCGGCCTACAAAGCCGGCTAAGTATTCACAATGACTTATTCAAAGCGCTTTAATAATCTATCATCACTGCGTTGGCACTGGTTGCGTGTTACTACACGCCCGTAAGCGCAGAGGTTTCAAGCTCCTGGCAAACCACTGAAGAGACTCTAAGCAGAGAGGTGCTTGAGCGAAGCAATGTTGTATCGGATTTTACCGCACTTATCAACGAGCACTTTTCAAGCTCTGCCGAGCTTCCTATCGAAAACCTCAGTGTCACTATTAACGACGATCAACTCCCTCATATCGATGTAGTCGATGCCAAACTGATTCTGCCCTATCGCTATCTTACTTATGCCATCAAAAGCCACGCCGATCTTGAAGAAACTAAAGAGGCAGCCCTTGAACGCGCTATCAACACTGTGGAGTACACGGTTTACCATCTGTTCGGCCACTATATCGCAGCAGACAACGGCGCAGACTCAGATGATATAGCGGAGGCGCTATCAAGCTGGTTGATGATCAAAGGCTTTACCAATGGCGGTGAGCAATGGTTCGCCAACGCTGAAGCCTTTGGCAGGGCGTCTCAGTTAATGGACGGACCACTGCAGGATTACTGGCATGAGCACTCCTTGTATAAATCACGGCAGGAAGTAATGAACTGCTGGATCCTCGGTAGCGCGCCCGACCGTTATCGCAATCTATTTAGAGCGGTACTTGATCCACAGGAAAGAACGCAACGTTGTATTGCAGAGTGGAACAAGCTCGACTCTGATATGCAAAACTTGCTGAAAGACAACATCAAACCCGATTCATCCCTGATAGCAAAATAGTCAGGGCGCTGTGTGCGGAATACCATTATCAGCAGCGTTTAGCCCGAGTAAAAAGGGCACCGCGGTTTCAGCCCATTCAGCAGTGTCTTTGTAAGCACTCGCACCATCTCCAAAACAACTTTGTAGCATGTCGGTATTGATCACGCCGGGATTCAATGGCACGGCCGCGATTCCCGGTGGTAAATCCTGAGCCAACGCCTGCGTCATGCCTTCAATGGCCCATTTGCTTGCGCAATAAGAGGCAACCTCAGGTGCTACAGATCTTCCCCAGCCACTACTTAAGTTAACAATCACACCGGAACCACGCTCTATTAGTGATGGCAGAAAAACCTTACACATATAAAAAACGCCCTTCACGTTAATATCGATCAGGTCAGAAAAATCACTGTCCGGTACCTCCCACAGTGGTGCATTTTCGTTAATTACAGCAGCGTTGTTAATAATTAGATCTGGCGTACCGGACTCAGTGATAACTGATTCACCCCACCGCATCACTTGACTCACATCAGACTGATCGACAACATCAAATCTATGTGGCTCCCGGTAGGTAGTGCGCAATTCATCAATTGCCGACTGACAACGAGCAGTGCCAACCACCCGATGGCCCTCTTTGGTAATGCCACTGACAAGTGCCCTGCCCAACCCACGACTGACGCCGGTTACTACTACCAGTTTTTTCTTTGCCACGGCATTCACGCTTTTGCGACGCATGCAGTATCGAGTGAGCACTGAATAGCGAGTGCAAGTTTATCTACCAGCTCCTCAATTTGTGCGTCTTCAATAATGAATGGAGGTGCGAGTAAAATATGATCACCGGATCGACCATCCAGGGTGCCACCCATCGGATAACAAATAAGACCGGCCTCGAATGCGGCTTTCTTAAGTATTTTATTTAATCCAAGTGCCGGATCAAAAGGCTTCTTACTTTGCCTGTCACGCACCAGTTCCAGCCCGACAAATAATCCGCGGCCACGTATATCACCTACAAATTCATGCGCACCAAGTTTCTGTTCCAGTGCCTGCATCAGCTTCTCTCCCTGCAGATGGCACCGCTCTACCAGGTCCCTGTCAATAAGTGCATTCACCACTGCAAGCCCTGCAGCGCAAGCAGTAGGATGCGCCAGATAGGTGTGTCCGTGCTGAAAAAATCCACTGCCATCGCTAATGACGCTATAAATCTCATCAGTACACAACATCGCACCCAATGGCTGGTACCCCGCCCCGAGTCCTTTAGCAATAGTGACAATATCCGGTGCTATGCCATCATGGTCACAGGCAAACAATCTTCCGGTGCGGCCCATACCGCACATCACTTCATCAAGAATCAATAACACGCCATAGCGGGAGCAGATCTGCCTGATCTTTGCAAAGTATCCGTCAACCGCAGGTACTGCACCCAGTGTTGCTCCAACCACTGGCTCTGCAACAAAGGCCATCACGGTGTCCGCACCAAGCCGCAGGATTTCCGCTTCCAGCTCATTGGCGGCACGCAAGCCATAACTTTCATCTGATTCATCACAACCCTTGTTGCGATACGCATAGCAGGGTGCAATGTGTGATGTCTCTGGTAGCATCGGGCCAAATGTCGCCCGTCGCCATTCGTTACCACCAGTTGCCAGCGCGCCAATGGTATTGCCGTGATAGCTTTGTTGTCGGGCAATCACTTTGTATCGTTGCGTCTCACCGCGTTCTACAAAATATTGCCGCGCTAGCTTCAGGCTCGCTTCGACAGCCTCTGAACCTCCGGACACAAAGTAGACTCGACATAAATTGCCGGGTGCGTTGTCTGCCAACAGTTGTGCAAGTTCTTCCGCGGGGGCACTGGTAAAGAAACTGTTGTGCGCGAAGGCGGCTTCATCAAGCTGCGCTTTAACAGCAGCAATAACCTCGCGGTCACCATGCCCGAGACAGGAAACCGCGGCTCCCCCGGAGCCATCCAGATACTGCTTACCTGCAGTATCGTAAAGGTAGCAGCCCTTTCCTGAAGCCAGTAGCGGGAGATCACTGTGGCAATGACGAGGGAACACGTGCGACGTCCCGGTAGCCTTTGACAACGCGTTCATACCCAACTCTTTATAGTCACAATACATTCACCTTCAAAGATCTACTCTCAAGCGTGTTCCAATGAAACCCCAAACGTTTCCAACTGGCTAATGAAAATAGAAATCCTGTGCACTGGTGATGAGATTCTTACCGGAAAGACCACCAACACAAACTACAGTTTCATTGCACAAAGACTCACGGAAAATAGCCTGGATGTGGTGCATGGTACCAGCGTGGGTGATGATGCGCATTCCCTTGAGCAGGCGTTCCAGCAAGCGGCCGGGCGAGCAGATGCGGTCATAGTAAATGGCGGACTGGGCCCAACAGTTGACGATCTCTCACAGGAGATTGCGGCACAGGCTGCGGGTGTGGAACTAGAGTGCTATGAAGAATGGCTTGAGAAGCTCAAAGGTTATTACAAAAGCCGGGGCAGAAAGATGCCGACAAACAACACTAAGCAGGCAATGCTACCGGCGGGATCTGAACTCCTGGACAATCCCATTGGCACAGCCTGTGGCTTCGCAATAGACATACAAGGCGCACGTTTCTTTTTTACCCCCGGCGTACCACGTGAGATGAAGCGGATGGTCACCGAACAAGTGCTGCCCCGCCTCCTGTCCATGAGTGGAATCAAAACGGTATCAAGGCTCAAAAGATTTCACACATTCGGTATTGGCGAGTCACGGGCCGATCAACTCCTGGCAGGTATCATCCCGCCGGAGAACCAGGATTCAATCAAGCTTGGCTTTCAAACGCACTATCCGCAGCTGGAAACAAAACTTGCCGTCCAGGCTGATAATGACACGCAGATCGATGCCATGCTCGAACCGGTTGTCACTGAATTGCGTGCAAGGTTTGGCAACGCAATACTCTGTGAAGATGATCAAACCATAGAATCAGTCATACTCAACGAGCTTCAACACGCCGGTGGCACGTTATCCTGCATGGAAATGGCGACCGGGGGAGCAATCGCAAACCGCATAATGACATCGCTTCAGGAAGACAAACAGCTACTCAACCGATGCGTGGTCAGCCCGACAATCAACCAGCTGTGCAGAGCGGTGAATATCACCACAGATGCAACACCCCGCAACGCCGAGCTCGCAACCATACTTGCAGAGACCTTCGCAGCGTCTTCCTGCTCAACACATGCACTCGTGGTGTTAACCGATGAAGTCAAAACACAAGACAGCACCGATCTCATCGTGAGCATTGGAATCTACGGACCGAAAGGCTCAACGCAACGCACAGCAATCCTGCCGGGCAGAACCGGGTGGACCAGACTAGGAGCCACAGAGCTGGCCATGGACTGTCTGCGACGATACGTTACCGGTCTGCGGGTGGATGAGAAGATTGATTTTGAAAAGGCGCAATCTTAATCGGAGGCATCCTTTTCAACACTTGCTCAAAAATCTTAGACCAATAGCCTTAAGTCGGCTGACGAAGCGGTTGCAGACGCTGATAGGTAAGTGATCGCCAGAGCCACTCGCAAGGACCGAACTTGAAGTAGCGCAACCATATCGGTGAAATAATTAACTGCAAGCACCATATCAAAAGTACCACCAGCAACTGCCCCCATCGGGGTACAGTGCCAAACAAACCCAGTCCATGCCCGTAAAATAGTAATGTGGCGAGAACAGTGTGCATGAGGTAGTTGGTCAACGCCATCCGCCCAACCGCTGCCAGGCGGGCCGTCAGTGAGGCAAATAGCACCGATTGAATGATGCGCATGACCACTCCCACATAGGCTAACGAAACCAACACACTGCCGATATAGTTATACAAAGAGCCAGGCCCCATGATTGCGTAGAGCGCATCCCACTGATGTGAAAAATTGTCGATCACACCGTAAGCAACAAGCGGCAACCCAAGACCGAATCCTGTAATTATTAACCGGTTGTAAAAGGCCGACGTTCGAGTTGCAGAAAATACTCCCCACTTGTACAACGCCATACCAACAAGCATGAGCCCTCCTGCACGCCACAACAGGTAAAAAAGTAAACTCGTGGTTTGCATTGATATTGTAGCTGGCACCCGTGCCTGCATTTGCGCAAGCCAACTACCCTGGTGTGCCACCAATTGACCCGCTGGCGCTCTTTCAGTCCAAAATCCACACTTGACTTAATTTAGTGATGGGATATTATTCCCGCCATATGATGTAGAGATTTATCTGTATATTGACAGACGCTGTATCCAGTATTGATCACCCGGAGGGGGAAATATGTCCAGAGTAATCAGCGCCATCGGTGCCGCAGCACTTGCGGTGTCAACCGGTGTCTACGCCGTTAATCCAAATAGCGGGCAAACATCCACATCACAAACACTGAATATCGAAATAACATCACCTGCTGCGTCAAGTGATGTTGACATCAACTCACCTGTTACAGTTGAAGGGCGGGTCAACATCGGCGCAGTGCCGTCTACTGGCAGATCGAACGTCGCTTACATTCTTGACGTATCGTTCAGCACAGAATTCTCAACCAATGACTGCAACAACGATGGCACCATTGACGACGGCGATAACTTCACACCCAATGACTCAATTGTAGGCAGTGTGCTTGACTGTGAAGTCGGTGCAGTGATGGCACTCAATGACAGCCTCGGCTCCAACCCGTCGGTTAGCGCAGCGGTTGTTATCTTCGGTACCAGCGCCGCTACAGCACAGGATTTCGTTTCACCGCCCGACTCAGATCCGGACGGTGACGGTCTGTCTGCAATTGACGCAACGTTAATTCAATTAGACCAGGCAGGTGGCCCGGTTACAGTCGGTGGCCTTACCGATTTTGAGTCAGCGCTCACGGAAGTTACGCGATTGATGAATACACGCCCGGCCAGCGAGCAACGCGTTGCTTACTTTCTCACTGATGGTCAGGACACCTCCAGTATTACAACCGCAGCCAATGCCGCCAGAGATGCCGGCATTCGGATTGAGACCTTCTCTATAGGCAACGGTGCCTCGCCATGTGATGGATCCTCACTCAGTGAAATTGCCTCAATCACCGGCGGCACGTGCACCGATGTGCAGGACATCAATACGCTGACTGCCGTAATTTCAAACACTGGTGGCGTACCACCAACCGGCATCAGTGAAGTAAGCGTGTCATTGAATGGCGGCGCGAACAATGTTGTCGCGGTTGATAATCTGGGGAACTGGTCAACAACCATTGATGCTGCCAACCTGGCGGCTGGCGCTAACCTGCTCGAAGCCACCGTAACCGCCGATGACGGCACGGCGGTAATCGCCGATCTGACTTTCAACGCGATTGACCCGACTGCAGTGCCTGATACAGACAACGACACTGGCGATACCGATAACGGCGATACCGATAACGGCGATGCTGATAATACAGACACAGAAAACACAACGTCGGTACCGAATTGTGCGTCAGCCGCAAGCGACCCCGATGGTGATGGATGGGGCTATGAGAACGGCGTGTCCTGTCTTGTGGTTGCTGATATGACAGCGGGAATGATGGGACCCATGTACTGCGCCAACGGCGCCGCAAGCGACAGCGACGGTGATGGCTGGGGCTGGGAAAACAACGCCTCCTGTCTGGTCGAGGGCTCCGCCTTTGATCTTGCCCGAATCATGTTCCCTCACTGTACCAATGGTGCCGCGAGCGACAGCGACGGTGATGGTTGGGGCTGGGAGAACGCAATGACTTGTATTGTTCCCGGATCCCCGGCTTCCATGCTGATTGACTAGGCGATTTAACACGAGGCTCTAACCTCAAACCTGGTAGTGCCCGACCCCTGTCGCAATGGGGACCTTGCGATGGGGGTCTTTTTATTTGGCCTACGGAGACTACCCCCTAATGGGGTACTCATTGTCAAACGTCGACTGATTCCACACAAAACCCACACCTCCGGGTCCATCGGAATTACGCATGCAGGAATCCAATATTGGCAAAGCCATCAACTGGTGATAACTTGATACGCCCGTATAAACCTGCGCGTGGTCAGTATTCATACTGCACAGTGTTTGTACTTATACCTGGAGGAATACAATGAAAAACCTGGATGACATTTCGTTTGATGAGCACGACGAACTCACCAACCCCCGACCTGAAGAAACAGATTTTGACCGCATCATGGACAGGGCGCTCTCACGCCGTGATTTATTAAAAGGCGTCATGGTTTTCGGTGGCGTAGCCGCGCTGGGTAATACGCTCATACCCGCCACAGCGCAAGCTGCCCCTCACCGTTTTGCATTTGATGCAGTCGATGCAAGCACTACTGACGATATTTCCGTACCCCCCGGCTACAGCACACAGGTCGTAGCGCGCTGGGGTGATCCTCTTTGGTCTGACAGTGAGGAGTTTGACCACGCAACCCGTGGCACCGGAGCCAGCCAGGCCAAAGCGTTTGGTGACAACAACGATGGCATGGAAGTTTATGCCCACGGTGATAAAACCATTTTGATCGCCAACAACGAGTACACCAACAAAGGCATCATCTGGGGCAATCGTCCGGAAGGAAAAGCAGAGAATGATGACGACATTCTCAAAGGCATGAATGCACACGGCTTAACGGCGGCAGAGATTGCACAGAAAGACGGCAAATGGTCCATCGTTAAAGACAGCCCGTACAACCGTCGCTTTACACCTGATGTTGAAATGGACATCACCGGCCCTGCAGCTGGTCATGATTTAATGAAAACCAATAGAGACCCGGCTGGCATGGTGGCGCAGGGTACGTTTAACAACTGCGGTAACGGCTCTACACCGTGGGGCACTTATCTCGCCTGTGAAGAAAACTTTAACGGCTACTTCGCCACTGAAAACGAAGACCACGAAGTAACTGCCGAAATGAAAAGATACGGCGTACTACCTGCTGGCCGTGGTTATGGGTGGGAGAAGATAGACGATCGTTTTGATCTTGCGAAAGAATCAAACGAATGTAATCGCCACGGCTATGTCACTGAAGTTGATGCGAGAGATCCAAACAGCCGACCCAAAAAACGCACTGCACTGGGACGCTTTAAGCATGAAAATGCAGAAGTCGTAGTCAACGGAGACGGCCACATCGTCGTATACATGGGCGATGATGAGCGCGGTGAATTTCTTTATCGATATATTTCAGACGGTGTTTATGCACCCGGTGCAGAAACAGACTCATTGCTTGAGGAAGGCAAATTATACGCCGCGAAGTTTAACGACGACGGCACCGGCAAGTGGCTGGAACTATCTCCGAAGGCAACCGGCATGGCCAGTATGGCTGAGGTCTGCATTCATACACGCGTAGCCGCCTCTGCTGTAGGTGCGACCACCATGGACCGTCCGGAGTGGGTAAGCGCCAATCCTAAAGCGGCAGAAGTGTATTGCTGCCTCACCAACAATAAAAATCGCGGTTTAATAACCAACGCAGGTGGAGATGAAACACCGGTTGGAGGCCCTAACCCACGTGAAGCGAACAAGTATGGCCAGATTGTCCGCTGGCGTCCTGACTCAGCCGATCATACAAGCAACTCTTTCGAGTGGGACTTATACGCACTGGCAGGCAATCCGACGCTGCACAATGATCTCAACGCGGGCTCAGACAATATCACCAAAGACAACATGTTCAATTCACCCGACGGATTGAAATTCGATTCCAACGGGATTTTGTGGATTCAGACAGACGGCAACTACACCAACGAGAAGGATTTTGAAGGACAAGGCAACAATCAAATGCTCGCTGGAGATCCGGCGACTGGAGAAATCCGGCGCTTTCTCACCGGTCCGAAGCAGGCTGAAGTGACCGGCCTGACCTGGAGTCCTGACCGTCGCACCATGTTTGTCGGTATCCAGCACCCGGGCGAACGAGGAGAGGGCCACTGGCCTGACGGCGGTAATTCAGCACCTCGCTCCGCCATCATCGCTATTACCCGCGACGACGGGGGATTAGTTGGTTAAACACTGCTAATAGTGCGATAATGCTTTGTTGGCTGCCCCGGCTTTGTCCGGGGCTGCTATAAAGTAGAAATCAGCTCAAACGGAGTCATCACTCATGTACGCAGTCATTAAAACCGGTGGTAAACAGTATCGTGTCAGCCCCGGCGACAAGCTTCGCGTTGAATCGCTGGACGTCGATGAAGGCGAGTCTATCGATATCGACCAGGTTCTGATGGTTGGCGAAGGCAGTGATGTATCGGTTGGTAACCCACTGCTTGGTGATGCAAAGGTCAGCGTCAAAGTCCTTTCGCATGGACGAGGTAAAAAGATAGAAGTCATTAAATTCAGACGACGTAAGCACTACCGCCGCCAGATGGGACATCGCCAGAATTACACAGAAATTGAAATTGTTTCTGTTAATGGTGTAACTGCTGATCCAGCTAAAAAATCGTCGTCAAAAAGCAAAGCATCAAGCGCCGCTTCTGACAAAAGTACTTCGGCGTTAAATGATCAGTCTGCAGATAATGGCACCGCAGCGACAGCAGCTGCCGCCGGTGCTGTGGCAACTTTGAAGTTTCTGGATGCTCCGAACGGCGAGCCGGATGACCTGAAAAAAATTCTCGGCATTGGTTCAGTGCTTGAAGAAAAATTAAACGACATGGGGGTTTATCACTACAGCCAGATTGCAGAATTTACTGCCAGTGATATTGAAAATATAAACACCCACCTGAATTTCCCCGGCCGCATTGAACGCGACGAATGGATCCCGCAGGCTCAGGAATTAGCACAAGGCGGCGAAGGCCGAAAGCTCAAGTATCTGGACGGCCCCGAAGGTGAACCGGACGATCTGAAACTAATATCCGGTGTTGGGCCGGTACTTGAAGAAAAACTTAACGAACTGGGGATTTATCACTTCTGGCAGATATCAAAATTTGAAGCCAAAGATATTGATCTGGTGAACGATGCCATGGCCTTCCCGGGCCGCATTGAAAGAGATGAGTGGATTGATCAGGCTGGCAATCTCGCTAAAGGTGGAGAGCCACGCTAACCACCTCACACAAAGCAAACCTCCCTCCCCTAACTACCCTCCTCCCGAAAGTTCCGGGACTGTATTCGGGGAGGGTATACGGCTTTGGTGACAAGCTTTATCAACTGCAAGTCACGGTACTACCCAGAACGATGCATCGCGCACCCAGAACGCATCGCGATAGTCCGGGTTTTTCGCGCGTAACCATACCTCCCGAGCACCTGCCGGCACATAAGACGCCGCATCAAGTCCGGTAAAGTAGCTACGAAACTTACCGAAGTTATTTTCCGGCTCATACTGCATCGCCGGCTTATGCCAGCTGGCGCCTTTATCAAACGACACCTGCAAACTAGTCTGTCCGTTTTCTGCACCTGTCAGCGCTGTAAACCGTAACTTCGAATTCGCGGGTGCTGGTTCTTTAAACAATAAAACCATGGCATCACTTGCATCGCCATCCATCGACAAGGTTCGATCAAGCGCTTTAATAATCCGAAACGGTTTACCCGGCGCAATATAAAAATCATCCCAATGATAGGTATTCGGATGACATAAGCTCTGAAAAGTCGCCCCTGGTATATCGTGTGGCTGCCCAACATTATCAGCACATGACTTGGTTGTGTTGTAAGCGTAGTGTGTGAACTGCACTACCAGTTCGTCGTGAAGCTCCGGAATTATATATTCACCGACACAGGCATTGCCATAATCAGGCATACAAAGAGACACCTGATCCCAAAGTTCAGCTGCCCAGAGATTGTTTTCAGGAGTTTTTTTCACGGTAAAGCGGAATCGCGCCCGGGAACGGTTATTAGTAACGTTATGCAATGTGATATCCGGATTGTTATCACCATCCAGATAGTTGTACATCACCTCGTTATAAGTACTATGCGTAATCACCCAGTCCTCACCGGGCGGTGCTGCGGCATACACCTCTAATCGTTCGGCATTACCCGGGTTAGCTATCTGTGCACGCTTGTATTCAGCGCCAGCGTCATTTGGTTGCATATAGTTACCATCTTGCAGAAACTCGCCATCCTTTATCAACAATGTTCGAAAAACGTTAATCTTACCAAGAATATCTGCAATGCCATTCGGCCCTTCATCCAGTGCGGTATTGATATTAAAGCCGTTAACCGCTTTGCCATTGGCATCCGCAACAACATCCCCTTCAGGCAATTGCAGATGGGTGGCAAGTGGTGTCAGATCCAGTTGCCAGTAATCCCGTCCTGCTGTGCGATAGGTAGATACCGCAAACTCTATGGTTCCGGTTCCAGAAGAAGTATCGAGTAACTGATTGGGGGTTAATGTCAGCTTGGAGGCACAGCTGGCGTAGGCCGCAGTCATCAGATGATCGGCACAAGCGTAAATCATATCTTGATAACGAAGCACTGGATGAAGTCCGATAGCGTCAGTTACTTCCTGCTCAAATTCCGCAGCCCAGTAGTCAGACAAGGTATTCTCATCGCCATTGTAGGAATCAGGAATCGAGAAAAACTCCTGCATAAAGGTAAAACCGCGCTGATTGTTGCGTGATGAGTCGACACGCTGCGCGAGATCAATTGGCTGACCACAGCGATTACCATGATCCGCCATCAGAAACTGTTCATTCCAGTAGTAGCTATCATCAGAACCGGGTCCGCTGCCGGGCTTTATATAGCCATCTCTTGAGTGCGCTGTGATGTCCCATTTTTCCGAGACCAGTTCAAGCGCCTCTGCTTGCTGGCTAAAATCTATGCCATCCACCAGATCCGTATGCAAGTTGATTACATTGTTACTCAGAGAATCTAACTGAGGATCGTCAAGAGCAAACAATTCACCGCGCTTATATTCACGATAGGTTTGATCGCGAAACGACATCGGCGCGATTAAACCGGTAAGCGATGCAGGGCTGGTATCGGTGAAGTCCTCGCAAAAATAGGATCCAGTCCGCCCGGCATACTGTGAACAGTAGCTACCTGGTATCGGTGCCACTGTAGAAGCGGTGTTAGACGAGTTGCCCGGCGACCCGACACCTGAGAACTCGACGCCGGTTGACTCATTACCTGCTGACGCGATGCCCGTTGACGTGATGCTGGAAACGGGCGAGTCCGCATCACCTGCGCTGCCACACCCGACCAGAGCGCTTAAAATAGAACTGATAGTCCACAACCGTACCAGGCGCATCAAACATTCCTCGCGATCCTTTGCCAACCCCGTTTAAACTATAGTCCAATTGTTGAAACTCTGGCTGCGGTGAAGAGTGTCAAACTGGAAACGCAATAATCATCAATGCATTGGAGAGCAGAATCCCCACATTCAACAACTACACCCGTGCAGAAGCAAGCGCTGCACCCTGAGCAAGTGCTTCAAGCTTGGCATAAGCGATCTCCGGGTCCACCGAGCCAAACCCCGCAAACGTTCCAAAGCCGCAATCAGAACCGGCGATCACACGTTCCGGACCTACTATTCCGGCAAAACGTTCTACACGTTGAGCGACTAGTTCAGGGTGCTCGACAAAGTTAGTTGTCGTATCGACAACGCCCGGCACTAAAACAACATCATCGGGAATCGTATTCTTATGCGCTTCAATCACGGTCCACTCGTGCGCATGACGAGGGTTGGAAGTCTCAAACAACAAATACTTTGCTTTGGTTTTTAACAGCGTGGGCAATACCTTATCCATACCAATGTCACAAGTGTGTGGACCTTCGTAGTTACCCCAGCATATGTGCACACGGACTTTATCCTTCGGGATATCACTGATAGCGTGGTTCAGCGCTTCAACGTGAGAATTGGCAACAGATAGAAACTCATCATCAGACAAATCACTAAAAAGCATATGCCGCGACAACGCCAGATCAGGACAATCAAGCTGCACATTAAGGCCTGCTGCAACTATAGTTTCGTACTCCTGCTTCATCACCTCAGCAAGGGCCTCAAGGTACTTTTCACGTGTTGGATAATAAACGTTGTTCAGAAACAGTGAGATCACACCCGGTGAGGCCGCATTCATAAAGCCATGTTCGATGCCATGCTTTGTCATCGCAGACTTAAGATTGGCTATGTCTTTTTGCAACTCATCCTGACCTTTTGACTTTACCTCACTGGTACACTGCGGACGAGCGTATTGCGGTGTCCCTCCACTATCAGCGATCCGCTGTAAAAAGGATGGGTAGGCTTTAAGGTCCGCCGGCGCATTGCGCGGACTGTCTCCGGAAAAACCTTCGTAGCGATCCTTCACATACGTGCTGTAGGATATCTTTGATGTTTCACCATCAGAAACTACATCGATACCTGCCATCTTCTGACGTTCGACGGTTTTATCCACCGCCGCTGTCATTACCTGATCAAACTCATCCTGCTGATAGGGTTTATCATGTTCTCTGGCAAAGATCTGATCAACCACCTCCTGTGAACGAGGCAGTGATCCGACGTGAGTCGTTAGAATATTAGTCATGTTAGTTTCCAGTAAACACAGCCCTTAGCGAGCCAAATCCAGTAGTGCATTAGAACCCTATAGCCAGTGTGTCGCTCCGGCCGGATCATCTGTATTTCGTACTCTGAACATGCTCGCCTCACCACTCATAGAAGCCTCAAGACTTCTATCAACGCCTGGTGGAACCGCACAAACATCACCCGGAGCAAGTATAGTCTCGCCATCCGCCCAACTTAACTGCCAATGGCCTCGCATCACCATCAATATCTCATGGCGTTCTGTGGTGTAGCGGGAATTGCTGATCGAAGTGCGGTTGATAAGATCAATTTCAAATCCCGGCTTGTCCTTTAACATACCGTCGGCAGCCAATACAGAGACCGGCTTATCGGTAGCCATTGCCATCATGTCCCAGTATCTGGCAACAAAACGCGGCACGACTTCCTGCGCACCCGGCTGTTGCAATTCTGCTACCTGCTCAGGTGACAATGTCGGCATTGGCGACACACCTTGCGGCAGGGCTTCACCTTTCTTGCTGTTATACAAAACACTGTTGTCACCGAGAACCAATCCATGATTACTTGCCTCCTCAATAACCTGCGGCGCCCAGACAACACCGCCACCGGCATCGTCACCACCCAACACAGCCATAATCATTCCGTAGTCTGTGCCAATATTTTCAAAACCCCTGAACATATGCGTGGGGATATTGATCAGATCACCTTCCTCCAGAACCACTTCGCCGGCTTTGCCGGTATTACCCCAGAAAAAACGCCAGCGACCGGACAAGACAAAGAATACTTCTGCGGTGGTATGGGTATGCAGCGAGTTACGACACTTAGGCGGCTGACCAGCCGCTCCTATATTAAAACCGGGTGTATCAGAAATATGTACATGCTGATCAGCACTTTCAGAAACACCCGCACCAATGATGGTGAAGTTTTCTTTTTGGTCAGACCCCGGAGTATGCGCATCAATGAAAGCAGTTTTACAAGGCTTAAGCTCGCCATAGCGAACTATACGTTCATACATATTTACCGAACTCATAACATGATCCTCACAGCTCACCGGTTCCTAAAACGATCTGCTTCCAGATGGCTGCTTCATCGTATAAGACCCACTCGCGACGCAAGCCATACGGCCCGTACTCGGCGTGGCTGATCCCTAAGATATAAACATCAGCATCGGTCGGCGCCCCGAAAGCCCCCCACCCGTCATGCTTACCGTGCAATGACCAACGTACTGCCGCACGTGGTGGCATCAGCGGATCGTCTCTGCCGATACTGTGGTGCACGGTAAATGTTGCATTCGGAAATGAAGCTCGCAAGCCCATCCAGAATTCATCTGCCGCTTCATGACCTGTGGTGCTGATTCCCCCCGGATGTTCCAGTGCGCATGCACGATCATACTCACCCGGAATGGCTGACATCTCAGCACGCATGATACGAGCGATCATGTCGGCGTATTTGTTGCCCCACTCATTGTTATTACCCGAACCTTTGTAAGGACCGGCAATATCATTTGAAGATGATAAAGGCGGTGCACAATTATCCGGCCCCCCTTCTCTTTCAATCAGGTCTGCGGCGTATTCTTTGGGATCCCACCCAAGTTGCCGCACAATAGCGCCCTGATCCCGTATCAGCCATTCATCATAGATCTGATTATTCTTTGCTGCACAGTCGGCAATAATTCTATACCGCAACTTCTCACCGGAGGGTTCACCATAAACACCCGGCCTGGCATGAGTTGCTGTCGAGAGGATTCGATGTGATGAGAGCAGCGCAGTATCGTTATCGGTTCCGTTCTCACCACACCATATAACATCTTCACCTAACAACTGCCTGTCAGGAAACTCACTGAGTGTTGCCATGGTTGCAGCAATAACCGATTCATTGCCAACCACCACAGAACCGGGTGAGCGCACGGGGATATCGGCAGAGTAGAGATCCATCAGGGAATGAATCTGGCGGTCCTCCCAGATCTCTTTGGTAATACCGATAATGTAATCGGGAAAGTCTTTCCACTTCGGATCAAAGCCCTGCATTGTCATCCCGCTGTCCATCCACCGTCTATAAGATGCGAAGTACCGGTCACCATTGCCGATGCATTACCGGCAAGGTACAAAATACAACCCATTATGTCTTCGATTTCACCAATTCGATCAAGTTTTATTTTGGACTTAATCCATTCAACCCGCTCCGGATTATCAAAGGTTGATTGCGTTAACGGGGTTTTGATAAACGTCGGACAGATTGTATTAACACGTATGTTGTGTACCCCCCACTCTATTGCCATGGCCTTGACCATTCCTTCAAGCGCATGTTTCGATGCACAATAAACAGTACGGTCAAGCCCGCCCACCAAACCCATCTGTGACGAGATGTGAATGATGGAACCTCCGTTGCCGGCTGCAACCATCCCGTGTGCTGCACCTACTGATAGAAAATATGCGCCCCGTACATTGGTATCCATCACACCCTGATAGTCTTCAGCTGTGGTTTCAAGTGCTGGCTTATGATTCGCAGTACCGGCCGAGTTAACCACAACGTCAAACGCTCCCTGCGCCTTCATACCGTTGGTGATAGAGTCAATACTGCCGATATCCATCACAAGACTTTCGGCGCTATAACCACCGGCATTCACCGCATCAACAGCCTCACCCAGTTTGGCGGCACTTCGCGCTGCCATCACCACATGAGCGCCTGCCTCTGCAACGGCCACCGCAGCTCCCAATCCGATACCGCTTGATGCACCGACTACCAGTGCACGCTTACCATCGAGACGTAAAGAAGGTGTTTGAGGCAACTTCATAAACTAACACTCACTGGCTTTTATCCACCGGCATTGCAGGTTCACCATAAGGCACATTCCTGCCGCCAAAACGTCTTACCCTGAGATTAGCCTGCTCACCATGACCAACAAACCCTTCAAGCATACAAAGCCTGGAGCAATATTCACCCATCATTGCAGAAGCTTCATTGGTGGTGACCTTTTGATAAGTGTGGGTTTTTATAAACTTGCCTACCCATAACCCACCTGTGTAGCGGCCGGCTTTTTTTGTTGGCAACGTATGATTGGTGCCGATGACTTTATCGCCATAAGCAACATTAGTGCGCTGGCCTAAAAATAAAGCACCGTAGTTGGTCATGTTTTCAAGGAACCAGTCGTCTCGATCCGTCATCACCTGCACGTGCTCAGATGCCACAAATTCTGCCTGTTCAAGCATCTCGTCATAATCGCTACAGAGAATAATTTCGCCGTAGTCTTGCCATGAAGCTTTGGCTACTTCGGCTGTTGGCAGAATGCCAAGTATGCGATCAATTTCTTTTAACGTTTCCCTGGCGAGTGTTTCTGAATTGGTAATCAGCACAGCGGGAGAATTAACACCGTGTTCTGCCTGGCCAAGTAAATCGGTGGCACACATCTCTGCATCTACCGTGTCATCTGCGATCAATAACGTCTCCGTAGGACCAGCAAAAAGATCTATTCCCACACGACCGTATAACTGCCGCTTTGCTTCAGCAACAAAAGCGTTGCCCGGGCCTACCAGCATATCGACTGAGGCAACTGTCTCGGTACCGAGCGCCATCGTCGCCACTGCCTGCACGCCACCCAAACAGTAAATCTCATCCGCACCACCAAGATGCATCGCAGCAACAATGGCCGGATGCGGTGCGCCGTCCTGCGGAGGCGCCGACGCTATAATCCGTTTCACACCGGCCACTTTGGCGGTCACCACACTCATGTGTGCTGAGGCGACCATCGGGTACTTGCCACCCGGCACATAACAGCCAACAGAATTTACCGGAATATTCCTGTGACCCAGAATCACTCCCGGTACCGTTTCAACCTCAATGTCGGATAATGATGCTTTCTGGTGCTCTGCGAAATTTCTGACCTGCGTCTGTGCAAACCTGATATCCGTCAGATCCTGCTGGGAAACCTGGCTGACAGCCTTATCAATCTCGCTTTCAGATAATAAAAAATTGTCTGGTGAGTAATTATCGAATTTTTCCGAAAGCTCGCGCACTGCGGCGTCACCACGTTTGCCGACGTCCTCCAGAATCCCCTCAACTATCGCGCGGACCTTGCTGTCATCCTCAGCTCGAAGCTCGGCGCTGCGAGCAGTTTTCAAGTGTTTAGCCATGTGTTTTCCTGAATCCGGGGTGCTGTCACACCGGGCTCATCGTCACACCGAATCTGAAATGGCGCGAACTAAAAACTCCACTGGGTGCAACATCAATAAAGTATACGATAAGCGGGATTGCTATTGGTTGCAACGGAGACAGCAACCATACAGTGCACGCCACACCGCCCACACGCCACGCTCTGGATTCACCCCTCCGAGGGATACCTTGAGACCATGCACATTGCAATGGTTTTTGCAGAAAAAATCTCTCAATGCCCTCACCTTATCGATATTTCAATACGGTAGAATCAGCGTCCCGCAACCAGAACCACACAATGAATACAGCCTCTACCATTGCCAGTGAACTTGGCGCCAGAACGGCACAGGTCGAAGCCGCCATTGCCTTGCTCGACGAAGGTTCTACCGTACCGTTTATAGCGCGCTACAGAAAAGAAGCCACCGGCGGGCTCGATGACACACAACTTCGTGACCTGCACACACGTCTCAGTTATCTGCGCGAACTTAATGACCGGAGAAAACGGGTTATTGCAAGTGTTGAAGAACAAGGCAAACTGACGCAGGAACTAAAACAAAGCTTTCTCAACGCGGTAAGTAAAACGGAACTTGAAGATTTGTATCTGCCGTATAAGCCGCGTCGGCGTACCAAGGCTCAAAAGGCACGTGAAGCCGGCTTGCAACCTCTTGCAGATTTACTGCTTAAAAACCACGCTGCCGACCCGGAAAAAGAAGCCACCGCATTTATAAATGAAGATCACGAAATCATCACCTCTGACGACGCATTGGAAGGTGCACGCCAGATACTGATGGAAGAGATTGCAGAGATACCGGAACTGACCGGTTCACTGCGCGAGTTCTTCTGGAGTAAAGCCGAACTGACAAGCACAGTTGTAAAAACAAAAAAGGAAGAAGGCGCCAAGTTTGCAGATTACTTTGAGTACAGCGAGCACATTAAGAATATTCCGTCACACCGCGCACTGGCACTGTTCCGAGGCAACAATGACGGTGTGTTGCGTCTAAATCTTGATCTGCCGGCATCGGATTCACCAGAGCAATTACCAGGGCACGATACTCATCCCTGCGTAAATAAAATTGCCGCACGTCTTGAAGTTAAAGCCTCCTCAAAATGGCTGTATGAAACCATAAGAAAATGCTGGTTGATCAAACTACACACACGCTTTGAAACAGAACTAAGACAACGCCTGCGTGAAAGTGCTGAGGCAGAAGCAATAGATGTATTCGCAAAAAATTTGCGCGACCTGCTGCTTGCGGCACCAGCAGGACAGAAAGCCACAATCGGACTTGACCCGGGATTGCGTACCGGCGTGAAAGTGGCTGTCACAGCTGCCACAGGCAAACTGCTCGATACCGCGACTATTTATCCGCATGCACCGAAAAATCAATGGGATCAATCCATCGCCACTATTGCTGCACTTGCGAAAAAGCATGGTGCAACGCTCTTGGCCATCGGCAACGGTACCGCCTCAAGAGAAACTGACAAGCTGGCGGCAGACATCATTGCAAAACACCCTGACCTTGGTTTGCAGAAAATCATCGTCAGTGAAGCCGGTGCCTCCGTTTACTCGGCATCCGAAACCGCATCGAAGGAAATGCCGGATGTTGATGTCTCTCTAAGAGGTGCTGCATCTATTGCACGTCGTCTGCAGGATCCGTTGGCAGAGCTCGTTAAAGTAGACCCGAAAGCAATCGGCGTTGGACAATATCAGCATGATGTCAATCAGGTAGACCTTGCCGGCTCACTCGACGCCGTCGTTGAAGACTGTGTGAACGCAGTAGGAGTAGATATCAACACAGCGTCAGCTGAGTTGCTCACGCATGTTTCCGGCCTTTCAACAACGCTTGCTGAAAACATAATCAACTATCGAGACGAAATTGGGCGTTTTAAAGCCCGCAGCGAGCTTAAAAAAGTACCGCGCCTCGGGCCAAAAGCGTTCGAGCAGTGTGCAGGCTTTCTGCGAATCATGGATGGCAGTAATGCACTCGATGCCTCTGCAGTTCACCCGGAAGCTTATCCCGTTGTAAAGAGAATTGCGGCAGATACCGGTAGTGACATTCGTAAACTTATCGGCGATACCAAAGCACTTACCGCGCTGGATCCTAAACGCTATACCGATGAACAGTTCGGCCTGCCCACCGTGCAGGACATTTTAAAGGAACTTGAAAAACCGGGCCGCGATCCAAGACCTGAGTTCAAGACCGCCACTTTTAAAGACGGAATTGAAAAGATCTCTGATCTCAAGCCAGACATGATTCTCGAAGGTGTGATCAGTAATGTTACTCACTTTGGTGCGTTTGTAGACATTGGTGTTCACCAGGATGGTCTGGTGCACATCTCGGCACTGGCAGACAAGTTTGTGAAAGATCCTCATGACGTAGTCTCAACCGGTGATGTAGTAAAAGTTAAAGTGATGGAAGTAGACGAAAAACGCAAACGCATCGCACTGACAATGAAGCTTAACGACAGTGCCAGAGAACCAGGTGACAGACGTCCGGGTGACAGATCATCACCGTCAGATTCAAAGAAATCGCATACTAAAGGCAATGGACGAAAGGGCAACAGACCTGAGAAAACGAAGCAGTCAGGTAACAGACAGTCACGCAGCAACAAAGAAACGACGAGTCAGATGGGAAGTTTCGGCGCAGCATTGTTGCAGGCAAAGCAGAAAAGCTCAAAATCCTGAACGATATCACCCGCACTAGTTTAGTAAGGTATAGTTTAACAACAGGATCAAAAACCAACCTGGAGATTGACAATGAAACGCTCACGAGTCAATGAAATCATTCTTGAGAGTGATGAATTTATTCGCAGCTTCGGCATTCACCTGCCTCCGTTCGCCTACTGGTCACCACAACAGCTGGTAGACAAAAAAGACAGCATATCTGCGCTTATTGATGCACGACTCGGTTGGGACATCACAGACTATGGCCTGGGAGATTTTGCCTCCCTCGGCCTTGTTCTGATGACAACCCGCAACGGCAGCCTTGATGATCTGCGCAATGGCAGCGGTATGTGCTATGCAGAGAAAGTCATGATATCGAGACAGGATCAGGTGTCCCCGATGCACCGACACATCACCAAGGCTGAAGACATCATCAACAGAGGTGGTGCCACACTCGCTATAAAAATGTTTGAGTCTGATGCTAACGGCAAGCTGGATGAATCTGCCACAGTCAGGGTGGCAACCGATGGTGAACCCAGAGAACTCTCCCCCGGCAGCGTGTTGCAGCTACAACCGGGCGAGAGCGTAACCCTGCTACCCGGAAACTGGCACGAGTTCTGGGGTGAAGGTGGCGATGTGCTCATCGGTGAGGTTTCAACCGTCAATGATGATGTCAATGACAATGTATTTCAGCGGCCTATCGGGCGATTTTCAACGATAGAAGAAGACGTTGACCCGGTTCACCTCCTGGTATCTGACTATGAAAACTGGCTGTAATCATAGGCTGTGATATAGGGTAACAAAACCGCACGAAACCGTTTGTCGGAATTCCACGTAGCAAATACCTTATTTACGTAGGGGGGATAAGCTTGCGCATCCACCAACTGCCACAACGAACGCTATAAAATTACCGCTAATAAAATCGTCAGATCGATCCGGTAATTAAGTATCTCACGTGCTGCATTGTGATTTGGAATAACAACATGCGACGTGATGATGCCGCATTTCGTAGGGGGGATAAGCTCGCGCATCCACCAAACTATCGCAACAACCACTACCTAGTTACAACGGATAAAATTGTCCCATTGAACGGGTGTTACGTATCCGACGAACTACACATTGGTGGATGCGCAGGCTTATCCCCCCTACGGGACGCTCTACGCTCTGTACCAGACTGATAGCGTGCAAAAAATACTCTGCTTATCTTGCCAAACTAACAAATTCGGGAACGCTCTGGCATGTTAATGTTTTTCGCGCTTCCGAAATTCCTTATGGCACTCACGGCAATTCCCTACCGCTTTCATAAATGCAGATTTAAGCAATTTCGGATCATCGCTGCCTGCCAGCGCGTCTTTCAACAACGCACTGTCGTTATTAAATTTGTCAGCGTACTTTTCGAATTCAGTCCAGTTTTCCCAAACAGAGGGAAGCGCTCTGGTTTCACTGCCGGTCCGGCTATCTTCAGTATCAGGAAAAAGTTCAATCATTGCTTCACCGTGAAGAATGAATGACTCTGCAGAAGCTGAGACCAAAGCTTTATCAAATTCCGATTTGTTTTTAAACATCCTGGCTACAGCCTTGGACTTTTTACTCATGTCTTTCATACCATCCATGCGTTCCTTAACAATGCCGGTAGCACCAGTGTGCGCCACTGAAACAGCACAAGTCAGAAGGAGTGCCGTAAACGCAATATTTTTCAGGATCTTTATCAAACACATAAGAGGTTACTCCGGCTCCGCTTAATACAGGATAGAACGCATTACTGTATTGAATCGGGAAGTTTATAGCCCGAAAAATTACCACGATCTAATTGAATTGTAGACCATTCTATCAGCTAATGTCTGCACCCAATGCCTCCGCCACCATCTTCTGAAAGTGATGTACCGCATGCTCTGAGAGCTCACTGTACTCAGCGTCCACCACAAACCGCCCCTGGTTATAGCCCAGAGACCTAAGCCCCTTTTGAACGCTAACACACAATCCAATATCCTCCGGCTGCAGAATGTCTTTCTGATAGTCCATAGCATCCTTTAGTTGCGCGCTGGGTGTTTCGCTCTTCGCGAACCAGTCTTGAAATTCTACGGTTCGCTCTACACTCTCCGGATTCATTTGCAGGACAGATAAATTCGCTTCACCCGGATAAGCCCATATGGTTAAATTCGGCCACAAAAACCACCCCGCATAACCAAAGTCAACCTCACCTTTCTCGAACTTATACGCCTTGTTGTCTGTCGACTTTACCGCGTCAGACACATGGCTTGAGTAGATGCCGTTAACCTTTGAACGATAGCTATCCATATCTACCAGATCAACAAAATCCCGGTGTGCAGTATGGCAGTGATAGCACTCCAGAAAGTTATCGATCATCACCTTCCAGTTGCACGGCACATCGTAGGTATCACGCTGTGTAAAGACGAGATCATCCACTGACGGGCAGTATTGTTTGATCTCTGCTTCAAGTCCGGGTGCCAGCTCCGTGAGCGGCCTGGCCTCGGGATCAAGATTGATCATCACCAGACCACAGAACACTTCTACCTGTACCGGCTTAAGGGAAAAGTCACACTTCTTGAAGCCCCGCATATTTTCACTGTTTCGCGCCCCTTTTAATTGCCCGTCAAGATCATATGACCATGCGTGGTAGGGACAAACAATCAGATTGGCATGGCCGGTTCCTTGAACAAGCTCATGACCACGGTGCTGACAGACATTGTAAAACGCCCGCAACTCCCCCTGCCGGTCACGCACAACAAAAACGTTCTGCTCATGAATCTCTGTCGTTAAATAGTCACCGGTTTTCTGCAACTGACTTACATGACCGGCATACCACCAGCTCTTATAAAAAATCGCCTTTTTTTCCAGCTCATAGACATGCTGATCAGTATAGAAGCGGGCCGGCAGCGTAAACGACTCTGCAGGATCTGCAGTGAATGGTGCATCACCTGCGCGGAGATTAATTTCAGCCGTTGCCATTAGTAAGATTCCCTCAGTGGTACCTGGAGACTACTGCATTCGCATTGCATTATAAAGTCAATCAAGCCGATTTCACACACGCACGACGAGCAGTTGGATAACCCCGGTTCTACACCACCGGAGGAGCAGCCGGTACAGTGCTTTGCGAGTTATTAATGTGATTGGTGATATTGGTAAAGAAGATAGTGCTCACTGCCATCGCCGTTTCAACCAGTTCCTGATCAGTCAGCCCACTGTCTCGTGCAGACGCCAGTAACTCTTCTGAAATTGGCCCCGGCTTATTAAAGAACGCCCTGACAATATCGAGCAACGCATCCACTCTGGCATTAGATGTTTTACGATTGGCACGTATCGCCATTTGCATGGCCGCATCAATACCGGCTTTGCGTGACTTCATAGTGTGAATCGCAAGGCAATAATCACATTGATTGATCTCACTGACCAGTAACTTGATAGATTCAATCTCCAGTTCACTGAGGGAGGATTTTCGTAAACTTGTCTCCATTCCCAGATAGGCCATTATCGCAGGCTCACTATTGGCAAACTGCAGATAAACATCCGCAATTTTGCCATTCATCCGGGTTGGCTCCAGTGCCGCGAGGCACTCAGCTGACAGGCTTGCCTCGGCACGGGTTTCGAGTCTGGCCATTGTATCCACTCTTTGTTGGTTGCTTGATCAGATTTTACCCTATGCTCGCATGCCCTGCGGGTGGCTTATCGTTTTACTTGCCCTGCCGGGTGCTTGTCGCTCTGACATGCCCTGCCGGCGGCCTTCATTTTTTGAAGATGACCAAAAACGGAAGCAAAAAGTCTTTCTTGCTGCCATTTTGCCCTGCGGGTGGCTGCGCCATTTTTTGAAATTATCCTCCGTCGGGCCGCGCCCATTATTGATTCCTTTGGGCAACATCCCTGTGCCGCTGGCGCTCACGCGCCATCCATGGCGCTAAGACCCGACTCCGGAGGATTTCAAAAAACAAAACAGAAGCGCGGTAAAAGCGACTAAGTCGCTTTGATATGGCAAAGAAAAGAGTCTACAAAGATATGGAATAACATACTGGCCAAACCACATAGAGTCATATTGCAGTATTCTCTTTAACTCTTTTAAACCAAACTGATTGAACTGGAATGAAGATTCTCTGCTGGAACGTCAACGGTTTGCGATCTGCTTTGAAAAAAGACTTCGCTCAGCAAATGTGGGAAGTAGACCCCGACATCATCTGCCTGCAGGAAATCAAAGCCCAGCAAACGCAAATGCGCGGACCCGTGTTGGACGGCTATCTGGAATACTGGAATAGCGCAACCGTAAAGAAAGGCTACAGCGGCGCACTGATTCTCACCAGAGAAAAACCGTTATCAGTAAAAAACGGGTTACCAGCACAGCCAGCAGCAGGAGAAGGTCGCGTCATTACAGCGGAGTTTGACGACTTCTTTCTCGTCAACGTATACGCGCCCAACTCACAGGATAAACTCCGGCGACTGGATATCAGACTGCAATGGGATGCCAAGCTGCAAAGTACGCTACTGTCGCTGGATGAAATAAAACCTGTAATACTTTGCGGTGATATGAACGTAGCACACAAAGAAATTGATCTTGCACACCCGGCCAGAAATCGCGGCAAGAAGGGATTTTCTGATCCCGAAAGAGACAGCTTCTCAAGTCTGCTTGATGCCGGCTTTATTGATGCATTCAGACATTTTGAACCTGGCCCTGAGCACTACACATTCTGGCACTTCAACAAGGGCACCAGAGAGAAAAACCTCGGCTGGCGGATCGATTATTTCTGTGTTTCTGAATCACTTATCGACACAATGCAGGATTGCTACCTACTCCCCGAAGTCACGGGCTCTGACCATTGCCCTGTTGTGCTTGAACTGTCAGACTTTGCCTAACCGAACAATGCACTGTAAAACACTCGATGCCGGACACCTTCAACTACGAATCTGCAACTCATCATGTTGAGCAACGTTCCGCGCTAAGCGCAGAACTTCAGCGGGTTCTGACAGACTTACAAAAACAAAGTGGCACACGTGATGAATGGCCGCACCATCAGCGCTTTGCCGGTGAAGCGGAATTCTGGCTACAGGTACACAAAGCACTACTCGGTGCGGCAGCTGAGCTACCACAACGATGTGCAGCATTGATTCTGGTACTGGACGACCCGACAGAGCGTAAAAAACAACTCACACAACTGTCACAACTTGGCGGGCAGCTTATTCATCACGCCCACACACACCACCATGTTGAAGATCACCATTTCTTTCCCGTATTCAAACGCGCCTACCCGAATCTTAATCATCACATTGAACTGCTGGACGGAGATCATCAGGTGCTAACCGAAGTACTCGATCAGCTGGAGTCCGCTTTTAAAGCCATGCCAGTCATCAAAAATGAAGAAGACAAAAAGGAACAATCATTACTGTCGGTAAAAACCGAAGCGCTCTACCACAGCGCAACAAGACTGGACCGCTTATTCTCACAACACATTGGCGATGAAGAGGAAATTTGTATTCCGGCACTGCTACAAATGTAGCTAGTGGGTCGTGCGGAAAGTTCGATAACACTTTTCTTCGCCACAGCCGCCATAGCGGCGTTATAAAAACTCGACGTAGGCCCTGCTATGCCTGTGTTTTTCTGCCTTGCTCTGACGACTGTGGCTGTGAAAAGTTTGTTACCGAACTTCCCGCACGACCCACTAGCGTGTTCAATACCTAACCCCGATCTTCTACCGGCCATTTGATAT
>CALLBO010000071.1 GCA_937998875.1 uncultured Granulosicoccaceae bacterium
TTGCGCTCTACATCCGCCTCGGTATCCCACCACTTAACGACGATTTCGGGCAGTTCCAATTCGCCACTTCTACCGGGTATCACTGACCACTTCTCACGCCGCAGACTCAGCAGCCCCGAATCGTCGGGTCTTGCTCCAAGTTCCGGATTGTCAACGTAGATTTTTAAACCCGGTATATCGGGCACCGGTACTTCAGGCAACTGCGTTGAGGTAGCGCCACTTGCAACCATTTCAAGAGTTAAGGTTAACGGCTCCCCGACTTTAGCTTCAGCAATGTCACCGGACCACTGATGTTCCAGACTCAGCGACTTTACCGGTAACCACCAACCCGACGTGCTGGTGTCTTCACGCGGTTTGACTGCTAGTGATATTGAATCACTGTTCAGTTCTATTCGTCGCGTCGGGGTGTTAAAAAGAATCAAACTACTGCTGTATCCTTTATCCCGGACACTGGCCGGAATAGCAATTGGACCAATGGAGATATCACCACTTTGCTGTGGAAACAAAGCATATCGGAACGTATGCATTTGATACTGAACGCCATTTCTGTCAACGATTTGTGAGCGCTCGCGAGGCAACGGTTCAATCTGATACTCTTTTCTTCCTTCAACTTCAGGATCTGCGCTAACGAGATTGCCGTCTTCGAAAATTCTTACAGACAGAACCACCTGCTCTTGTACATACGGTTCGGCATTATCAACAGTTAGCTCTGCAAATACTTTATCGCGTGGCTCAACCCCGGGTGTACCCCTGGGTACTACTTCTATGGTTATCGGGTCAGAGCTCGCACCGGCGATAGAAAATGAAGGGATAATCGTCGTGCCCAGCTTCTTTGGTTGTAGTTCAAGTCTCACAGTTAATTTGTGAGTGCTCTTGCCGTTCACAATCGTCTGGCTGCTTGATTGGCCCGACTGTACTATCCGGAAGTGGGTATTTAACGCAGAGGTATCAGGCAGACTCGGTATATCCATACCCTCGATGTATAAAACAAGTGACTCACCGTCTATCACTGTCTCACGGTCCACTTCAGTACTCAGTTGCGCGGCATAGAGGCTACCACCCGCGAGCAGCAAAAATATCAATAGAAAAATAGTGACGACTTTCGAAGTCATGACAAAATTAGGCCGCATGTTACTCACCAGGGCTCCTGCAGGTCTTGAACATCACGATATTCAATTGCATGGTTGAGTCTTATTTTGTTGCGCAACAGCTGTGACGCGTCATCCGGTATGCGACGTAACCATTGTTCTGTCGCCTGATCATCTTCACTAACAGAGTCCGGTACGGCTGGCGCGGCCGCTTGTTGTTGCGCCTGTTGTGGGTTTTCCTTTGATTGCTCTTCCCTGGATTGCTCCTGCTGCATCATTTCACGCAAATCTTCTGCCGCCTTCTCCTGTTCTTCTTCATCTGTCTCTGTTTCACCGTTGCTTTGTTGTGAGCCTGGCTGACCCTGGTCGCTGCGCTGATCTTGTTCCGTACCCTGGTCTTGTTCACCACTCTGGTTTTGTTCGCCATCCTGATCTGATTCTTCGTCGCCTTGCTTTTCCTGGCTTGGTTCTTCCTGCACCCCCTGCTGACCGGATTCATCTTGTTGATTTGAATCTTTCTCGTTGCCCTCGCTTCTCTTGTCCTGTTGATTCTGGTCCTGCTGATTCTGGTCCTGTGAATTCTGATCCTGTTGATTTTGGCGCGATTGTTCCTCAGCCAGTTCCTTGAGTTTTCTGGCTATCTCCAGATTATGCGCGATGTTGATGTCATCCGGTGCCAGTTTCAACGCTTGCTCTAACGAAACCACTGCCTGAGTGTAGTCGCCGGCACGTGCCGCTGCAGTGCCATGGTTGTAAAGCCCCTCAGCGTCTTCTGCCGTACTGAAATCTTCCAACGCCTCATCATAAAGGCCAGCTTTATACCGGCTAACACCGCGCCATTGTGGATCCTTAAATGTATTGGCTGCAGCCTCAGGCTGACCGTTTTCAAGCATCTCGATTGCGCGCTGATCCGGCCTTTTGAAAAACGCCCCAAGCTCAATAGCAACCGCACTGCCTGCAAATAACATCAGCCAGACAGCCACTAATACGCCGAAGCAGCCAGCTACCCATACAGCGACCCTGGCGACTATAGATTCAGGAGAATGCTGAACAGTCATATCCACCCTCGTCTGAATGAAAACGCAGCGAGTGGCAGCAATAACGGTATCAACCAGGGGCCGCGATCAACCCAGGCTTCTATCGTTTGAGTTCCATTTTCTTCGATGTCACCACTGCTGTTGTCGCTCCTATCGCCGCCTTTGTCGCCACTAAGGTAGCTTCGATCAAACCCGGGTAGTGAGTTGATATCAGATTCATCAGAGGTAATCAGCCGATACTCACCACCACCGGCTGCTGCCATTGATTTCAACGAAGATTCGTCAAGGCGGGCAATTACTATGTTGCCGCTGCTGTCTTTTAAAAAGCCTGCGCGTTCATTGGGAATCGGTGCGCCGTCACTGCTACCGACACCAATCACAGACAACCTGAAACCTTTTGCCGCGATAGATGCAGCTGAGCTAAGCGCGGCGCTATCGACCGGGCTATCGGTAAACAAAACTATCTGACCATCTTTGCTGCGCACACCATCTAATAACTCCTGCGCCTTATCCAATGCGAGAGAAGTTCTGCTGCCCTGAGCAGGCATAACGTCCACTCTCAAGGCCGCCAACATTGACCGGATCGTTGCGGCATCATTGGTTAACGGCGCGACCACAAAAGGCGATGCAGCATAGACCACCATCGCATTTTCCACTTCCTCAGAACGCGACAGAATATCTTCAACTTTCTGCCGCACTCGTAGCAGACGTGATGGTTTAACATCCTCGGCATCCATCGATCTTGAGAGATCAATCACGATGACCCGTTCTGCGACGTTTCTGAAAGTTGGTGTATCACGACGTTCCCAGGTCGGCCCTGCCAAAGCAAACACACACACAACCCACCCTGCACCTACCCACCAATACCACCGACTGTTACTTATCTGATTACCTTCAGTCTGCAACAGATGCTCAAGCAGATCAGCATCGACCACATCACGCCAGCTATTCGCGATAGTCGAACTTAAGCGAAGTTTCCACCACAAATACGCAGCAGGCAACAGACATAGTAAAAACCAGGGCCTGATAAAGTGAAAGTTCTCAATCAAGCCCATGATACCTCCGCCACGCCAGAACCACACTTAACAGCAGTGCAAGTGATAAAGGCCAGAAGTACAACTCACTTAACGGTCGTTGTTGCGAACCACCAATCTCACTCGGCTCCAGTTTATTTATCTCATCGTAGATACTGACCATCTCTTTGGTACTACGAGCTCTAAAATATTTACCTCCGGTTAAATCAGCTATTTCCTGCAGCGTTTCTTCATCCAGCGCCTTTGATGGATTAACAACACGCGAACCATACATATCGCGCACCACCACCTGTTCCGCACCAACGCCGATCGTGTGAATGCGAATACCAAACTGCTGCGCGACTTTGGCGGCTTCAATCGGTGTAACTGCACCTGCGGTATTCGCACCATCGGTTAAAAGAATAAACACACGCGACTCTGCAGGTCGTTCTTTCAGGCGCTTAACCGCTAGCCCGATCGCATCACCGATAGCGGTGGACTGCCCGATAAGTCCAACCATGGTTTCTGCAATAAAATGCTGCACGGTATCAAGATCGTACGTTAATGGTGTCTGCACCTGTGCATTGTCGCCAAACAGAATTAATCCAACCCGGTCACCTTCACGCTGCGCGACAAACTCACTCGCGACCACTCTGGCCGCATCCATTCTTTCAACACTGCGACCACGGACTTCAAAATCCTGTTCACGCATACTGCCGGATATATCCATACCCAGCATCAGATCACGACCGGTAAGCGGAATTTCCGTCAACTCACCCAACCACTGCGGCCGCATACAAGCCAATACCAGCAGACACCACATCAACATTGCCAGAATAAATCTCAAAGATGTATCGCGTTTACCTCGCGTTTGTACCGACGCGCTTTGCAGCTGCTCAAAAAAAGGCACGTGCAGTGCGGCCTGTTGATCCCGTGTTGCGGTCGGTAAGATCCAGCGGAGCAACAACGGCAGTGGCCAAAGCAACGCTATCCACCACCACTCAAAATGCAGCAACGGAATCACCTTCTGAGCGTGGTAAGTCAGGCCTTGTTACATCAGACCTGGCATTTTTAATAGTACTAGCGGTCAGGCTGAACAGCTTGTTCAAAACTGCATCATCAAGTTGTAAGTCCCGATGATATTGATGACGATATAAAACCGAACCGACACCGTCGCTGTACTCACCGGTGTTGCCTAGCGCATCAAGCTTTTGCAACCACTGTTCATCAGTGAGTGATGCTATACGATTGCGCGGTTCCACCGCCAAAGCAACTCGCCGCATCAAAACAGACAGTTCGCCTAGTACATGACGTTGATCATTGCTGTTTGCCATAAGCTGATGCAAGCGCTGGTTTTCATCCAGGGCTGTTTGACGCCATACATTGCGTCGCTTGTCTGCAAAGTATTCGCTCAGCAACCACAAAACTATACCTGCCAACACAAAGACCCCCAACAATACCAGCCACCAACCCGGTGCAAGTGGCCACCAGCCCGGATGTGTCGGCAGCGCAACATCTTTAAGTTGTTCCAGCAATGCCTGCTCTTGCGGGTTCATCTATGCGCTCCCCGGCAGCGAGCTCATAACGATTGCCGCCAGTTCTACCGGATCATCAATGACAGATGCATTGATATAACGACAAGCCGCGCCACTGAATACGCGTTCAAGTAGTGCTGTGCGAAACGCAAAGTCATCGACATACTGTTGTCTGGCCCGTGCAGAGGCGCTATTCAGTCGCCCCTTACTGGTGCCGTCTGTAATGGTGTACTCAGCCGGTGGTGGTAACTCCGCCTCCAGCGGATCGTAAACCCGAACCGCCACCGTATGATTATGCTGCAACAGATTTGCGGTATGTGGTCCGGAATCAAACTGTGTAAAGTCGGATACCAGGCAGAT
Organism: uncultured Granulosicoccaceae bacterium; assembly: GCA_937998875.1. Classification (GTDB taxonomy): domain Bacteria; phylum Pseudomonadota; class Gammaproteobacteria; order Granulosicoccales; family Granulosicoccaceae. The sequence continues at coordinate 5,034 of CALLBO010000071.1, forward strand.
CGAACTGCCGGTATGTGCACAGCGATCAAGCCTTGTAAGTGCATCACTTAACGGCTCGCTGCTATAGGCTTCAGGTGTGGCGCTGTTGTGCATTTTAACTATCTGGTGCAACAACCGGGTCACTCCACGGCTACCAGCCTGCGGCTTAATTTCGGTTATTCGATTATTGTCAAAAACCAGACCGCCGACACGATCATGCCTTGCTGCTGCCGCCCACGCGACAATCGCGCAAAGTCTTGCTGCCACTACAGACTTAAACGCTACCCTGGTACCAAAGTACATTGAAGGCCTCAGGTCTAACGCCACAAAAAAAGGCCGCTCACGTTCTTCATTGAACAGCTTGGTATGTGCCTTACCCGTACGTGCTGTTACTTTCCAGTCAATCAGCCGGACGTCATCACCACCGTGATACTCGCGCACTTCTGAAAAATCCAGCCCACGCCCAAGCGCTGCGGAAGATGATGAACCGGCCATCGGTGCACTGACTCGCCGACCACGACGACGATTGAGCTTGCCTATGGTTTTACGCAACATCACAAGCTCGGCAACAGAGACAGAGGTGGCGCTGGTTTTTATGGTGGCGGCTTCAGTCATGCCGAAGATCCTCCCGTAAGCGGAAGGGTGTCAACTGCAATCAACATTCGATTAAACACTAACAGCCGCTCAGGGCACTGCAACCAGTGACAATAATTGATCAATAACTTCATTCGAAGTTACACCCTCCGCTTCGGCCTCATAAGTCATCAGTATGCGGTGCCGCAACGCATCATGAATCACTGCATGAATATCCGCAGGTGCAACGTAGTCCTGACCGTTCAGCCATGCATGTGCACGGGCACACGCATCAAGGGAAATCGTGCCGCGTGGTGATGCGCCGAATGCGATATGGCGTGCCAGTGAACCCGATTTATCGCGTGTCTCGGTTACCAGCCGAACAAGATAGTTTTCTACCTGCTCAGAGAGAAACACATCATTTACTTCCTGTCTTGCATGCCTGATATCTTCATTCGTTAACTGAGCAGACTTATTAATTGGAGGTGGTGTGCTATTGCTGTTTTCTGACCGCACCATCCTTAATATCTCCAACTCACTTTCAGCCGGTGGATAGTCAATAAGCACGTGCATCAAAAAGCGGTCAAGCTGTGCTTCCGGTAAACTGTAAGTGCCCTCCTGCTCTATCGGATTTTGAGTTGCCATCACCATAAACAATTCAGTTAATGGATAAGTCTGTTGCCCTACGGAAATTTGCCGTTCGGCCATTGCCTCAAGCAATGCACTTTGCACTTTCGCAGGTGCACGGTTGATTTCATCAGCCAGAATGATCTGGTTAAACAATGGACCCGGCTGAAATTTAAACTCACCGCTGGCGGGGAGATAAATCTCGGTGCCGGTAATATCCGCAGGCAATAAATCCGGGGTAAATTGTATCCGTTGAAATACACCGTCGACACAATTGGCCAGCTCTTTCACGGCGCGGGTTTTTGCAAGGCCCGGCGCTCCTTCAACAAGTAGGTGCCCGTCAGCCAGCAAAGCAATTAGCAAGCGATCGACAAGTACCGACTGCCCGATAATCGCTTTGCTTAAATCCTGCCTGGCTGTATTGAATTTTTCGTAAACGCTCATAACCGCTGTTTATGTTTTTTTGAGTAGATTCTTATGCTGCGTAGCGCTTCAGGCACTGAATACCCCGCAAGGTTGTCCTGAAAGACCAACCTGACATTGAGAACTCATTTACAATTGTCGCAGCGCCGGAATCATAACAGACCCTTGCCACATCGGCGCACTCACCAACCTTATTCTGGCCAATCCAAATTCTTCGGAAGTCGACTGTATGCCAAGTGAATATCAATCATAAGGATCAGGCGGTACTGATCACCGGTTGCTCTAGCGGCATCGGTCACAGCGCTGCTGTGTGCCTGCATGATCTCGGTTATCAGGTATTCGCAACCGTTCGCAAGTCCGAAGACATTGATCAGCTAGAAGAGTCTGGCATCAGAACCCTGCAACTCGACCTCGACGATCCACAAAGTATAGAAAAAACTCTCGCGGTTGTACTGCAGGAAACCGATGGAAAACTTTACGGTTTGTTCAATAACGGTGGCTTCGGTCAAACCGGTGCAGTGGAGGACCTTCCCACAGACGCACTGCGGGCGCAATTTGAAACGCTGGTATTTGGATGGCACGAACTGACGCGCCGGGTAATTCCGGTTATGCGATCGCAGGGCTATGGGCGCATCATTCAAAATTCTTCAGTCCTGGGCTTTGCGGCGATGCCCTACCGTGGCGCCTATAACGCCGCCAAGTTTGCCATCGAAGGACTCAGCGATACGCTGCGATTGGAGCTTCGCGGCACGAATATACATATATCAGTGATTCAGCCCGGCCCGATCCGATCCCGCTTTCGTCACAATGCGATGCATAAGTTCAACCAACATATCGACTATAAAAGCAGCGTACACGCTGCCACTTACCAACAGACCATCGACCGATTAGCCGCCTCCGGGGATGCTAATCGCTACACGCTCGGGCCGGAGGCTGTGGTGGAAAAACTTATACACGCACTTGAAAGCGAACATCCACGCAGCCGGTATCGCGTAACCACACCGACTATCGTCTTTGCAATCGCAAAGCGGCTATTCCCAAACAGGGTGCTTGATCGCATACTTGCAGGTGTAAAGTGACCGGGCGACTAGCCCGGTTTATTCATGAAAATGACGGCATCCCGCTTGATCCTTGATTCCACAGCGAATTTTTTCTCTTGCAAATATCAGTAAGCCAAGTAAATGAAAACATGGAACGCGAGAAGAAAATACCCTGTGAAGCCAATGCTCTGCGCGCTATGCTCGCCATTTCACGAATATACCGGGCTAGGAATATGGCAAAAGTGTTACTGACGACAGGCTCGGTATTCGGAGCCGCACTGTTAACAGCAGATGAGATAGAAACGGCACTGCACGATGCATCGCATGAAGTCATACGCCCGGATCCGCAGTCCGCAGATGCGCTGTCAGACGAGTCGGTGGATTATCTGGTTGTGTGCACATCTACTACCGGCAGCGGCGATGTTCCGGATGATTTACTAACACTGTACACCGGCCTGCGGACCGAATACCCTCGCATCACACACTTGCAGTATCTCGTGGTGGCACTCGGCGACAGCTCGTATGACCATTTCTGTGGTGGTGGTGTGACGATGGATGAAGCACTTGCCGATCTGGGTGCGACTCAGATCAAGCCACCACTTAAACTGGATGCACTGGAAGTCACTGAGCCTGAAGAGATTGCACCTGACTGGGTAGTCAACGCAATCGCCGAACATCAAGCATCAGGCTAACAAGAGCACAACACTTAAATACACAACGGCAGATCAATGGAAAAAACTGAACAGGTAAGAGAATTTGGCGGTTGGTTAAAGCGCTACACTCACAAAAGTGAGGCATGTCACTGCGACATGACCTTCTCTATTTATCTGCCACCTGAGCTTAGTAAAAATGGGCTTAGTAAAAATGGGCTTGATAACCAGGCGGCAGAGACAGCAAAAGTACCGGTGTTGTATTACTTATCAGGCCTTACCTGCACCGACGACAATGTGCGCACAAAGGCAGGTGCACAACGCTACGCAGCCGAGCACAATATCGCATTGGTGATGCCGGATACCAGCCCGCGCGGTGACGGCGTTCACGATGATCCGGATCGTTACGACCTTGGCATGGGCGCAGGATTTTATGTTAACGCCACGCAAAGTCCCTGGGCGCCTCACTACAGCATGTTTAACTATGTGACGCAGGAATTGCCAGACCTGATCGAAGCCAACTTTCCGGTAACCGATGTACGATCGATCTGTGGTCATTCTATGGGTGGTCATGGCGCTATGATCGCTGCTCTGAAAAATCCCGGTCGGTATCAATCCGTTTCAGCGTTTGCGCCGATCGCAAATCCCGTTAACTGTGCGTGGGGCGAAGGATGCTTCGGCGCTTATCTTGGTTCCAACAAAGCCACCTGGAAAGACTGGGACTCTGTTTGCCTGTTGGAAACCGGTGCAGAGTGCCCGCCACTCTTGGTGGATCAGGGCGGTAGTGACAACTTTCTTGAACAACAGTTGTCATTTCCCGCACTCAACCAGGTTTGCAGCAGCCGCGGTCTGGATGCAACGTTACGTCTGCAGGATCACTACGACCATAGTTACCACTTTATCGCTTCATTTATTGGCGAACACTTTACCTTCCACGCGAAGCACCTGAAAACCTGAGAAGCCGGATTACTGCGTGTGCAGGCAGTTCACATTTTCACGTTACAAGCAGCCTCCTAACACCACCTGGACTGCAGTAAATGAGGTGGGGAATTCCCACTGATGAACATTTCCATTCGTTAACCTGTTACCACATTACAGACGCACAAGATTTTTTCCCCTAGAATGCAACAGCGAACTTATTTGTCAGGACATTAAGGGCAACGCAGATACCCTTATGGAAGCATTCCCAAGTTTCATCAACAGTCAATTAACACACGAGGTAACCACCCTTGACTACGCTTAAACAGATTATTGTAGTAAGCACACTTACGTTGTTCGGCGCGGTAGCGCAGACAGCGTTTGCGCAACTGCCAAACTGCCAATCGGCTTCTTCAGATACGGATGGAGACGGTTTCGGTTGGGAAAATAACCAATCATGCCGCGTTTCCAGCTCCACTGGCTCCACCAGCAGCAGCCTTGGTGTATGCGCAGACGCCGCCAGTGATCCCGATGGCGATGGCTTCGGCTGGGAGAACGGGGCTTCTTGCCGGGTTGCTGCTTCCGACGAAAATACGACCGGATCAACATCGTCCAGCCTGCCTTCCTGTGCCAGTGCAGCCAGTGATCCTGACGGCGATGGTTTCGGATGGGAAGACGGTGCATCTTGTCGGGTCGGTGCTTCTGCTGGCAATGCAACCGGTTCTACTTCATCGAGCCTTCCTGCATGTACCAGTTCAGCCAGCGACTCTGATGGCGATGGCTTTGGTTGGGAAAACGGCGCTTCATGTGTGGCGGACCGCACCGATGTAGGCAGCTCTACCTCTAATGGCATCATCAACGATGATGATCCTCCGACTACCACTCAAGGCGGCGAGTTCACTTCAGATGCCACAGGCACAGATGTAATTCGCGTATCCAGTCTGCCGCTCACCGCTGCAAGATCCATCACGGTTAACTCCGACGGGGGTGATCAATTCAGGACTGAGCAGGTTGGCGACTTCCAGCTAATGCAAAACGCATGGCGTGCATGGCGCGCAGCTCCAGGTTATGAATGGACGCAAACGATCTACACCAATAACGGCAGTGGAGCACCAGTTGGCTGGAGCTATGATTGGGGCCCGGGCGTACCTGGTGTCAATGGCCTTGCCTCGGACGACTTTTACGTTCGTTCTTACCCTGAGCTTATCTACGGCATCAAAGACGAGTTTCGTACCAGTGCAACTAAAGCGCAGATCGGTTTCCCTGTCCGAGTTGATGCTATGCCAGCAATATCTATAGACTACGCCTACGACGCGCCGCTGTCTGGTCCCTCAAGACCAGTTACTGCGTCCGTAAACACCAGCCGCTATCCGAATAACACCAGTCAGATTCAGGGCGAAAGAAATGTTGCCGTTGAGTCCTTCATGTATGAGTCTGTTGGTGGCGTCTGTGATGACACCCTGCCAGTAACCCGCACCGGTGGCTCAAATCACGTATATGAAGTAATGGTCTGGCTGGATTCAGGTGCTGAAAGACTACCCGCGGCTCAAAGCGGTTACGTCACCACCGTTTCCATACGCGGTGCAGACTACGACGTCTATACAAAATCGAGCGACAATCGCTACATCGCTTTTGTTGCCAGGAACCCTCAAACAACCGGCACTATTTACTGGAATGACTTTATCGACTGGGCACGTATAAATGCGCATCAGGTCCAGCAGGAATTCGGCGCCAGAAGTAATTCGGTGCAAATCCAGGATTCCTGGTGTGTCGCCAACATAATTGTCGGTACAGAGATCTTCTGGGGTGCCGGCAATTTTGACCTGCTGAATTGGACTATCACCCAAAGTCAGTAAACCTTGCCAGTAAATCGCAGCAGGTAGCACCTGCTCGATAAGCAATGCGACGGCAACCGGGAATCCGGTTGCCGTTTTTTTTGCCTCTATATTTTGTTCAAACTTGCTTTTTAGCGTCATGACACATAAACTCCGTCTCAAGATTTAATTTTAACGCCAGCTTGATGGCGATATTCGGAGTCACATCAATGAAGTCATACAAAATCCTGTTGGCGGTGCTAACCGCAGTGGCGGCTACCACAGGTTCATCTGTCACACACGCTCAAAGCTCGCTACCGGTTTGTCAGTCGGCATCTTCGGATCCGGACGGTGACGGTTTTGGTTGGGAGAACTCAGAATCCTGCCGTGTCAGCACTACTACCGATAACCCTCCTTCAACCGGTGCTGTGTTTTTCTGCCAGAGTGCAGACTCTGATTCAGATGGTGATGGTTTCGGCTGGGAGAATAATCAATCCTGTGTAGTCCCGGTAGACAGTGGTGACCTCGCTCCGGGTGCGGCACCTTTTCACCCAACCTGCAGTTCAGCTGACAGCGATCCGGATGGTGACGGATTCGGTTGGGAGAACAACGCAACCTGCGAGGTCAACGGCAGCACAGCTTCAGACAACGCCGGTAACAACCAGACTACTGCAATCTGCCAATCGTCAGACAGTGATCCGGACGGTGATGGTTTTGGTTGGGAGAACAACGCATCATGTGTTGTATCGACTGATCTCGGCACAGACGATGACGGAACAGGTAATGGATTTATACCGCGAGATATTTGCATACTCGCCAGCAGTGATCCGGACGGTGACGGCTTTGGATGGGAAGACGGCGCAACCTGTATTGTAGACAGCACGAGCGCGGGTGACGGCGGTGACCCCACAGAAGACAACAGCTTTCGTACCATCAGACCATCGGGCTTACTCTCAACCGGCACGCCAACCTTCCAGTGGACAGCACTGAACAATGCCGAGATGTATACCCTGGCTATTGCAGACTCTCAAGGCAATGGCTACGCATTCGAAATTGATCCACTGGTTGCAGGTTGCGAGGGCGGAGGAACCTGTTCGGCAACACCGGACCTTGCCTACTATGACAATGACCTTACATGGCGGGTCAAGTCTGTGGTTAACGGGTCAGACGGACCGGAAACTGCGCGAGTTGCAATCACCACTCCACGTAATTTAAACGTGCAGCCGGTCAAGTCCGGTGAATGTGAAGCATGGCCATCGGTGGCTTACGACAAATACATTGTTTTGAACAACACCTGGAACTCGCGAACCATGAACCGCAGTGACTGGTCACAAAAAATCTTTGTTAATGAAGATCGTTTTGGCAACGTCACACCCACATGGACTTACGACTGGCTGGGTCGATTCGACGGTGGCGAGATAGAAGTTAAAGCCTACCCGGAGGTTCTGTACGGACCGAAGTTAGGTACCCACATATCAGGTTCTAAAGCCGAAACCGGTCTGCCGGAACTGGTATCTAACCTGCCGGAGTTTGTAGTGGACTATGCTTACACTGAAACCGGTGATGCAGAACGCAATGTGGCGATTGAGGCATTCTTCCATGACTCCTGCAACATTGCCGGCCCGTGCGATGAGGTTGATAACCGCGCTTACGAACTGATGATCTGGGTAGATAATCCGTCGATCAGAACACCAGGGCGATTGGCACTGACCGGCGTCATGATTGATAACCAGTTGTGGAACGTCTACATCAAGCCAAACAGCAATAAGCACTACATTGCATTTACCGCTCAAAACCCCCAATCGACTGGCACGATAAACTGGAACCGCTTCGTCGAATGGACGGCGAACTGGACTGCTGAAAACGCAGCAGCGCTAGAGATAGACGTGCTAAAGCCTGAGTTCTGTATGGGTGCGATTGAGATGGGCACCGAAATGTGGTGGGGTGCAGGATCGTTTACCCTGAACAAGTTCGATGTGTCATTTAGCCGGTAGGCGTTACCGGTAACTGTGTATCCGGCAAATTTAATGGATGGGCATGATCGTCGGCAGATGATCATACCCATCTGCCAAGTCTACCAATCCACGTATGACCACGGTATTTCACACCCTTAGCTGCCAGGCCGGAGATGATGTGACCTTAGATGATAACGGCTGTAAACGTTAAAAAGTGCTTCGCTCAAGGGTAACGACGCAACTTTAGCTACCCATGAAGGCAATGTTCAGTAAACTGACGCTAGTCTGGAGCCGAACTCCGACGTAGTGGATCGGCGCATCTGCCAGGATATGTCTTGCAAGCTGACCATCCACTTAGTTACCGTTGGCGTCCTGAACCATGTTGCTTACGAGCGTATCCAGTCCTTCAATAAGGAGCTAGTCCCGATGTCTTTATCTTCTCGCGCGCGCCACTGCGCATTGCCGCTGATCGCGGCAGTTTCATTTTTACTACTTACACCTCCGTCTGCTATCGCCAACGATCCGCCACAAGTCACCGTTAATGGTGCTGCTGCCGGAATGCAGATCAATAATCCTGTGCGTTTTCAAGGTGTCACCAAAGACCCGCAAGGCATCCAGGAGATATTCGGTACCATTCAAAACTCCAGCACTAATGCCTACGTCACCCAGGATGGCGGCAGCAGTGAACAGCCTTCGCGGATTAAATTCAAGTTTACTGCGTCGCAGTCCACTCGCTGGATTTCACAGAGCTTCAATCTGCCACGCGGTCGTTACATATTTCGTATCCGGGTACGCGACAACCAGGGTGCAACATCACCGATGATGGAAGTACCATTCATTGCAACCGGTGCTAAAGGTCCGGCAGTTGCTGAAGCCCCTGCTACTAACCAGCGCTCAACCGCTGCGGTTGCAGGCGGGGCAGCTCCGCGTACCGCCATCCAGTTTCCAAAAAATGGCGCTAGTCTCAATACAGCAGCAGCATTCAGCGGAATCGCAAAAGATGACCAGGCCGTTGTTGGTGTCATCGCAACAATTATGGATACAGCTTCCGGGCAGTTCCTTACACCGAATGGCAAGTTCGCGCAAACCGGTCAGTTCAAGCTGCGCACTATTCAGGGTAAAAACGCACAGTGGACTACACCTCAGGTACAGCTACCGGCCGGTAACTACCTGCTATCTGTAAAGGCAATAGACAATAGCGGTCAGGAAGGCCCGTGGGCGCAAAGTAAATTCTCAATCGCCGCGGCGCCAGCTGCAGCGGCAACAGCTGTTGTTGCCGCGGGAGCGAGAGCTGCAAACGGTATGGCCTACTGCAGCAACCAGGGCATGGACGCAGACGGTGACGGCTTCGGCTGGCAGAATGAGGCCTCATGTGTGGTCGCTGGTTCCAAAGCAGACACGCACCCTACCTGTGCTTCATCGGCCTCAGATCCTGACGGCGACGGCTACGGCTGGGAAAACGAAAAATCCTGTATCGTGGTCGTACATTGCACATCTGCCAATTCGGATGCAGATGGTGATGGCTTTGGTTGGGAAAACGAACGCAGCTGTATTGTGCTCGATCAAGCCAGCGCTTCACGCTTCCCGGCATGCAGCCAGGGTGCCGCGTCAGATCCCGACGGTGATGGCTACGGGTGGGAAAACAACGCCACATGTGTGGTTAAGTAGTCTCACAAGTTGCAGACCAAAGGCTGTCACATCCTGACAGCCTTTTTATTTGTGGCGTTGCCGTACAGAATCTGTAACGCTAGGTAGTTCTTTACTGACTGCTAATTGGCGTTTTTCTGATTGAGCTCTACTATCACGGTATTAATACTGCCTGTGATACTCCGTGCACCCCACCACTTCCTGCGCTCAGCTTGCACTGCAGCTGACAAGCCATCGATTCAAGCGCCAGCCATTAATCATAGGCGCGGTGTTGCTGGCAATCAGCTCGTGTTCTTCGCTGCCAATCAGTGCTACGCAAAACGTCTGTCATATTTTCAGCGAGAAAAATGGCTGGTATCGATCGGCCACGAGAATGCAGGAAAAGTGGGATATTCCGCTGCATGTACCAATGGCCGTCATGTATCACGAGAGTAAGTTCCGACGTAAAGCCAAACCGCCCAGACGCTATATTCTAGGCGTTATACCCGGCAAACGACGAAGTTCGGCCTACGGCTATTCGCAGGCACTGGATTCCACCTGGGAAGCCTATATCACACAGACTAAAAACTACGGCGCTAAACGCACCAGCTTTGATGATTCAATTGATTTTGTCGGTTGGTATATGACCAAATCAACCAATCTTGCACGCATCCCCAAGACTGACCCCTACAACCAGTATCTGGCCTATCACGAAGGCTGGACGGGATATCGCAAGCAGTCCTACAACAACAAACCGTGGTTGTTGAGAGTCGCGTCTGAGGTTGTGACTACGGCCGAAAACTATGAGCAACAACTCCGTGGATGTAACGCATCGTTAGAGCGCAGGCTGCGGCGATAATCCTTAGGGGATGTTTGCTAGACCCTGGTGCCCTCACCAGTGCCCCGTTCAAGATCACCGGCAATGTAGTACGCCATCAATCCACCGGCAATCGCACCAAACAGATGCCCCTCCCAGGACACAGCAGGTTGAGTCGGCAATACACCGAAAAACAGCGTTGAGCCATAGGTAATTGCTACCCCGATTGCGATCAGCGCGGACAACAGTCTTTTTTCAAAAAAACCGGCGCACACCAGAAAACCAATTAACCCGAACACCAGCACGCTTGCGCCAATATGAATGGCATCTCTGCCGAACAACCACAACAGAACGCCGGCTATCACGCTGATATACACAACGATATCGATACTGTTGGCTCTGGACCCTGCGAGCAGACACAACAGCACCACCAATGGCACCGTGTTCGCCATGATATGACCGAGGTCAGCATGCAGAAACGCAATGGTGACAATACCAATCAAACCTTTCAAACTGCGAGGCACGAGACCCAGTTGCTCAAGCGGCAGAAATCGATCGAGAATAAAGATCGCCCAGATCACCGCAATAAAAACGGCAATTCCGGTGAGATCCCGTTTAAAGGAATGCGCATGCTCGACTGCAGTTAAAGGTCTCATCGCTTTGTCTACTCCCATACGTACTGCGTGACTGCTAACTTCGTATTCGGGTGGCCATTCGCGCTCACCGCGGAACAACTGTCGGTCTTGTATTATGCCTGTGATGAACCCGTTATGCGCTCTACCTGCCGCCTACCTGCCTCCCCCTACCTGAACTTATGCGTACCGACCGGTATTACCGCTACGGTGCGACTTTTATACAACAATGCCAGCGGTGCAACATATTTCAACTATTGAATTTCACAGCAAGGCGATACAATGCGACGATGAACAATCTGTTTGATCTCGCGCAAGGTCTTGAGCGCAAAAAAGTCTCCAGCCGTGAACTGGTTGAGCACTGCCTGCATAACATCGAAGCACCGGACGGCGAAGGTCACAACACCTTCCTGACGGTGAATAAAGAACGGGCCCTTGCCGAGGCCGACAGCATAGATGCGGCCCGAAAAGCCTCGATCAACCTGTCGCCATTCAGCGGCATTCCAATATCAATCAAGGATCTGTTCGACACGGCAGGTCAGGTGACCACCGCCGGCTCCCACGTGTTGGATGAACAGAGACCGGCACGCCACGATGCACCCGCAATCAGTAAATTAAAGCAGGCTGGCTTTATTGTGATCGGCAAAACCAATATGACAGAGTTTGCCTACTCGGGCCTCGGTATCAATGCTCACTACGGCACACCGGCGTGCCCGTATGATCGACAAACGCGACGCATTCCGGGCGGTTCAAGTTCAGGTGCTGCGGTATCAGTAACAGATGAAATGGCTGCAGCGGCCATCGGCACAGACACAGGCGGATCAACCCGCATACCTGCAGCACTTTGCGGTCTTGTCGGATTCAAACCAACCGCACACAGAGTTTCAACTGACGGTTGTATCCCATTATCCACCTCACTCGATTCCGTTGGCCCCATTGGCAACAGCGTCACCTGCTGTGCACTACTCGATGCGATTATGGCGGGTGATCCCGAAATTGAAACAGCACCGTTTCCCGAAGTCGGCCTGCGCCTCGGCGTGTTGAACGGGTTCGCCATGGAAGATCTTGATAACGACGTGGCCACTGCTTTTGATGACGCACTGCAGCGCCTTGGTAAACGCGGCGTGCTGGTAAAGAGCCATAACCTCCTGGAGCTCGAGAGCTACGTTGCACATATCAATCGAGCCTGCCTGGTCGGATCAGAAGCCTACGCTTATCATGAACAGATGCTGACTGACCGCGAGGAGTACTATGACCCCTGGGTTTACAGTCGCATAAAGGCGAGCGCTTCATTCACCGCAACCGACTACATAAACACACTGGACCGTCGGGCAAAGTGTCAACAGAAAACAGCAGAACGCAATATCGGTCTGGACGCCATCGTCTTACCAACGGTACCGCTGATTCCACAGCCAATTGCATCATTAATAGAAGACAACGAGTTATCACTGCGTGTTAACGGACTTAATCTACGCAATACCTCCATTGCCAATACACTGAATGCACCCGCCATCACAATACCGTGCCACAGCCCTGATCGACCACCGGTCGGGTTTATGCTTATCGGTAAGCACGGTAAAGACCGTGAATTACTATCGATAGCACGCAGTATTGAACCCATCATTCGTCGCAATAGCCACGACAACAGATAGTCCGTTCAAACCTACAACCGGGTAGTGATATGAAGACAGTAAACTTTACTGCCATGAAAGACGGCACCAGAGAAGAGTATGAATTTCTGCGCACGCAGGAACATGCCTTCAACACAATGACGGCCGATCGTATACTCAGAGAACTCGCGTCTCAGGCACAAGACACGATCGGTGGTTATAAGATCACCCGGTTGCAACACGCACTACAGTCTGCGACACGCGCAACACACGACGCAGCCGATGCAGACTGGATAGTCGCCGCCTTGCTACACGACATCGGGGATGGGCTAGCACCGCAAAATCACGACAAGCTGGCAGCGGAGATTATCCGTCCGTTTGTTCGCGAAGAAGTTTCGTGGGTTGTTGAGCATCACGGTGTATTCCAGATGGTGTACTACGCACATCACTACGATGGCTGGAACCAGTTCGAGCGCGAGACTTATAAAGACAGTCCTTACTATCAAAGCTGCGTTGACTTTTGCGAACGGTGGGATCAATCATCATTCGATCCTGACTACGACATGCTGCCACTCGAACACTTTGAGCCGATGGTGCGTGAGGTATTTGATCGCAAAGCTTATGATCAGGAGGTTTTGCAGCCTGGTGTTGTTCTCGGTCTACCGGCTATGTAGGCGTTTCGCTACCCACCTGATTTCGCCTGTTGCAACAGGGTCGCATTTGAGCGCATCAAGGGTATTCCGCTTAAAAATTGATCAAATTATACAACCCCACTTCCAAAGCAAACTACACTTCGTACTCTCCCCGGGAGAATGTCTGTATGTGATCTTGTCACCACCAACGAGGCCGTTTGAAAACCTGGTTTACCACCCGTAAGAACACAGCATTTGTCGTTCAAACACCGTGAACTATAATTAGCCCTACCTTGCAGCAATCACCCCCGCCCTAATTCCAAGAAGCTTCCAATATGCTCTCGCAATCGATCTCTGTATTCTTAAAAGGCCTCGCCATGGGAGCAGCCAATGTCATCCCGGGTGTATCTGGCGGTACGATTGCGTTGATCACCGGCATCTACGAAAGACTGATTAACGCGATAAAATCTATCGATCTCAAGGCACTAAAACTCTTACTGAATCAGCAGTGGCGTGCATTCTGGACAGAGATTGACGGCACGTTTTTAACCGCGCTGTTTGCAGGCATTGGCGTTAGTATCATCAGTTTAGCGAAACTACTCGAATTTCTGCTGGAAAAACACGAAACGCTGACGATGGCGTTCTTCTTCGGTCTGATTTTAATTTCAGTATTCCTCGTGGCGCGTACTGTCCGAACATGGGGAGTTACTTCTTATATAGCGCTTGCTATCGGCACTGCCATCGCCATTGGCATTGCACTACTTGCTCCAGCCACTGAAAACAGCGCTTTCTTGTATGTGTTTGCCTGCGGTATCGTCGCGATGTGCAGTATGATTCTACCGGGTTTATCCGGATCATTCGTTCTGATAATAATGGGGAACTATGCGCTGATACTAGGCGCGATTGGCAGCTTTGACATGTCGATACTTATCCCGCTGGCACTAGGTTGCGGATTCGGGTTGATTGCCTTCTCACATGTACTGGCATGGGTGTTCAAAAACTTCCACGACCAGACTATCGCGCTAATGAGTGGGTTTATTCTTGGCTCACTGGCGATAATATGGCCATGGAAAAACACACTGATAAATACTATTCAACGCGACGGCAAACCACCAAAAGAAGTCGTCACCGGATACGAGTGGTTTCTACCTTCGTTAGCCAGCGCAGCCACCTGGCTTGCCATTGCGCTAATAATCGCGGGCGCTGTGTCTCTATGGCTGATGGAAAAGAGCACCTCCAGTGAAAACGCCGAAAGCTGACATTAAAGACCCTCATAGACCACCCGGAACCCGACACCACCGTCGCGAAAAAACACTCTCTCGTTACCCCGATAACTGACACGCGCGTAACTCGAATCGTTGTACCAGGCTCCACCGCGCAGCACGTGGCGCTCACAACCCTCTTGTTCAACTGCTGCTGAACTTTCTGTACGGCCACTGTAATTATCAGTCCAGCAGTCCTGCACCCACTCCCAGACATTACCGTGAGTGTCGTACAACCCAAATTCATTAGGATCAAAACTGCCTACCGGAGCTAGAGACTGTCCGGCCCATTGTCCACCACAGCCAACGCAGTTCGCAGCATTAACTAACGTCTCACCGGTAAAGAAATCCGTCGTGGTCCCGGCTCTTGCTGCATACTCCCACTCCGACTCGGTTGGCAGCCGGAAAAGTTTCCGGGTTTTCTTACTAAGCCACTCTGTATAGGCAACCGCATCCCGCCAACTGACATAGGTAGCTGGTAAAGTACTTTCCTCTGGCAAGTACTGCGGAACAGGTCGGCCGGTTGCGAGAGCGAACACACGATATTGCTGCAGTGTTATCTCATGCTTCGACATGCTGAATGCGTCTATCACAACATTGTGTACAGGCTTCTCATCATCTGCACCGCTCTCACTGCCCATCATGAAACTACCGGCAGGAATGGCGACCATAACGGGTGCCACAAACTCAATGTCCGAAGATGGTTCTTCCAGTATTGCTGTTGTGCTGTCACTTTGGAGATAGCTCACCGCCGGGGCACTCTGTCCGGTTGCAGTCTTTGTGTTCTGTTCTGTATTAAGCTGATTGGCAAGCTCCACCTCACGCGCTCTAGCACGCTCTTTGGCACGCTCTTTAGCAGCATCCGCAATTTGTTTTTTCAGTTCATCCTGACGCTCAACTTCCGGATTGAACTGGATAGCCTTTAACATGTGCTGACTTGCGCGCTCAAGATCACCTTGACTCAACGCTTTTCTACCCAACAGCATCAGGATTCGGGCAATGTAGTTTGTTCCATTGACAGAGTAGTCATGGGCCGGGTGGATTTCTTTCAGACGCCGGATCTTTTCAAATGCATTATCGCCGAGCGGTTCATGCAAGCGACGGCGCTCAAGGTCTCTCGTTATTCCTTCTACCAACTCGGTCTGTTCATCAGTGAATGTCTCGGTAGTAACTTTGCCGCTAAATTTCACTGGTTGATCAACGGCCTCAATCGATCGGGAGACCTGAGCAGTTTTGTCTGCTTCCGGTGGATCCGGTTTTCCCGGTTCGGTCACTACCGGGTTGCCGTTGCCTGACTCACCCTTGTCAGTCTTACCGTCACCGACAGTGCTTTCATCGGCAGTGCTTTCATCGGCAGGAGTATCATCTGCGCTACCGTTTTGCTCAGCCGTGGCAATACCGGCTTTAAGTTCTGACTGACGTTTTACTTGCGGGTCAAACTCTATCGCCTGCTGCAGACGCTGCGTCGCCAGTGCCAGATTGCCTTCGCGCAGCGATTTCCGACCAAGCACCATCATGATACGGGCTATGTACTTTGATCCATTAACCGAGTAATCGTGTAGTGGATGCAGTTCTTTCAGACGCTGGATCTGCTCGTTGGCATTATTGCCCCGCGGTCGGGTTAGATTACGGCGTTTCAAATTCAGGGTTATCTGTGCTACCAACGCCGCTTGTTCTTCAGTATATGTGTCTGTTGTGACATCATCGGAAGATGCTTGCAACTGCTGCTCAACACTGCCAACCGACGTGTCAGACTCCAGGCAGACTTCTTCACCGCCTACACACTGCGCGGAAAGCGGTGACGTTAAGGACAGCAATAGCATAGCCGATGCGAGCGCTGAACGAACCAAACCTGACATTTAATTTCCGTAGACTTATAGCAGCAGTTGTCGGACCTGAGTTGATGACAATAAGCCCGAAGCTGTACCTGCCACAACTGATCCGCTGAGCCGGAATTGTAACGCCAATCCCACCTGGTTGCGAGCGCACGACACGACTACTGTTGAACACAAACTGCCTGCTAGCATCAAGCGAATACAACCGTCAACCAGATACAGATACAACCTGTGTCCGGATACAACCGGGGTTACCGGCTACACCCGGTGTTATCCGGCTACAACTGTTCCGGGCTTCGTCTGAGGTTTACCCAATGGCTTGGGTTTCACCTTGACTCCCAACCTCTGCAGCTCTAACTCAAGCGCTTTGACATCCCACGAAGTCAGGTAAAACTGCATCGGTACAGTGATACGAATTCTGCCGTGACCCTGCGGTGGTTTAACCCAATAGGTAGCAAGCTTACTCACAACAACTACACGATTCGGCAATTGTTTCGTATAACTCACTTTGATAGTTGATCCACCGAAAACGCTATGCTGCAACTCAGACGCATGAACAACAACATCAGCAGAAACGGTTGACGACAACATAAGCAAACAGGCAACCAACGTTGAACATACTGAATTAAAGATTCTCATTTGCTTTCCCCGCCTGTTGCCTGGGTTGCCGGTTGTTTGATCGCAGCCAGATCTGCAGTTTTTTGACCGGACCGATTCTTCGCTTTGCTGTTGTCCGGTTTTTCAGGGCTCGCATTCTTTTGGCGTGCTTTTTTCTTTTCTACTTCCTTCTGGTCTACTTTTTTCTGATCTACTTTTTTCTGATCTACTTTTTTCGGACTTGTTTTCTTCTGCCTGGCTCTATTAGGGTTTTCACCTTTCTGCAACGACTCTTCAAGTCCACCAAAGATACCTTTAAAAGAAGTCAGCAGATGCGTTTCTGCAAAATGAACAAGCCTTTCACTTCTACAAATACTGTACTCCATAGAATTGCCCATATGGCGTTCGCTGTAATCAATCAGACCATAGCGATCACCCACAATTGGTAGCGTTCTGTTAAGAATTCGCTTTCTGGCGTTGCCACGCTGATCAGCCGATGCATCAGTTCCAACCATCGCGTCTACCAATCCACCGGCACTGTAGTGATCATTATTCAAAAGGCATAGCAAGGAAATTAGATAAGTCTCAGATTCCAGCAATACTGATAGATGCTTTTTCTCATCTTTTGCCGAAGTCAGAGGTTGAATGCCAACTTCTTCGTAGATAAAAAACTCAATACGGGACCACAGCGTAAACATCAACGCCAACTTTCCTATCTCGGCAGCACCATTAAACGAAGGAATCGTCGGGCGTTCCTCATACACTCCCCAACCGGGAGTTACACCATGTTCTGCGGTGAACGGTGCGATGCTTTTCTTCACTGGCTTGTCACCAGAAACAGCTTCTCGCATGATTGACTCAGTGTTAACAACATATTTTCAAACTATAGTCTACGCGCAAAATCTCAAGTGCAAACGAGGGTAATAAATACCCCCGTTTACTTACTGACCGCCAGGTTTCAATTTAGTTACACGGGCTACCGTACCCGGCCTTATCGTTACTCGATCGTACAGCTTAGGTTAAGTTTAAAACGCATTTGCTACTGTAGTGTCAGCGCGGAATAAAGCGGTGAATTACCGCGCTGTATCAACAGTGGCACTGGCGTGCCTGCGGGTACCTCACCTACCAGTGACGCAAGCTCGTCGACCGATGATACCTCTACGTGATTAAAAGAAATAACAACATCACCTGGCCGAATACCCGCTGCCGCAGCGGGACCTGATGGCTCAACTTGCTCAACCAATACCCCTTCTACTCCAAGCTCGTCTTTTTGCTCCTGTGTCATTGCAGAAACCACAAGTCCCAGCTTCGACTCATCCTGCTCTTCTTTGGCAGATGTCTTTACAGGTTTTGCCTGCGCATCTTCAAGCTCAGCAATGGTAACCGGCAAAACGATGCGCTCGCCTTGGCGCAGCACTTCCATCTCAGCTGTTTCACCTGCCGGCACTAGTCCTACCAGCGGAGGCAGGTTTGATGAACGCTCTATTTCCGCGTCGTTAAAAGACAGGATGATGTCTCCTGTTTTCACACCCGCCTTCTCCGCAGGACTGTTCTGCGTCACTTTTGAGACCAGCGCGCCGGTTGGACGATCCAGACCAAAAGATTGAGCCAGATCTTTATCAACGTTCTGAATCAGAACACCCAGCCATCCACGACTGACATATCCGCTTTCTTTTAGTTGCGTCACAACCGACTTAACCACGTTAACAGGTATGGCAAACGATAAGCCCATATAGCCACCTGACTGGGAGAATATCTGTGAGTTCACACCGATAACTTCACCGTTGGTATCAAACAGTGGGCCGCCGGAATTACCTGGGTTAACTGCCGCATCTGTCTGAATAAATGGCACATAGTTTTCTTCAGGCAGGCTTCTGGACACTGCAGAAACAATTCCCTGTGTGGCGGTGTATTCGAAACCAAACGGCGAACCGATCGCCAACACCCATTGCCCGACGTTCAATGAGCTTGAATCACCAAGCGTAAGAGTCGGCAAGCCGCTAGCGTCTACTTTTAATAGAGCGATGTCACTACGAGCGTCACTGCCAATCAAAGTAGCTACAAACTCCCGTCTGTCTGGTAACGCCACAGAAATTTCCGTCGCGTTATCCACAACGTGCGCATTGGTCACAATATATCCGTCTTCAGAAATAACAAATCCGGAACCAAATCCTGCACTTGGCCGGGAGTCAGGTTGTTGGGGCAGATTTTCAAAGTATCGCCGCAGAGGTTCCGGAAACTGCTGGCTATCAAAATCGGGGACCGCAGCCCTAGCTTTTCCAACAACTGATACCTTTACCACCGCACTACCTTGCTCATTGACCAGCTTTTCAAAGTCCGGCACCTCCAGAGCCATTGATTTACCCGGCATCAGCGTGGTCAGGAAAAGTGCCACCGCTATCATCAACCAGCCGCGCAATATAAAGACGTTGCTTTGACTATTGACCGGCGGATTCGACTCGTAGAGACATTGTTTATTCATCGGTTTTTCTCCATTGATTTGCATCATCATCGATGCCGTAACTTGATTAACGAAGGTGATAACTTCACGCGGATAACAATAGGGTTAATCGCATATTTTTCAAAACCGGTACTTTTAACCGGGTAAGTTTTACCCCCCGGCATCACGGGTCAGATATAATTGCCGGATGAAAAATAAGACTGTCTTCACACTGCTTGGCTCAGGCTCGTCAGGAGGTGTTCCACGTATTGGAAATAACTGGGGTGCCTGCGATCCGGATAACCCCAAAAATCGGCGGCGCCGGTGTTCAATGCTGGTAGAAAAGATCGGCCCTGATGGTAAAACCTCTGTGCTTATTGACACGGGACCAGATATGCGAGAACAACTGCTAAGCGCGGAAGTCAGCTACCTTAATGCAGTTCTGCTTACGCACGAACATGCCGATCACATTGTTGGTCTGGATGACTTACGCCAGCTTTCAATTGCACACAGGGAAATGGTTAACGTATATATTGATAAAACCACTTCCGATCATGTTATGAAGGCATTTGGGTATTGCTTCACTCAGGCTGAAGGCAGCAGCTACCCGGCAGTTTGTCAGGAACATCGACTCAGCGCAGACAGTCCCGTTAACATCCATGGCGCTGGTGGTACAATCACCGCGCTGCCATTTGAGGTGAACCATGGTGATATTACTGCTCTGGGCTTCCGATTTGATGACCTGGTGTATCTGCCGGATGTAAAAACCGTGACAGCGTCATCAAGCCTGAAGGCACTGGAAGGTATTGATACGCTTATAATTGATGCACTGCGTTATACTGAACACCCGACACATATGAATGTTGCAGAGTCTTTAGCATTCATCGAACAGATCAAACCGGCACGCGCGATAATCACCAACATGCATGTAGACATTGACTATCAAACAATTACTGCAGAGCTCCCGGCTGATGTAGTTGCCGCATACGATGGCATGACAATAAGCTACCCCGATCAGCCAAGCTGAAATAGGTAAACGCCTAAATAACTAAACACACGAATCATATCTACACAATTTCAATTCCAGAGAAACACCTAATGGCAAAAGAACAAAAGAACAGCAAAAAGAAAAAGTCAAAAAAGAAAAAAAACGATAAGAAAGCAAAAAGCACTATTGTAGATGGTGTGCCCACAGACCTCGTTTACGTTAAAAAAAGCAAGACGCACGGCAAGGGGATGTTTGCGGCGAAGAAAATTAAAAAAGGCGTTGTACTTGGCCCGTTATTGGGCAGACCAACCAAAAAAGACGGCACTTACGTCTTGTGGCTCACTGATAAGAAGGGCCTGCGTGTCACCAACGACTATCGTTTTATCAATCACAGCTTTAAACCGAATTGCGCACTTACCGGCAAAGAAGTAGTGACATTAAAATCTATAAAAAAGGATGAAGAGTTGTTTCATCACTATGGCTGGGAAGAGTAAGTTGATAACAATCGCTGTAGCGTTGCGGTGTTTGTAAGCCTTCGCTGGGGATCTTACCCTCACCGCTTTGCTCGCTATCTCGCAGCGTACACCGCACTTTCAGTGACGACTTTATGCAAAGGGATATCCCACGGTTGGGGAGTCAGAGAAGGTTCCTTCTGACAATCGTGCGCCACACCAATAAGGATCGGTCGGGCCACAGGATTCGCTGAGCGTCGGGTAAACTCAAAAGTTCTGTCGTAGTACCCGCCACCCTGGCCTATCCGGTTACAGAACGCATCAAACACCACCAGCGGGCTTAACACCAGATCAAGGCTAGATGGATCAATCCAGTCTGACTCCGAACAGTCCGGCTCGAGCAGCCCGAATTTCTTTTTTTGCAAAGGTGCGTCGGGATGCCAAGGTGCAAACGCCATTGCATCACCGCGCAGCACCGGAAGATAAAATTGTTTACCTGCAATTGCACCACTGCGAATAACAGGCTCTACACTGATTTCACCCAATATCGCAATATAGGCTGCAATGTGATCCGCTGATTGATACTCCGGCAACTCAACGAGTTTATTCTCTAGTTTTATCGCATGTTCCTGCAGTACATCGTCGCTAAGCTCACGTCTCAGGTTCCTGTGCTTATTACGCAAACTATTGATTTCAATTTTCAGCTGTTCTTCGCTACTCATCGGCTTTACTTACTATCAATTATTCGTATGATGCTGCTTTCGTGATCAACACCGGGTGGTACCTCAAATTGCTGAGGGTCCATCAGATATTGTCCTAGATTAGCGTAGATAAAAAGCCGGTGGTTAAAATACTTATGACGGCTGCTCTCATATATGTCATCAACATAGCTGTTGAGATCGGTCAGCTCAGCGCTGCGCTCAGCAACGTAACGCTCGGCAGAATTACCTAGCGCCAGTAAAGACAACAGAGTAATTACTCCACCCACAAAGCAGAGTGCGGTCCAGCTATTCACCAGCCATCGCGGCATCTCAACCTGTAACAGCAACAGCAACAACGCGACAATAAGAAAGCGTTCACCCAGATTCACCACACCGAAAGTATTACTGCCTGCGATCAGCCACATTACGAGCAGTATCGCAACTGATATCAATACAGCAGACGGCCCGGAATCAAAATTACTAACGGTCTTTCTGCGCAGTAGCATCCAGGCAATGCTTAAAAACCAGCAGCCAATCAGAATCGCAACTACGAAATTTACACCGAAGCCGATCAGGTAGATTGCATGGAGATCTGCCAGAAAACTCTGCCCGTCAGGCTGTATTAGATTATGAAACGGTCCCTGTTTTGCCAGTGTGTATATCTTATACTGCAACCACTGCATCCATGAGCCAACACCGGTGTTAAAACCATCGTTTGCCATGATCTTCACACTGCTATACCAAAACAACATAGCGACTGATGGCATTAACGCCACAAATGCTGTCACTCTGCGTTGATCTAATAACTCATACAAAACGACATAAATAATAAAACCGGCAAAAACCGACGCGTGTGAAAAATACAGTAGCACCGAAAACAGTAGTATCCACAAAACGCTGCTACGCGCATTGACAATTACAAACAGCGCCAGTAACAGCACACCAAACTGAAAATTGATGTAGCCGTTAAAAAAACCCGGTCCAAAAGCAATTATCAACAGGAAGAGCAGTTGCCTGGCTCCGCCTGTGCTTTGCCTCTCGATGGAAGTATCCCGCCGGCGGGTGGCAGCAACTGAGGTTACAAGCGCCAGCAACAAATAGACGGCCAGCCAGATCTTGCCTGCCCATATCGGAGAGACAACAATATTTAACAGCGCTATCGCTATCTGGGTAATCGCATTGGGGACCGGCACCGGTACTACTTCGTACAGGCCCATATAAGTCGATTCACCAGATAACAATGACCAGAATATATGCCCCTGATACATCCATTCAGGGTAATCATGTAAAACCGGAAACGGCTGCCATACCAACAGCACCAGACCGACCATGGCCACAAATAGTACCGATGCCAGTCGCAGAGCAAATTGGATTGGAAGAGCAGAGTTTGAGATGGCTTACCTGCAGCCCGAATAAACGAGGGATGAATTACACCACCTTATAGCACAACGCGTTCCTCGCAAGCAGTTTCAGCCTTGAATCGATTCACCGATTCAGAACCCAGCAGCGCCAGTTTACGCTCAAGCCCCCAATGGTATCCGCCCAGCATTCCGTCCTCTCGAATCACACGGTGGCAGGGGATCAGAACTGCAACCGGATTTTTTCCAACTGCACTGCCGACAGCACGACTGGCACCCGGACTGCCAACCGATTCTGCAAGCTGTTTATAACTCGTGCGACCACCGACAGGGATGCGCAACAGTGCCTCCCATACCTTGATCTGGAACGGGGTACCTTTCACCAGTACAGATAAACCAGACCCGGATTTAGGCACCGCAGCCCGACCGCCGTCAAATATTTGATCACACAACTCCTGTGTCCGTTGCGGGTTGTTGTGATAGCTGGCAGCGGGGAGTCGATTGATCATACCCGCCAATGCACTTTCTTTGTCATTAGGGGTACAAAACTCCAGGCCTGACAAACCACGATCTGTCACACCAATAAGGCAAAGACCAAACGCGGTGTCATGGAAACCGTAATCCACAACAAGCCCTCGGCCTTTTTGTTTGTATTCAGCAGGGGTAACTGACTCGAGTCGTACAAACAGTTCATTCAGTCTGGCAGGAGCGGATAAACCACTATCAAGCGCGGCATCAATCACACTCATGTCAGAACGCAGACACTGCCTAGCATGATCCAGAGTCAGATACTGTAAAAACTGTTTTGGGGATACCCCCGCCCAGCGTTTGAACAAACGCTGAAAGTGCGCTTCGCTTAAATGCACCGAGTCGGCAATCTCGGCTAGATCCGGCTGGCTTTTATAGTTCGATGCTACGAAACGCATAGCTTCTTCTATACGCTGGTAATCTCGCTCGGATGTGCTTGTTTGTCTCATAAGACTGAAACCCTGTTTTATGTCACCGGAGCAGTTTATCGACAACACGGCCGCAATAGATAACGGATTCCTGCGCTATTGTTTTCTAGTGGGCTGTTTACTGGCGATTCAATTATCCCGCTACATCTACGCGAAAAGCCGCCAGAAACAGACAGACAGCGACAACAAAGCTCAGGTGCACTCGCATCTTAAGGTAGTCTGGCGACACGAAATCGGAGAGTAGCCAGCGATCAACAAATAACATTGCCACAATTGTCAGCCCCAAACCAAGGAGAGAAACCTTCAAACTAAAAAACATTAGTAACCAAGCCACCAACACGGGTATGACACTGTAGACAAATAACAGATTTCTTTTACTGCTTGTGATTTGCAATGCCACACCCCAGTGTACCGCGCCAATAAAGCTGATAATAACCGCGGCATAGACAAGCAATGCACCGGCTGCGTCCGCAATGCCCAGGGTAGCCAGGTTAATCCCTGTTGCCTCACACGCCGACAGCACCACAAATGGGATTAACCCACCGTAGCCCAGTGCCTTTGCAAGTAGTGGGAAGGATTGTCTCTGTGTATTCATCGTTACGTCTTAGACCATGTAATCCAGTAATATTAACGACACTCGCCGATGCCTGCTACCGACACAGCCATCTCTAACTGCTTGTACCAATCTGCCAGAATGAATTCACCAGCGGGTTATCAAGATTCTTCTTTAAAACGACCAGACCAACGTTATAGGGTGCCAATTCCGGCTTTACATTAATAATCCGGATTTTGTCTGCGAGTAAACTGTTGTCGAGAACAATTTTAGGCACAACGCCAACGCCGAGCCCGAGGCTCACCATGCTGACGATTGCCTCGTTACCCGCCACCTGTGCATATATTCGCGGAGTCACCCCCAGATCTCTGAACCATTTGTTCACCCGTGTTCGCGCTATGCCGCCTTCGGACAGAATCATCGGCATTTCAGCCCAATCTTGTTTGTCGCGTGGTTGGTTGTAAAGAGCATTGGCCTTCGGTACAGACCCCAATACGGACTTTTCAGTCTCGCTGGCTGTTATAAACACCAGCGGGGATTTCGTTATCCCACTGAACACGACCCCGCGTGGAGGGCTATCCGGCAACGCTGCTATCGCAATCTCCTCATGGCCGGCAACCACCCTGCTAATAGCAAGTTCCGGATCACCGGTGTGAAGCTTTATTTCTATTCCCGGGTAGTCAGATCGGAAACGGTTGAGCAAATCAAACAGAATACTGTGACTGGCTGTCACCGAACAATAAAGGCTGATTTCACCCTGCAGATCATCGTGATCATCTTTTAATTCGTGACAAATCGCTCGCCATTGAAGCGTTGCAGTCTTTGCGTACTGCAGAAATTGCTGACCCTTGTGTGTTAACGCAACCGCCCGGTTATCACGATCAAACAGGCGCACCCCGACTTCGGCTTCGAGTTGGCGGATGCTCCGCGACAACGCGGAAATACTGATATTGCAGGCAACACTCGCCTGACCGAAATGAAGATGATTAGCCAGGGCGAGGAAGTGAGCTAAAGAGCGAACGTTCATGATTGGCGAATTATAAAACACTTCATTGCAATTATTGAAATATTGCGTTGCATTTATTGCAATTTACGACACACAACTGCTTGGTTACACTGCCTCCCAATTGCCGTCACCGACACCCGGGACCGGTATTCCTCTACCCACTCCAGAACGGAGAATCGACATGTCCGAGAATTACTTCAACTCACTATCGCTGCGAGAGCAGCTCGAGCAGCTCGGCAAGTGCCGATTCATGCACCTTGACGAATTCGGTGATGGCGTCGAGGCGCTGAAAGGCAAGAAAATGGTTGTCATCGGTTGTGGCGCACAGGGGCTTAATCAGGGTTTAAACCTGCGAGACAGCGGTCTCGATGTGTCATACACGCTTCGCGACGCTGCTATACAAGAACAACGACAGTCCTGGAAGAATGCAACCGAGAATGGATTCACAGTAGGCACGTACGAAGAGTTGATTCCGACCGCAGACGTCGTGCTGAATCTAACGCCGGACAAACAACACACCGCTGTAGTCAACGCAGTGATGCCATTAATGAAAAAAGGTGCCTGCCTCTCCTACTCCCACGGATTTAATATAGTTGAAGAAGGGATGAAAATTCGTGATGACCTCACCGTCATTATGGTTGCACCTAAGTGCCCGGGCTCGGAAGTACGAGCTGAGTATGTGCGCGGCTTCGGCGTTCCAACGCTCATTGCTGTGCACGAAGACAACGACCCGAACGGTGAAGGTCTGGCTATTGCCAAAGCTTACGCTGTCGGTACTGGCGGCCACAAAGCCGGGGTTCTGATGTCATCATTTATTGCCGAAGTTAAGTCTGATCTCATGGGCGAGCAGACAATCCTGTGCGGCATGCTGCAGACGGGTTCATTGCTTTGCTTCGATAAAATGATTGAAGAAGGTATTGATGCAGGTTACGCATCAAAGCTTATTCAGTACGGTTGGGAAACGGTTACTGAAGCACTGAAGTACGGCGGCGTTACCAATATGATGGATCGATTATCAAACCCTGCAAAAATCAAGGCATTTGAACTTGCAGAAGAAATGAAAAACATCATGCGTCCTCTGTATAACAAACACCAGGACGATATCATGACC
The DNA here is from genome assembly GCA_937998875.1 of uncultured Granulosicoccaceae bacterium. GTDB lineage: Bacteria > Pseudomonadota > Gammaproteobacteria > Granulosicoccales > Granulosicoccaceae. Next base: position 31,589 of record CALLBO010000071.1, read on the forward strand.
GGTCATTTCTCAGCCACAATGATGGCAGACTGGGCTAACGATGATAAAGAACTACTCGGCTGGCGTGCAGACACCGCAGAATCCGCATTCGAGAAGACCCCGGCCGGTGATGTGGAAATCTCTGAGCAGGAGTACTTCGATCATGGAATCCTGATGGTGGCAATGGTCAAAGCCGGTGTTGAACTCGCATTTGAAACTATGACCGCAGCCGGCATCATTGCAGACTCGGCCTACTATGAATCACTGCATGAAACACCGCTTATAGCTAACACCATTGCCCGCAAAAAACTGTTTGAAATGAACTCTACCATCTCGGACACCGCGGAATACGGCTGCTACCTTTACAATCACGCCTGTGTGCCATTGTTAGGCGACTTCATGAAAAATATCAAAACTGATGTTATCGGTGCGGGATTGCAGCTCAATGACGAAGGCGTTGACAATGCCCGCTTAATCGAAGTCAATGAAGCCATCAGATCTCACCCGGTAGAAGCCATTGGCGCTACGCTCAGGGGCTACATGTCTGATATGAAGAAAATCGTTTAACCCAGGCGTTAAAGGATATTACTCAACCTTGAGGCCGGTGACTGATACCGGCCTTTTTTTGGACTGGTCAATTTTCAAAAGACGTCATGCCCCTGCCCTATTCCATCAGAGTAACCAATGCCACTGTCGAGTTTGACAAAGGTTTCGTTTGCAAACAGATTAACTGGGTGGTTCATCCGGAACACCACTGGTTGATCTGTGGCAACAATGGTTCCGGCAAATCCGCACTCGCAGCCATTCTGGCAGGCGCCGGCGAAGTTCAGATGGGCATTGTAAAAGACCTGCCACAACGCGTTGGCATAGTGTCATTTGAAGCGCAGCAGGAGTTGATTGAAGCAGAACGCCGCAAGGACGATGCAGACATCATGGATGTCATTGCAGAGGGCACACCGGTTACAGAAATAATCGCAGCAGTGGCCAAAGACAAACCTCTGGCAGACGCCCTATGTGAAAAATTCGGCCTGACTCCACTGCTCGACAGAGCATTCAGAAAACTCTCTACCGGAGAATCACGCAAGGTCATGTTGATCCGCGCGCTGGCCTGCAAACCGGATTTACTAATCCTTGATGAACCGTTTGAAGGACTTGATGTTGAAAGCCTGGCAGCACTGCAGTCACACTTAACCAACATTGCCGCAACCACCACAATGATACTGGTTTTAAATCGATTGGATCAGTGTCCCAACTTTATTAGTCATCTTGCCTACATGGATCAAGGCCAGCTGACGCAACAGGTATCTCGCAAGGAAACTGAAGCATGGCAGCAGTTGCATGGATTGCTGCATCTGAAAAAGTCCGAACTGAAAGTCCCGCCATCCGATGCAGACACCGCACTTCCACCGCTTGATCCTGACGCGCCATTGGTTCGCATCACCAACGGCGCGATCAAGTATGGTGATACGGTTATATTTGAAAATCTTAACTGGACAATAAATCAAGGCGAGCACTGGCAACTAACTGGTCCTAACGGTTGTGGGAAAACAGCTTTGTTATCACTGATCACCGGTGATCATCCACAATGCTACATTAACGATATATTCGTATTCGGGTTTCACCGCGGCAGCGGTGAGAGTATCTGGCAGATCAAACAATTTATCGGCTACGTGTCCACCGCCTTGCAATGGGAATATACCGTTGGCACCAGTCTACGTAACGTAATAATCTCCGGCTTCTATGACAGTATCGGTTTATACAGCAAGCCGACAGACAATCAGCGTAAGCTCGCTGATGAATGGCTGGAGGTACTGGGAATGAAGGCACGCGCTGATGAAACGTTCGCCAGTCAATCCTATGGGGATCAGCGCCTGTTGTTGATTGCACGATCAATGGTTAAACACCCACCCCTGTTAATACTGGATGAGCCATGCCTGGGCCTCGATGATATGAACAGACAACGCGTACTCGCTTTAATAGAGCTTATCTGTGAGCGCAGCGACTCGACTGTTTTATATGTCAATCATCACGCAGAGGATCGAATAAGCGGCATTGAAAATTACCTGGCTCTCGGCGACTTAAGCAATGCCAGCAATCAAGGCTCCTGATCAACCGACCGCTACCTTAGCATTTAGCGTAGCGAGAGCTCGAGACTGAGCCCAAGATAGTTTATTCCATCCGTGCTATCGGCAAACAGTCCGAACGCGGAAGAGCGGTGCCAGATACTGTAACCGAGGTAGACGTCTTCTACACCAGGTGAGAATTTTCCGTCTGGTACACCCAACAGATAATTCACCGAAATCTGCAATGAATAATCCATGTAGTAAATCAGTTTTCGTGATTGATAAGGTGCGAACTCTCCAACTAAAGCAGCATCAATCCGTGATTTGACATGACAGCTTAAATTGAACCTGATCTCAAAGAAAGCAAACTACTATAAACTAGCCGGTTTGATTCTTGAGAAGCAAGCGTAGCGTGCGGGGCAGCTACTGCAACAACAAGGATTTCACAGCGAATTCTATTAATGCATCTCTTGCTTTATATGGATCATATTTATGGCTCTGGCGTCCTGAAATTCACAAGTGAATAAATTCGCTGCTGATAATCAGAAATACTATGTCGCCGTGACGATACGGTTCCGATAAACAAACATCATGGAAACTACAGAAACACACGCCATCGCAATTACCGCACTGGCAGCCATCCAGAAATTCTCAGCACCACCGAGTGCTATTATAATTGCACTCGCAATGCCGCCTGTCGCCATCTGCCACGCCCCTACAATGCCGGTACCTGTACCGCGATGTGTACCGGATGCAGAGATTGCACCGACAGTAGTATTGGCAATAACAATTCCGTTGGCAAACCCGAACAAACAACAAGGCAGTGCAAGTGAAAGCGCATGGGTAAAGCCCATTTTCTGGGTGGCAAACATAGCGATGCCTGACAGTAAGCCCAGCAGGCAACCGATTAGTGCTGCCCGCTCGATACCTTTCTGAACAAACCAGTTCCGATTAAATGTATTTCCCAGAAGATAAAACAAGGGAGTCAGAGCAAACCACATCCCGAACTCTGATGCTGTATATCCATTTCTTTGATATTGATAGGCCAGAAAGCTGTTGAGACAGAAAAACATACCAACCTGCATACCACTGGCCAGCGTCCAACAAACGAATAGCGGATTGCCTAATACTGAGCCGTATGCTTCATATAGTGTTTTTACATTAATACTGTCCAGTTTTTTCTGGTTAGTCTCTCTGGCCACACGCCAGGTACATAACAACAACAGTAATCCACCAATCACCAGAATCACAATCGTGCTTTTCCAGCCAACTCGTTCCGCAAACCAACCGGAGAATGCCAATGACAACGCCGGTGCGACAGACAGCACCATACTGATGGTCGACATCTGTCTTGCCGCCTCAGTTCTTGCAAACGCATCATTAACCATTGCACGAGCCATAGCCATGCAGGCAGCAGCACCAAAACCTTGCAGCCACCTGAATGCGATCAGCCACCTGATTTCAGTCAGTAACATCACTGCAATGCCACCAATCACAAATAACGCTGCACCTATAAATAACACAGGACGTCTGCCATGGCGGTCTGATAACGGCCCCCATATCAGCTGACCAAGCGCTAACGCGAGGAGATAGCCGGAAAACATCTGTTGTACCGACGCACTCGATACATCCAGATCTTCTGTTATTAGAGGCAGGATAGGCGTCAATACAGTTAAGCCGACAACACCAACTGCCGAACACAAAGCGAGAAACCAAACCGGTGGCGCATAGTCAGGGGATGTAGCCGCAGAGTCAGCAGTCAGGCCGGGTTGCTCCGGCTTCCGGATTGACGATACAGAGGTTTTAATCAGCGTTGTCCATACGGATTGCCCAATAAAAGTGAACCAGTGGAAGTGAACCGGTAGACGTGCGCCGGCGCAGTGAGACGGAAAGTCCGCCAGTATTATTGTCGGTGATGCAGGATACGCCCGATCACATTCATAAGCACCTGTGCCGCAAGGGTACTGGTAGAACTTGTCGGATCATAATCCGGAGCCACTTCAACGAGATCAAGCCCGACGATACTCCCACGCTTGCAAAGTCCATCAAGCAGTTCAAGAATTTCATAATAATAAAACCCGCCATGGCTCGGCGTTCCGGTTCCCGGTGCAATTGATGGATCAAAAGCATCGATATCAATCGTAATATAGTACCGAACCCCCTCAGGTATCCGCGCGAGCATGCCTTCAACACCGAGTTTGCGAAACTGCCTTACCGACTGAATATCTGAACCCATCCTGCGCGCATCTTCATAACCGTCTTTGGCGGTTGACGATACATTGCGAATCCCGATCTGGCTGAGTCCGGTTACATAGTCCTTCTCTGCTGCACGTCGCATGGGATTACCATGACCGTACTTCACACCATGTCTTTCATCAACAAAATCGAGATGTGCATCAATCTGTACCAAATGAAACGGTTCTTCATTAGAAAAGGCGTTAATACACGGAATATTTACCGAGTGATCGCCACCCATGACCACCGGGATCGCCCCGGCTTGCAGAATTTTACGCACCCCGAACTCAACATTCGCATGACTCTTCATGGTGTCTGTGTGGATAATATCGGCATCACCAATGTCTACAATACGCGTCTTGTCTGCTGGTAAATAGACAATGTCATCCTCGTGGTCATAGGCACCGGCGTGGCCGAACGAAAACAGAGTGGATGCCTCACGGATACCACGTGGCCCCATACGCGCACCGGATCGCCACTGGCATCCAAAATCAAATGGCGCACCAAGAACAGCCACATCTGCATCTATCGCATCCCAGTCTGATACGTAGTGATACTTGCCAAAGGTGCAGATACCAACAAACGGCAGATCGAGTCTGCCTTCTTCATAGCCATGCGCCACCAGATACCCTCACCGTTGTAATTTTAAAGCCGGAGTTTGCCACATTTAATTAGTCCGCGATATCTATTGCCGACCATCCAGCTCGCCTTGCGCGGGATACGAATCAGACCATGACTACTATCAACGGCATGACAATTCAACAACGCGGATTGTATACAGTATTAAGTCTCACAGTGGTTGATTTTGTAAAGTATCCGCGGGAGCAGGCAAGCGTTAAAGCACAACACGCCATTACACTTGCGGATCATCCTCACATAACCGCTCAGACACCGCGAGCAAAGCGGCCTGAACACGCGTCTGCACACCAAGCTTCTTTAAAACTGCTCTCACATGTAGTTTAACAGTGCCATCAACAATACCCAGCTCACTCGCAATATGCTTGTTGCTCTCCCCTCTCGCTATGTGCTTAAGAATATCCATTTCCCGTGGCGTCAGGTTGTAGGCATTCCTGCTACCAACATCACCCTTAACCACTGCCGCACGCGCCAACAGTCCAGTGAACTCCTGCGCTACAACTGTTTCACCTTCTTTAGCTTTATTGATCTGCTCAACAAGCTGATCGGGATCCATATCTTTCAACAGGTAACCAGCGGCGCCGAGCCTTAATGACTGCAACACATCTCCCTTATTGGTGCTGGTTGTTAGTATGATCACGCGCTGATCAGGTATTTGCTTATTGATCTGCTGCAACACTTCAAGACCACCCACCTCCCCCATACGCAAATCAAGTAGTGTGATATCCGGTCTATGCGTCTGGATGAGATCGACAGATTCTCCCGGATCACTTGTCATACCCACTACTTCAAGGCCGCGTCGTTCCAGCAATTCATATAAGCCGGTTCGAAACAACGTGTGATCATCTATTACAACCAGCCTGACATTACCCATGTGAATTTTCACTGATTAGCGTATGCGGTGGAAGCTTAAGGGTTATGCGGGTACCCTCATCCGGTTCGGAATCAACAGTGAGTATTGCACCAATGCTCTGCGCGCGATCCCTCATTATCGCAAGCCCGATATGATCACCGAAACCAGTATCCGTCTGGTTATTGGATTTATCCTGAAAGCCGATACCGTCATCTTCTATTAACAAACTTCGAACACCGGAATGCTCTACCCTGAGATACACACGAATGTTATTCGCCTGTGAATACTTGTTGGCGTTGACCAATGACTCTCGAAGAATACGCAGTATCACTGATCCCTCTCTGGCGGTAACCTGTAGCTGAGGATTGTCGTTCTGGTAAAAAACTGGAATACTGCCGGAACCGTTGAACTCATCAATCATGCTACTGATAGAGTCAACATAATCCTGATCATAAGTTGGCTGCCTGGTCTGCCCGATCAAGTCACGAACCTCTACATTTGCCTCATCAATCGTGCTCTCCAGTCGACGGATATCTTTTAAAACGACCGATGCCGGATCGTTCTCCAGAGTTTCACGCAACATCCGCAGCTGGTACTTGCTGGCAAGTAGTGTTTGTGCCAGAGAATCATGTATTTCCGCTCCCAGTCGAACGCGTTCTGCAACAACGCGCGCCTGCTGCACAGATTCCACTGCATAGTTTTTAGCGACGAACATACCGAGTTGCTCTGAAACCGTATTAAACACACGCATGGATTCGACAGATTTCACTGAATCGTTATCGATACCAACGATTTGTACCATCCCGGTCAGTTCACTACCACGGGATATAGGAATTCTTACAACGTCAGCTTTAGCTGTAACTGCTGTGACCAGTTCACTCGCCGGGCACTGCTCAGGAAACGTGAAAACTCCGGCTGCAGATCCGGCTGTCGCCTGAAGCTTGAATTGTTCGTTTGCCACTAAATAAGCACCGACCGGCACATCCCCAAGCCAGCCAGACAGAGAAAGACAGACTTTCTCCAATACGGATTGTTGATCTATCTCGTGTGCGACGTCCGAAGTAAGCTGAAACAACAGCGATAATACCTGATTGCGGCTTTCAAGCCTTTGAGTCTGGCTGGTTACCAGCGTCTCCATCTCGTCAGACAGTTGCTTTAGCGACGATCCGACATTTCGGGTATGGAAATTCAGCTCAGTGAAGTGCGGATGATTCTCTGACAACTCTATAGTTGATTCAAATTCTCCGTCACATATTTGTTGTAACCATTTTCTGGTTGCAAGGTCCGGCTGGACAAGGTGCACCGAGATATAATGCCAGAGGAACACTGCACCAACACTCACGACTATCACACCGGAAAACACCGCCAACAAAGGTGGCAAATAAAGCCCCGCAATCAATACGACCAAAGTCGCAGCTGCCATTGCAGCAAGTGTCAGCTTAACCTTATTGGCAGCATTTAATGCGCGACCAAAAGTAGACAGCTCACCTCGCCTGCGCGTGTAGTCTTTATCGAGCAGACTCGTTTCCATCTGCGGGATCTTCTTTCGGTGGAACAAACGTTGGATCGTTAGGGTTAAGGAATATGAAGTGCATCTCACCACCTTCCATTTCCACGTAATCGAGTTCGGTACCGGCTAGCAAGGGTTTGTGCTCTTTGGCAATAACTACATCAATACCGGCACTGGCAACCATTGCATCACCCGGACCTGCTTCATCAAAACCCATCTGATACTCGATTGCACCCTCAGCAGTCTTTTGTGCAGCAACACGCAGCGGCATGTCATCAAAATCGTGATGTATCATGCTGCGCTTTAGCTCTGTTGCTGCCGCTTTGGTGACTTTGAACACGTTGTGGTTACCTCGATAGCCTGGTCTTAAACAACCTGTGTTTTGGTACATCGCTTTCTTCAATTTTCCGCAGAAAATCATCAATCCACGGCGACCTGCGAGTATGCCTGAAGTGAGAGTAGCCCGCATAGGCATTGTTGACGCAGACACCGTCGCATTTCCCATCAATACCATGGCCTCGCTCCACCTCGAATACATACTCAACCGGTGACTGAAACTCAATGCTTGAGTGATGGAATTCATGTGCTGGAACCGTTTGCTCTTCACCTGGCCGACGAAGTAATGCGTACCCGCGACCTACAGGTTTCTCCTGCATCGTTACATTAGCCAGGAGGCTGCCGACCATTTCATAACTCTGCCCGGCAACATTAAGCTGTTCACAGAGGTACATTAAACCAGCGCACTCTGCATGCACCACCAAACCGTTATCAATAGCTCGATGTAGTGATGCACGAAACGATTCGTTTTTCATCAACTCGGCTGCATATCGCTCTGGAAATCCGCCACCAATGAGTAAGCCGTCAAGATCTGCTGGCAGCTCATCCCTTAGTGGTGAGACTTCGATCAGCTCAACACCGCACGCACTAAAGTAGTCGAGATCATCCTGATAATAAAAATGAAATGCTGCATCTCTTGCAATGCCAACCTTATATCGAGGCGGACTTGCAGGGGGCGATTGTGACGACGGTGTATTTTTCTCAATACCGTCAAGCAGCGTGTCCACATCGCAGTGTTCAGTAACCAGATCAGCGATTGTGTCGACACACCGCTGTGCCTCATCGTGTTCAGGCGCCGGTGTAAGACCCAGCTGTTTTTCTTCTATACAAACGCAATCGGTTTCCGGAATCTCACCAAGCATCGCCATATCGCAGTACTCATCAATCGCCTGTCGGATCTTACCCGCATGTCGCGGTGATCGAAGCCGGTTTAAAATTACCCCAGCAAATGCAACGTTCTGGTCAAACTGCAGTAGTCCGTTTACCAAAGCCGCGATCGTTCTATGCATTCCCCGACAGTCAACCACGAGCAGCACTTTCAGTCCGAGTAATTTCGCGACTGAGGCGTTGCTGTCGGTCCCATCGCTACTTAGGCCATCGTGCAATCCCATGGTGCCTTCAACCAGTGCAAAGGTTCCGGGTGTTACATGACTCGAGAAAGTTGTCGCAAGTTCATCGGGCTCCTGAAACCACGGATCAAGATTGTAGCAATTACTACCACTTGCAAACGAAAGCCACAAAGGATCAATATAATCAGGGCCCTTTTTAAACGGTTGTATAGATTTTCCACGACGATGGGCTTCGCGGGCTAATCCAATGCTCACCATTGTTTTACCACTTGAACGCCATGGTGCGGATACCATATATCCGTTGTCACTTAAGCCTGAATTCGAAGATGGCACGACTAGGTGACTTGGTCCGAAATATCCGCCACCGGCTCTATCACGTGTGCGCTAACCGGTAGTACACGCAAGAAAAAGCCAAGTAGCAACATCGACAGCGCCACGCCACCCATTCCCAGCCCCCACTCCCAGACACTCGGAAAGTAACTGGCAAAGCCAGCATCACCAAAGGTACTTGATGTAACTTCCTTTCCAGGAAAAAGGTTTTGCGGGATAAGTTGTGACCCGATAATTGTGCTGTAGAGAATCATTGCACTGCCAAACAGTGCAGCCACACAGCTTAGTAACCATTGCTTTTGGTTAATTGCCTCGATAATTCGCTGTCTGCTCACCAGCCAGACGCATACGCCAAAGAGTGTAATATGACCCAGCCAGAACGGCAGTGCCATCGGCCCGGTAAACATGGTGCGTTCATCACTGCTATGTTCTGACACATATAAATTGGTCAGGTGATGAACCACAGAGAAATATAGTAAGGCCAACAAACACCAAAGCATAAGTTTGGAAAACTGTCTGATGGTATTCGCAGGAACTGGTGTACCCTGCCAGCGCGAAACCAGCGCCACCACCAGCGCGAAGACAGCCGATCCCATCACCAGAGATAAAGCGATAAACAATGGGGCCAGAATGGCCGTGTCGAGTGCACTGCGCCCAACCAGAAAGCCGAAAATACTACCGGTACCCGTGGTGAGAACAATACGCCATAAAAGTGCTAACGCCCCGATCGACGCGATATATCTGTTTAATGATCGATCAAGCAGAGTCGCAAGATAAACCACACAAACCGCGATAAAGCCGGTATACAAGAAAATATTCCATGAGAATATTGACCGGAAATTATAAGTGGTCATTGCAATGAAAAGCCGATCCGGACGACCCAGGTCCAGCACTAAAACCAGTAGTCCGCTTATTAGCAGGCAGATAGCTAACACTACTGACAATCGCGCCCAGGGTTTATGCATCGATTGATTGAAAACGGAAGACAATGTGGCACTATTAAGCGCACCGGAGGCAGCGAGTATCAGTGAGATGGCAAACACATGTGGTAAACCCCAGACAACACGGTTGTTCATACCACTGATGTGGTGCCCTTCATGCTCCATTGTATAAGCACAGTAGCCGCCAATGACAACCAGCAATGCCATTGCGAGCATCCAGACCAGGTAATTGCCACGTATCGGTTTAACGATCTGATGATCTGCGATAATGGAGGCCATAGATGCTCTGTTACAAACCCTGGTAGCGGACACCGGTATTGAGTTGCAAATCAGCGCGAATCTGACTGCCACCCAGGGTGTTTAACTTTTGCGAAATAGAACTGTCCGGATCATTCAGATCACCAAAGGTAATTGCACTGTGTGCTTCCTCAGTGCATTTCACCGCACAGGCCGGCTGCCTATCCTGCTCTTCATCTATTCGATGAACGCAGAGTGTACAACTCTCTACCGTGCCCTTTCCCCTGGGTGCAGATGGCTTTTGTTCAGTCAGTGTTTCATGAATAAAAGATCGCGCCTTATAAGGACACGCCATCATACAATAACGACAACCAATACACGTGTGCTTGTTGACCAATACAACACCATCAGCACGCTTAAACGATGCACCGGTCGGACAGACATCAACACAAGGCGCTGATTCACAGTGCTGGCACATCACAGGTAGTGAGGTTTCGTTGCCGGTTAGTTCGTCTTTAAGATCAATTTTTCGAATCCATTGGGCGCGGGTAAGATCGTCACCGGCGTCGTCTATACCGTGCTCCTCGTTACAACCCCGAACGCAGGCATCGCAACCACTGCTGCACTTTTCGGTCTCTATTAACAATCCCCAGCGCTTATCTGATGAAGCCGGGGTTTTGGCCTTAACCTCGAGCAATGAATAAGACATTGATGCCATACCCGCGAGACCAAGTCCCTGCAGAAACCGGCGACGTGCCTGCAAAGATTTTTCATTATCTGCGACCGGGACTCTACTCATTGGCTTCTTTGTTCAATAGGTACGAAACCAGGGTATGCGGGTTATCTCGCATAAGGTGCGGCTCTGCATTGCCAATCACTTCCATCGCCGCAGGCTTTGCCGCATGACAGGTGAAGCAATCAATCTTGACCGCGGCATAGCTATGGCAACTCTCGCAGAACTGACCCTCGGCATCTATTCGAATTGCCTGGCCACTGGTATCAGTTTGCGCATGGCAATTGACGCAACTGACCAGACTATACGGTTCACTTCTAATCCCTTCAATGACAGTTTCATCGCGCTGATGATTCAGCAGACTCATGTGGTCTTTGCGCATGATCTCCGTATCTGCGACACACTGATCACCTTTGCTGGCTTTAGGAATCACAGGCCTGTTTTCTGCCTGACTACCGGCACGTTGTAACAATAGTCCCTGCGCGGTAGCAGCACCAAACGCGCACAATGGCAAACAGACTATTAGCGCCGTTATACGCATAGACTGGTTTTCCATCCTGCTAACAGTTGCCGGCACTGAATCTGTAAAGCCACCCTCCCTTTGGGAGGGTCCGACTCTAAGCTTGGGTCGTCCACAAGCCATACGAAGATCCGTCCCCGGCGCTTAGACGCCGACCCTTCCGTGAGCGGGAGGGCGTCAATAGGAGCTACTGCCTGTTCGGTAGCAGGATAGAACACTAGTGACCCATGCCCATATCAATGTAGCCGGACGGACAAACGTCCGCACAAATGTGACAACCAATACATTTGTCATAGTCAGTATCTACATAACGCCCTGTGGTGCTCTTGTCTTTCTTTACCCGGAATACCGCATCCTGTGGGCAGTAAATCACACAGTTATCGCACTCAAAACACATACCGCAACTCATGCAACGACCGGCCTCAGCCTTAACCTGCTCTTCAGTCAACAACTCCATGCGTTCTTCAAAATGACTGAGAACTTCCTCACCGGATGGTACGTTCTCTTCGCGTTTATTGCGATCCTCTTCTTTCCAATGTCCTAAAAACAAACCTTCTGCATTTGCTATCTCACTGGCAGAGCGATCTTCATAGTTATGTACCGCAAACTCTGCCGCATCTGTACCCCAGTCTGCCGGCCGATCATATTCAGCCACCGAAAGATTGGCTTCGTTAAGTTTTTCCATCAGATTAAAATGATAAACATCAATTTTTGGGCGCTTATGCATTGACTGATCAGTCAGGTAGTTCTCAATGGTGGTAGCAACCACTGTTGCCTGGCCAATCGCTGTCGTAAGCAAATGTGGCCGGATGATATCACCGGCAACAAAGTGCCCGGGTCGATCATCCACCTGATAGTAAGCATCGGCATTAATCAGTCCGCGACCGTTATCGAGTTCTTCCAAGCCTTCAAGGTTACCACCCTGACCGATAGCCGAGACAATCAAGTCAGCTTTGATCTCATACTCTGACCCTTCAACAGGCTCAGGCACTCCCTCCTTACTGACAGTACATTCACACATGACCACGCTCACAGCACGGCCACTATCATCCTTGTTAACACGCACTGGCATGACGCTGTTCTGGATATCTACACCTTCTGTCAGTGCATCATGGACTTCATGTTCTGCTGCAGTCATCGCAGTCCGAGGCAACAGTGAAGTCAGCGTGACGTTGGCGCCAATTCTCTGGGCTGCCATCGCAACATCGTGCGCAACGTGACCGTGTACAACGAGCTCCGGTCGTTCAAGTGCGTTTTGTTTGGTGATCTTACCAAGGCGGCGTGCGACCGATACAACATCAATCGACGTATCACCACCCCCGACGCAAACTACATTGTCAGTGGTAGTTTGCAATCGACCGGTATTAAAAGCCTCAAGAAACTTAACACCGGAAACACAGTTGGGCGCATCACCGCCTTCCACCGGCAACGCTCTGCCAGACTGACAGCCTATTGACCACAGAATGGCATCGTAGCCCTTCTCAAGCTGTTCAATAGTAATGTCAGTGCCGACTCTGGTGCCGAGCACAACTTCTATGTCACCCATCTTAACGATGCGATTGATTTCGGCATCAAGCATTTTTCTCGGTGTTCTGTAGCCTGGAATACCGTAGCGCATCATGCCACCGAGCTCATCGTGCTCATCGATAATTGTACAGGCTATTCCCTTGCGCCGAAGCTGATACGCGGCAGCCATACCGGCAGGGCCTCCACCAATAATCGCTACACGTTTACTGGTTTTCAGTGGCCCTGACTCAAAGGCAAATTCTTCTTTAATGGCAGTATCACCGATGTATTGCTCCACCGCATTGATACCAACAAAATCATCTACCTCATTGCGATTACAACCCGCCTCACACGGCGCCGGGCACACCCGTCCCATCTGTGACGGAAACGGATTCGCATCGGTAGAACGACGGAATGCATACTCCTGCCAACTGATGCCTTCCGGTGGTTTTTCAATACCGTTGGCAATCTGTAACCAGCCGCGAATATCCTCACCTGACGGACAACTCCCCTGACAAGGTGGAGTACGGTTAACATAAACCGGACACTTGTGCGATTCATCCGCATTAAAGATGTCGTCGGTCCAGCTTTTCCATTTGTGGTCACCGTCTTTGTACTTGCGAAACGTATGGTTCTCAGACTTTTCAGTTTTACTCCATGGAGTCGTCATATCGTTTTCACCTAATCCTATTCAAGACACTATGCGTCGGCTGAAAAAACCAGTGCATCACCCACCAATTGATGCACGCTGATTATCTGATCCATTTCGAAACCGTAGTACGGCAATACTTTTGAGAACTGGCTTTTACATATGGCGCAGATAGCTGCCATGTGTGTGACCTGGTGTTGCTCATGTACATCTTTCAGCGCCTGCATTCTTGGCTTTGCACCTTTAACTCGCAGCTCCAGCAAATCATCGGTTAGTAAACCACCGCCACCACCACAACAGAATGTCCCCTCCCCAATAGTGTCACGCGGCATATCAAAAAAGTGATTACAGCTGGCTTTGATAACGTCACGTGGCAACGTGAGCTGTCCACCCGGCTTGTTTCCCATACGTGATGCACGCGCGACATTGCAGGAGTCGTGAAACGTTACACGTTTATCGTCGTTAGCAGACTTGTCGAGTTTTAACCGACCCTGTTCCATCAGGTCGTGGGTGACTTCAATAATATGTTGCGGCACCGGATACCGGCTATCGAGAAAATCAAACGGCCCGGCCAATGTATTGAGAAAGCTGTACGCGACTCGCCAGGCATGACCACATTCCCCAAAAACAATTCTTTTAACGCCCAGTTCAAGGGCAGCTTCACGGATGCGTACCGCAACCTGCTTCATGTTGTCGACACTGCCAATAAAAAGACCGAAGTTCGCTGCCTCTGAAGCATGCGACGACAACGTCCAGCTGATTCCTGCCTGATGGAATACTTTGCCATATCCAATGAGACCATCAATATGTGGCTCTGCAAAGAAATCTGCCGACGGAGTAACCAGCATAACTTCCGCACCTTTGACATCAAGCGGGAATTTAACCTTAACATTGATCTCTTCTTCGACGTCTTCCTCTAAACCCTCAAGCGTATCGGCAAGTGCGGGTTCCGGCAGTCCGAGGTTGTTACCCAGCTTGTGTACTTTGCCGATAATCTCGTTACAGTACTTTTGACCTTTTCCAATGGTATCCATGATCTCGCGGGCAGCCATAGAAACCTCCGCGGTATCTATGCCGTAGGGGCAATACACAGAACAACGTCTGCACTGAGAACATTGATGAAAATACTTATACCATTTGTCGAGCATCTCCTCATCGAGATCTTTAGCGCCGACAAGCTTTGGCAGATACTTACCCGCCACCGTGTAGTGTCGGCGGTAGACGGAACGCAATAAGTCCTGTCTTGCGACTGGCATGTTATTCGGATCTCCGGTACCGAGAAAGTAATGACACTTGTCTGTACAGGCACCACACTTAACGCAGCTATCAAGATAGACTCGCAACGCGCGCGAGTTATCTACCAGCTCACCAAGCTTTGTTACCGCCACTTCCTGCCAGTTATCAACCAGCTCACCGGGAAAGCCGATGGCTTCATTGATTGCAGCCTTGGCAACGAAGGGCTGGCTGTGATCCATCGACCCCGGTGTGACCGCAGGAACTTCGGTGTAGTCACCCAGTACCGGTGTTTCGAACTCAGGTTTTTTTTCAGGCTTTTTTGCCATGACCACTCAGTGACGGGTTGTGTTGTCGTTCCCGCGGATTGTCGACCTGATTTCTGGAAGGGCTGAAAAATAGCCCTGGAGCATGCAATAACTTGGAGAACGGAAATATCAACAGCAGAATCGCCACAAGTATGAGATGCATGAACAACACAAAACTACCGGGCAGTGAAGCGAACTGAAATGAAAGCAGACCTTGTGCAAACTGTTTTACTGCAACGATATCTGTGTGCCAGAAAAAGCGCATCAATAAACCGCTGGCTGCAATGCCAAGTATAAGAAACAACATCAGGAAATCAGATGGAGCAGATATCGCCCGAACCCGGTCAACCACCACTCTACGTGCAAGAAGACCGATCAGGCCGACTAACATCGCTAGCCCTGCAAACTTGCTAAACGGTGCAAGTAACGCAACCCAACCCCAGACAGGGTCGGTGAAATAACGCAAATGGCATAACAGCGCGACCAACATACCGGCATGGAACAACCAGCTGAAAATCCAGGTTGGTTTAGATGCCTTAAACAGACTGTCAAAAAAGACCACTTCTCTTGCCATGCGCCACACCACACCCGCGCGTGTGGTCGGTGCTGGTGTGGTAGGTATCTTAAGTGGAGCCGGGGTAGTTGCGTACTGGTAGATTTTTCGACCAACGCCAAGTACCAATACCACCAAAGACAGGTATAGCATTGCACTCATCATGGCGTTGGCGCGTCCTGTTCAGATGTCTGCAACAGGCTCTTAAACGCAACCGGTTGGCTTTGGCAGGCCGGCGTACTTACAGGCCTGCTTGGCCGGTCCATAAGGATACAATTCATAAAGATATTTGCCGTTGCCGTATTCTTTACCAAGCTTCTTGCCAATCGCTTTGGTCAGAACACGTACCGCAGGTGCGATTTGATATTCCTCATAATACTCACGCAGGAAGTTGATCACCTCCCAGTGATTGTCCGTGAGTTCACAATCGTCGATCTCAGCCATGACGTTGGCCACACCAGGCTCCCAGTCGGCGAGGTTTTCAAGATAACCCTCTTCGTCAGTCGCCAGCTCTTTGCCGTTTACTTCGATACTGTTAGACATATGTAGTCTCCGCTTTGTCGGCAGTGCTCAGTGATGCCGAACTTTAGATATGGTGCTCATCAGAGCCAAGAGTGCACTCTATCATGCTCGGTAACCAGAGCAACGAAACCTTTGTAATCGACCGCAGTCAGCCCGTCGAGAAGTGACCTGTCAGCCAGCCCACGTGCCTCCAGGTCAGGGGTTAGGACATAGAGTTTTTTATCTGCAGTTGCAGTCTTAAGCTGAGAGTCGTATGAGGTGCCACTCATTGCAACAACAACAGCATCTTCTATTAAAATCACCGCATCATCTTTGCTGATCCGCGACAGACACTGATCAAGTGTACGTTTTTCAAACGGTGACTTATTGATTATGTTCAGTGTAGACATGATTAGAAACTCAGTACTACGTCTTGCTGATCGATCAGCTCATTAACCCTGGCACGATCTATCATTTCAACGCCTACCAGTAAATCATCTGCGCTAAGGCCGCGCTCCTGTAGTGATTCTGTCTCTACGTAGAGCTTTTCAACGTCGTACATTTCAAGCGCCCGGTAGGCTTTTGAGAAATTCTTGAACTCTATTGATTCTGTATTTTGATCTTTCTTCAGCTGAAATACGCCATCATCAATAAATAGCATACTGACATCCTGATCAAATGCAGCGCCGATTAACACTGTTTCCAGTGATTCAATTGCATACGCAGTGCCATGTGGAACACGCCTGTTGATGTAGATAAACTTTTTCTCTACACCGCCACTGTATTCTTCTTCCATCTTTGTCTTCTTAGTCTCCGAATGTCACTAGACGATCAGACTCGATACCGGCCTCTATCAACTGACCAAGCCCGGAGATACGAAACCCGTCAGCAACGTTGGTGGCGTCTTTCTTATTGCGATCTCGCTCACCTTCATCAACCATACCTCGCCGTTGACACGCAGCGACACACAATACCAGATCAACCCCCTTTTCCTGTGCAAGTGCCGACCATCGCTTTTGTATGTGGCGATCATCCTGTGGCGGGGTAGTCAGGTTAGTGCCGTTATTAACCCCGTCGTGATAGAAAAACACACGCGGTACTTCATGGCCCGATTCGAGCGCTGCCAAGGCAAACTGATAAGCGCTGTCAGATGCCTGATGCTGATACGGACCTTCATTAACAAGAATCGATATTTTCAACAGAGACGACTCGAATCAAAAACGGATATGACTTGAGGAATTAAGGCTCTTGCGAGCACCACGCCAGTTATCAATATGGAACTTGGTAAACGGCAGTTCGGTGATCTCAAAGAACCGCGGCCAGCCGATACGATCAATCCAGTCATTGATTCGCTCCCAGTCGCGTGCGTCTTCCTTATAGGCATAGAGAATTTTCTTGACCACCGCCGTGGCTTCAGGCCAGCGCGGCGGATTATTGGGTATGCCTGCTGCGACGAGTTTTTGAAACGAAGGTTTGCTGCGGGCATTGGAATGATTACCCCCAACCCAGACAGCAAGCTTAGAATGCTCCGGGTCATTGATTTGCATCGGCGGACACGGCGGATAGCAGGCACCACAACAAATGCACTTTTTCTCATCAACCTCGAGAGATGGCTTACCGTTCACCATGGCTGGTCGAATCGCCGCTACCGGGCAACGGGCAACCACTGAAGGTCGCTCACAAACGTTAGCAACAAGATCATGAT
The DNA here is from genome assembly GCA_937998875.1 of uncultured Granulosicoccaceae bacterium. Taxonomy (GTDB): domain Bacteria; phylum Pseudomonadota; class Gammaproteobacteria; order Granulosicoccales; family Granulosicoccaceae. The sequence continues at coordinate 49,487 of CALLBO010000071.1, forward strand.
TAATCTTCGGCGGCTTGGTGTGCTGTATATTGATAGCGATATCACCCTGCCCGCCACAGTTAATTTGACAGCACGATGTAGTGATATGTACCCGATTTGGCATCTCTGCGTGGGTGAACTCATGAATAAGCTCATCCATCATCGACTTAACAATACCTGACGCATCGGTTCCCGGAATATCGCAATGCAACCAGCCCTGGGTATGGGAAATCATTGCCACAGTGTTTTGCGTACCACCAACAATAAAGCCTGCGTCAGTGAGTGCTTTGATTAACGGTTGAACCTTGGCTTCAGCATCCACCATGTATTCTATATTTGAGCGAATGGTAAAACGAACATGCCCGTCGCCATACTCATCACCAATATCACAGAGCTTTCTGAGAGTGTAGACATCAAGGATACGCTGAGTACCAGCCCGAACAGTCCAGATAGACTCACCGCTTGCAGCGGTATGGCATAACACTCCAGGTTGCGGATGTGTGTGACTTTCCCACTGGCCAAAGTTTCTTAGCATCACCGGATGGACATATTGCATACCATCCGGGCAACCGCTCTCAATGGCTGGTCGCATTTGCTTTTTGGCAGGTTTGCTTGCTGATTTCCCGGCAGGTGTAGTCGCCATGTTACGCACCTCCTGCTGCAGCGTCTTTGTCCTGCTCTTTGCGCTCAAACCATTTAGCTGCTTCGGCGTCCCACTCATCCATTCTGACGTAGGAGCTTTCACGTGGATGATCGATCATTGCAGGGTCGACTTCGACACCAATACCTTCAAGGAAATTCACCAGACCGATACGTTCAATCATCTCGCCGGTACGTTCGTGCTCAAGCGCATTTTCTGCAAAGAAGTCGATGGTCTCTTCCGCTATCTCTGTAATGCGCTCAAAGTCTTCATCTGTTTCAAGCTTCATGAATGGCACAATGACTGTACCGAACAGGTCACCGATTTTTAGCGTTCGTTTACCACCAATTAAAATACTAACGCCTTTATCGTCACCCGGGCTGAATGCCGTTGGCACAACATTGAGACAGTGCATACAACGTACACAGTTGCGATTATCTACTTCAATACTGTCATCATCTTTTAAAGCCAGCGCCTTGGTTGGACAGCGGGTGATGATGTTGTCGATCACGTGTTGTCTGCCCTTTCGATCGACATAGTCTTTAAATGCTTCCTGATCGACTTTCATGTCATCACGCCATGTACCAATGACTGCAAAGTCAGCGCGTTCGATCGAGTTCATGCAGTCATTCGGGCAACCTGAGACCTTAAACTTGAACTTGTATGGCAACGCAGGGCGATGAATGTCGTCAACAAAGTTGTTTACCAACTCACGATGCACGCGGTGCTCATTGGTGCATGACATTTCGCAACGCGCACTTCCAACACAAGACATAGCCGTTCGCACACAGGGCCCGGCCCCCCCCAGGTCAAACCCGTAGTCGTTGATCTCATCAAAGAAGTGCTGTGTGTTTTCGGTCGTTGAACCGATGAACATAATATTGCCGGTCTGACCGTGAAAGGTCACCAGGCCTGAGCCGTGTTTCTCCCAGCTATCTGCAAGCGTGCGCAACACGTCTGTACTGTAGTGGTTGCCAGCCGGAGGCTGAACGCGCAAGGTGTGGAATTCTCGCGACTCCGGAAACATATCGCCGACTTCTGAGAATCTGGGAATAATTCCGCCACCATAGCCATAAACACTGACAGTGCCGCCCTTCCAATATCCTTTACGGGTCTTATAAGAGTGCTCGAGCTGACCGAGAAGATCATTGGCCATGCCGTTGACCCGGTCACTCGGGTGATCATCACGCAGACGTTTAATACCAGAGACAAAACTCGGCCAGGGCCCCGTCTCGAGGTGATCCAGCATCGGCGTGTCGTGTTTTTTCCCGGACTCCGAATCTGTCATCTACTCTGCCTCTCTGTTGCCGGTTTCCCAGGTCATTTTAGATCTTATAGTCTTGCGTAATTCCTGCCAATAACCCTTTGTGCAAACGCCCGTCCAGTGACCTATCTCCAAAGGCATAGGCACATATCGCATCGTAAAACGCCTCGACTACGCTGGTTGAGAGGATAGCACCAGCAGTGTATCGTGACTCAGCTTTCCGATGAACAGTGAGCAATAAAGACTTGTTACTTCCTGCCTCTGCATTTCTCTCACAACCCGCGGGCTTTGTCCGATGGAGAGAGCTCAGGCTTGCCATCCAGCGCGAGATGCAGCCGACAGTGGTTCAACTCAGCCCATCATTAACCACTGATGACGACGTACAAAATCTAAAACGGCTTTGCAGTCAGGTCGCAGCGATTGGTTTCTGCGTTTATGAATGGACTGAAGCAACAGAAGAGACAAACCGGGAGGTCCTGGCGCTTCACAGACGCTTATCGCTGGGAACCAGCGATCGGGGAGTTGTACAACAATCCGATGGCTTGTCACTGTTAGCCGATCTGTCTGATACTGATCAAGGACGCTTTGTGCCCTACACAGCTCGCGCAATGGGCTGGCATACAGATGGTTACTACAACCCTACGGATCAAAACGTAAGATGCTTCACACTCCACTGCTTGCAACCAGCTGCTACCGGGGGCGCACTTTCTCTCATGGATGACCAGTTGTTGATCATCAAACTAATAGAAAAAGCACCGGAACTTGTCGACCTACTGAGCCACCCTGAGGCGATGATGATACCGGGCAACACCGACGAGCTCGGTCACGACCGTCCAGACTGCTATACACCGGTACTGTTTACCCACGCTGACGGGATACCGGCAACCCGCTTCACAACCAGACTCAGAAACATTAAGTGGCGAAACGATGAGACTAAAACCGCTGCTGAAACGATGAAGCAATTAATAGAATCGGGCACTGATCAGCACCACACTGTGAGGCTTCAGGCAAATCAGGGCATGGTGACCAGAAACATTCTGCATCGCCGGGAAGCTTTTACTGATGATCATCTTCACCGCAGGCAAATGCTGCGTGGCCGGTATCTGCAGTTACCACAATTAACAGATAATCAGTTAGCGGGTGCATACTAGTGCTGCATGTGAGTGATTTGTTATTGCAGCACCGCGAAGTCAACACGTTTGAAGAGTTTGTTGAAGTCGTCAAATTACGTGCCCTGGATGAAATGTTTTTCCGTATTGATCTTAAACCGCCATTCCCGGACACTCCTGAAAACTGGGACATGGTCCTCGAGGCCGCCTTCAGTAGCGCAAACAAACCGTGATTCACAGCACTGAAAATAACTCTGCAGATGAACTGAAGCTATCTGCTGCAGAACGTCTGTTGATGGATGATGCAGGCTACGCCGACAGACAGGATCGTCTTGAGACACTTAAAGAACAATCAAAACAGATCAATAACCCTGTTGAGCTCGCCGCCATTAACCTGGAAATGGCCGGTCTGCACCTCGACCTGGACGAAAAAAAACAGGCGGCTGTCAAGCTTAACGGACTAGTTGAAATCTTCATTCAACATGCGCAGTTTGAAGACGCAGCAAGAGCATGTCAGTACCGCTATCTATGTGAAGAGGAAGATTCGATCAGTGCTATCGGACAAGCCGCATGGTTATCAGTTACCTACCCGGTTGATCCCAATTTAACGGTAAGCGTTCTTGATCAAATTATTGATGAGACACCGGACGAGTCTGATGGCGCTGCTGTTGCTGCAGCCACCGCCCACTATATTGTTGACCTGCGGTGCGACCCTGCAGAGAAAAAACATCTGCAACTATTTACCGGCTCGATGCTTGCGCGGGTTGCCAAACGACACAGCAAGATAGAGGATGATGACCAGTTTCAACTTTGGGTCCGCACGATGGAACTCGACGAGCCAGAGAAGTTTCTGGTGAGACTGCGCAATGTGATTGACGTTTTGGTACAAACAGACTGGCTGTTTGATCGTGAGATCCTGCAAAAGCAATTGCCGGACAATCCCGATCATGACATCGACAATACCGGTGCAGATCTCTGATGAATTTATGGCAGGAGAATAGCGACGAAGTTTCCACCGCCCGGTCATCAAGCATGGCGGATGTGGTATTTAAAATTGAATGCAGACAGCTACCGGTTGACCATGCCGCCGAACTCGCAGAGGCACTTTGCAAAACGGCACCCTGGATAAAAGACCTGCCAGGAGCCGGTATTCATCCGATACACGTAGCAGGATCCCAAAACGGCTGGCAACGCCCTGACTCCTCAGGCAACGAACCATTGATTCTATCCAAAAGAACCCGCCTACGGGTTCGCTGCCCTGTTGATCGCGCAAAAGATCTTGTTGACGCGTTAACGGGTAGTCAACATAGAATAGGCGCAGAAAATCTAGATATCCTTTCAGGTAGACCGGTACAGCTACAGCAATCTGCAGCTTTATTCTCACGCTACCTTACCTATAAAAACCCACCTAAAGATGAAGACGAACTTTTAAGAAATGTTTTAGATGAGTGCGCTGCACTAAACTTTCAACCAACCAAACTGCTGTGTGGCAAGTCCACTATAGTCTCCACCGCTCAAGGCGACCTCGAAGCGAGAAGCCTGCTAATAGCGGACGTGCCACCCGGTTTCTCACTACAGTTACAAGAAAACGGACTCGGCGATTTTCGGTTAATGGGTTGCGGAATAATCATTCCACACAAAGATACTGAAGCAGTTAGCTGAATCACGCCCGGCACACATCCATAGCGCTTTACTTTCAGCGCCCGAATTTACCCCAAGATGAAGATCAAGAAACCCCGATAGTGTTTTCACTTCTGTTAACACTGATCTCTGCCTCAGCAAACCTTTCTACAATGCCCTGCAGCACGGATAAGCGCTCTAACGGATCACTCATCGCGATTACACTATCGCGCTCACCTACAGTCATCGGCAGTAGTTCAGTTAACCGATTACTCACCCACGCGGCATCTGCATAATTTGAGCTTGCATACTCAATGAAAGGCTTCACACGATTATAAACACGCCGTAACAGGTCAGATAGTTCGCGATGACACGACGGAAGCGCAACTTTCTTCTCAGGTGGCAGCATTTCGACTTCTCCGATTACCAACCCGTTTGAATTGGCCAGTCCTTTTGAATTGGCCAGTCCTTGTGAATTGGAGTGTGCCTCTACAACACAGAATCTCTGCAAACCTTCTACCACTATAACCAACAGACCATCACCTTCACGATCCCAATCGACAATATTCACCATTGTTCCGTGTCGGATGACCTGTGCTGCGCAGGCTTCCGACGCGCCGTTGTCCAGATAGGAGCCGAATCCGCCACCATGCCTGACACACGCACTAACCATTGCGATATGGTGTTGCTCAATTATCTTTACGCGAAGATAACCTCCAGGAAGCACAAGACTCTTGAAAGGAAACAGCGGCAGTCTTCTCATAAGCCGTCCACTGTCTCGATATAAATGGTGATTCGCCGCCTGCGTCTCTTCACTGCTATTGACGCTATATGATTTTAAACATCCACTGTGCATGGGTTCTCCTTATACACTGACCAAGTTTTCAATGACCGCTATTTATTAGTTTCTCCTAACAACATTATTATAGGGTCGCACCCACGAGTAACTGATTGTGCTGAGGTAAACTAGTGTCAATGCACGAGCTGTTTTTTGCTGGATTTCTGTATCTATTGTTTCAATTTTGCTGCATTCATACTTCAGGAGAACGACATTGTTAAATTCCATTTCATAAGCAAAACACAGGTCGATTGCAATAGCCTATTACGAACGGAAATACAAAGACAGGGGAAACCACTGTAGGCCAGTGTTATTGGACTTTACCAGGAATGTCACTCCAGAAAATTTTGAAAATCCTTGTGAACTGACTAATTACCCAAGGTCCTTATGGAGTGTTATTTGCCTGTTGTGCTTTGAGTTGATTGCGGAGGCTACCAGTTAAGCTGCATTGAGAAAGATGCTTTCACGTAATGAATACAGCTACCGAGACAAGCCCTTTAAGGTAAAAGAACGTTGGTGTCGCCCAGAGCATTGTTGTAACAATCAATACTCTCATCAATCTCTGAAGTGCACATCTCTTCTGTAAAGGTCCGGATACCCCAACTCGAACTAAAGCTGATTTCAGCATTATCTATTCTCAACCTTGCATTATCGCCTGAACGGCAAAACCATTGAATCGCACCACAGTTTTTAGAAGCGTTTACTCCATCCAGTATTGTGACGTGATTGAATACCTTATCCCCTCTCCCCTCCAGACCCCATCCCAGCCGCGCTGGCTGGAATTACTGCCCCCCCTTTAACACCGGGTTTTCTAAACTTCCAATGGCGCTAAAGCCACCGTCGACGCTAATAGTGGACTCGGGCGCATTTCAATTTCAGTACCGGGTTCAATCTGAAGTGAGCCATCGGCCACGCTTACCTCACAAACGCACGCACGGGCGAGTAACAGGCTGCTGCATCGTCGCTACAGCACGCCACGGCGCCGCCCGGTGTTGCGAGCCTGAAAAAGAAATTCAAGCATTCGACGCCGCTAACCCCACCACGAAGTGCAATTCACATTGAGGCTATATGTATGACAATGGGAATTTATTCTCATTGACACTACAGATTTTTCTCCGTAGAGTTCTAATTACAGTATCAGAGGGTATTTTTTCCCTTTATTTCTGCTGTAGTTGTGATTGCAACTACCGGGATGGACTGAATCTTTTGCTACCCGGTCGCACCGCAGACCAGTCGGCGTGGCGCACCGACTAAGAACGCAGGCTAACGGCATTGACTACCCAATAGTCAGCCAAAGGAGAGGAGCTTCACCATGGCATCATCAAATCCACTATCTATTGACCAACTTGAACAGTTGGCAACACCCGCGAAAACCAACTACTTTGATCCGACTTTACAAAATCCAGTTAAGGAAAAGCGGGTCGACAGCGAAGGTAGATCATGGTGGGCAGTCATGTTTGGGCCTCTCTACCGATTGTTTCACGCAGTGCAACAACATCGGCAGGAACGGGAAACCTGCCTTTATTTACTATCGCTTGATGACTGTCACCTGGATGACATAGGTATTAACCGCGCCGATGTTGTATGGGCAATGCGTCAGCACAATCCCCTGTTGAGTGCATCTGCAGAACTCAATAAGTTGGTTCACGGAGATCGCAGGTCCGGTCCATCACCAAAAAAATAAAAAGAACCGGACACGCTTAGGTGTCATTGCAAGTGATTAATACTCACTCCTCCGATAACCGCGGCAAGCGTGAAGCAGAAGCGATGTATGAAGATCTTTAGCTGCCAGCGTCGGCGTACGCTGTGCAGTGTCGAAGCCCCAATTCTGCATTGAAAGGCGCAAACAATATTGCAACTCGCTATCCAGTAGAAATTTTCAGTGTTTTTCGCGACTTTGCAGCAACTGCTTTTGGATGTTAATAGCCTGCATGTCGCTATACATCACAGCAAACTCTCTTCCGGTATTGCACCCCAGAATATTAAAATATTCCCATCTAAATCCACTACATCCAATTGAAAAAGATTTCTCTCCCAGACGACTTCGAATGGAGGTGCAGTAACTTTTGCTCCCCGGCGTTTAAATTCACAGTGCAAATCTCCAAGTCGCTCCTTCTGATTAAGTGTCATGCTGAGAACGGCAGGTACCGAAGACTTCGGGATGACACTGTGAGAATCCAACAGTATTTCCAACCCGTTCCGACCTACTTGCGCGATAACAGGAATATCTGAGGGATGACTCCACATTTTAGTAAAGCCAAGTTGTTCGCAGTAATATCGAATGCTAGCCGATACATCACGAACCGTTAAAACTGGCCGGGCGTAGAATTCTGCAGGCATTTATCAATCACTCGCGCTCTGATTATCCATAGTCACATACATCGTGTTACAAGCCAGCTTCTCTACAATTTGCTCAGATACTTTGAGCAGTGGTAGAGGTGAACTGTTAATTTTTACGCATCTCTCGAGACAAAAGAAATCGCCAGAACTATTCGCAACGTGATTCTGATCAACCACGATAAGATGTCTTCCGGATTACTCAATATCACGTTCCTCTTCAGCTTGCGCGTTGTCGAGCAACTCCACAATAAACGCCTCATTTTTTCAATCAGATGGCTACAACACGTTAACTCTCATCACATCGCTTCACTCCAAGCAGATTGGATGCAAAAAACAGCATCAACATTACAACCGGGAACACAGCAAGCAGACGAACTGCTGCTCTCAGTCCTATCCAGTCGCCAATACTGCCTATTGCATAAGGAATCACTAACAGAGCTACTCCCACAGCAAGTGTGGCACCTCTGGTTACATCCGTCGCGCGCGTGGGCACCTTCTCATTCGCCAATGCCAGAATCAGCGGAAAAAAATTACCCAGACATGCACCACTAATGAAAAGCGCACCAATCGTGATTTTATGGTTCACCGCCTCTGCAAGAACAACTACAGAGAAGCCACCCATCGTAATAATTGCTACCAGAATGGCACGTAGTGAAAACATCAGGAGTAACCTACTCGCGACTACCCGCCCGAAAATTGTTCCACCAAAAAATATAGACATTGATGTAACAGCTTCCTCCGTGCTTACCGATAGCGCTGACTCCAGAAACAGCGCCCCCCAAAATCCAATACCCCATTCGGTTGCTATTCCAAATAGAATCATACTAAGGACAACAAGGACTGCTAAAGGCAATCCTCTATCCGGGCTATGACTTGCTGAAATTTCGTTTGATACTTGCGTATGGAAATTCTTTTCTGCTGAAAATATGGCGTTAATCAGTAACAACGCCACAAATGGTAAAGCTAAAGCACCTTGCCAACCGATACCGTGCCCTGCAGAGAACCCAATTGTCAGCGGACCGAGGCACACACCAATTGCTGCGAGTACATTAGCCTCTACCAATGCGACAGGTCGATGAGACTGATGATGCATTGAAAGCTTCGACAGCACTAAAATTTGTACGGTGCCTCCAGTGAGTCCAAGTAATAAAGCCAGGCCCAGAGTTACCACGACAAAAGTGGTGCTAACGGCAAACAACAATATCGCGGCGACCATAGCGAACGCTGATGATTTTAGCGTTGATGTTAGCCCAGGATTTACCGCGAAACATTTTACAACACGCACAGACACGATAAGCCCAAGTGCATAAATGGAAAAGTGCCATCCAATTTCAATAGCACTAAGATTCATCGCGTCTCTAATGAACGGCAGCACCGAACCCAAAAGAGACTGCTTAAATCCAACCAATGCCAATATCAGGTACAGGTAAACTGTATACCGGTCGCGCTGGAACGTGGCTGTATACACGTTAAATGTCTTCGTAACAGTGGTTGGCGACTAACAGGTAAGTACCATCTTGAATAGGCCCTGCATTACAGCAGATCATAAAATCAAGACCTGCCTGATACATGAACATCAAGTCCTAACTTGCGAATGCTTTTTGAAAAACCCTTCGATGCACCACTATCCAGAACAATGGCGGAAGCACTGTCTACCGGCATAATGACATAAGGGGATGCTACTTCCAGCTTCTCGCAAGATGCCATCACTACGGTATCTGCAGCACGACTACTTAAAGCTTTTTTTATATGCGCCTCTTCAAAATCACCAGTCGTTAACCCTGCACTCACGTCTACACCGGTAACGCCCATGAAGAAAGTATCAGCATGAAAGTGCGATACAGCCTCCACGGCCGCTGCACCGACGTTTACCATTGAATGACGGAACAGCACACCCCCAATCATTATCACCGTAATTGCTGGAAGAGAGCTGAGTGCTACCGCAATCGTAGGACTGTGGGTGATTACTGTATTACGCTGATCAACGGACAGATTGCTGACTAGCTGCAGCGCGGTTGTTCCGCCATCAATTATCACGACTTGCTCCGGCTTAATCAGCCTGGCAGCGGCCATCCCCACTTCACTTTTGGACTTTGCCGAGATGTTCTTTCGAGCATCTAAATCCGCATCAGCTTCAGACTTCGGCAAAGCGCCACCGTGCACTCGCTGCAGCTTGCCCGCTGCCGCTAGCTCACGGAGATCCCGCCTGATCGTATCGTTCGATATTCCCAGCTCTGCCGCGGCCTGCCTTGCCTCGATCTTTCCTTCCTGTTTAAGCCGTTGGAGCAGGAGTCTCTTTCGTTCAGTTGTCAGCATACAACTTAGACTACACGATAAAACGCGTTTTTGCACGTTTTTGCACGTTTGAATTCACTGAGTCTGACCAGCTGCGCCCGCTGCCCCAGCCATAGCTAAGCCGGGAGGCCGGGGATTGTCCAATCCGTTTTTTCGAGTTTCAAACCGAACCGGATCTGCCTTTAAACTTATCTAACAGTCTGCCATCAGTAATAGCTAAGCCGACGGCAATAATTCCAAACCCCAATATCGCTTCGAATCCGAGCTTTTCATCAAGAAACACAATCCCCAAAGCTACGGCGACCGGAGGTATCAATAGCGTTACCAACATCAGGTTCGCAGAACCGGCTCGCACAAGGATCCTGAAATACAAAAGATAAGCGAATGCGGTTGAAAAAATTGCCACAGCGATTAGAGATGCCCAGACCTCAGCAGCCAGACTCATCACCGGCATGCCATCACTAACGACTGCAACGGGTATCATCAAAATAGTGCTTCCAACCAACATCCCGAAGGCGTTCATGATAGGTGGATAACCTGAAAGAAAACGTTTACCCCACACCCCGGCAAACGAATATGACAACGCAGCACCCATTACCGCAAGCTGACCCAGATTCTGTAAATTGAAATTCGTAAGCGCCTCCACTCCCATGATGACCGCCACACCAAACACACCGAACAACGCGCCAATGATTTTTCGTGATGTTAGTGGTTCATCCACGAGCAACAAACCCGCTACAACAGCACCAAACACGGCCGTTGTACCATTCAAAATAGAGGCGAGACCGCTGCTGATACTCGTCTGTCCCCAGAATATCAGTGAAAAAGGAATAGCGTTATTTAACGCTCCCATCATCAGATAGCAGATCCACGCTTGAATCGTTTTAGGTATTTCAATACCTTGCCACCAAACAACCAGCGCCAGCACCGGAACAGCCCAGAAAACACGATGAAGTACAATCGTCAACGGTGGTACTTCCCGCAACGCAACCTCTGCAAAAAAGAATGACCCGCCCCAGACAGTCGCCAGCGCGAGTAACAGCAGTGCTGCAGTCAGGTCAATCGTCGGTGTTTGAGGTTGTGACATTTAAGTATCGATTATTGATGCCTTCAGAGCACCCATATAGAAGCATTCCAAAATTTTACATAACTCTGTAACCTGTAACTGACTTTGTTACGGCTCACCTCCACCATACTATTGATCAAAGGTGCGGCTGAATTAGTTCAGAGTGTTCTACACATATTTAGATTCAATAGCGAATATTTTCCCAGGGGACCTCACAACATTCCGTGCTTATCTAGGATTTTCCATTTAATATCTGTCGCCGGTGCATCGGCCATTTGTAACTGCCAGATCAAACGCACCCCGAAAAAACCATCTGCCAGACGATGGCTGTTCGGCGTCACTTACTGCGGAGTCAGTCTATGCCATCAATGATTGTCTACTACGCTCATCCTGGCCATCGGCACTCGACGGTAAACGCTGCGATGCAGTCCGGACTGGATGCACTCAGCAATCTCACGCGAGTTGATCTGTATCACGAATATCCGCGCCACAACATCAATATAGAAACAGAGCAAAACAGACTGCTCGAGCACGACATTATCGTATTTCAGTTTCCTTTTTTCTGGTACTCCACTCCCTCGATACTTAAAGAGTGGCAGGACCTGGTACTTGAATACGGATTTGCTTACGGACCCGGAGGTGACAAACTTGCCGGCAAAACGATTTTAGCGGCCACAAGTACCGGTGGCGAAGTACAGGACTATAGCCTGGAAGGTAAGCACCAAACCGACATACGCGGGTTATTGAAACCACTGGAATGTACTGCGCGTCTTTGCCAAATAAACTTTGCAGCCCCTTATGTTTTGTTCAACGCGTTGTCGAAAGACAATGCTACTGAAAAGCAATCCCACATTGATGGTTACGTAAAGCTATTGTCCACGCTACAAAGCGGCGCATTGCCTGTTGACCAGATAATTTCAAATAATACGCTTGGCTGGAGAGATGTAGACCAGTTAATGGAGACAAAATGACAAGCCTGCTGTTAGTTGCTTTTCTATTCTTGATAGCCGGAGTAATTGCGGTACCTATCGCATCTCGCTTTGGCCTTGGCTCTGTGCTCGGCTACCTGCTTGCAGGCATTGCAATTAGCCCGATACTTTATGCACTAAACATAGACGTTATCAGTATTCAGCATATCGCGGAATTTGGCGTGGTGATGATGCTATTTCTGGTTGGGCTGGAACTGGAACCGCGCATGTTATGGCAAATGAAAACCCGGCTTATCGGTCTTGGTGGTCTGCAGGTATGTGTGACGACGGCACTGATAACCGGTATTGCTATGCTGTTCGGGTTTTACTGGACCATTGCACTTGCAATCGGCCTGGTGCTCTGTCTTTCTTCAACTGCCATTGTTTTACAGTCTTTAAATGAAAAAGGTCTCATGAAGTCCGATGGTGGTCAGGCAGGTTTCTCAGTACTTCTGTTTCAAGACATCGCAGTAATACCAATGCTGGCGTTGATACCGTTGCTGGCAATGCCCGAGCTAATGGATACCGCATCATCTGCTGCGGAACATGTCAGTGGCACAGGCTCACACAGTGAAACAGAGGGTGGTCACGGCGTTGGTGATGAGGCTGATCACGATTCCGGCCACGAATCAGGATTGAGTCTGGTCGAACACCTGCACGGTTGGCAACGCGCTGCCGTGACCCTTGGTGCGATTGCAGCAGTAATTGTCTGCGGCTATTTCCTAGTCAGGCCATTGTTTCGCTACATTGCCATGGCTAACCTGCGAGAGATTTTTGTAGCAACCGCGTTAATGCTGGTGGTTGGCATTGCACTGCTGATGTCACTGGTCGGTCTGTCCCCCGCCCTGGGCACCTTTCTGGCAGGCGTTGTACTCGCCACCAGCGAATACAGGCATGAACTCGAAAGTGACATCGATCCATTCAAGGGACTATTGCTCGGGCTGTTCTTCATTACGGTTGGTGCGTCTATCAACTTTTCACTACTGGGTGAGAATTTGTTATTGATTCTCGGGCTGACAATCGGCTTGATTCTGTTGAAAGCCTTCGTACTACTAGTGCTGTCATTTATATTCAAGGTCAATGGCGGTGACCGGTGGCTGTTTTCGCTCAGTCTTGCACAGGCCGGTGAATTCGGCTTTGTGCTGCTCAGCTTCACTGTTGCAAATCAGGTTATTCCTGAAAGTGTTGCAGATAAACTATTGCTCTGCGTTGCATTATCGATGCTGCTTACACCACTGCTGTTTGTCGCATACGATCGGCTTATTGCACCGAGATTTGTAAAATCAGATGCCCGGGAGCCCGATACCATCGATGAAAAAGGTAAGGTCATCATCGCGGGCATTGGTCGCTTTGGTGGCGTCATTAACCGAATCCTTAAATCAGCCGGTCATAACACCGTTGTGGTTGACCACAATGCCGCAAGCCTTGAAACCTTTAGAAAATTTGGCATTCATGCCTACTACGGAGATGCAACCAGACCTGATCTCCTGCACGCTGCGGGTATAGACGAAGCAGATTTATTGGTTGTGGCTATTGATGACGAATCGCAGATAAACAGCATCGTTCACTACGTGCGCCACAACTATCCTGACATTCACATAGTCGCACGGGCTATTTCAAGGCACCATGTGTACGCACTATATGCCGCAGGTGCAAATGACATTATTCGAGATACTTTTGATAGCGCCACACGAGCAGGTCGCAGTGCGCTTGAGGCGCTTGGAGTTCATAGTTATGAAGCTGAAAAACTGATAAAGGGGTTTGTTGAGTTCGATCAATACGCACTGCGCGAAGTCGCCAGCGTTTTCGATGAAAATATTCCGGCCGGCGAGAACCAAGCGTACATTGATAAAGTAAAATCAATCATGCCCTTACAGGATGCAGCAATGCAGGGTAAAACAGATATGTTTAGCGGATCTTATGGGCGTGGTTGGATACCACCGGGCAAAACAACAGACCAGGACAGCGAGCAGTGACTCCAGGCTCGCCCTACACCAAAGGGCCTGTTTTTAAGCACATCAGAGAGCTTGCACTTACATCTGCCGTAGGGTTGTTCGCGATATTTATAGTCGATCTGGTCGACATGTTTTTTATATCACTATTAGGTGAACCACAACTGGCCGCCGCAGTCGGGTTTGCGGGACTGGGCCTGTTTCTTGGTGCATCGGTTTGTATCGGTTTATCCGTTGCTGTCGCCACACTCGTGTCACAAGCCATCGGCGAATACGGTTCGCAGCACAATAATACTACAAAAGACAACACTGCAGATGAAGACAACAAGAACCAGCTGGGACCAGAAGCAAAACGACTGGCAACACATGGATTGCTGTACTCACTCTGCTGGACTATTCCTATAACACTACTGACGCTGGTTTACGCAGAGAAACTGTTACAGCTTTTTGGCGCGCAGGGTGAAGTCCTTGCAATGTCTGCGTCGTACTTCAGAATTGTCGGTGTTACGCTGCCAGTTCTGGGTATCGCCTTTATCGCCAACAGCCTGCTACGATCAGTTGGTGCTGCCCGCATGTCTATGTGGACGACTCTGTGGGGAGGGATTGTTAACGCCATATTCGATCCGATTTTTATTTTCGGCTTCGGCCTGGGCCTGACGGGTGCTGCACTTGCCTCTGTGCTTTCACGGTTCACTATTGCAGGGATTGCTCTTTACGACATCACAAAAAAGTACAATCTTTTCACGATACCGCGATATGGTAAGTTTTATAACGATGTAAAGACATTTAATTCCATTGCACTACCGTCAATCCTGACTAACCTTAGCGCCCCGTTGAGCTCGGCTTTTGCAACCGCCCAGATGGCAAAGTTCGGTACCGAAGCTGTTGCAGCAGCGTCCGTGATCGGTCGAATAACACCGGTATTGTTTGCCGGGCTTTACGGTTTAAGCGGCGCCATAGGGCCGGTGGCATCGCAAAATTTTGGTGCCAAAGAGATGCATCGCGTACACGAAACATTATTCGCTGGTGCACGATTCGTTATCATATATGTAGTGCCTGTGACGATACTGATGTTTTTCCTTCACGAAAAACTCTCAGATATTTTCTCACTGGGAGAATCAGCATCTGAATTACTAAGATTCTACTCAGTATTTATCGTCGGCTCCTATCTTTTGTTTGGTTTACAACTGACTGCCAACCCGATGTTTACCGCCCTGCGCCACCCTGGCTACGGAACCGTAAGCAACATATTTAGAGACCTCGCCATGGCAATACCACTAATAGCACTGTTTTCTTCAATGTACGGCGCTAAAGGGGTTCTGGCAGGTCAGGCACTGGCCAATGCAATTGCGGGAATAGTGGCGTTCGCCGTAGCACACTGGCTGGCTGGCCGCGTGGAGAACGGTAAATCGATCGACTTAAAGTGGTCTTCACTACACTTAAACCATCACACGCATGTAATCCCCGGTATCAATCACCGTGGGCACTAGCCCGAACAATGCCGAGCGATAAAAACAAAAAAACAGGGTATGGCTAATCTAACGCTTTTAAATCAAAAAAAAGCGCTTGCCTCAGCTGGTCTTAAACTCAGCAGGGTCAAAGCCCGCCCGTTGGTAGTAATCCAGAGCGCGGGCTTCATCTTTTTCTGTACCCTGCCCTTCCATAAAAATCATACCCAGCGTGGTCCACGCTCCGGCAAGACCACGGGCACCGGCAAGTTCTAATAGCCGGATCGCTTCACCGGTGTCTTGATCCACCCCTTCGCCATAAAGATAGCAAACACCCAGTGAGTGCTGAGCCAACCCCATTTCTTTGTCAGCAGCACTTTGTAAAAGCATGGCGGCTTTTTTGGGTTGCGCTATTACCCCGAGGCCGTTTTGCAGCATGATGGCGCAACGGTACTGAGCATCTGCGTTGTCCGCGTCAGAAAGTGGCTCGAGCAATTGCCAGGCGCGCCTGAACTCCTTGGCCTCAAATGCCGCAATACCACTGGCCAGCTGCATGTCTTCATCGTTCATTGTTTCTGTTGATCCAAAGCCAGTTCATGTGTGAGATAATATCATAGCCCGCAGAGACTGGATGATGGCACGCGGGTGTTTCTAATAGTCTTCTTCATCTTAACCAGTTGCAACTTATGACTCAAAAAGTAAAGGTTTGTCACCTGCAGGATGTGCCACTGCGTGAAATGCGATGTGTATCTCTTTCAGACAGAAACGTATTGGTCGCGCACACAGCAGAAGGATGGTTTGTAGCTGATGAAATGTGCACTCATGAGGATGCACGACTTTGCGATGGCAATCTGAACGGCACACTCGTTAAGTGCCCGCTACACGGCAGCCGGTTCGATCTGACTACTGGTGCCGTGCTTGATGATCCCGCAGACGAACCATTGAATATTTATCAAGTGATCACTGAAGGTGACATCGTATATGTCACACTGGACGAGAGTAACTAAATGGCAAAGCATGATGTAGATGTACCACCAACAGCGGGACCGGAATTGATTCACTCCGTACTGCAACGCGTGGCAACCGGGCCTGAACTCAGCAAAAACATTTCTCATGAAGAATCGCATTCCATGATGAATGCACTGCTTGAAAACAAGATTGACCCTGTTCAGGCTGCAGTGTTCCTTATTGGCTTGCGCATGAAGCGTGAGACAGACACAGAGCTGAAAGGCCTGCTTGATGCGATACGGGATAATACTACTTACGCAATGGCTGACTGCGAAGATGTTATAGCATTTTCGGACCCGTACAACGGTTTCAACAGAACAATACACGCTTCCTTGTTTGTATTGCCAGTATTGGCAGCCTGTGGCGTCAATGCCTACTCGCACGGTGTAGAGCTGGCGGGTCCGAAGTACGGTGTGACGCATCATCAGATCATCAAGGCACTGGGTGGTGATCCTGAGATGTCCATGAATTCGGTAGCGCGGCAACTATCTGATCCCAAGATAGGCTGGGGCTACGCAGATCAATCTAAATTCTGCAGCAGCTTGTATGGATTACTCGGCTTACGATCAAAGATCGTAAAGAGACCGGCGCTCACAACAACCGAAGTGATGCTGACTCCGATCACCGGTAGTGCAAGAACGCATTTGGTTACCGGTTACGTACATAAGCCATACCGGGAAACCTACGCCATGCTGGCGCAGCACATGAAACTTGATTCACTGCTACTTATCAGAGGTACTGAAGGTGGTGTGATCCCTTCTTTCCGTGCAAAAGCACACTTTGTCCGGTATCAGATTGACCGTGCTACCGAGGAGCACGATGTAGCGCTTGAACCTATGCAGTTAAATCGTGACTATCGTGCTGAAGATATTCCTGAGACGTTTGCCAAACCTAAATCTCCGTTACAGCACCTGGGTATGAAATGGGACAACGAAAAGCTCGCCAATCTGTGTGCTGAGAAAGGCGTAAATGCATTGCGAGGTGAGGCGGGTGCAGCGTATGACGCCGCAGTAATTGGCACTGCTTTGACCCTCTGGCATCTTGGAAAAGCCTCCACGCTGGTTGAGGCAGCAGACACAGCGAGAAAAGCCATTCAATCAGGTAACGCGCTGGCACGACTGAACGCAGGACTGCAAAGCTAACTCAATTTACCAGTCGCTTTGATGATGCTGATTTCTTCTGCTATGTTGATCAAAGGAACCCATTTCCAACTGACCGGGATCCAAACAGGAGGACTTTACATGAAGATGCATCAGATTCGACTTTTTTCCATTTCCACTATATTTTTAGTATTGCTAACCGCCTCCCCTCACGCAGCGGCACAAGTAGATAAACAGGCAGATAAGCATGGAGAATTTATGGGTGCTATGGAGACCGTCTATCCCGACTGGTTCAAGACCAGTTTTATGGAACTGGAAGAAGACATTCTCGAAGCAAAGGAAGCCGGCAAACGGTTAATGCTGGTCTTTCATCAGGATGGATGCCCTTACTGCAACGCTTTTGTCGAGAACAACCTTGCACAGAAGGACATTGAAGAAACCGTTAGGGAAAATTTCGATGTCATTGAAATCAATATGTGGGGTGACCGTGAAGTTACCAGCGTAGAAGGCCAGGAGTTTACTGAAAAACTATTCGCAGAACGGCTGGGAGTTCAGTTCACCCCGACGGTTTTGGTATTTGATGAGTCAGGACAGCAAACATTGAGAATAAACGGATACTACCCACCTGATAAATTTAGGCTTGCACTGGAGTATGCAACCAATAAGGCGCAGCAATCGCAAAGCTTCAACGAGTTCATTGCAGAGCGATACAAAGAACCGGGAAACACTCCACCTTTTAACCCTGAACTACAAGAACATATCGATGGCGATGCAAGTTCACTTGCAAAACTATCCAGACAAGACAAGCCACTGCTTTTACTATTTGAGCAAAGTGATTGCAAAAATTGCAAAGAATTGACCGATAACATTCTGCTGCTGGATGACACCCTGGAACTTCTTGCCGAATACAATGTAGTGAGAATAGACATGTGGGGTCGAACAGAGTTTGAAGATCTCAACGGGCAAACCGTCACCGAGCGTGAGTTCGCAAGGAATTTGAACGTCAGCTACGCACCGACACTGATTTTCTACGCCTCAAATGAAGAACAGAAAAAGGAAGTTATCCGTTCGGAGGCGTGGTTCAAACGCTTTCATACACAGTCTATGCTCGACTACGTGCTGTCCGGGGGATGGGAACGGCAACCAAGCTTCCAACGCTACATTTCAGCCCGCGCCGACGAGATTCGCGAATCCGGTACCGATGTGGATATATTTGACTGACAACCGGCCGGACAGCAGATGCCAGTGTTGACCCGGGTCAGTCCGAGAACGTCGCTGTACCGCGGCATTCGGCTCAAAGTGTGATCAAATCAGTCCGCTCAGGCACGCCTCAATTGAGAGGAATACCCGGGTACGCTATTATGCATACATGCAAATACGCGAATCTATTACAGCAGCGCTTGTAACGCTGGCCTGTTTCTGCCTTCCAGCCAAAGCGGCCGAATTGCTGATTGTCGAATCAGACGACTGCCCCTATTGCCAACGCTTTCATGCTGAAATCGGGGTGGCCTATCCAAAAACCGAAGAAGGCAAGCTGGCACCGCTAAGAATACTTCAACTAGGTGATCCGATGCCGGATGAATACCGGAATATAAAACCCGCCACCGTCACACCGACCTTTATACTCGTTGACAACAACACAGAAGTCGACCGATTACTCGGCTATCCGGGAGATGAATACTTCTGGTTCCTGCTTGGCCAAATGCTGGAAAAACTTTGATGTTACCAAAACTAAATCCAGACGCATCAGCCGAAGAAGTAAAAGCGTTAATGGCGCAGGCAGCAAAAGCCAGCAAGTTATTACGCTCACTGTCACATGAGACTCGCCTGTTAATTCTCTGCCTGCTCACTGAGCGCGATGAAATGTCTGTCACTGAAATTGAAGAGATTGTGAAACTACCGCAAGCAACAGTCTCACAACAGCTTGCACGTCTACGTCTCGAAAATCTGGTAATGACCCGGCGTGAGGGCCGAACGATTTACTATCGAATAGCAGACAAGGACGTAAGCAATATCATCGAATCTTTATACGAACTATTCTGTAAGCCTGTACGCAATCGCTGATCACTTTGATCGACATTATCGCAGACGCGCCATGGTTTTTACCGATTGCAGGATTCGCAGTCGGCATACTGTTGGGTGCTGCAGCGCGATGGAGTGACTTCTGCACACTCACAGCTCTTGAGCGCTATTGGTATGCCAATGATGCGACCGGCGTGAGAACCTGGGTACTCGCGGCAGCCGTTGCTTTGGCATCAACCCAGCTGCTGATCATTCTTCAGCTAATGGATATTACAGAAAGCTTTTATCTCAACCCGCGTTTATCGTTGCTTGGCGGCATTATTGGCGGAGTTCTATTCGGTGTTGGTATGGCATTGGTAGGCACTTGTAGTTTCGGTGCACTGGTAAGGCTGGGCAGCGGCAGCCTGCGCTCTTTAATCATTGTGATCATAGTCGGGTTATCTGCACTGTTTACACAACGCGGATGGCTTTCGCAATGGCGAACTTCAATAATTGAACCTCAGGCGTTTGAATTGAACGCTATAAGCCAGTCTCTGCCGTCATTGCTTCAGTCAGCCGCGGGTTTTGATTCGCGCGTGTTGCTGACAATCCTAATCAGTGGTGCATTGTTCAGCTGGATTTTTTCAAGTGCGGACTATCGCGGCAAACTGCCCCATATTCTGACTGGTGTGGTGGTAGGACTGTGCATAACCAGCGGCTGGGTGATCACCAGTAAGTTGAGTGAGGTTATGTACCGTCAGGTACAAATCGAATCCGCCTCATTTGTGCTTCCTCCGGGTGAGCTAATCAATAATTTAACTTCGGCTACCGCCTCAGCCGCAGACTATGGAATCGGGCTTCTGCTCGGTGTCGTATTCGGTGCGTTTTTTATTGCAGCATTAAAACGACAAATACACTGGGAGGCATGTGACGATGCACGAGAGTTGGGAAGACACCTGGTGGGCTCGACACTAATGGGCATCGGCGGCGTTCTCGCAGCCGGCTGCACCATTGGTCAGGGTGTATCTGCATTCTCAACCATGGCCATCTCGGCCCCGATAGTCGTGCTAAGCATCTGCATCGGAGCCCGCATGGGATTGCGAATGTTGTTTGAAGGTTTGCCGTTTATGCACAGGGCTTAACGTACAGACTTGAGAGATCGGCTTTAACGATAATCTTTTGTCGCAGTGCACGAAAATTTTTATGGTAGCTTCACGTAGGGGGGATAAGCTTGCGCATCCACCAAACAACCGCTACCAACGCCACAGAAGTTACAGCGAATTAAATTGCCAGATTAACCGGTAGTTCTAAATCTGATGTGCTAAACATTGCTGGATGCGCAAGCTTATCCCCCACCCCTACGTGGATTACGGGGACGCTTTTAAACAAACGGGCATGTGAGTAACGGATACTCTTCCAACACTTTTTATCTGCGATAAGCAGCTTCGGTTATGTAGCGGGTCTGCACACTATTCCGAATAGCTCTGCCTGAGGATCTGCCATACACAACACGCCGCGTGTACTCCTCTACTCAAACTCCATCGCCCGATAGATTCGATCAGCATTTAATCCCGCCAACTCATCATAGGTATCCAGATGAGAAAACGCTGACTGGTCAATCTTGTAGGCGTCAATTAATGAACCGCCATCATCAAGAATCGCTGCAATTTCCGATCGCATATACTCGAGGTATCCGATAGTCCATTCAGTCACAACATCTATCGTTGTAGGATGGCCATGGCCGGGGATAACTACCTCGGGTTTAAGATTCTCAAACTCTTTCCACGTTTCCAGCCAGCCCGCAGTATCGCTATCATCAAAAACCGGTAACAGCCTTTCATGAAAGGCGAGATCGCCCGCAATCATGAGCTTATGCTCCGGCAACCAAACCTGCGTATCACCCGGGCTGTGGGACGGGCCGAGATACAGTACTTCTACCTGCATATCCCCAAGATCTACCAAGTGAATGGTCTCAAAACTGATATCGGGTGTAGAGATTTCGGTTCCCATCGCTTTATCACGATTACGAAATTGCATACGCTCAAGTGTAGTGTTTCCGCGCTCTTCAATTACATCAAATGTATCTACATGTGCAATGATTTCTGCGCCCTGCTGTTGCCAGTAATTCATGCCCAGCATCGCGTGTCCCTGCCCGTTTTCCAGCACCACATATCTAACCGGCAGTGAAGTGTGCTTTTTAATTTCATCGTGTAAGGACTTAGCGAGCAGATAATTATCTGATGCATTGACGACCATCACTGCTTCTTTACCAATGATGAAGGAAAGATTGTTGTTGTGGCCGGAGTTTTCATAGGTTGCTGGCGCCGTGGCACCGATAGCCGACCATACACCGTCTACAACTTGTATCGGCATCCGGTACAACATTGAACCGACATACTCGTCACTCGGCTGCACTGGATGTCCGGCCTCAGGCCAGGCTGGAAAGCCGTCGGGGTAATTGAACACATTTTTGTAACCCATTCTTTGCAGCGTGGCAGCTGCCAGGGGGCTGCGCCGGTTCGTTCCACAATAAACGACTATCGGGGTTTCAAGATCCGGTATGCGGTCCGTGACCTGAAACTCCAACCAACCCCGGTTTATATGATGGGTGCGTCGACCGGCTTTAATCATACCTCCGGTTAAAGCGATCTCGCGCTCGGTGCGTACGTCTACCAATTCAAGACCAGGGTTCTCCCCAGCCATTTTGACTAATACTTCAGTACTAATGTTATTGATGCTGGCTTCAATTTCCTGAATAAATTCCTCACCTGTCACAACAGATTCTTCAGAACTTTGCGCTATCGCAAATGGAATCAACCCCATCGTCATGCCAGCCAGCAGAGTTGCGTAACCAATCCTGCAACGCAGTGTTCTAGTTTTCTTCGCCATGTTTTCTGCCTCTGCTCAAAGCCGGTTTACGCAGGTCCGGCCAATATGCCGATTGTTCAACTCAAGGGTTCTCACTCACCATCAGGCGTAACATCCAACACTCTTGCTCTTTGTGTAACACGAGGAGCTTCAGCCAAGCAATCCGTCATGCAAACTTCACCTTCGGTGACCGTACGAAATTTTTCTTCCAATCGGTTATCTGCAATAAAGTTCTCTTCATTGGGTAGCCGGATTGAAGCGAGATTCTCAGAATTCAACACAAAGTCTTCCTCCGCCAGGTCATTCAGATATAGAAGGTACGCTGTGATGGCATAAACATCATCATCCGATAGGGACCGTGCATTTCCAAATGGCATTGCCCGGCGAACATAATCAAATACAGTAGATAGGTACGGCCAGTATGAACCGATCGTTTTCTCCGGTCGCTCATCTGTAAGCGTGTCGCCTCCACCGGCTAATACGGGCCAGCGGCCAGTGCCCTCACCAAAACTGCCATGACATGATGCACAGTTTATTTCGTATAACTCCTCACCTTCGAGAGCATTACCTGATCCGGCCGGCAAGCCTGCACCATCCGGCCGTATATCTATATCCCATGCGGCAACTTCTTCAGGCAGCGCCGCGCGGCCAAGATGTAATACGCCATGATCCGGCACTTCAAAGTCCAGTGCGAGCTTACGAGGCTCTATAACTGTAACTTCCACAGGCTCTTCTACCACCGCAATATTTGATGTTCTTTCGCCTTTCTCATTGAACTCTTTCAGATAATCAATTATCGACAGACGCTGCTCAGCATTACGAACACCGGGGAATACCATTTTAGTTCCCGGAATAAATTTCATTGGCGTAGCAAGAAACTCATCCAGCGATTTGTAGTCCCACTCAAGCCCGGCATCCACTGCTTTGTTAAATGGCGATGAGTACTCATAATCGTCTTTGCTACCTGCAACACGACCTGCGACCCCGTTGAGACTGGGCCCGTATAGATGCTTCGCACCCTCACCAATCTGATGGCAGGCTGCGCATTGGCCAAACAACTTTTCACCAGCTACTGCATCTGCCCGTACCGCAGTTGAGAAAAACACAGGCGCTATAACCGCCAATAAAGATATCAATCGATACATATTATGAGATCTCCACATTTTCAATCGAGCCGTCATTGCGTACGTGCCAGGTTTGAATGCTATTGTTGTGGTAAATCGAATTTACTCCACGTGCTGCACGTAATTGATCCTTGGTTGGTTGCACATTGCCGAATTCATCAATCGCGCGGCTTTGCAAAAACATCTCCCGACCATCCCAGTTAAAGTCGTAGTAAAACCGGTGAACAGATTTTGACAGCGATGGCCCGTCCAGTCTTGCCGTAGTCCAGTTACGTCCACCATCAATCGAGACATCTACCCGCTTGATCTTTCCCTGCCCTGACCACGCCAAACCCGACAATGACAGTTGACCACGACCATGGTTAATCGGAGCCTGAGGACTCGGGTTGGTAATAACTGACTTCACTTCCATAACCCAGGTAAAACGTCGAGCGCTGCCGTCTTCGAGTAGATCTGTGTACTTGGAGGTTTCTTCACGGTGATGCCACGGTTTATCACCAACCTCTATGCGACGTAACCACTTGACCCACATGTTACCTTCCCATCCCGGTACCACCAGTCTCAGCGGGTAACCTTGTTCCGGTCTCAACGCTTCACCATTCATGTGCGTTGCGACGAGACAATCCTCCAGCGCTTTTTCCATTGGGATTGACCTTGTCATGTGAGACGGGTCTGCACCCTCCGGCAGAAGCCATTTGGCGTTTGTTTTTAGCCCGGCTTCATCTAAAAGATGCTTTAGCTTCACGCCGGTATACATTACGTTATGCACCATGCCGTGCGTGAACTGGCAACCGTTTAGCTGCGCTCCGCGCCACTCCATACCCGTATTAGCTGCACACTCGAGGAAGTACACTTGATTCTCTTTTGGAAAGCGGGCTAAATCTTCCATGGTAAATACCAGTGGTGTATCGACCAAACCGTTAATCATGAATCTATGATCGCCCGGATCAATTTCGGCTATGCCGCCATGATGGCGTTCAAAACATAAACCGCTCGGCGTGATGATGCCTTCTATCTTGTGCAATGGTGTGAAGTTAACTGACGCCTTGGGGTCAGCTGTAAGCCATGCGACATCACGTCTTATCGTATCAGCTTCAAATTGCGATGGCCTGCCATAAGGGCGGGCATCCACACCCTCACCCAGATATCGATTCCAGTCTTGTATTTCTGTTATGAGCTTCTCGGGCTTCTGCTGAGCAAGAACGCTGGCACCGGCAAGTGATGCACCAATGCCGGTACCGGCCGCAATACTCTTTTTCAACAGCGCGCGTCTGCCAATAATTTCGTTATTTTTATCCTGTTCTTCCATAATCATTCACTCTCTATATATATTCAATTTTTTCTATGTATTAAAGCGCAAAAACCCGCTTACAATATTTTGCAGCTTTGTTTTTTTATCGGTCTTACTTGACTCAGTGACATAGCCTGTATATCACTGAGTCAGTCACTTACGGTGCCGCCTATGATGGTACGTATCGATATCCTTCAACATGCTTTTCAACCTGTCCGTAACCTGGTTCGGGCAAGTGATAACCTATAAGTTTCATCCGATCTGTGGCCAGCCGATCAAGCAATCTAACCCGGGTTGCTGCCGCAGCATCAGGGTCCTGATCACTAAGCCACGGCAGATCCGGCTTCACAAATGACAACACCGGGTGGATTAACGCATCACCAAGCACCACTACCGGATCGGTTCCAGCGTGGACTACAAAAGAAGAGTGGCCGGGCGTATGACCATGAGTGTCTATGGCCTCGATACCGGGCAGCACCTCATCACCCCACTCAAAACGGTTTAGCTGCTCCTCAATCAATGGCAATCGATTGCGTGCACCGGCAACAAATCCAAGCCCTGCTTCATCTGTATTGTTTAATGTATCTTCTGACAGCCAGTAGTCATACTCTGTGCCGTGCATGTGGTAAGTCGCTTCAGGACAAAGTAACTCATCGAAATCATCCAGCAAACCCCAACAATGATCCGGATGCGCGTGCGTAAACACTACATCGGTTATCTCGAGCGGATCTATTCCCGCTTCTTCGAGGCTTGAAGGTAACAGGCCTGCAGATTCCAAAAACTGACTTCCCGAGCCCGTATCAAAAAGCACCTTACGACTTTCTGTTTCCAGCAAGGTTACGTTGAGCGGCGGGCTATGCTCAGTAGTGGACAATCCCGCTTGTTCAAACAACGGCGTTAACTGCTGCTCCTGCTCACTGTTCTGAAAGAGCCGGCCGGCCGGCAGATCCAGAAAACCATCTGAAAGAACATGTAGCTTTGCAACGTCTGACAGCTTAATTGTCGCAGTAGCCGCCCGTGCCAATGGAACCATACCGCCAGCAACCAGACTACCGGCAGCCATCATCTGCAAAACTCTGCGTCTTTGAACATCCGTCACAATCACAGGTTGCAACCTTTGCTTATGTTTACGCAATTCATCAGCTGGCAAGACACTATTGTACTTTTACCGATTGATTCGGCTGCATATTAATGACCTCCTGCTTGCCAATGTAATTTTCCATCAGGTCAAAAATCGCAGGCCCGTCAACGTCTTCATTTACTGATGCCCAACCCGCCACAACATAACCTTTACCTGGCTCTATTGGCTCACCAGTAGACAGCAATGTCATGTCGCTTATGCGTGCACCCATTGAGGCCTCCGGCTTGCAGGTGTAACCCATGCCACCGACGCGAACCATATCGCCACCCTGCTGGAAGAAAGGATCCGGGTTAAAAAGGTTATCGCAAACATCTTCCAGAATCTCTTTGATTCTCTCGCCGGTAAATTCAAGGCGATAAACCTCGGGGTAACTCATTGCAGTTTGCGTGTATAGATCTTCAATAGTGATGTTGTCCCCGGGAAGTAAGGTTGTTCCCCACCTGAAACCCGGGCTAAACGATAGCTCTGCATCGCGCTCTTCCATCATTCCTTCGCAGATCAAATCATCCCACGTGCCGTTAAAGTTGCCGCGCCTGTAGAGCAATGAGTCTGTCTGGCCGATAACACGACCCAGTTCTTCTTCGTACGGTGCCCTGACCTCATCTATTTTGGCAGCCATGATCGGGTCAGGTGTTATAACGTCAGAGAAAACCGGTATCAGGTAGGAGTTGTGGTCTGTAACTTTGCCGTTTTTAACTTCCAGATCTACTCTGCCGAGGTACTTGCCGTGCGATCCGCTTGCAAGGATTAACGTATTTTCTACCTTGATAGCTTCTGGAATTGCGTCATGTGTGTGGCCGGTCAATATCACATCTATTCCGCTAATCTCGGTGGCGAGCTTACGATCGACATCAAAGCCATTGTGAGAAAGCAGAACAACAACTTCCGCACCATCTGCTCTAGCTTCGTCAACATTTTTTTGTAGAGTTTCCAACCGCAAGCCAAATGACCACTCCGGAAACATCCAGCGCGGGTTTGCGATTGGTGTGTAAGGCATGGCCTGACCGATGATTGCAACCCGGCTTCCGCCTGCTTCCACAAAAGAGGTGCTGTCGAATACAGGTTCTTCCCAATCAGTATCAACAATGTTGCTGGCAAGAAAAGGAAAGCCGAGTTCATCTATGATTTCAAGCACCCGATCTGTACCGAGGGTAAACTCCCAATGACCAACCATCGCATTCGGCTTTAGCAGAGACATGCAGTCCACCATGTCCTGTGCATTGGTTTTTAGTGCAGTGTATGAGCCTTGCCAGGTGTCACCACCATCGAGCAGTACAACGTTATCTTCGCCGCGTTCTGCCCGAATAGCATTGACCAGCGTTGCCGTACGATCGAGCCCGCCCAATCGCCCATAAGTATTCGCAAGATCAACATAGTCGACCATGGTGTGTGCATAGGCTAACGCGCTGCCACGCTCGAGACCGAAGTGACGTAGAAAATCATCTGCAACCAGATGTGGTGGAATACCTGAATAGTCGCCAACACCTATGTTTTCAGAGGGCGGGCGAAAATACAGAGGCTTAAGCTGCGCATGCATATCGGTGACATGCAAAAGCGTAAGCTTACCTTTGGCATCGAACTTCAGCAGATCATCTTGCGTAAGCTGCTGCTGCGCGCTGGCCCGGGGAGTCCACCCCGAGAAACCCGTTAAACCGGCGGCGACTGCCGCAAATTGGAGGAAGTCGCGTCTTGAATGCATAGTAGTTTTCTACTGGCGTACTGCCGGAGTCTCTACCGAAAGACCTTGCCCACGCCACGTGGTGTACACCTCCAGTGCCATTAGATCATCAGAGAATGCATCAGGAAACTCCGCACGCGTATCACGGATACAGCCACGGAATCTGTTGTGCAACGAGATCAGGTTGCCCTGTTTCAAACGATAAGTTGGAAAGCCATTAACATTACCCTGACTCAGATGATCCGCTCGAATGTGTTTGCCGTTATTCAATTCATGGCATGAAGCACAAGACAGATTTAACTGCCCGGTTCGTTTGTAGTAGAGCTCTTTACCAGCCTCCCACCACTTCTGCATTTCACCTTCTTCAAGGTTAACTTTAACCGGCTCTCCAAGGGACTGATGCTTAATAAAAGCAGTAAGCGGCTTTTGCCCGCCCTTGTCAAATTTGTAGGGTTCTGCACCCATATTATCAACGCGGCAGGCATTGATACGCAGTTCGATATTCATTGGCCGACCGCTTTCTTCATGCCACTTCGGATAAATCGCACCAACACCGGCCATAGATGTCGCAGCATCCTGATGGCACGACTCGCACGACTTACCTTCGCTGCCTTCGACAGTACTCCAAAGTGCAGCGCCCTGCTCTACACCGAGCATACCGCCATTGGCAAACGAATCGGCCTCCATGGCGCGAGTGGAATCTGTTCGGTAGTGCCAGCCGGAAATTACCTCCGGTAGCGGATGACCTTCCGACGAAGGCGCTCGAGTAATGATCTCAATCTCGTCATCAATGACGAGTGTGTCTTCGACTGGCCCTGCCACAACGGTTGCCGCCACAAACGTTGTAGTGATTGCAACACCGAGACCTGCAGCAATAAAACGCGAATAATTCAATTGTGATTCTCCTCTATAAGCCGACTTGTTCGGCAAACCACTTTATCTATTGGAACATCAACAGGGCACAATCAAGAAAGCGAAATTTCTTTCTCAGCTTCGATGACTTCACCCTCATCATCAACCCATGTGAATTTAAAGGTGCCGGCTTCTTCTACTTTGGCTTTAAACTCAAAGTAAGGATTAGCCGCAATAGCAGGATCAATATCGCAAGAGAAAACAGGTGTGCCGTTGAACTCGCAGGAAAACTTATTGATGATCATCCGCGGAATGGGCTTACCTTCCTTGTCTTTTCTTTGACCGGATTCCATTTTGTGACTGACTAGTGTCTTAATAGTGATTACATCACCGGCAGAGACTTTCTTGGGTACTTTAATTCGAGGTTTAGCCATAATAATTTCCGGGCTTATCCGCCGCAGCCTCCTATTGTTACTTTGACGTTGTTACTCGCTTTGTAAATTTCACCATTGCTGAGTTTTGCCAGTGCAACGACATTTTGAGTCTTCGCAAGTCGCATACGGGTTGAGGCCTTTGCCTCTCCACTCATTGGTGTGAAATTAAAGGTAGCAACTTCCGGCAATGGATTACCTTCTGCCAGCAGCATGACGGATTCAACATAGTCGTCTGCAGTCATCGGGCTTTCGACCAGCACAGAAACAGGTACGCTGTTGCCGTTCTCTGCAATTTCAGGCGTTGTTAAAGTTAGTGCGCCTTCACCCGCTTCGGAACCCGCAGTGAATGCTTCAATGGCTTTAGCGACATCGGCAGCTTCTGCAAATACGCGCCCGGAACCGAAAAACGCTGATAGCGCCGCCGCAGCACTGGCGCTTAGAAATGCACGCCTGTGAAAGGATTGTTTTGTCATGGATATCTCCGACTATTTAAGAGTTTCAAGATAGGCGACGACGTCTTCTACCTGTTGAGCTGAAAGGATGGTCTTGCCGATTAGATCTTTGCGAACGTCTGCACCAACGTCCAGGCTGTAAAAGCCTGGCATCACGGTTTCAGGAAATATAGCTTTCGCGTTAACCACAATGGTACGCAGAATTTCCGGCTGCCAGCGTGTGCCGGCACCATCCAGGCTTGGACCTACCTCACCATGAAACAGCTGATCAGCCATATCGCTGTTAGCATGACAGGCGAGGCAGTTACCCAGCTTGCGATTGGCAAAGATTTTTTTGCCTTCTTCTGCATTACCAACCGTTGAAGTCAACGGAGTTGCGATAGCCAGATTTTCAATTTCCACCGCATCCGGCGCTACGCCGTCTGCAACTACAATTCCGGATAACGCCAATCCGGCACAACACCCTACAATAAGCCTGCGAATCACAGTAACGCCCCTCCAGAAGGTTAAACGGTGAGTACTACTTTAGTTTCATTGACACTAGCCCAAAAACACGACGCATTCAATATTTATATTCAAATATTTGAATCTTTCAGCCACACGAAAGAGAAACGTCCATTCCAGGAGGTGAATAAGCTTCTCAATTAAATCTGGCGACTGAATCAGACAGATCGCACCATAGGAATCAGGCGCGCTGTTTTTGCTCGTCAGACAAATCCAGTGACAGTTCAAGCTCAGCCAGACAGCGCTCAAGAGTAGACATCCCCTCTGGCACATCCACATCTGCTCCGAGCGAAGAAAGGCTAGACCCGAGCGCGTGAAAAGCCCGAAACACGTTATGGCTTCGGCACTGTTCGCCCATTTGACCAATCCGGACAATCGGCGCGCCAAACGATCCTGATATCTCCACCCGATATCGGGTAGATGTAAGCTTTAGAAGTTCTGCCGCGTCTACCTTTTCAGGCAGAGAGATGCCAATGACCGAATCGAGTCTGTGTTCGCTATTAACATAAAGTTGTAAACCACAAGCCTCTATACCTGCTTGTAAAGATCTTGATGAACGTCGATGACGATGAAATCGTGCCGGCAACGTTTCCTGACACACCAGCCGCAGCGCTTCATGCAACGCTAAAACTCCTGATACCGGTGCTGTGTAATGGTAGGACTTGCCGTACCAGAATCGATCTGCCAGTTGTGCATCCAGGCACCAATGACTCAAAGCCGCTTTGCGGGTGCGACGTTTGGTCCAGGCACGCTCTGAAAACGCTACTAATGAAACCCCAGGTATGGAAGACAAACCTTTCTGCCCACCAGTGATCACGGCATCAATACCCCAGGCCTCCATCTGCAGCGGCATAGTACTTAGCGTGCAAACCGCATCAACGATAACCAGGCAACCGAACGCACGTGCAGCTTCGCAAATTTCCGGCAGCTCCCGGTTGCAAACCGTACTGGATGTTTCACCCTGCACTATCGTAAGTACATCGGGACTGTGCTTCTGCAGCAACTCACGAACAACCTCTGCATTAACAGATTCACACTCCGGCACGATGTGACGGACTACCTCAGCACCGACTCGATCTGCCATTTGCGCCAGCCGTTGACTGAAATAACCGTTACAGATACTCAGACATTTGTCATCGGGTTCCAGGAGATTCGCGATGGCCATTTCCATTGCCGCAGACCCCGGGCCCGCTACACCGAGGATTCGCGCTGTACTCGATTGAAACACATAGCTCGACATGGCTTTCACCTGCTCAACCACGTTCACCATCGCATCACCAAGGTGATTGATAACAATCGAATTGGCGTGTGCTACCGGCGCTGGAATGGGAACTGGACCAGCCCCCATCATCAGTAAGGGTTCGTCCGGCAGGATATCTGACAACATACGAATAGACGGCGGAGTTTGCAGCGATCGATCACCGGAATCCGGTGCCGAGCCACTATCCCCTGACTTGATAGGAAGAGCCGATCTGGCTTTGGTTATTGTCATACGGGCAGGATCCACATCCAGAAATTTAGTAGAGCCAGATCATACCTGATACAGCGGCCTTAAGAATCACATGAATGTGATACGGTCTGGAAAAATCAGCCAAACCACTCTCGGCTATGTTCAAAAACACACGCTTCGGGTCCTGATTTAAGAGTCACTTCCTCACTCCCCAGAGCCGGGCTGGGGAGTTCTTTTCTGCCTGGTCGCTATGGAATACAGGTCGCTATGGAATACAGGTCGCTGATCCGTCCCAACCCCAGCCATCGCCATCGATGTCAATACATGCAGGAGCGTCACCATCACTCATCCCCGCGTCTGCAGGATTCTCGGTGAATTGCCCCATCGTCGATGGAGTTACTTCACACAAGGTATAGAAACCGATTTGCCCGGCAGCACTTTCCTCCCAGAATCTGACCCCGGCTTCGGTCCGCTCACCGTAGAAGCCAATTGCTAACGCTCCGGAGTACACACCCTGGTTATCTACATTCCATTCAAATGTCGCTTCGATTCCAGCTTGTCGCACACCATCAGAATTATCTGTTTCAACAATACCGTTGTTTAAACTATTTTCCGCAGTAGTGTCACGGTCAGAGCCATCTTCCAGTTCACTGGCAGCATCGCATTCGGTATCGCGCCCTATGATATTCACACGGTCGTTCGGATCACTATCATCCGGATCGTTAAGGTCCATCTCACCATTAACACTACAACCGATTTCGTTATCATCACTATTGGCAGCGATAACAGTTTGGCCGACGTCTGTCTCAGTATCATCGTTACTGGCATCAACTCCATCACTGGCGCTGCTATACAGGCCGCGCCCATCAGCTCCATGAAAGATACTCGCGGCAGCGACTCTGCAAGTACTGCAGATATCGCGAGACTGAGCCGGATCAACGATGTACCCCTGACATTCGTTTATGGTCTTGTTGCTAAAGTCTTCCCAAACCCAGAATATCCTTTCCAGGTTAATCGTCTGCCCGGTTCTGGGATGATTCATCTGCGGTGTATTGCCAGTGTCTGCAGTAATACGACAGGATGCACCGGCTTCCCAACCCCAGCCATCACCATCCGGATCACTGTCGAGCATTCGGCACGACTCACTTGCATACGCATTAAGTGCTATCAGTGGCAGGGTCATTTGTATAAATACAAATACAGCTTTTAATAATTTCATTTTAATTCCAAATTAGGCGCTGAAAACCAAACTGACAGGGCTCAGTTCGCAAGACTTAAATAGGTAGCCGCATACCGGTCACCCAGAGTTCTAAGAGCAGGGGCACTCCAGTGCACACCGTCTTTAGTAGTAAGATCAGATGCAGGTATCCAGGCAGTGAGCGCGTCATTGTCACTATCCAGTGATGGAAGTCGTTCATTGACAGAAGAGTCTTTTGTTTCCTGCGCGATGAATACTGTTTCCTGTGGATCCATCCAGGCTTCAGCGCGCATGCGAGCAATCAGATCAGTGAGCTTGTCGTACCACACGTCTTCAGCACCATGGTTAGCCTCTCCCTGCGACCATGCCACCAGATCTACTTCAGTGTGGCCCGGCAGCGCTGCGAGTGCTTTTGTTACCTGATCACTGGCCAACTCATAGGCAACCGCACCATCGTCCCACCATGAAATAGGCTTACCCGCCACACCGGTTGGAATGATCGCTACTTTTCTGCTTGGGTCCGCAGCAATGATTCCTTTAGCTATCTGAAATGCCGGGTGATTCGAACAAACACCACCACGCCACGGAAACCAGCCTTTTTGCCATATCTGTGAGCATAGATCAGCAACCTGCCACCCATCAAACTGCGTCCAGGCGATAATATTCTCATCTATTGCGTCCAGATTTGCAGGGTCCACATTGGTATCTTCACCCAACGCATTAGACTGACCCATCATCAGCACCACATCGGTAACATCTGCCAACACTGATGGCGGGGTGAAAGGTGGTGCGCTCTCTATTACGCAAGTCTCTGTTCCATTCCACCCAAAGCCGTCACCATCAGCATCGATACACTCCGAACCCGTTGATGGCGAGGTGACTGGTGCTGTGCTTTCTACCAGGCAAGTCTCTGTTCCATTCCAACCGAAGCCATCGCCATCGGTATCAACACACTCGGTACTATCTGATTGCTGGGTGACGGGAGCTGTGCTTTCTAGTAGGCATGTCTCTGTTCCATTCCACCCGTAACCATCGCCATCGGGATCGACACACTCAGTACTATCTGATTGCTGGGTGACAGGAGCTGTGCTTTCTATTAGGCATGTCTCTGTTCCATTCCACCCGTAACCATCGCCATCAGAGTCTACACACAGTGCAACATTGGAAGACGTTTCATGCACAACGCATGTGCGATCAAATTCCCATCCCCAACCGTCACCATCAGAGTCACTGAGCACAGATAAACACAAGGGATGCGTCTGGGCGTTTAAACTCTGCGACAACATGAGGCAAACACCCATGAAGACAAAAGCAATGTGGCGCATACGAGCTCTCTTTGGCAGGTAACAGTTGGCGGGTAAACAGGACAATTCACGGAGCTTAATTGTCATGACATACTACCGGTCGGACCAACTCAAACTGTTAATTAAGTGTAAAATTTATTATGAAGTATTTGTTACTGAACAATCTGCACCGCCCCACTTGCTGGTCCATCGAGAGCATTAGCTGGCCAAAGTAGCGGACAGCTCTCAGACTCAGGAAGTGAAGGCAGAGCTAAAGAAGCTCTTTCATGAAGATAGTTTTGGTAATAAGGTATCGAGTGACTTCTTTGCATCACCGTAAAACATACGGGTGTTTTCTTTAAAGAACAGCGGATTTTCAATACCGGAGTAGCCGGTACCCTGCCCGCGTTTGGAAACAAATACCTGTTTTGCCTTCCACACTTCAAGCACCGGCATACCAGCTATGGGTGAGTTTGGATCCTCCTGTGCTGCCGGATTTACAATGTCATTTGAACCAATCACAACGACGACATCTGTCTCTGGAAAGTCGTCGTTGATTTCATCCATCTCTAAAACAATGTCATAAGGCACCTTGGCTTCTGCAAGCAGAACATTCATATGACCCGGGAGACGACCGGCAACCGGGTGGATACCAAAGCGGACACTCTTACCTTTTGCCCTGAGCTTCCGGGTTAACTCAGAGACCGATTGTTGCGCCTGCGCAACTGCCATACCGTAACCTGGAACAATGATCACGCTGTCTGCATCATTAAGCGCTGCTGCAACACCATCTGCATCGATGGCAATCTGCTCGCCTTCTACTTCCATCGCGGCACCGGTAGCCCCACCAAATCCACCGAGGATGACGGACAGAAACTTCCGATTCATTGCCTTACACATAATGTAGGAAAGAATAGCTCCGGATGATCCCACCAACGCCCCGGTGACAATCAAAAGATCATTGCCCAACAGGAAACCTGTTGCCGCTGCCGCCCAACCGGAGTACGAATTAAGCATAGATACAACAACCGGCATGTCAGCACCACCAATAGCCAGTACCAGGTGTGCACCCAAAATACAGGCGAGTATTGTCATTAAATACAGCGTCCAGCTGCCCATGTGATTCATATACATAAACAGCAAACCAACCGAGGCCACCAGCAGCACAATGTTGATCAGGTGTCTGGCGGGCAGTATCAACGCCTTGCCATCGAGCTTTCCAGATAACTTGCCGTACGCGACAATCGAACCGGTAAACGTTATTGCACCGATAAACACACCTAGAAATACTTCAACCTCATGAATGACTTTCTCGGCATTGGTTGCCAGTAGAGGTGGGTTGATATCGGAGTTGATACCAATAAACACCGCAGCAAGACCCACGAAAGAGTGCAATGCGGCTACCAGCTCGGGCATGCCGGTCATCTCAACGCGTCTCGCAACCACTACGCCGATAACAGCACCAATCACCAGCATAATGACAAGCACTGGCCCAATGGTGACATCGGGTCCAAAGATTGTTGCAAATACCGCGATGAACATTCCGACAATGCCAAACCACACCGCCCGTTTTGCACTCTCCTGATTAGATAAACCACCGAGAGACAGAATAAAAAGTACTGCGGCAGCAATATACGCCGCTGTTTGAAGTTCAGTAGTAAGCATATTGATGTCCCCTTAAGACTTCTGAAACATCTGCAGCATGCGACGGGTAACCATAAAACCACCAACAATATTAATTGTTGCGATTAACACGGATATTGAAGCCAGCACTGTGACGATGAAACTCGGCGCATCAATTTGAAGCAGAGCGCCAACAATAATAATCCCTGAAATCGCATTGGTAACCGCCATCAGTGGCGTATGCAACGAGTGTGAAACATTCCAGATAACTTGAAATCCCACAAAAACAGAAAGCACAAAGACAATAAAGTGCTGCATAAAACTCGCTGGTGCATAACGACCAATGAAATACATCAAAGCAGCACCTGCTGCGAGCAATACGATCTGTTGTCTGCCGGATTTCTTAAGCTGTGCCGCTTCTTCTGCCGCAATTTCTGCCTCTGTTTTTTCCACCTGTTTGGGTTGTTGTTTTGCAATGGCTTGAATTTTTGGCGCAGGAGGTGGATAGGACAGTTGTCCTTCATGGGCCACTGTCGCACCACGAATAACATCATCTTCCATATTGTGTGCGATTACACCATCTTTATCCGGCGTAAGATCGCTAATCATATGACGTATGTTGGTGGCGTATAGATCAGAAGATTGTGTCGCCATTCGACTTGGAAAATCGGTATAGCCAATTACTGTGACACCGTTGTCTGTGACGATTTTTTTATCGGGTACCGTTGCATCACAATTTCCACCGCGCTCTGCCGCAAGATCCACCACAACAGAGCCTCGTTTCATAGCCTTGACCATGTCATCAAGCCATAACTTCGGTGCATCACGTCCCGGAATTAACGCTGTCGTGATAACAATATCAATTTCCGGTGCCTGCTCCGTAAAAAGTGCCAGCTGCTTCTCGCGAAACTCGGGACTTGATGGTGCGGCATAACCACCGGTTTCCGCACCGTCTGTCTGATCATCAAAGTCCAGAAACAGAAACTCTGCTCCCATTGATTCAATCTGCTCCGCTACTTCCGGCCTTACGTCAAAGGCTTTTACGATAGCACCAAGAGACTGTGCAGCACCGATTGCTGCAAGACCGGCAACACCTGCACCTATCACCAACACTTTCGCTGGTTGAACTTTGCCAGCGGCAGTGACCTGGCCGGTAAAAAACCTGCCAAAGTTATTGCCAGCCTCAATCACTGCACGGTAGCCAGCGATATTTGCCATTGAAGACAGCGCGTCCATCTTCTGCGCCCGACTGATGCGAGGCACCATATCCATTGCAATAACATTGGCACCACTTGTTACTGCTTTGTTAAGCAGGGTTTCCTGCTGAGCTGGATAGAAAAAAGAAATTAGGGTTTTACCGCTCCCGAGCAGAGCAATTTCATTATCAGACGGTGGACGGACTTTAGAGATAATGTCAGATGAGTTGAACAACTCGGCAGCCGTTGCTGCAATCGTTACTCCTGCATCAGTATACGCACTGTCGGGATAACCTGCGGCATATCCTGCGCCGGATTCAATTCTGCACGTGTGACCAAGCTTTTGCAGCTCACGTGCTGACAAGGGAGTCATTGCGACTCGCGCTTCACCTGAGAATGACTCTTTAGGCGTACCGACAATCATAGGACAGATCTCCCTGAATCTGGACGATATTCGATCTGCAATATTCTACGCGACTTGTATTTAACTCTCGACCTTTTTTAACCAGGACACGATGTTACAGGTGTTACGCGCTTGCTCTGTCTGCACATGTCAACTTTCTAACAACCTTAACAAAACCGGCTTTGTTAAGGTTGTGTGTATTTCGCTTGCTTGTATTCTGTGGTTGGACAACACTGTATTTGTGAATAAGCCTATACCCAAAGAAATAGATCGACTGACTTCATTGTGTGAGCAGCACATTAGTAAAATTGTGGCTGTTAAAACTTATGAATACGCGCCTTGCTACCTCTGGCATGACAGACCGTTGTACAACAACTTTGGTGAACAGATTGATGTATTAAAGGGCAATACAATCTACCTGCACGATGACTCCGCCAGCCCGGTTAACGATCTATTCCATGAACTCGGCCATGTGATTGGCCGCCGACATAACATGGTCGGTAACCGGGAAAACGGATATCACGGCAGCTGGGAAAACGCTAATCCGAGGCTGATAGCACAGGTATCACAACAATTGCACTGGAGTAGTTATTTAAACCTGTTCTCTCTGAACCAGGAAAATTTCACAATGAACGCTGCCAGCGAACTGTGGGCCGAACTCTTCATGCTCTGGCACCTGCAACCGGAAATGTCAGAGGCCAGATTGATCGATACCAGCATGGCATCGATTGAACACACCTCAGAATGCACTGCAATCGCGGATCTTGCCAACCAGGTAAGTCTTTTACGCCAGGAGTCTGCACGGTAGAAATCCGCGTAGCGCCCAGACAGAGCAGGCTTCACCCTGGTTACCTGCCGCTGACTCAGATTTGAGAAGCGGATCGTTCACAGCGTCTCATACACGCTATCCGGAAACGCCCCCTTTATACACAAATCCAACACTGCGCCGATAAGCCTGGTGTCCCGGTAACAACGGGCGACGCCGGAACGCCAATTTACGCGCAATCGCGCCAGTACAATTCCCGCTACTAACTAAGGTGCAGGTCAGTATGAAGATACTCATTGCAGACAGTTTCCCTGCAGCTCATCAGGAAAAGCTGATAGCTGGCGGACACGATCTTACCTTTGATGCGGCACTTGAAGGCGATGCGCTAACCGCAGCAATCGATGATCATGAAGTCCTCATCGTTCGAAGCACCAAAGTCCCGGCGGCCACCCTGGAAGCTGCCAGCAAATTAAGATTGGTGATCCGCGCCGGTGCGGGTACCAACACCATCGATAAGCAATCGGCCGCCGAGAACGATATCAGGGTTTGCAATGTTCCCGGTGCCAACGCCATTGCGGTCGCCGAGCTGGTGCTGGGGATGATGATCTCGCTGGACCGCAATATTCCAGACAACGTCTCGGATTTAAACAATGGCGTGTGGAATAAAAAGAAGTACTCCGTTGCACGCGGATTGTATGGTCAGTCTGTCGGCATTCTCGGCCTCGGGTCGATAGGCTTTGCCGTCGCTGAACGCGCTCGTGCGTTTGGGATGCAGGTTTTCGCGATTAGCAAGTCTGATCGCTCTGATGCTTCCGAACAGAGAATTTCACAGGCAGGTATTCAGCAACTTAGTTCTATGGATGAACTTCTTGGTCATTGCGACATTATTACGCTGCATATGCCTGCCACATCAGAGACTACGGGCATGGTCGATGAAGAGTTCCTCGGCAAAATGAAAGAAGGTGCAATGCTGATTAATACCTCGCGTGGTGAGCTGGTAGATGAACCGGCCCTGTTAAAAGCTATCGATAACAAGGGCCTGAGGGTCGCGCTGGATGTGTACAATAACGAACCGGGTGCTGGCGACAGCAGCTTTTCCTCTGAGATCGCAACTCACCCCGGCGTCTGCAGCACACACCACATCGGTGCCTCGACCACCCAGGCACAAACAGCCGTTTCAGATGGCGTGCTCGACGTCATTGCAGCGTATCAGAACGGCGACCCTATAAATTGTGTTAACTAGGAAGCGCTTGAATTAGAATCCGGACCCTTACTCTCAACTTCTATTCAACTCTTACTTCAGAGCACATTCAGGGCATATTCAATGACTAAACGTCTACACAATTTCAGCGCAGGTCCCTGCACGCTTCCGCTGGAAGTTCTGGAAGAGGCGCAAGCCGAATTCGTCGATTATCAGGGCGCTGGCATGTCCCTGATTGAGATGAGTCATCGTGGTAAACACTTTGACGATGTTGCCAATGAAGCCATGGCCATGTCGATGGAGGTGTTTCAGGTACCTGACGACTTCGCAGTCCTGTTTCTGCAAGGCGGGGCGCTGCTGCAGTTTTCAATGGTGCCAATGAACCTTTTATCAAACGGTAAAAAAGGTGCGTACGTTAATTCCGGAACCTGGGCCAAAGGTGCGATCACCGATGCCAAAGAATACGGCGAGGTCTACACCGCATGGGATGGCGCAGACAACAACTACACCCGTATGCCGGGCACTGACGAAATCAAGTTGCAGGACAACACCCGCTATCTGCACATCACCACCAACGAGACCATTGGCGGCATTCGTTATGCAAACTGGCCGGAAGTCGATGTACCCATGGTCGCGGATATGTCTTCAGAGTATATGGCGCGACCTTTGCCGTGGGACAGGTTCGACATCGTCTACGGCGGTGCACAGAAAAATCTGGGTCCGGCAGGGATGGCAATCGTGTTTATCCGAAAATCCATACTGGAAGGCTGCAACCAGAACATGGGTCGCTACCTGAGATACGATATCCAGGAATCGAAGGGTTCCATGTTTAATACGCCACCGGTATTTCCAATCTACATGTACGGCAAAGTACTCAAGTGGATGAAAGCGCAAGGTGGTCTTTCAGCAATTGAAAAAATGGCTGCCGAAAAGGCAAGCCTGGTATATGACGCGATCGATGGCAGTGATGGCTACTACAACTGCCCGGTAGAGGAAGCCAGCCGCTCGCATATGAATGTGGTCTTCCGATTGCCGACAGAAGATCTTGAAAAGAAATTTTTAACAGATGCAGGTTCTGCGGGACTGCTGAACCTAAAAGGACACCGAAGTGTGGGTGGCTGCCGCGCAAGTATCTATAACGCGCTACCTAAACACAGTGTCGAGACGCTGACTGAATTCATGGCAGAGTTCAGAGGCAGCAATCAGGCCTGACTGCGGTGAGCTATGCCAACAATAAAGCCGTTTGACGGTTATTTGATTAAAACGGATCGGGCGACCAGCGTTGTGTCGCCCGCTTATGATTCAGTTTCAGCTGAAGAACGAAGACGCTTCGCCGATGAAAATCCTGAAAATTTTATCAATACCATGCGACTTCAGGAAGACTACCCTGAAGATTCGCAGCCAACACAGGAACAGCTCTTAAGCGATAATAAAGAGCAACTGCAAAAACTGTTACATAACGGCTCGTTCAGACCACTGGATCAATCATCCATGTTTGTTTATCAGCTTGGCACGGGCGATCACATTCAGACCGGTCTGGTCTGCGAAGTTTCCGTTGAAGAATATGAATGTGGTGCACTTCGAAAACATGAAAACACTCGCGTATCCAAAGAAGACTTGTTAGCGCGCTATCAGGAAGTGGTCGGCGCTTCATCGAGCCCGATCTGTCTTACCTACCCGCAGAATACTGATATTGATACTACTATCGCACAGGTAATCACCAAACCGGCTGACGTAGACTTTACTACTGCAGATGGAGAGTCGCAGAGAGTCTGGGCTATCACTGACACTGCTGAGCTTGTGCACTTGCAACAGCTATTCTCAAACATCGAAGCCACCTATCTGACTGACGGACACCACCGCGCTGCCTCAGGTTGCCGCTACGCGGAGATCATGCGCGCCAAAAGCGGCAGCAACAACGGTGACGAACCATTCAATCAGCTGCTAATCGCTCTGTTCCCGGACAACCAACTCAACCTGCTGCCGTTTCACCGTTGTGTACGCGATCGCAACGGCCTGTCCGCGGATCAGATTGAAGCCGCACTGCAACAGCACTTTGAAGTTGAACGCCTGGATAGTGCTAACGAGTGTATTCCAAAAAGGCACGGTGAATTCGGCATGCTGGTTGAAGATACATGGTATCGGCTAGCGGTGCGTCAGGAGTGCATCGACGCCAATGACCCGGTTGCCTCACTTGACGTATCTATTCTGCAGGATCTGATACTCGATCCCATCCTTGGTGTTAGAGACATGCGCGATGACCCACGGTTAGGATATATTGCAGGTGTTGCCGGAATAGACGGCATCAGGGAAGCCGCAACTAACGGCTGGGAAGTGGTGTTTGTCTGCTACGCCACCTCGATTCAGCAGCTCATGGCAGTTGCTGATGCCAATGCACTGATGCCACCTAAGTCGACTTACTTCGACCCCAAACCGCGCTCAGGCATTTTCGTGCGGCTAAAATAGCAGCTCTACCTAACTACTATATGGCCAATTACTGCATGGCAAATACTGCATAGCCAGCTACCGCATATAGTTGGGCTTAAGTTTGAACGCCGCACCTGTATCAAGGTGTGCACACAGCCTTTTGTAGATAAGTCCGGAAATATAAAAAATGGCCATAGAAATAACCAGGAAATACAAGCCTGCAACAGAGAAATGCAGGAAAACATTGTAGTCACGTTCGAACAACTCTCCCGCCTTGTTCATTAAGTCCTTTTGCTCGTTGATCACAGGCAGCGTGAAGTACACCAGTGCAGTGGCATGAAAAAGAAACACGACTTCATTAGTGTAAGCGGGCCATGCGAGCCGCAGAGCGTTCGGCCAGGTCACCGCCTTAAAAGTCTGCCAGCGATTCATACCGAACGCCTGGGCGGCTTCCATTTCACCTTTAGGCAGCGATCGCAAAGCGCCATAGAATATTTCTGCAGCATAGGCACTGGTATTGAGTATTAAAACCAACGGTCCGATGAACAACGGATGCATCACAATATGATCGATGCCCATTGGCTTCCAATGGCTT
Organism: uncultured Granulosicoccaceae bacterium; assembly: GCA_937998875.1. Taxonomy (GTDB): domain Bacteria; phylum Pseudomonadota; class Gammaproteobacteria; order Granulosicoccales; family Granulosicoccaceae. The sequence continues at coordinate 91,601 of CALLBO010000071.1, forward strand.
AAATTAAACGCCAGCATGATCGAATAAAACATAAAAAACTGGATAAATAGCGGCGACCCTCGAAAGGCATAGATGTACACACGCGCAACACGAGATACCAGACCGTTGCCACTGTTCTTCATTACCGCAAGCAAAACAGCCAACGGAAACCCGATGGGGATAGAGGCCAGCGCAAAATAAATATTAAACGTTGCAGGCTTTGCGAGCGTGATGATGTCCTGGACTATCGGATTGTTGAGTAGCCAGTCCACTCAATCTGCTCCGTGCAAAGCCATACCGCGACCCGCTTTGCGCTGCAACCACTCAAATATGCGCTCGGAAATGATGGTTAGCAGTATGTAGAACAAAAACAGTACAAAGTAGTACTTCCAGCGCCAGTCCGGGTGCACCATTCCGGCGCGGGCAAAGTAGTTAGGTGCTCCCAGTCTGTCAGCCCATTGCACAATATCGGCTATCTGTAGCAATGACAGAAAGCTGGTGGCCTTGAGCAACAACATCCATACGTTGGACAAACCCGGTAAAGCATAAACCCACATTTGCCTGACTTGAAAGTTCCAGAAGATCTGCCGGTTGCTAAAGCCAAATGCCCGTGCAGACTCCAGCTGCCCTTTTGGAACGGAGTTCATTGCTCCATGTACGACATTGGCAGCAAAGGCACCGTAGACGAGACCCAATGACACACAGGCCATGATCAGGTATTCGGTAGTCGAGAGATACCACTGGGCCGCATCACAAGGTGGCCAGGCTGAGCCTGCCAACTCTTCAGCAGAGCACAGACCGCGAGACATCACAAACTCTACCAGTTGCTCAAACGCCAAAGGAAAGAACAAGATAAACAAAACATCGGGTATGCCGCGCACCATGGTGGTGTAGGCCAGGCCCAGCCACCTTAGCGGCGCAAACCCGGACCGCCTTGCCGCAGCCCCGAGAACGCCGCACAATACAGCTATCATAGCCCCAAAGACAGCGGCTATCAGAGTAAACCGCACACTCGCATACCAGGCGAGGTGTTTACCATTGGTGAAGTATTGAAACCAGGTTCCTGCCTCTTCAGAGACATTCTGAGAGACCCAGTTCGCGAGAGTTTCAAGCATCTACAGATACTATCATCGACGATGATTCATAGCAGCTCTCTATCTGACTTGTGTTTCCGTCAGGCAGCCTGAGTCGGGTCAGCTGTAGGAGCTATCCGGGTTGTTAAAGTGCTGGCAGCACCGCCAGTAACTTTTTAATGTGTTGTACCCGTTGTGAGCTGAAAATCGATTCAGCAGGGTTGCTTTCAAGCTCCTCACTGACTCTCGATTAACGCTTCGGTAACCATCGACGCAGATTTTCGGAAGCTACTATCTAAGCACCAAAAAAAAAGCCGGTGAGCGATGCTCCCCGGCTTTTAAAATCAAACTTCACTGCTTTCGAAATTACTCGGCGTAGAAAGGACCAGTCTCGAAAAACTCCATGATCAGTTTATCGACAGTACCGTCTGCTTTCAGCGCTTCAAGTGCAGTATCCATTTTCTTGGCAAGCTCGGCATCACCTTTTCTCATACCCATTGCAACACCACCACCGATTGAAACTTCAGGACCAACGAATCCTATCGCACCATTACTACCTTCGACGACTGCCGAAAGAAAAGTGTCATCAGCCAGAAGTACATCAATGTTGCCAGCCATAAGATCTGCAACCGATTGATCAGGGGTTTCATAAGTGAGAATGTCGTTACCGTCACTCATGTTTTCTTCAATGTAGGCGGCTTGAATGGTTGCGCCTTGTGCACCGATCTTAAGACCTTGCGGGTTTTCCCAATCGATTTCAGCATCAGGTGAACCTGCAAATTTTGAAGGATCCGGTGGGTAGTATTCGGCACTGAAGTCAATTGTTTCCATACGCTCGTCAGTAACTGACATACCGGCCATGATCACGTCATAGTTACCAGCTTGCAAATTCGGGATAATTGAATCCCACTCATTAACTACAAACTCGCATTCGAGTTCTGCACGCTCGCAGAGTTCGTTGCCAAGCTCAATTTCAAATCCGGCCAGCTTGCCGTTGTCATCAAGAAAGTTCCACGGGGCATAAGCGCCTTCAGTACCAATTCTGACATCAGCAGCGAAACTTGTACCTGCGCCAAGCATTGCACCAAGTGCCACACCTGTAATCAATTTGTTCATCAAATATTCTCCGAAAAATACGTGTGTGCTGCGCAACCGCTCAGGCCCCGCATCAACCCAAAATAATACGCTAGTGACCCCCAAAAGTCGCTCTTTTCATAACCCGTATCAGCACGGAAAATCCTGAAGAACGACGGTTTTTAAAGACCTGCTCCACACTTTGGTAAGACTTACAATAACTCGGACAGGGAATCCCGACGATTAAGTCCAATTTGAAATTGAGTGTGCTCCACACCAGCAATTAAGTCATTGCCGCCTATGGAATAGTTTTTAGGTTTGACATAGTTTTCAGCTTGGGTCGAGTGATGCGATTGTACCGAGTGATATTGGCCGTACCGGTGAGCGCGCTCTGAAGTGCCCTACTTCTGAGCGCTCGCAACCAGTCAGACCTGAAACTATTGCCTCGACCGTCGGGCCACACATACGCCCCTGACAAGCCCCCATACCGCAGCGAGTAAATGACTTAACCTGATTGGGACCACGACAACCCTGTTCTACCGCGGTAGTGACCTGATCTGCAGTAACACTTTCACAACGACACACAATAGTGTTGCCGGATGGGTGCAACAGTTCGTCAGGCACCCGGTATCGTGATTCCAGAAACGGTCTTATTGCTTTATCACGTCTGCTTCTAACCCTGGGCTCTGCAGCGAGCCTGTCTCTTTCTGATGTGACAACAACACCCGCCCGATAAAGGATATCGATACTTGCAAGCTCAGCGTTATATTCTGCCGAGTAAGCGCCACTGATACCTGCACCATCGCCACAGACGTAAAGCCCTTCAACACTACTTGCACCCCATTTATCAAGCGACGGCTGCCAACACTGGGCACTTTCACTCCAGTCACTTTCAGCTCCGGCGGCGCGTAGCAGCTGAATCTCCGGGATAACTCCATGGTGACTCAACAGCAGCTCTGTTTCTATGTGTGTAATTTTACTGTCGCTGGTAAACTCAATGCGTTTTAGCATCGAATCACCAAATGCATTCAACGCCGTTACGTTTTTATAATTCGGAACACCCGACCTGCTGACGGTTTTAAGCAGACCTACCCCATCTTTCAGGTATTTTTTCGCTCTAAGGGCACCAGGAAGATACTTCAACGAACGTATCAAACCTCTGGTCGATGCTGTATCCAAAATTGCCGCAGGCAACAAACCGGATGTAATTATTTGTGCTGCATACAGATACAGCAACGGGCCTGATCCATATAACACCGGTGATGTCTGTGGCAGCGCACCGGCACTCTTCAACATTATCTGCGCAGCACCTACTCCCATCACACCCGGTAACTCCCAGCCGGCAAATACCACCGGCCTCTCCTGAGCACCGGTTGCGATTACGACATATCGGGCAGATGTCTGGTGGACCGTGTTATTGAGCCGCACTGCTATACAAGAGAGACTCTCCAGATTCCATACAAGACTTTGTGGGAAGTAGCTTGCATTGCAAGCTACAAAGCGATCAACAAGCTTTCTGCCATGTGACGCGGTTATTCGACTGTATGGATCATTGCCCAGCACCGTCGACAACACATTACCAGCCGACTGTACGTTACGGTAGATCTGCCCACCTGGTTCCGCCTGTTCGTCGAAGACCGCAACTTTTAAATCATATTCACTGAGCATGATGGCCGCAGTCATACCGGCAGGGCCTGCACCGATGACTACAACATCGTAGTGTGAATCGATTTCAACGGGCATCCGTAGACACCCCTATCACTTAAACTCACCATCATGAAGCAGAGCCCTGTCTATACGCATACCAGACTGCACCACCGTCTGACAGGCAAACTGCCCCGGCTTACCGTCAATTGTTACAAGACATTCCGCACAAACACCCATCAAACAATAGGGAGCACGAGGACTTTGATCAACTTTCGAGTGGCGCAACGGTATCGCATCTAAAAGCAACAAGGCAGCAGCAACACTCACACCTTCTGGAACTGAACTGCACTGCTCGTCAACAAAAATCTCTACCTTTTCATTATCACATACGGTTTTAAACATCACTAAACCTGCCTGCGGAAAACTCATTGATTATTCCCTGCACATTATCGAGCTCTTCATCCGCTATCCACCGGCTTAGCACAGTGGCATGTTGAGCCGCCAGAGTGACTCCGCTATGACAATTTACGGTATATGCGTTTGGCCATTTTTCTGACCGTTCATAAATCGGTAAGCCGTCGGGAGTAAGCACCCGCAAAGCTGCCCAGGATCGAATAACGTTTGCGCCGCTAAGGTGGGGGAATATTTTCAACAGCCGTCGGGAGATCATTGCCAGAACCTGCAAAGACGTCGAATCATCGTAACCGATATCTGCATGTGAATCACCGATCTGCAGCGTGCCTTCATCTGTCTGTCGAATGTGAATGGAGGGTATTTTTAAAAACGGCTCAACCCGCTCGGTAATCAGTAACTGACCTTGATTTGGCCTCAACGGTACCGACATACCGACTTTTTTTGCAAGTTCTGTATTCGCAAGTCCACCGGCCAAAACCAGCTTTTCACAAACAAACCGATTGTTTTTGGTTTTAACCGTAAACCCGCCAGCCTGCGCCTCAATGTTAATCACAGATTGATTCGGCAGATACTCGCAACCGAGGATCTGCATACTTATGTGCAGCGCTTTTAATAGCTTCAGCGGATTAACGTGCCCGTCCTGTTCTGAATACGAAGCCCCAAATACTGCTTCAGAAACCTGCGGTACGAGCGCGCGTATCTCTTTGTTATCGAGCAGCTGAAATTCAAACAAACCTTCGGTATATTCGTGTACCTGTTGCATCTTCACCGCCTGAGCATGGAACTCCGCTTCTGTCAGGCAGTAGTCAATTCCCCCGGTCTGTTGCAACTGCACATCGACCCCGGTGGTATCGAGGAGTTCCGCTGCAAAGTCGGGCCAGGCCTTCGCTGCAGTTCCAGTCCATTGAGCGTAAGGCGCTGAGTTAACGCCTTTACCCTGCACCCAGACGAGACCAAAGTTGCCTCGCGAGGAGCGAAAGTCTGTGTCGTCTCCGTCGAGCACCGTTACTTTGCGCGATACGCGCGCAAGGCCAGAAGCTATGGAAGCACCCACCAATCCACCGCCAACCACAATAGTGTCTGCAGAGCTAGTGAATGGGTGTTGTTTGATAACTTGCATTCCCGGTAAATCAATAAAGTCAGTGTACCAATACATTCTCTGCTGCGCGATCCGAGGGACTTTGCTGCAGCAGTCGCACTATTCAGTGCGCTTTTAGACATTCCATCCTGCAAAATCGTTATCTAGACTGCGACGAATAAACTCGTACTCTACAGTCAGGAAAATCGACATGCCGGAGTTTCAATCTTCTCACCTCCACTGTCGCAACGATAGTTGGTTCCGCGATGGCTAATAACAATGCGCGTCAGCCAGGAACACTTGGAGAGCTGTTACACCGCTGTGCGACAGAATATGCGGACCGTCCCTTCCTGACGATTGCACCAACCAATGAAACCTGGACTTACGCTGAGTTCGAACAGCTTACCAACCGGATCGCCCATGGCTTAAATGAGACCCTTGGGAAACTGCCAGCATACATTGCCATTATGCTTGAGAATAGCGCGTGGTACTTAGCCAGTACTTATGCATTAAAGAAACTCGGTCCGATAGAAGTCTCTATCAATCGAACCTTTCGAGGCGTATCTCTGGCGAGGACAATTTCAGTAACAAAGACGCCGGTTCTGATCACATCGTCCGCACATTTCAATGCAATAAAAGCGGTCATCGGTGAGCTCGAATCACTTACAACGTTGATAGTGACAGATGGTGCTGACCAGGCCCGGTTGTTATTTACCCATTTGAATATAATGGAGTTCGAATCAATGCTGTCTGACGATATCAGCCATATGACTGGTGACTCTGAAGGTGAAGCAGACGAATTGTCAACCGCCTCGATCATGTTCACCTCCGGTACCACGGGTGTATCCAAGGGCTGCGTACTATCACACAAGTACGCCATTAGAACCGCGATGAATCTTATTGCACCATTTAGAGTCACCGGAGATGATGTTGTCTACTCTCCTTATCCCCTGTCACATATCGGTCCGGCTTACTACGACATTTTACCGACTATTATGCAAGGTGGACAGGTCATACTACGTGACGGGTTCAGCGTTTCAAGTTTCTGGCCCGAGGTTAAAAGATACAAAGTAAGCTGGCTCATGATGCTTGGCTCAGTACAACAACTGCTCTGGGCTGCCCCCAAAAGATCCGAAGAATCAGATCATTGCTTATCACGCTGCTGGGCAACACCGGCGCCGGTACCCAAGGATGAATTTGACCGACGATTTAAAACACATCTTATTCCGGGTGGAGGCTATGGCTCAACCGATGGTGGCTGGGTTGTTGTACCGCAGTGGGATCATCCGGGTGGGTTGATACTTCCGGAGTTTGAAGTTTCTATTGTCGATGATAACGACAACCCGGTACCCGCAGGTACCGCCGGTGAGATGCTGATAAGACCGAGAGAACCCGGAATCATTTCTGACGAATATTTCGGAATGCCTGAAGAGACGCTGAAAAGCCGGCGCAATCTGTGGTTTCACACAGGCGATGTTGCAAAGGTGGATGCTGACGGACTTTTCTATTTTATCTGCCGTAAGGCAGAGCGCATACGTGTTAAAGGTGAAATGGTATCAGGCTTTGAGGTAGAGGAAGGCATCCTCACTCACCCTAATATAGAAGACTGCGCCGTCATTGGCGCGCCCAGCCCGCTCGGTGAAGAAGAAATCAAAGCGTTTGTCGTTTGTAAACCAGGCAAATCAATAGCTATTAAAACACTTCAAAATCATTGTCACGAAAAAATGGCAAAGCACATGATACCTGCTCAGCTGTCAGTACTCGATGCGATACCTCGCACACCCACCGGGAAAGCGGAGAAAGGCAAGCTTGCAACTCTCTGATTGGATCCATTACAAACCTAGCCTGGATTATTCATAAGGCGACAAGTAAAATTTGGCGAAAAGCTATGTATACAGTTCCAAATCTCTTTTGGGCACCTTTTTTAAATTAGCAGTGTGTCTATTCGACGCCAGAAGAAAATCTGGCGTCACATCTCGGCCCATCCTCCTCGGCACGTGGCGGGCCACGTTTCTCAGACGATTGGCCGACCTGTTTAGCCAGATTTCCTCTGGACAACGAATCCTCATGAATAATCCAGGCTAGGCTTTACAGATCTTGTGGCGCCCTTCTGTGACGCCGCTGGTAGCGTTACGAGTGTCTACAACCAGCGGTGCATTCTGAACAATCATATCGTAGTCATAAGCCGAATGATCAGTCGCGATCAACACACAGTCAAGCGTTTGCAGATAGTCTTTTGTTAGCTCACTACTTTCCATTGGCGGGACGTCATAGTGTCGCATTTTCGGTAGGGTTGGAATGTGCGGATCGTTATAGGACAGGTCTGCTCCTCGCTCAAGCAGCAGCTCCATCAGTTTAAAACTCGGGCTTTCACGCGGATCATCTATATCTTTTTTGTAGGCAACGCCAAGTACACCGATTTTGCTGCCGTGAATCGGTTTGGCCTGCTTGTTTAACGCTTCGGATAAACGAGTTATTACATAGTTCGGCATGCTGGTGTTTATCTCACCGGCCAGCTCGATAAAGCGGGCAGGAATTTCATGCTTGCGTGCAATCCAGCTTAAGTAGAAAGGATCAATAGGAATGCAATGCCCGCCGAGCCCGGGTCCTGGATAGAACGCCTGAAAACCAAACGGTTTTGTTTTCGCAGCGTCGATAACTTCCCAGACATCAATACCAATTTCGGTGAAAAGCGGCTTCAGTTCATTGACCATTGCAATGTTCACTGAACGATAGGTGTTCTCCAGTATTTTGCAGGCTTCCGCAACCTCACAACTAGAAACAGAAACGGTATCTACTACCGCATGAGAGTAAAGAGCCAGTGCCAGTTCAAGGCTCGCATCATCAAGACCGCCAACCACTTTCGGAATGCCACTGGCGGAAAAATTCGGATTACCCGGGTCCTCGCGCTCCGGACTGTAGGCGAGAAAGAAATCAGTACCTGCCTGCTTTCCGGTTGCTTCGAGTATTGGAAGGATTACATCACGTGTAGTACCCGGATAGGTGGTGCTTTCCAGCACCACCAGTTGCCCTGGTCGAAGATGCGAGGCGATAGATCTGGTGGTTTCCTCTACATAAAACAAATCTGGATCGCGACTGTCGTTGAGCGGAGTCGGCACACAGATAATAAGCGCATCCGCTTCTGCCATTTTCGACAAATCGGCGGTCGGCATAAAACTGTTGTCAGAGATACAGCCGGCAATCCATTCATCTGGCAGATGCTTGATGTAGCTCTTACCCGCCATCAATGTTTCGACTTTACTGGCGTCAACATCAAAACCGATAGTTCGGAAACCACCGTCGATAAAGGCTTTAATTAACGGCAGACCGACGTACCCAAGACCGATTACCCCGACAAGCGCTTCCTTGCTGTCTATTTTTTTTTTGACTTCATCCTTCATTTATTAATTCCTGACATTAAGATTTCTGCTGTAAAAAGCATTGTATTTTTCGAGTGTACACTGATTGACAGATACACACATCAAGCGTACGTCAGCACTACAGGGCATGAGTGTACGCAACAAACAGTGAATAGCAGTGGTCCGCTCTGCAGGCTCACTGTTCGATAAATTTGCAGGTTTTGCTTTAATTTTTAGAGAAAACGAAGTGCAATACCACGCTTACACCGAAAGCCGTTTCAAAGTGATGAAAATGTCATAAAGTGCGATTTCCTTTCTAGAACTGCAGAAAGTTTGATGAACTTAAAAAATAATATACTTCCTATGATTAAACAAAATCAAATATCTTTTACCAAACAATCGGCCAGTAACCTGCACTCTCTCATCTCTTTAAGCACCAGCCGTTGCAAAGTTGACCAGGTCAACTCCGTGAGTAAAAAAATGCTAGAAAATGCTCCACAACAAAATCATACAAGTTTGTCATTTTCTTTATAAGCGTCCTTCCTATAGGTTCTGTTGAGTTGCAAATGCGCGAAACGCCTCGCAACCGGGGCAAAGAATAAAAACAAAAACAAAAACAAAAATCAGAAACACGGAGGAAGTTATGAGTACACTTGGAACGCGTAAAACAATCCTGATCACCGGTGCCGCAGGTTTTGTAGGGTCGTCTATGGCAGACAGACAACTCGATGCCGGACACATTGTGCACGGTATCGACAATATGATTACCGGATCTAAAAGCAACATCCAGCGTCTGCAAAGACGCGCGAACTTTCACTTCGATGAAATTGACATAAACGACGCCTCCGCTCTGCTACGCGTGCAACGTGCGCATTACGACGAGATTTATCACTTCGCCTGCCCCACCGGTGTTCCAAACATCAGAACCTACGGTGAAGAAATGATGCGCACCTGCTCTACTGGCACCGAAAACGTGCTGCGGATAGCACGGCAGCTCGACGCGACATTCCTGTACACCAGCAGTGCAGAAATGTACGGTGACCCTGACGTATTTCCCCAGATCGAGTCATACAACGGCAACGTTGACCCGGTAGGTGCACGCTCAAGCTACGAGGAGGGCAAACGCTTCGGGGAAACACTGGTACGACTTTACAACGAAAAATACAATGTAAAAGCGAAAATCGTACGTATTTTCAATTCCTATGGCCCCAACATGTCGAAGTCAGATACACGACTGATACCCAACACGTTTGGAAACATCAAAGCCGATAAGTCCATTGTTATCTACGGTGACGGCAACCAAACTCGAACCCATCTGTATATAACGGATCTGCTGACTGGTCTGGAGACAGTTATGGCTAAAGGAGATTGCGCATCTCCATATAACGTTGGAGGTAACAAGCAACTCACTATAAACCAGTTGGTTAGTGCTCTGGGTGGTGTGCTTGGTCGCAAGATTCCGGTTGAATATCGTGAACACTACATTGAAGATCACCGTGGTCGAGAGCCGGATATTTCCAAGGTTATGGAACTGGGCTGGCAGATTACGACTGACCTCGCCAGCGGTTTGGCGGAAATGTGTCGAGAGTATGGTATTGCTACTGGTGCCAGGGTAAACGAAAAGCAGCCGCTCTCAAAAGGTAGAGCCACTTGGTCAAACGGCGCATTACACGGCTCACAGACCGAGGGTGAGCCTAGCTTTGGATGAAGTTTCTACTTATTATTCCACTGATATTTAGCTGGAATTTCATATTTTGGGGAACAATAGGATTCCTGAGGTACCTGCACGAGCTTGTTAGCAGGAATACCAAAACACTGGTGCCGTTAGCGCTGGCTGTTTTGGTGTTTCTGGTAACGGCCTATCCTGCTTCCACCGTTTCCGACACCAGTATTCTAATACTGTGTGGAGTTATCTGCATTGCTGGCTTTCTTTGCTGGCGGACTGTTGTAACAGTAAATTCAGTAAACGCCGAACGGGAAAATCCAATAGAAATCCAGGGGGTGCGATTACAAGATCATACCGAGCCAAACATATCTCAGCACAACCTACAGCAACTCGCAGTTGAACTGACACGACTGAAAGGGGCTAACCCGGTTATAAAGGAAGTCCAGGACTCTTTAATTTTGTATGCTCAATCAGGAGATATCTTAGCCAGGCATGAACTTATGGATGCCAATCAACATCTGATTCAATATGCAGTCAACGCGTACGCAGACACGGGTTTACTAAAAAAAGACTTGAGACATTTAGCAACCGTCGGATTATCTCAGGCAATCCGAACTTACAATCGCTCTGCAAGTTATAGTTTCTCAAGCCACGCGTTACTTTTAGTCACTAAATCTATCGAAAATTCCTTACCTGCGCAGCGACTTCCAACCAATAAACAATTGGGGAAAAAAACTAACCTGCAGGGATATTCCTCTGACACCAACAGCCAGAGAGATCTGACTGTGCTGTTTACACTCGTTGTCGTAGCGACGATTTCGGCTACACTCTGGACCGCAGGATTTTCCAACTACAATGAAAACGCTGCAGCATTGCCTGCATACGCACTGATTCTAGTCGCGCTCTCGCTGTTAATACCGGGAGCTTTAATGGCAGTCACTTCCCGCGAGATATTCAAAGCAAATGATTCCAGGACACTCCAATTCACATTAAACACTGTTCCAAATTACCTTTTAATGCGTCATCAAGTTGCTATTCTGATACCAGCATACAATGAAGGCGTTGGTATCGAACCCACCGTCAAATCCGCGATCCAGCTTGTCGGATCTGAAAATGTATTTGTAGTAAATGACTGCTCCTCCGACAATACCAGCGATATACTTAAAACACTTGGCATTAATCAACTCGATCTAAAAGTCAACGCAGGTAAAGCGAAGGCACTCGATGCTGCAATCAAATATTTTAGATTGTGTTACGACTATCAATTCCTGTTGATCCTGGACGCTGATACAGAAATCGATTGCGACTACCTGAAGTACGCGTTACCAAAATTCGATGATCCCGAGGTCTCCGTAGTAGCGGGACATGCAATACCCAAATGGGATGCTAAAAAAGCATTCTCGCGAAGTTCTTTTTACGTAACTTACAGAATCAAGCTGTATCTTTTGACACAAGCATTTTTGCGCTACGGACAGACTACTTCTCGCCTCAATGTGAGTTTCATCATCCCCGGTTTTTCGAGTATCTACCGCACCCGGGTGATTCCGAAAATTGACATTACCGCACCGGGTCTCGTGATCGAGGATTTCAATATGACGTTCGAGCTACACAAAAAAAAGCTCGGCCGCATTGCCTATAGTCCGCGCGCAGTAGCACGCTGTCATGAACCTCACTCGTTTAAGGATTACACCAGTCAGATAAAGCGCTGGCATCTGGGTTTCTGGCAAACCGTTGTACGTCACGGGTTCTGGAAAAGCCAATTTTCTCTGGCTCTGTCGCTATTCATTCTCGAATCACTTGTTATCAGTCTTGGATTCATAGCGCTGCCAATAATTGGATTATTAACAATAGTGCCTCACTTGCCTGGCACCTCGATGCTTCCTCAGCTGACCACAGGGACTACGCAACTATTCTTTCAAGGTGTATTGATTCTGCTAATGCTCGACTGGGCAAGCACAGCAATCATTGCCTGGATCACTAAAAATCCTGCTCTGCTTTGGCATGGAATCTTTTTCTTCGTATTAAGGTGGGTTGACTCACTCTATTTTCTACTAACTCTGCCAATGGTGTTTTTTGTAAAGTCAAACGGACGCTGGACCAGCCCGTCACGCTCGATTGCTCATTAAATACACACCTACAAAGGAATGCACTATGCTCGAAAATAAGAAGGTTTTAATTATTGCACCGCACCCTGATGATGAAGTGTTCGGGTGTGGCGGAATAATCGCCAAGATGAATCGACTGAACTGCGAGATTTACGTGTTGTATGTCACCGTCGGAGTCACACGGGATTTTTCTGCATCAGGTTCATCTGGCCCGGAAGAAAGGCTTAAGGAAATTGAAAAGGTAGCTGAATTTTATCAGTTTGCTGACTACGAACTCGCACTGCCTGGCAATGAATATCATCTACGCCTTGACGGATTACCGAACTCCGACCTAATCTCCCTAATTGAAAGAGACTCAAAAGTTTCCCTGCAAAACCTCAAGCCGGATATTTTAATTACCACAGATTGTGACGACTACAATCAGGATCATCGCGCACTTTACTCAGCAGTAATTACTGCAACCAGACCAGCTGACAATAAATTTAAAGCATACCAGCCAATCGTATTAACCTATGAGCTACCCTACTCCAACTGGGGACACAGTGACGCTCCCGAACGCGCAACTCTGTATGTAGAGCTATCGGATGAAGACTTTACCAGTAAGATAGAGGCACTGAAATTTTATTCTTCTCAGTTGAAATCTGACAATTCCCCTCTCTCAGTGGAAGGTGTTACAGCTCAGGCACTTTACCGCGGCCTGCAAACACAATCAAAATACGCCGAAGCATTTAAAATTAAACGATTGATCGTGTAAGGAAAAGTAATTGAGCCAAGTACCCAAAAATACAGCAGCAATAAAACCGACTTTCGTTATTTTCACGATTTTACTGTTCGGAGGTTGTGCCGGTGGCAGTGTCGCCCACCATGACAGCGGCACCGATATCGCGGACTCAGCAGACTCCGTGGACTCGGCAGACTCCGCAAGCTCAGTAGAAATGGCAGATGCGCCAGATCCGGTCAGCAACGCCCAAAATCCCGTGGAGGCTGCAGACCCACTGGACGCATCTTCCAATTCATCAGATCCGGTCGTACTGGTATGGGTTCCATACTGGGATCAGCCGCGTGCCATGAGTTCCTATCAGCAGAATCATGACAAGATCACTCATGTGTCGTTCTTCTGGTACTACCTTGATGATAACGGCGATATAAAAAAGTACCGCTATGCTGATGCAAACGTAAATCATATCGCCCAGGTTCATAACAACAACGATAAAGCCTACGCGATTATAGCCAACTTACCTGACCTCAACCCGGATGACCCGAATGGTGGCTGGAAAAGAGATCGGGTTAGAAACATGATGCAAAGCGATACCGCTAGAAATAAACACATAGATGATCTGGTGCGGCTGGCTGTTGACAACAATTTTGACGGCATCAATATCGACTATGAGAACCTTCGACGCGAAGATCGCGCACTCTACACTGACTTTGTAGCGCAATTAAGTGGTTCTCTGAAAGACGCAGGAAAAGACCTTGCACTGGCATTGCACCCAAAAACCACTGAATTCAGCCCGGCAGAAGACAATGGGTCTCATGCACAGGATTGGACGAAGCTAGCCGACTACGCAAGCCAACTTCATATAATGGCCTACGGTGAACACTATCCCGGTAGTGCGCCAGGCCCAATAGCAAGTAACCAGTGGCTAAATCGTATTATTGGCTATCTTGATTCACTCACAATTGATAAAGAGAAGTTCGTTATGGGAATACCCCTCTATGGCGAAGTGTGGAGCGTAGATGAGCAAGATAGATTCATGGGTATTAGTGGAGATTTTAACTACCAGGGTGTACAAAAATTTAAAAACGATCACAACGGAGTAGAGGAGAATCTGGACGAAATCGGCGCCAATCGCCTGAGTTTTGCAGACAACGATGGCGATAGATTTATTGTGTATTTTGAAAACGCGTCAACTACAGAGAGCAAAGTTAGATTGAGTCGCAGCAACGGCATTGGAAATTTTGCGTTTTGGCGAATTGGTGGTGAAGATCCGTTGACGTGGCAGATAATTGATCCTCCCGGACAACCCAATTGACAGCAATCTGATAATCACATAGGCACGGGATAAAGCATGAAGACTGTAGCAATACACCAGGTTAACTTTTTTCCATGGCTGCCGTTTTTTCACAAAATTGCAGCTGTTGATCAGTTCATTCTGCTTGACGACGTCCAGTATGAGCGCACAGGTGCCGGCAGTTGGCAGAACCGGGTCAGACTTTCACAACAGGGCAAAGAATACTGGCTTACCTGCCCGCTTGACCGAAGTATTCCAAAGACCTCACGAATCATGGACATGCAGTTACACAGCGACCGATCGTGGCAACGAAAAGCAATTAAAAAATTGCATCATGACTACAGTAAGGCAGCCTACTTTGATGAGATTTTTCCAACCATTAAAGACCTGGTTGAACAAAACACAGATAGCCTTGTCCAATACAACGAAAAAGCTATTCGATCACTGTGCAAAATGCTAGATTTGAGTACGAAGATTATCCGCTCGAGCGAGCTTGGAGTTACAACAACAAGTACGCAACGGTTAATTGACCTGGTTAAATCTGTTGGTGGATCAGCCTACTACGCAGGTAGAAATGCTACAGCTACGTATCAGGATAACGATGCATTTAACATACAGAATATCAAGCTGTTGGTAGAAAATTACACCGTACCGCCATACACACAAGTGAACAGCCCGGCATTTGTACCGGGTCTTTCAGTAATCGATGCACTGATGAATATAGGTCCGAGTGAAGCAAAAAAACTGCTTCACTCACCAGTTGAAAAAACACAAGCCGAAGGTGGACACCTGGTAGCGCAGGTTATTTAATCTTACAAGACGGTACGCATTGAAGACACTTAGCGATATACAACCTCAGTTTTTGCCGCGCCTGCACTACTACGCCAGAATGCTCAACGCTGATGTATTTGTGTTCCGTGATGACGTGCAGTTTGTCAAAAACCACAAATATCCGGATGGATCACGCCAGCCCTCTTACCAAATGCATACGCCAATTTTCGGTCAACAGGGCACGCGAATCATGAATTCCCAGACAAAAGGGAAATCACAGCTCCCTATAAATCAAACTGAGGTGTCGTACGAACCGGACTGGACCAAAAAATTTCTAAATATTCTTGATGAATGCTATAGAAAGGCTGACCATTATTTGGAAATTCGTGACGGCTTGTCAGACCTGCTGAATTCCCGGCCGTCAACAATCAGCGAATTGAACATCAAAACCACACTCTGGGGGCTCTGCAATATTCTCGGCATACCCTACACTACGCAAACAAATATCAGCACAATCAACAAGACTCTCCAAAACGATAAACGTGTTACCTTAAAACAGATAGCATTGGCGAGTGAACTACTAACAAAACGCACTGAAGATCAGAGTGCCACTGACCGTATTTTACAATTATGCAAAACTTCCGAGTGTGATAACTATGTGGCAGGCGGTACGGCTATTGACAGTTATTTTGAAATGGACAGCTTCACTCAAGCACACGTAACAGTTAGTGAGCAGCAGTGGCAGTGCGAAGAATACAAACAGTTTTCTCCAGGAAAAAAAACTGACAAAGCATTTATTCCCAACCTTTCTGCAATTGATCTGTTAGCTAATGTCAGCTCAGAAGAAGCGCTGAATATTCTGTCAGACAAGGCGCATATTCAAGAACTGGAATTGGTTTCATTCGCATAAAACAGAAATTAAAGTAGTTCTATAATCAATGTTACAGCTAACGAAAACCATACCCAACCGTTTGCCAGAACTCACGTAGTTATGATGCAATTTTCCCGTAGAGGGGATAAGCGACAGCGCATCCACCAAACCACCGCAACAAACGCTAAATAATTACCACGAACTAAATCGCCAAATGCACCGCGTAATTACGTTTTTTACGTGCCGCATATTGGTGGATGCGCAGGCTTATCCCCCCTACAGTGACGCTACGCCAAACGCTGGCAGAGCCCAGAATGAACCGAGCTCTACCTGGTACTACGTACAAAAACCAGCCGGTACGAACCTGTCAGCAAGCAGGAAACAACTTATTTTTACTATTGACCCTGGCCATCCAATAAGGCTGCCAAACTAAACCGAAAACCTCAAGCGCGATATTTTTCTTTAACGGCGAAACTTTTATAACCTCTATCTCGCTTGCAATCTCCCGCCACTTGCGATCAATCTCAATCATTTCTTCCTCATGCTCCGCTTTCAGCTCATCAAGTTGCTCACGCAATGCATCTATTTCTTCAATAGACTCACGGACGTCAGCCTCAGCATTCTGCTTTTGTCGGCGCTTTGTTAACGTGGAACTTATTGTGGAACGACGGCGACGGCCAAACAAACCACTGGCAAAACCTGCCAGTGTCTTACTGTAGCTGACCATTGTCTCAACTTTTAACGCCGATAGAGTATCCTCATCCTCATCAAGCTCTCGCTGCTCTCGACGTAGCTTAGTGTGCAGTCGATCGAGCTTTTTATCGAACCGGGATTGTATCTTGTCGATCTCTACCGCTTCTTTTTCTTCCGTCGCTTCAAGACAGCGTGCCAGAAAGCTCTGCTCTGATTCATTGGGATCTGACGTCATTTTGAGGTTGGCATTGGACAACAATGGCAACACAGCCTCTCGATAAATATGATCTATATACTTGCGCGAGACAGGTTTAATTTTTCGTGAGCTTGAGTAGATATCATCCAACTCTGAAAAATATACATCTTCTTCCGGATTGATATCCAGATCATCCGGATCAATTGAGTCAATCGTGTATCTGGAAAAATCCAGAGATGCTCGCTTAGCCGGATCGGAAATCATTGCAGCATATCGTCGGCGTTCGCTGTAGCTGCCCTTTCTGTCTGTGTATAACACGTCTACCTGCATCAATAGAATCGGTTTATAAACCAACCCGAGTTTCTCTGTGTCATCTGCTGAAGCAGGCGTACTTTCCCGCTTCAGGGCACGCTGCAAGGCGCGTTGGAAACTGACCGTTTGCGGCATAAAGAATTCGTCAATTCCACTCGCCACCGATTGCCTGGTGCGAGTGTAACCGGACAGGGCTTTATTGACTTTTGATTTTTTCGAGTCCGCGCTGGCACTATCAGATTCGGACGATATACCTGCAGGCTCTTTCACTGCAGATCTCTGCCCTTTCAGTTTTCTCGATTTCTGACCCGCTTTACTTTGCACAGTCGAGTCTGATACTTCTTTAACAGATACCTTACCAGTGGCTACATCAAGGCTGGTATCCTCACCAGCTAGTCTATTTAGACTCGCAATCTGTTTGCGTGTCATCGGACCGGCCATATAATTCATTGCCCAGCGTGTTTGAAAAAGACCGGGGCCGCCACGATCGTGTACGTTGTTGATCAAAAAAACGCGCTTGCCCAATCCAGACAACATCTTGTCGGTTGCACTTCTATCAAAAGCACCGTCACTGGCACCCTGCAACCCGTCCAGCAAACGTTCTTTATCCCGCTCAGTTTGCAACCTGCCGACCAGCCAGGTACCGGCATTGGATAAACCTTTGTAGTCGATGTCAACCGGGTTCTGAGTTGCCACTACCATCCCGACACCAAATGCACGTGCCTGTTTAAACATACGCAGCATAGGCTTTTTAGACGGAGGATTCGCAGTAGGTGGCAGATAGCCGAATATCTCATCAAAATAGACAAGTGCACGTAAGCTCGTAGTGCCTGCTTGCGAGCGCATCCAGGTTTCAATGGCGGAGTACAAAAGCGTGACAATGAACATGCGCTCAGTTTCACTTAAATGCGCGATGTAAAATATGCTGTGTTTCGGTTTGCCATCTTGCGTGTATAGCAGGGATTGGATATCCAGCGGGTCACCTGCAATCCATGGCTGAAACGAGGGTGCGGCTATAATGCTGTTTAACTTCATAGCCAGCGCAGTGCGCTTTTTCTGTGGAAAAAACTGATCCACGCTGAAAAAACCGAGCTTCTCAAACGGCGGGTTCTGTGTCTGCATGATCAGTTCACCCATATCTACATCTTTACCAGCTGCCCACGAATCTGCAATTATTTTAGATAGCAGGATATGCTCGGGGTCACTGATCGGATCAATATTATCCAACCCTATTAACCCAAGTATCGCAGTTACCGTACCTTCAATCTGCTCCAATAGAACCTCCTGTTGCTCCTGCCAATCGACGTCAGGGGCTTTCAGAGATGCCAGGATGCTTATCGGCTTGCCAGAAGTTGAGCCTGGTGTGTAGATAGCACGATCTACTGAGTCTTTAAGCATCTGTATTCGGTCAGACTCAATACCCCAGCTTTTTAAACCCTCCTTCCAGGCAGCAGCAGTGTCTGTCGCTGCCTGTTCCACAGTCTTACCGTCGCGACGCGCATCACCAGCATTAATCCAGGGCTTAAAGTCTTCTGGTAACAATTCCGGAAAGTGCAACAGCAGATTAGTGATGTCGCCTTTCGGATCGATCAGGATCGCTGGTAGATTGTTCAGCGCAGCCTCCTCCATGATGTCCAGACACAGGCCCGTTTTACCAGAACCGGTCATACCAACAACAACTGCATGTGTCGTCAGGTCGTCCGGGTCATAGGTTTGTGGCTCATCGGTAGTTTCGCTATTCTCCGGATTGACGCGACGACCGATATAAAACTCGTTGGGAAATTCAAGTGATGGCATAACTAATACTACTCGGATACGAACGCTAACAATATCAAATTACCCTCCGATTCGATATAGCAGCTTGTCAGTCATCGCTGCAATTTACCCAGGTATCCCGTACCGTGACATGACCACTAAAAGCTAATGTCAACAATACCCGAATCACAAACAAGACCGGGTCAGACACCCACACTACCGTCTGTACTTTTCCCATACCGGTTCGTTGTTGAACACATAATCGTAGTATTCACGACCTTTGAGTTTAGCCGCCGCTTCCTCATCTACGATCACTTTACAATCGGGATGAAGCTGTATGGCAGAAGCGCTTACCATCGAGGTGATTGGTCCTTCTACCGCCTTTGCGACAATCTCTGCTTTTGCACTACCGGTTGCCAATAGAATCAACTCGCGCGCATCGAGAATAGTTCCGACACCCATAGTAAGCGCACGCTTGGGTACGCGGGTTGCATCACCACCGAACATTCCGGCATTCTGGGCCCGAGTGACAGGCGTCAGGCATTTATCACGAGTCCGTGACATGATAGATGATAACGGTTCGTTAAAGCCGATATGTCCAGCCACCCCTATGCCAAGCAACTGAGTATCGATCCCACCCGCGTTTTCAATCAGCAACTCATAATTCTCTGCAGCTTTCTTCAAGTCATTCGCATTGCCATCCGGCACTGCGGTATTAGCCGGATCAATATCCACCTGTGAAAAAAAATGATGCTGCATGTAGTGCCGATAGGAGTTGCGATCACTAGCGTCAAGGCCAATATATTCATCCAGATTGAAGGTTCGACAGCTGGAGAAACACACATCGCTGCGGCTAAGTTCCCGATACACACGCTCCATAGTTCTACCAGTAGCGAGACCTAGCACAATATCCGGTTTGCTTCTTACCCTGTCCCCCAACAGACGCGCCACAAGCGAAACGGCTTGCCCATCATCTTGCAGCGTGATGACTTCCATACGATGTCAGACCATTGCATGCGTATTGGGAACGATCTTCCGTCCCTGCATATCAAACACATGACACTGCGAAGGTTTAATCGCCAGTGTACATTGCTCACCAGGTGCAAAACTTAACTCACCGTCGAGTTTAGCAACCAGGGTTTGTTTATCCGGCAACTCAACGTGCACAAACGATTCACCACCAAGATGCTCAAAGACACTGACCACTCCCTTTAATGCGCCATCCTCGTTGAGTGTCAGGTGCTCCGGACGGATGCCCAGCTGCAGTTCTCCTGCAGACGAATTCAGTTCACACAGGTGTGCACCACCAATTCGAACACTGTTGCCGTCAGTATCGGCACGCAGAAAGTTCATAGCCGGGGATCCAATGAAGCCCGCTACAAAAGTGTTTACCGGATTGCGGTAGAGCTCCAGTGGTGTACCCACCTGCTCTACCTGCCCATCGCGAAAAACCACAATGCGATCTGCCAGCGTCATCGCCTCTACCTGATCGTGGGTGACATACACCATAGTGCTGCCGAGACGCTGATGTAGTTTTAGAATCTCGACACGCATGTGCACTCTGAGCGCGGCATCAAGATTCGAAAGCGGCTCATCAAACAAAAAGACATCCGGCTCACGCACGATAGCACGACCGATAGCGACTCTCTGGCGCTGACCACCGGATAGCTCTCTCGGTTTTCGATCCATCAACGGGGCAAGCTCCAGAATTTCTGCCGCCGTATTTACCCGCTCATCTATTTCGCTCTGCGGTACACCGGCATGTTTCAATGCGAAACCCAGATTGCCACGCACATTCTTGTGTGGATACAAGGCATAAGATTGAAAAACCATCGCAATACCGCGGAGCGCCGGAGGCAGATGATCAACACGTTTGCCACCGATGGAAATTACACCCTCCGTGACTTTTTCCAGGCCGGCGATCATGCGCAACATCGTCGATTTTCCACACCCACTTGGACCCACAAATACAATCAACTCTCCGTCTTTGACCTGCAGGTCCAACCCATGGATCACTTCCACTGCGCCAAATGATTTCTTAATCCCGCTAAGTTCAAGAGTCGCCATATCTTCCACTTAACCTTTAACAGCGCCTGAGGTAATACCCCGGATAAGTTGTTTCGAAAAAATCACATACATAATCAGCACTGGTAAAATTGCCACAGACAATGATGCAAGCACAGCCCCCCAGTTAACTGTGTACTGACCAATAAACTGCTGTACTCCTAAGGTTACAGTACGGGTTTCCTCACCCGGTGACAGAATTAACGGAAACCACAAGTCATTCCAGATCGGGATCATGGAAAATACTGCGACCGTCGCAATTACTGGTCGCACCAACGGCACCACTACCTCAAAAAATATACGGTACTCAGATAGTCCGTCAATTCGTGCGCTGTCTTTAATCTCTCGCGAGACTGACTTTAGAAACTCGGTAAAGATAAAAATTGCAATTGGCAGACCCTGGGCGGTGTAGACAAGTATCAACGCGGTTAGCGTATTGGCAAGATTCAGATCAACGACAAGTTGGAGCAGCGCTACCGTGCCCAACCGGATCGGCACCATAATTCCCAATATCAGATAAAGTCCGAGAAATGTATCTCCGGGAAACCGATATTCGGATAAGGCATGCGATGCCATTGCACCAAACAACAAAATAAGAAACAAAGACACGCAAGTAACAATAAGACTGTTACCAAAGTACAGCGGAAAGTCGCTGTTAGTCAGCACACTCGCATAACCTTTCCACGAAAAAGCCTCACCCACCGGCAACCCCACAGGGTCTCTGAATATCGCCTTTTTTGACTTGAGACTGTTGATCACAATAAGTGCCAACGGGAACAACGCCAGTAACGAATACGCAATAAGCACTGCGTGAATACCGGTACTGGTTATGCGTTCCCGCACAAGCATCAGCTATCGTACCTCTGCAACCGACGCTGCACGCCAAACAGATATAACGAAACTCCTATGAGAATAATAAAAAACAATGCCGAGGCTACCGTTGCCCCCATATGCACATCACCGAGTTGCGCCTGAAAACCAAAGAAAGTCCGGAACAAAAACGTACCCATAACGTCAGTTGAAAAGTTCGGCCCTGCCAGCCCGCCTTGTATTGAGTAAATAAGATCAAAACTTGCTGTGAAGTTACCTATATACGTAAGAATCCCTACCAACCCCAAAGTCGGTAGAATCAATGGCAGTTTTACCTTCCAGAAAATCCACCAGCCGTTCAGACCATCAATGCGAGCAGCTTCTATAGTTTCCTCCGGTACATTCAATAATGCCGCATAAAACAGCATTAGAGGGATACCTACGTACTGCCAGATAGAAATCAATGTCACTGTTATCAGCGCCGAGCTTTCAAGCCCGAGCCAGGGTTTAAAGAAACTACCGAGCCCCAGCCAGTTCATAAACGCAGGGGTGACACCCCAGAGCGGAGACAGTATCAATTGCCAGATAAAACCAACTACGACTACTGAAAGTAACGTGGGGAGAAAGAATATTGTGCGATAGGTCGCAGCCCCCTTCAATGTTGGAATACTCAACAGCGCTGCGAGTGCCAGTGCAATCGGGTTTTGAATCAGCATATGCATTACGAACAACAGTACGTTGTTTTTGAATGCATTCCAGAACTGTTCAGCCCAGTAGGGTTCACCGACAAGCCGCGCGTAGTTGGCCAG